>CALHUI010000006.1 GCA_938039675.1 uncultured Cytophagales bacterium
CGCATTATCAGCCGCCGGAGCATCAGCGGTTGCCATATGAACCTAACCATTGACCTGAGCCATATGGTGAGCGGGGTATATCTGCTGCAAATCCGTCAGGCAGATGGTAAAGTTTGGACGGAGAAATTAGTGAAGCAATAAGAAGCAATAAACTGAGTTTTGAGTAAAACTAACCCCGACAGGACTTAATGTCCCGTCGGGGTTTTTTGTAAGGGCTTGCGGCATGGTCTGTTAAGTCAATTTTTCTCCCAGCCAGCGTCCCAAAGCTACGGCCGGTGTAAGCAACATGCCGCCGCAAAATACGTTGCCTGTTGTTGCGCCTGCACCCAGTATTTCGCCAACGGCATATAGGCCTTCAATGGGTTTGCCTGCTTTGTTTAATACTTGTAATACTCCGTTCGTATGTAATCCTCCAAACGAGACAAGGCAGAAACCGTAAGTCAGCAGTGCGTAAAAGGGTGCTTGTTGCACGGGTAATTGTAGATTTTTCCTGCCAAACAGTTCATCATTTCCTTTTTGCACTGCCTCATTGTATTGTGCAATGCTGTTCAGCAAAGCATTTTCGGGCAGTCCTGTTTTATGTGCCAGTTCGCTGATAGTATCGGCTTTCCAAAGGCACTGCCCTTTTTCGGCCTCCTCACGGATTTTTTCGACAGACCATGGCAGAACGAGGGATGCTCCTGCCGTGAGTGCTGTTTCGTCAAAAATTAGCCAGCATTTTTGGTCGGGTTGTGCGGCGATGGCTTTTTCGCGCCTGTCCACCTCAGGTTCATCTTCGGCCATAAAGCGCTGCCCGTTAGCATTAACATATACCTCGCGGGGGGGTCTTGTTGCGGGGCTGGAAATTCTTGCCCATGCCGTCCAAAAATCGGCACGCCCCGACTGCGGTTGCAGTTCTATCCCGCCAATGGTAAAGCCGTGTTTTTCTGCATTGCGGAAAGCCGCCCCTATTTCCATTGCCGCCTGAATACCTTCGCCCTGCGAACTGATACGCGCACTGCTGATGAGCCGCTTCACATTTGGCGTTACCTGTCGGAAAAAAGTGGGGTTGGCAGCATAGCCACCGGTAGCTAATACGGTATTGCGGGCAAATACCTTTTCCGTGCGACCGTTTTTATGCTGCACGACTGCGCCGCTCACTTTGCTGGCTTGAACTATCAGACGGCTCAAGGTAGTTTCTGTTAATAGTACGATATGCCCGCTTTGCAGGTGTTTTTCCCAGAGCGGCAGCAGCGTTTTTAACAGCGACTTGCCTGCATCTTCACCGGGTTTGGCGGGGTTGTAATCGGTTTTGCCCCAATAGGTGCGGGCTCGGCTGTAAGCAGGATGGTTATAAACTACTGCCGGTGCTTCATCGGCCATCGGGTAGCCGACGCTTTCCAGCCAGTCTATCAGGCGCGGGGCTTCTGTAACAGCCAGCTTCACGATTGCGGGGTCGGCTGTGCCGTTGCTCAATCGCATGACTTCCTTAAAATGCTCCTCGGGGCTGTCTGTAATGCCTTTACTACGTTGGAGGCGTGTTCCAGCGGCACTCATTTGTCCGGCAGTGATGTTGAGTGTTCCGCCGATTTTACTGTCCTTTTCCACCACCAATACCCTTAGCCCGCGTTCAGCCGCTCCAATGGCACAAGGCATACCTGCCGAACCTGCACCAATAACGAGCACATCATAGCGCAATGCAGGTTTGCGTCGGGCACTGCTCAGTAGCATCTTAGCACTGATAATAGCAGATAAACGAAACAGAAAGCGGCGGCGGTTTTCTTTATTCATACAAAGTGTGCTAAATTTGCATGGAAATCTATTCAATTCGCCGCATAAAACCTTTATTTTCAGATAGCTGTTGGATGGGCGACTTGTCATGCTGAAAGTCCTGACATATGAATTTTATCCCGCTTGTTAAAGGTATTCGCTTACGCAACTTGCTCATTAGCAGCATCTTGCTTTTTATAGTCTTTGCCTGTAAAGAAACACCGACAGAAAGCAATACGGCCGAAGAGCCGCGTATTACTTTACAGCCCATCCCTGAATTTAATCCCGATACAGCCTATCGCTTCATAGAACAACAGGTAGCGCTTGGCCCCCGCGTTCCGAATACCGAGCCGCACAGAAAAGCTGCAGAGATGTTTTTGGCCACATTCCGACGTTATGGCTGGGAGGTGCAATCGCAAGACTTTGAGGCAATTGCCTACAACGGAACTATTCTCAAATCGCGTAATATCATTGCCTCTTATAACCCCGAAGCAAAGCGCAGAATCCTGCTGGGTGCGCATTGGGACACGCGCCCTTATGCAGACATGGATGAGGACAAAAGCCGCCGCCGTGAACCCATCAACGGAGCCAATGACGGCGGAAGCGGCACAGGCGTGCTGTTGGAAGTTGCCCGCGTAATAGCTCAGGATAGCTTGAAAATCAAAAATATAGGCATTGATATCATCCTGTTTGACAGCGAGGATTACGGACAGCCCGAGGATGAGCAGCAAGTTGCTTTCAAAAAAGACAGTTGGTGCCTTGGCTCACAGTATTGGGCAAAAAATAAGCATAAAGAAGGCTATTCGGCCTACTACGGCATTTTGTTAGATATGGTGGGTGCTGCCAACGCCCGTTTTCTGCTGGAAGGCCACTCGATGGAATACGCGCCTACGGTAGTGAAAAAAGTATGGGACACGGCCCAAAAACTTGGTTTCGGAAAGTACTTTGTTTATGAATCTACTGCTTCGCTGATTGATGACCACCTGTATGTCAATCAGTTGGCAGGTATTCCGATGATTGATATCATTCAATATGAAAACGGTGCATTTGGCAGTTTCTGGCATACACACAATGACAATATGGATATCATCAGTAAAGAAACGCTGTATGCCGTCGGGAAAACAATTTTGCAGGTGCTGTACAACGAAGATTACGAAGCAGCCGCTGCACAACAGTAACATCATTTACACACAAACCTAACGGGATTCAGAGCTTGTCAGGTTTAAATGCTTTTTTTCAACAAATTACATAAAAATTAAAAATTTTTGCGCTTTTGTGTGTAATTAGAATTGGCATTAGTTAAAAAAAATCGCTTTTTATTATACCTGTGCGCTGCATTTGCGCTAAATTGTTCAATTGTTCGCTTCTGTAAAAACAAACGTTACCAAAGAAAGAAAGAAAGTGAATCGCCAAGAGCTCAAAGAACAGATTTTCAGTAAAGGCAGCTACCTGTGTGTAGGGCTTGATACAGACATCGGAAAACTGCCTGCATCGGTGCGAGGTGAAAAAGACCCTGTATTTGCCTTTAACCGACGTATTATTGATGCTACGGCCGACTATTGCGTGGCTTATAAGCCCAATTTGGCATTTTATGAGAGCCTTGGTGCGTCAGGGTGGGAGAGTCTTGCCCGCACGGTGGAGTATATACCGAAAAATATTTTTACTATTGCCGATGCCAAACGCGGCGATATTGGCAATACATCAGCCATGTATGCCCGCACTTTTTTTGAACAATACGCATTTGATTCGGTAACGGTAACCCCTTACATGGGTAGCGACTCGGTGCAGCCGTTTTTGGGCTATGCAGGCAAATGGGTGATTTTGCTGGTGCTGACTTCCAACGACGGCAGCCGCGACTTTCAGCAACTCAGCGTTTCACCCGAGGGGCATCCGCTGTATCGCGTGGTGATGGAGCGCGCCATGCGGTGGGCTACTCCCGAGCAACTGATGTTTGTTGTGGGCGCAACGCAGGCCGAACATCTGGCAGAAATACGCAGTTTTGCACCCGACCATTTTCTGCTTGTGCCCGGCTACGGTGCGCAGGGAGGAGATTTGCAGGCGGTCTCCCGTGCAGGGCTGACAAAAGACGGCGGCTTGCTTGTCAATTCTTCCCGCGCCATTATTTATGCCTCCGACGGCAGCAATTTTGACAAAGAAGCCGGCAAGAAAGCAAAAGAAATAGCCGCTGAAATGCAGCACTATCTGGAATTGTATGGCCAATAGTACGATGGAAAAAATAACCGCCTGCTATCATTCCCCCATCGGTGATATGCTCATCGGTGCCACCGATACAGGTATTTGTGAACTGAGCATAGCGCCGCTCAACAGCCACGAACATCTTGCTTACTGCCGGCCGCCTATTGCCCACCACCTGTTGCACGAAGCGGTGAAGCAATTGACAGAATATTTTGAAAGCACCCGCAAACAGTTTGATTTGCCGCTCGATTTGCAAGGGACACCTTTTCAGCAGCGCGTATGGGAAGAACTGTGTCGCATCCCTTTTGGCCAAACCATCAGCTATGCCGATTTGGCACGGCGCATTCGGCAACCCGATGCTGTGCGAGCAGTAGCTGCTGCAAACGGGCGCAACCCCGTGTGGGTAATTGTTCCCTGCCACCGCGTCATTGGTGCAGACGGTAACTTGACGGGATATGCAGGCGGTTTGTGGCGCAAAGAGTGGCTGCTCAATCACGAACACTTGAATAGTGTTTATAGGCAACTGAGTATGTTTTAAACCTTTGTCGGTTGAAGTTGCTCGATTGCCGGCAATCGGCTTGTAATCTGCGGTTGTGTTACTTTTTGGCGCTCATTGCCACGCGGAATCCAAAAAAAGGCCCTGTATCGTTAGGCATGTTGCTGATTCGGATAGCTATGCGGTTGTCCTCCTCGTAGTTAATCCATGAGCCGCTGCGCATTACACGCATAGAACCTCTGGGAGGCCCTTGCGGGTCTTTCTCGGGGCTTTTGGCGTAATAATCGCTGTCAAACCAATCATTGACCCATTCCCAGGTATTGCCGCTCATGTCGTAGAGTCCTAACTCATTCGGTGCTTTTTTGCCTACGGGTTGAGCTCTTTTGCCAGCATTTTTGTCAAACCAACCAACTTCTTCCAATTTATTGGAGCCTGCAAATCGGAACTTTTTGGTCTTTATTCCGCCGCGTGCAGCAAATTCCCACTCTGCCTCCGTAGGCAGTCGGAAGGGTTGCCCTGTTTTTTGCGCAAGCCACTTGCAATAGGCTTGTGCATCGTTCCAACTTACATTGACAATCGGTGCGGTGTCCTGCCAGCCCCATTTGGGTGTTTCCGGCATGGCACGTCCTGTTTCTTTGCAAAATTCGCGGTATTGAGCAACCGTAACCTCATATTTGGCTATGTAGAAACTGCTTACGGTTACTTTGTGGATAGGTTGTTCTTCGGGTTCTCCATCTTCGCTGCCCATTAAAAAATTGCCGCCTTCTATAAACACCATTTCGGGAGGATTGGTAAGCAATGCGCTTTTGCTGTTGTCTTGTTTATATGATGCACTTGTAAGTAGTCCTTTGTCGTTAATTTTTGAAGGCATCTGTGCTACTCCCGCACAGGCAAACAGCAGTGAAATACAGGCGAATGATATGTGTCTTCTCATAGATAGAAATATCTCCCGGTTGTAGCAGTAGCAATAAATATACCTAACCTAAAAATAGTACCTTTGGGGCATGACAGCAAAGATTCTTATCCTCGATTTTGGCTCGCAATATACCCAGTTGATTGCACGTCGGGTGCGCGAACTGAACGTTTATTGCGAAATCCATCCGTACAATCACTACCCTGCCATCGATACAGCGGTTAAAGGAATTATCCTATCGGGAAGCCCCTGCTCGGTTCGCGACGAGGGTGCGCCGGATGTCAATTTGGCTGATTTTGGCAACCTGCCCGTGTTAGGGATTTGCTACGGTGCGCAACTGATAGCGCAAAAAACAGGGGGCAATGTATTAGCTTCTACCATCCGCGAATATGGCAGAGCCAATTTGAGCTTTATCCATGAGCACGACCCGCTGTTTCGCTATTTGTCGCCGCAGTCGCAGGTGTGGATGTCGCACGGGGATACCATCTCTGCCATCTCTGACGATTTTGAAATTACTGCCGGCACTGCTACCATAAAAGTGGCTGCTTACAGGCACAAGACTGCTCCCGTTTACGGCATTCAATTTCACCCCGAAGTAACACACTCGCTCGAGGGGCGGCAGTTGCTGCGCAATTTTGTAGTAGACATTTGCGGCTGTTTGCAAGACTGGACTTCGGCAGCATTTATTGAGACAACCGTTGCAGAACTGCGCGAAAAACTGGGCAACGATAAGGTAGTGCTTGGTCTTTCAGGCGGTGTGGATTCTTCTGTTGCTGCACAATTGCTTCATCGTGCCATTGGTACCAATCTGCACTGTATTTTTGTGGACAATGGGTTGCTGCGCAAAGGAGAATTTGAGCAGGTATTACATTCGTATCAGGATATGGGGCTGAATGTGCGCGGCGTAGATGCCAAAGCACGCTTCTATGATGCCCTGAAAGGTTTGACCGACCCCGAACAAAAACGCAAGGCTATTGGCAGGGTTTTTATAGAAGTTTTCGACCACGAAGCACATGCCATCAGCAATGTGAAATGGCTGGGGCAGGGAACTATTTACCCCGATGTGATAGAGTCGGTATCGGTAAAAGGTCCTTCTGTTACCATCAAAAGCCACCATAATGTGGGCGGCCTGCCCGAAACTATGAAGTTGAAAGTGGTAGAACCGCTGCGGCTGCTTTTCAAAGATGAGGTGCGTGCCGTGGGCCGTACGCTAGGTATGCCCGATAATCTGTTGAGCAGACATCCTTTTCCCGGTCCCGGATTGGCAATTCGCATTCTAGGGGAGGTTACAGCCGAAAAAGTAGCTGTTTTACAAGAGGTAGACCATATTTTCATCAACGGACTGCGCGAGCACGAACTCTACGACCAAGTATGGCAAGCGGGTGCTGTATTACTGCCCGTGCAAAGCGTCGGTGTAATGGGCGATGAACGCACTTACGAGAATGTGGTAGCTCTTCGCGCCGTAACCAGTGTAGATGGCATGACGGCCGATTGGAGTCATTTACCATATGAGTTTTTGGCAGAAATATCCAATCAAATCATCAACCGCGTAAAAGGCGTTAATCGCGTGGTGTACGATATCAGCAGTAAACCGCCTGCAACCATTGAGTGGGAATAAACATAACAGCCCTGAAAGCGTCGGTCGTTTTCAGGGCTGTTTTTTATCAAAGTTTCCGATGCTTAAAACAACGGTACGCCGTCCATTTCGGCAGGCTGCGCAATGCCCATCAGTTTCAGAATCGTAGGGGCAATATCGGCTAATTTGCCATTTTGCAAACTGATTTTCCCGGCAAGTTCATCATCTGCCAAAATACAGGGTACAAGGTTAGTTGTATGTGCCGTGTTGGGCGTGCCGTCGGGGTTAATCATGATGTCAGCATTGCCGTGGTCGGCAATAATGATGGCAGTATAACCGTTGGCAAGAGCAGTTTCTACCACCTTCTGCGTGCAACTATCCACTGTTTCACAGGCTTTCACTGCCGCTTCAAACACACCCGTATGCCCTACCATATCGGGGTTGGCAAAGTTAAGGCAAATGAAGTCGGCGCTGCGGGCTTGCAGTTCGGGGAGGATGGCATCGCGGATGTCGGCGGCGCTCATTTCAGGTTTCAAATCGTAGGTAGCTACTTTGGGCGAAGGGCAAAGGATGCGTTTTTCACCCGCAAAAGGTTCTTCTCTGCCCCCCGAGAAAAAGAAGGTAACGTGCGGATATTTTTCGGTTTCAGCAATGCGGATTTGGGTTTTGCCTGCCGCTGCCAGCACTTCGCCGAGCGTGTTTTGCATGTTGTCGTCTTCGTACATGATGTGTACGCCTTTGAAAGTATCGTCGTAGCGCGTCATGGTCAGGTAGTGCAGGGGCAAGGGCTGCATCCCTTGTTCGGGAAATGCCTGCTGGGTTAGTGCCATGGTGATTTCGCGCCCGCGGTCGGTGCGGAAGTTGAAGCACAGCACTACATCGCCCTCGGCAATGGTAGCCCTTGGCTGACCGTTGGTATCGGTGCAGATAATCGGTTTGATAAACTCATCGGTAACGCCCGCAGCATAGGAAGCGCGGATACCTTCAGCTGCCGAGGCAAACTTTTCGCCCGTGCCGTGCACCATGGCATCGTAGGCCAGTTTGACGCGCTCCCAGCGTTTATCCCTATCCATGGCATAATAACGCCCTGTAATGGAGGCAATTACACCTGTGGTGGTTTTCAAATGTGCCTCCAATTCTTCTATGAAGCCTAAACCCGACTGTGGGTCGGTATCGCGTCCGTCGGTGAAAGCGTGGATGTACACTTCCGAAAGGCCGTATTTGTGTGCCGCTACGGTCAGTGCTTTGAGGTGGTTGATGTGCGAGTGGATGCCCCCGTCGGATACCAACCCGATGAAGTGTACTTTTTTATGATTGGATTGAGCATATTGGAAAGCCTGCAACAGAACGGCATTTTCCTGGATTGAGCCGTTGGCAACGGCCTTGTTGAGTTTCACCAGTGTTTGATTGACCACGCGTCCCGCGCCGAGATTCATGTGGCCGACTTCGGAGTTGCCCATCTGCCCTTCGGGCAGCCCCACGGCAAGGCCTGATGCTTCTAACTTGCTGTGCGGATAGCACCCCAAAAGGCGGTCTATGAAAGGTGTTTGCGCTGCATCAATTGCCGAAACAGCTTTATCGACGGCAATTCCCCAACCGTCCAAAATGATGAGAATGACTTTCTTATCCATGCCCAAATTTATGGATATTTCAATTTCACCGACCGATTTTTTGCAATATCTGCAACCCAAAGATACCACCAAAAGAGAGCGTCAGAAACTGACGGTCATTAAAAAAGACGGCGACCGCTGCGATACTGTCGTAATAGAAGCAGACGAGATGATGGTAAATTTTGGTAACCGTGCTACAACCTTATTTTGTTGCAACATAACAACTCCCGATGCTGTTTTTTGCCATACCATGAAAACCATTCCCTCGGAGACTGATAGATACCGCTTTTACGTACCCACCCACTACCGGCAACAACTTGAATAGATAAGCAGGCATCTTTGCATGTTAATTTATTATTTTGTATATTTTAACAGTAGATTATTTTCGTCTTTTACCAACACATTATAATATGACTACTTTACTCAATAATCGGTTTGTAAAAGTTGAATTGGACGAAGCGCAGCACCTTTTGTGGGTAGAATGGATGCCACAAACTGCCGATATGTCCGAAGATGAATACAAGAAGATTCTGATAACACTGGTTGAATTTGTCAATAGACATCAGGTAAAATACTGTCTGGACGATACGCTCAATTTTGCTTATGTCATTATGCCTGATTTACAGGAATGGACGGCAATTGAATTCAATACGCGCCTGACATCTACCAACCTGCAAAAAGTGGCATTAATTACCCCCAAAGAATTGATTGTAAGCCTATCGATAGAACAAACAACCGACGAAATAGGGGTAACCGATAGGGGTAAATTTACAGTCAAATACTTCGACAACACAAACAAGGCCGTTCAGTGGCTGACTAAGTAACGTCCCTTAGCCCGTAACACCGTTATTTTGTATTTTTGTGTGCCGGATTATCACATAATGGTACAAAACGTATAACTTCTGCCGCCTTGTCTGACATCTTAGACACCAAAATAGAATATCTCAAAGGCACAGGCCCCCAAAAAGCAGCCCTGCTGAATACAGAGTTGGGGATTTTCACCTATCGGGATTTGTTGGAGCACTATCCGCTTCGGCACGAAGACCGCACGAAGTTTTACGACATTGCCGAAATCACGGAAGACTACCCCTATGTGCAACTGCGCGGCGTAATTGACAATGTGCAATTGCACGGCGCAGGCAACAAAAAACGCCTAACCGCGCAACTTTCCGATGCTACGGGCATGGTAGAACTTGTCTGGTTTCAGGGCATCCAATGGGTGATGCCCAAACTCAAACGCGGCGTTGAATACGTAGTTTTCGGCAAGCCCAATCTGTTTGGCAGAAGGTTCAATATTGCCCACCCCGAAATAGAGCCGTACATTGCGGGGCAAAGCGAAGCCACAGCGCTCACTCCCGTTTACCCTACCACGGAAAAACTCAAAAAGCGCTTTTTGGACAGCAAAGGCATTGCTTTGCTGCAAAAAAACCTGCTGGAAGCCGTTTACAACCAAATTGAGGAAAATCTGCCGCCGTCGGTGATGGAGAAATACAAACTTATGCCGCGCCGTCAGGCATTGCTCAATGTGCACTTTCCGAAAACGCCCGAACTGCTGCGCAAGGCTTTGGTGCGGATGAAGTTTGAAGAATTTTTCTTCATCCAATTGCGGTTACTAATGCAAATGGGCGCGCGCAAGCGGCAAAACGCAGGGCAGGTATTTCGCAATGTGGCGCTGCTAACCGAATTTTACAACAAACACCTGCCCTTTGACCTGACCGATGCACAAAAGCGCGTCATCAAAGAAATTTTTGGCGATATGAAGTCCGGCAGGCAGATGAACCGCCTGCTGCAAGGCGACGTAGGCAGCGGTAAAACCATTGTTGCCTTCATTTGTATGCTCATTGCGATAGACAACGGCGCACAAGCCTGCCTGATGGCTCCTACGGAAATCCTTGCCGAACAGCACTACAACGGTCTGAAAGTCTTTGCCGACAAAATCGGCGTTCGCATTGCCAAACTGACGGGCTCTACCAAAACCGCCGACCGCCGTGCCCTGCTGGAAGACCTGAAAAACGGCAGCCTGCACATTGTTGTCGGTACACACGCGCTGATTGAAGACGTAGTGCGGTTTAATAATCTAGGCCTTTGCGTGATTGACGAGCAACACCGCTTTGGCGTAGCACAACGCGCCAAACTCTGGGAGAAAAACCCGCAGGTGCTGCCCCACGTGCTGGTGATGACTGCTACGCCAATTCCTCGCACGCTAGCAATGACTCTCTACGGCGATTTAGACGTTTCAGTGATAGACCAACTCCCCGCGGGGCGCAAACCGATTCAGACCGTTCATTATTACGATGCCCACCGCTTGAAGGTCTTTGCCTTTATAAGGCAGCAAATTGCACTGGGTAGGCAGGTATACGTGGTCTATCCACTCATTGAGGAGTCGGAAAAAGTGGACTACAAAAACCTGATGGACGGCTACGAAAGCATCTGCCGTGCCTTCCCCGATGTGCCCGTGAGCATCATACACGGTAAAATGAAGCCGCAAGACAAAGACTTTGAAATGCAGCGTTTCGTGCGTGCCGAAACCAAAATTATGGTGGCTACTACCGTAATTGAGGTAGGCGTGAACGTTCCTAATGCCAGCGTGATGGTGATTGAAAATGCCGAAAAATTCGGCTTGGCACAACTCCACCAACTGCGTGGGCGCGTTGGGCGTGGTGCGGAGCAATCCTACTGTATCCTGATGACCGGCTTCAAACTCAGCAAGGAGGCCAAACTGCGCATAGAAACAATGGTGCGTACCAACAACGGCTTTGAAATTGCCGACGTGGATTTGCGGCTGCGTGGCCCCGGCGACTTGGAAGGCACTCAGCAAAGCGGCGTATTAGACCTCCGACTGGCTGACATCAGCCGCGACCAGAAGATTTTGCAGGCAGCCCGCGAAACTGCCGCCGAGATGCTTGCAAAAGACCCCGAGCTTTCCTGCCCTGAGCATTTACCCGCCTACCAACAACTGCAACGCCAACGCAAACACCAAAAAGGCTGGGGGCAAATCAGTTGATATGGAGGAGGGTGTATTGAAAATTGCTTGCAAAACTTAGAGCAAAATGGTAGCCCTGTTGCTCTTTTAAGGCGATGCCTTTCCAACACCGATGTTTTTGCGTCCTGCCATCGGATGTGCTGAAAATGGTTGGTGATGTTCTATGCCGGTTAATTGTACTGAGCCGCCGTTTCGTTCATATTCATGCTGTAAATGATGTACCCGCTCAAAGAAAGTGTGGTCTATAATATGGGTTTTTGAAAAGTCTATGATAATTTTTTTACTTGCGGGAATTTGTTTAATTTTTTTCTTGAACGATAAATAGTTAGTGAACATCGAATCTCCCTCTACATGAACAACTACTTCATTGTCCGACTTATAATCTATATAAGCATGTGCTTGAAATACATTTTTTAGAGAAGCGCCTCGCAACCACAGGGTCAGGTATTTAACTAATATGCCTGCTGCTACACCTAAGAGTAAATCCGTAGCTAATGTTACTATAACGGTTACGACGAAAATGAGCAGTTGTTCTTTGCCGATTTTCCATGCATGCTTAAAATGGCTCGGTGCTGCTAAGCGATAACCTGTAACTACTAACATAGCTGCCAATGCTGCCAGTGGTATTTGGTGAATCAATTGGGGTAGCAAGGCTACAAAAAGGAGTAAAAATAAACCGTGAAACCAGTTTGCCCATCGTGTTTTAGCTCCGTTGCTAACATTGGCCGAACTACGGACTACTTCGGCAATCATGGGCAGTCCGCCAATTAAGCCACATACAACATTGCCTACTCCTACTGCCAGCAAATCTTTATTAGCATTCGATTTGCGTTTATAGGGGTCTAAATAGTCAATTGCTTCTACTGTCAATAAGGACTCTAAACTGCCTACAAGTGCAAAAATAATTATGTATTGAACAGATGCGGCAGTAAAAATTTTAGAGAAATCGGGGAAGGTAATACCGCTCAAAATATTATCGGGCAAATTAACTAAGAAATTTGTACCTACATGATAGCTATGATTGCTGAATATGTAATCATGCTCATGGTCAAGTTCAAAGAAGCGCCCTATAAGAATGGCTATTATAACAACAACAAGTGGTGCAGGTATTTTTTTGATGAGGGGATGTTTAATCAGCTGCATTAAAATCAGTATAAGCAGACTAATAATACCTATAAATGCAATTTTAGGATTTAATGAGGCAATGCTCTCTGGAATTTCGCCCAATAATTCAAGGGGTTCTTTACCGTTGGGTTTCACACCAAGCATTATATGTATTTGTTTGCTGATAATAATAATGCCGATAGCAGCAAGCATGCCATGTACGACAGAAGCAGGAAAAAACTCACCCAATGAACCTGCACGCAGTAGTCCGAAAATAATCTGTAAAATGCCTGCGACTACAACAATGGCCAATGTAAGCCTGTAGCCTGCCGTCATATCACCTTGGCCTAAGGAATCGACGGCACTGGCTGCTATGGCTATTAATCCTGCGGCAGGGCCTTTAATAGTGAGGTATGAACCTGAAAAAAAACCAACAAGTAAACCGCCCACAATAGCCGTCAGCACCCCTGCTAAGGGGGGGAAACCACTTGCCATAGCAATGCCTAAACACAGTGGCAATGCAATTAAAAACACAAGGAAACCCGATGTTGCATCGGTCTTATAATATTTTAACATTCCTGCTAAACCATCGGCGGGAGGTTGAATATAATGACTTTTCATAAAGGAATTAGGAAATTATTAAAAGGAACTGACACAAAAAATTTGGCTTTATCTAATTTCAAAAAGCAGCAGTTGCCTTTTATAATCTCCAATTGCAGAATATTAAGAAGCGCTTGACATCATTCCATGCCTGTTTAGCTACTTTGCTACCAATGCCAGATAAAAAAAGTAATGAATAAGAAGGGTATCTCACAAGCTGTACATGAAATAACCCCAAGTGATATTCATTAACTACTTCTCCTTCCTCTACAGACGCTATCAGGCAATACTCTTGTAGATGCGTTGAAATAATGTTGCACTGTTCGAAGCGTACAAAGGAAACATGCGTACTTGCATTTATTTCTTCCGCTGTACCTGCAATTGCAATAGGAGTACCTTTAGAAGAACTTAATGCGAAAAGCAGCAGTAAAATTGCAAAGACAGATAAAAGACTTTTGAATATACGCATACCACATATAAGCAATGACAAAATATGTGATTTAGTTTCTAATTTCAAAATTTTACTGCCAAATTGCAGGACATTTTCAGGGTTTTACCCCTTGGCTGTTATTGTGTCATAGTGTAGTATTCGAATGAAAACAAAAAAGTTACCGCTGTACGTTCAGATTCTCATAGGGCTTGTGCTGGGGCTGTTTTGGGGGCTGGCGAGTGCTTGGTTTAAATTTCCCGCTTCTCTGACCATAGAGTTTATCAAACCATTAGGGACAATTTTTGTAACTTTATTGAAAATGATTGCCGTGCCGTTGGTATTGGCATCTCTGATTGTGGGGGTGGCAAGTTTGCACGACATTCGCAAACTGTCCCGCATTGGCGGTAAAACCATAGCCATTTACATAGGCACCACGATAGTTGCCATTACGATTGGCTTAACCATTGCCAACCTTGTAAAACCCGGTGAGCGCTTGCCAGAGGCTACACGGCAACAACTGATGAGCGTTTACACAGATAAGACTTCAAACAGTGTAAATACGGTTGCCAAATTAAAAGAACGCCCAATTTTGCAGCCATTGGTAGATATTTTCCCCGACAACATCACCAGTGCGGCGGCTGATAATACCCGCATGTTGCAAGTGGTGTTTTTTGCCATGATTATGGGGGTGGCACTTATCAAAATAGCGCCGGAGAAGCGCAATACACTTGTGGCATTTTTTGATGCACTCAACGATGCCATCATTCAGATTGTGGATTTGATTATGCTGCTTGCTCCCGTAGGCGTTTTTGCACTCATCGGCTCACTGATTGTGGAAATTGCCGGCGATGATATTTCACAGGCAGCCAGTTTGTTAAGCGGGCTTGCATGGTACACGGCCTGCGTAATCATCGGGCTTTTTATTCATGCCTACCTGTTCTATCCCCTACTGTTCCGCTCCGTAGCGAAAATCGGCTACATGCAATTTTTCCGTGCCATTCGCGCCGCACAGTTGGTAGGTTTCAGTACGAGCTCGAGCAATGCCACATTGCCCGTTACTATGAAACGTTGTCAGGAGAGTTTAGGCATTCCCGAAGAGATGACCAGTTTTATTCTGCCATTAGGTGCTACCATCAATATGGACGGTACAAGTTTGTATCAGGGTGTAGCGGCTGTGTTTATTGCGCAGGCATTGGGCATAGACCTCACCATAACCGACCAGTTAATGATTCTGCTGACGGCGACACTTGCTTCCATTGGCTCGGCGGGTGTACCCGGTGCAGGTATGGTAATGCTGGTAATTGTGTTGGAATCTATTCAGGTGCCTTCGGCAGGCATTGCGCTGATTGTGGCGGTGGATAGAATCTTGGATATGATACGTACTGTGGTGAATATTACCGGCGATGTTACTGTAGCGGCAGTAGTTACAGCCACCGAAGGCAAATTTGAACCGGTAACGGCCACAGACGACTAACTAAAAAAATTCCCATGCTACTGAGTTTTTTAGAAGTAGAACATCTTTATAAACAATATGCAGGGCAGGCACAGCCTGCACTTTCAGGCGTATCGTTTACTGCCAACCAGAGTGAAATCATCGTTATTCTGGGCGAAAGCGGCGCAGGGAAGAGCACGTTGCTGCGCATTATGGCAGGTTTGGAGATGCCAGACAGCGGTCATGTATGGCTGGACGGACGACCTGTGCCCGACCCTTCCCAAAAATTAGTACCCGGCGACCCGCGCGTGGCACTGATTCAGCAAGACTTTGGTTTGTTCAATAAAATGAACATTGCCGACAATATTTCCTATCCGATTTTATCGCAGCCCGCTGCCAAACAACAGGCGCGAGTGAAGGAGTTGCTAGAACTGATTCGCCTACCCGGCATAGAGAAAAAACTGCCTGCCCAACTTTCGGGAGGTGAACGGCAGCGAGTGGCAGTGGCACGTGCGTTGGCAGCTAAACCGCGTTTGCTGCTGATGGACGAGCCTTTCAGCCAGATGGACTACCCCATGCGCCACAGCTTGCGCAAAGACCTCAAAAGAATCATTTTGCATGAGCAAACAACCGTTGTAATGGTTACACACGAGCCGTTGCACGCACTTGCAGTAGCTGATAAATTAGCCGTTATGCGCAACGGTAAAATTTTGCAAATAGGCACTTCGGAGGAAATTTACCGCTATCCGAATACCGAATACGTGGCTATGGCTGCCGGCGAAGTAAATATTTTACCCGCTGAGGTGATGCCCTTGTCGCTGCGGGCTAATTTGGAACGTCCGTCAGCTAAAATTTGCCTGCGCCCCGAAGATTTGGAGTTAGTACCGGAAAAAGAGGCACTGATGCGCGGCACTGTATTGAGCAACGAGTTTGCCGGTGCATACCGATTAGTAACCGTACTTTTGCCAAGCGCACACGAGGTCAAGGTGCTTTACACAGGTAAACCGCCCGTAAGCGGTTCGCAAACAGGCTTACTGATTCGCCGTATTCATTCGCTTAAATCATAATTGTCGGGCAGAAATAATTCCAGAGCGATGCTGTCGGCAAGTAGCCTGCCTTTGTTGGTCAGTATCAGCTGATTATCTTTGATAAAAGCCTGCCCCGATGCCGTCAGCCGAAGCAGATAATCGCTTTGCGATGCCATTAAATCGTAACCGTAAGCCGTTGAAAGCCACTGCAAATCGGCCCCCCACTGCGTTCTTAGCGAGGTCATCAGGTATTCGTTGATGTGGTCGCGGCGGGTGAGCATTTCTGTTTCTGCAGGCAACTGACCCGATAGAATGGCTTTGATGTATTTTGCATTATTGGCTACGTTGTAGCTGCGCTGTGTGCCGTTATAGCTGTGTGCCGAAGGGCCTATGCCAATGTAAGTTCCTTTTTTCCAGTAGTTAGAGTTGTGGCGCGAATAGTATCCCGGGCGGGCAAAATTAGAGATTTCATAGTGCTCAAAACCCGCGGCTGTGAGTCGTTCGGTCATTATCTCAAACTGTCGGGCAGCAAATTCATCATCTACGGACTGTATGCGCCCTTTTTTCAGCCAGTTGCCAAACGCCGTTCCTTCTTCAATCGTCAGGCAGTAGGCTGAAATATGCGTAACACCCAAGTGAATGGCTGTCTGTAAATCTTGTTCCCAGAGGCTATGATTTTCTGCGGGCAGTGCATAAATCAGGTCGATACTGATGTTGTCAAAACCTGCCTGCTGAGCCCATGTAACGCATGCAAGCGCTTCCTGCGCATTATGTGCCCGATTCATCCGGCGGAGGTGCGCTTCGTGAAAACTCTGAATACCAATGCTCAGGCGGTTGATACCTAACTGCCGCAATTGCCGCAATTTTTCAGGTGAAAGGTCGTCGGGGTTGGCTTCCAGCGTAATTTCGGCATCGGGCAAGATACCGAAAACCTGACGGGTTTTGGCTAACAATTGCGCCAAGTCGCCGGCGGGTAGGAGGGAGGGAGTGCCTCCGCCAAAATAAACACTGGCGGCGGGTATTGAGTGTTCGGCAGTGCGTAGTTCCATTTCGCGCAACAGCGCTTCCGACATTGCCGCCATTCCTTGCAACGAGGTGCTAAAATGAAAGTTGCAGTAGTGGCAGGCCTGTTTGCAAAAAGGAATATGAAAGTAGATAGCAGACATGGATAAAGCAAAATTAAAAAAACATGGACAAAAGTTTGGAAATAAAATGGTGCTTTGTAACTTTGCACGCTCAAGTGCTGTTTTCGTAGCTTAATTGGATAGAGCATCTGACTACGGATCAGAAGGTTGCAGGTTCGAGTCCTGCCGAGAACACGGGCACAGACAGGCAGTTTTCAGCTGCCTGTCCTTTTTTTATGTCTTCTGCCGACATTTTATCTATCAAATCGATGCAACTTTGAGCATTTGTTTTGCATTATTGTTCTTAAAAGCAGTATCTCAATCAGCTATTTTTTCGTAACTTAAACAGACTATAGAGTACTTTATGGCGTTGAAGACTTTTATTACGGCACTACTTTTTTTGTTGGTTTCGAGCACGCATCATTTGTATGGTCAAGCGCTTACCCGCGTTTCGGGGAAAGTTACCGATGTGGAAACCGGTGATGCTATACCATTTGTGAATATCTTTTTCAAGGGCACTACGATTGGCACCACGACCGATTTTGAGGGTAATTTCAGCCTGCAAACACAAGCGCCGGTAGATTCGTTAATAGCCTCTTATTTGGGCTACCAAGTACTGGTGAAGGCTGTTCAACAAGGTAAAACACAGGTAATTAATTTACAACTGAGGCCTGTTGCAACCGTTTTACAGGCTGTTGTTGTGCGCCCGGGCGACTATGAAAACCCTGCTTGGGAAATTTTAAGGGGGGTGATGGCCCACAAAGACCGTTACAACTACGACCGCCTTACCGCCTACCAGTACGAAAGCTATACCAAGATTGAGCTTGCTTTGGACAATATCTCTGATAATTTCCGACGCAAGAAAGTAATTCAACAAGCATTAAGAGCGATTGACAGCGCCAAAACGGCACAAGGAGATGACGGCAAACCTATCTTGCCCGTTTTCTTTTCCGAAACCATTTCTGACTACTTCTACCGCAAATCCCCCGAACGGAAACGTGAATTTATCCACAAAACACAAGTCAGCGGCATTGGTGTTACCGATGGCAGCGTGGTGTCGCAAGTGATTGGTAGCACGTTTCAACAATACAATTTTTATCACAATTGGCTGCGTATTGCGGGTAAAGACTTTATTTCGCCCATAGCCGATGGCTGGAAGGGTTTTTATGAATACGAACTGAAAAAATCGGACGACCAATTCAACGGCAAGCGTTGTTTCCGCATAGAGTTTCAGCCCAAACGACCGCAGGATTTGGCTTTCAGCGGGGTAATGTGGATAGCAGATTCCTTAGATGCTGTTTCGCCTTATGCATTGTTGCAAATTGATGCCAGCATTAACAAAACTGCTAATTTAAATTTTATCGACAAAATTAAAATTCAGCAGGAAATGGCACTCGCCGACTCAGCCACAGGCGTATGGTTGCCTGCCAAAAGCAGAATTTTGGTAGATATCGGAGATATTAAAGACGATTGGGCAGGTTTGTTGGCTAAGTCCTATTCTTCCAATAAAAACTTCAAAGTCAATTTTCCGCATCCTCTAAAATTTTATGAAGACAATGTAACATTGGCAGAAGATGCACTGCAACCTGATGCGCGCTATTGGGACAAACGCCGCCATGATTCGCTCAGCATTGTAGAGAAGCAAACCTACCAGATGATTGATACTATCAAAAATCTGCCGGCGGTGAAAAGCTATGTAGAAATTGCTGACCTGCTCATCAATGGTTTTCACCGTGTAGGTAAGATAGATTTAGGGCTCAACAGTGCTACTTATGCCTTCAACGATTTGGAAGGTCACCGCATCAGGCTGCAATTGAATACCAATTATTTGTTGAGTCGGAAAATTATTTTACATGGCGCATTGGCCTACGGCACTTCTGACCGACGTTGGAAGTTCAGCACAGGGTTTGACTACATTCTCAGCCGCAAGCCATGGACACAGTTCGGTTTTTTGCACATGGAAGACTACAACCAGTTGGCGCTTGTTTCCGAAAATTTTCTGGATAAAAACAACGCTCTTTTTATGGCCTTTACCCGTTGGGGCAGCCTGAGCACTCGCCGACCATTCTTTCAAATTAGCAATCAGGCCTATTTCCAAACCGATATAGCCCGTGGATTTACGCAACGCATCCTATTCAATCGCCAATTTACCGACCCACTGTTTGATTTTGAATTTATTGACCTGAAAAACGATGCCATCCGCCGCCGAGAGTTTATTACCTCTGAACTGGCTTTTGAATCGCGCATTGCATTTGGAGAGCAATACATACAGAGTGAGAATAGGCGACTGATTACCAACTTTACAACCAAACCGATTATCACCCTGCGCTATGTACTGGGTTTAGACAATGTAATGGGCAGCGACTTTGGCTATCAGAAATTTCAGGCAAACATTACACAAAGTTTTCCGTTAGGCGCATTGGGCAACACTACTTACTCTGCCACGCTGGGCTATATTCCCTCACGCGTGCCGTACCCGCTGCTGGCCGTTCACTTGGGCAATGAAACTATTTTTTACAATGCGCAGGCATTTAATATGATGCGTTTTTTTGAATTTGTCAGCGACCGTTACGCTGCATTGAATTTTACGCACCGCTTTGAGGGGTTGATGTTCAACCGCATTCCACTAATGCGCCGCCTCAAATGGCGAACGCTGGTAACCGCCAACCTGCTTTATGGCAGCCTGAGCGAAACCAACCGCCGCCTTACGCCTTCGCAACGACTAAACGGGATGCCCCTGCCCAATGTAAACGGCATGGGTGCGATGCCTTATGTGGAGGTAGGCTACGGTATTGAAAATATTTTTCGCTTTATCAGGATAGATTTTATTCACCGCCTTACCTACTTAGATGACCCTGCTACAAGGCGTTTCGGCGTAAAAATTTCAGCGCAGTTTAGGTTATGATGCAATATGATTTGGCGTAATGAAGCATTTCCGCTATTTTTAGACTTATCATTACGGACATTACAAAACACATAAAACACCTGCTTACGCATCATGGAACTGTACGGTCAAATTCTACTGATTGCAATGCCTGTTTTTCTGGTGGCTGTTCTGCTGGAAAAATGGTACGGATGGTACAAAGGTAAAGATACCTATCGCAACATGGACATGATTTCCAGTTTAAGTTCGGGTATCACCAATGTAGTAAAAGATGTGCTTGGCCTGAGCGTTTCTATCATCACGTATAGTTGGATGGTGGAGCATCTGGCCGTGTTCAAAATTGAATCCACCGTATTAACAGTTGTTGTAGCATTTGTAGCCCTTGATTTCAGCGGCTACTGGGTACACCGCATTGCGCATCAGGTCAATTTCTTTTGGAACAAACACGCCATTCATCACAGCAGCGAAGATTTCAACCTTGCCTGTGCTTTGCGCCAAAGCATCTCCTCATTTGTCAATTTGTTTACATTCTTTTTATTGCCGGCAGCTATTGTGGGAGTTCCTGCCAATGTAATCTCCATTGTAGCCCCTATTCATTTGTTTGCTCAGTTTTGGTATCATACACAGCATATCGGCAAAATGGGATGGCTGGAACATATCATTGTAACCCCTTCGCACCACCGTGTACACCATGCTATCAATCCTGAATATATAGACAAAAATCATTCACAGATTTTTATCATTTGGGATAAATTATTCGGCACATTTCAGGAAGAACTTCCCAATGTTCCGGCAGTGTATGGTATTACGCGCCCTGCTGCTACATGGAATCCGATTAAAATTAATTTTCAGCACTTATGGTTGCTTGCAAAAGATGCATGGCGCACCAAAAGTTGTTGGGATAAAGTGCGCATATGGTTTATGCCAACAGGATGGCGGCCGGCTGATGTAGCAGCCAAATATCCGGTGCAAAAAATTGAAGACATTTACCACTACCAAAAATACGAACCTGAAAGCTCGGTAGCTTTAAAAACATGGGCATGGGTACAATTTACAGCCGTTACCGTTCTGGTGTTTTACATGTTCGGCAATTTGGCAGCCATTGGTATGCCGATGCTTTTCTATTACGGCGGCTTTGTATTTTTAAGCATTTATGCCTATACAGAATTGATGGATAAAAATCCGTATGCGCTTATTTGGGAAGGGCTGAAAGTTGCTTACGGCATGGGGGTAATTCTTATTACGGGCGACTGGTTCAACATGAGCAATGTATTTCCTCTCGGAAAATACCCCATCGTTGCTTATTTTGTTCTTTCGCTGGCTGTTACGGCATGGTTTGTAGCCATAGACTTTAAGCGCGAAACATCCGAAAAAATTGTAACGGCCTAACAAGATTCGCTGAAAGTTTCCAAAAAATAGCCTGTGTTTCATGGCAGGCTATTTTTATTTTTCTCGGCTAAATATTGCTAACCTGTTTTATACTATTTCCTGTACTTGAAAATGACTAAATGCCAGTGGTTTATCTGCGAATAAGGCTTTGGTTGCTGTCCATGTATTTTGGAATAATTCCGACTGTCGGTACTTTTCCAGATGGTCAGGGCTTTCCCAAAAGCTGTAAGTGGTGTAAATTGCAGGGTTTTGTGCATCTCGCAGCAGTGCCAAATAGCGACAACCGTCAAAGTGGCGGATTTTGTGTTTAGAGGCTTAAAAAATTGCCAAAAAGTCGGTTATTTTATCAGGTTGAAAAGTCATGCGTACAATGCGGATAAGCATAGCAATGATGTTAAATTAGTTTTCCAATTGTCTTCTGTAAAGGCGTATCGTATTTTCCAAACCGTAGTAAAGCGCATCACAAATCAGCGCATGGCCAATGGAAACTTCATCCAAAAAAGGAATCTGCTGCTGCAAATAGCGAAGGTTATGCAAATCAAGGTCATGGCCGGCATTTACTCCTAAACCTAATTTTTTGGCAATTTGGGCGCAGCGTACATATGGTGCAACAGCTTCCGCAGGATTGCCATAGAACTGCTTTGCATACTGCTCCGTGTAAAGCTCGATGCGGTCGGTACCGGTTTTGGCCGCTCCCTCAATCATGGCTTCTACGGGGTCAACAAAAATAGAGGTACGGATGCCGTGTTTTTTCAACTCGCTGATAACATCGGTCAAAAATGCCTGATATTCAACTGTATTCCAACCTGCATTAGAAGTAAGCACGTTTTCGGCATCGGGTACAAGGGTTGCCTGATGCGGCTTAACTTGCAAAACCAAGTCCATGTAACGGTCTTGCGGATTGCCTTCAATGTTAAATTCTGTTGTCAGCACAGGTTTGAGGTCTAACACGTCTTGGTAGCGAATATGGCGCTCGTCGGGGCGCGGATGAACCGTAATGCCCTGTGCGCCAAAGCGTTCGCAATCTAAAGCAACTTGCAGTACATTGGGGTTATTGCCACCGCGCGCATTGCGCAAAGTAGCTACCTTGTTGATATTTACACTTAGTCGTGTCATTGCTTTTCTAATTGATTTTGTTACATTTGCAATGGAAAGGTTCAATTAAAACTTGAACATAAGCTACCCAAAACAAATTTTTGACAGTTGCAGATGGCACAAATTTAAGTGATGATTGTGCGCTTTAAAGCATCTGTCTAACTTTGTTACACTGTATTGACTGATTTTTATTTGGGTTATGAGTCTGAAAAAACGTATAGAAGAAGACATTAAAAATGCCATGAAGGCGCAAGACAAGGATAAACTCCGTGCTTTGCGTGCTATTAAATCGCTGATTTTATTAGCAGAAACCGCAGAAGGCAAAAGCGGCGAACTGACCGCCGAAGAAGAACTCAAGCTACTCGTTAAAGCTGCCAAACAGCGCCGCGAATCGGCTGAAATTTACGCTCAGCAAGGCAGAGCCGACTTGCAAGCCGTTGAACTGGGCGAACTTGCCGTTATTGAAGAATATTTACCGAAAAGATTATCACTCGAAGAGCTTAAAGACCGTTTACGTGAAATTATTCAGCGTGTAGGGGCTGCCTCTGCCAAAGATATGGGCAAAGTAATGGGCGTGGCAAACAAAGAGCTGAGCGGTCGGGCAGACGGTAAAGACATAGCCACAACAGTAAGAGAATTGCTTAGCTGAAAGTTAAAATAATTCACACTATGGTATTACTTGCCAGCCTGCTTGCCGAAAAATTTTCACTACTCGATGTTATCGTATTGTTTATTATCGGCTGGGGTGGCTACAAGGGGTTTCAGAAAGGTTTTTTCATAGAGTTGCTGTCGTTGTTTACATTTATTCTGCTGTTGTTTCTCGTATTTTGGAGTATCTCTGCAACTTTTCAACTCAGTGCAGACCGCATCGGATTTGTCCCGCCTAAGGCTGGTGCATTTATTGCTTTTGTCTTGTTGTATGTGCTGATTGCGCTTGGGGTCAGTTGGTTTGACAAAACAGTCAAAGACAAGATAAATCTTGAAATTTTTGAAGGTTTTGATAGTTTCGTTGGTCTGATTTTCGGCATTATTAAATATGCGCTCGGTCTCAGTATCGGTTTGGAATTGATTGTAAGTGCGGGTATTACCAGCCGCAACGAATTGATGAATAACACCGTTACCTACTCTTATTTGAACGGACTGTTCAATTATATGCTCGACATTGGCAGAGCCCTTGCACCTTCGGTAGCCGAATTGGTGCAAAATATCCGATATTTGCTGCGCTAAATATCGCTCATATGCCTTTAATTGCTCCCTCGGTACTTGCTGCCGATTTTGCCAACTTGCAACGCGATGTGGAAATGCTCAATACCAGCCGCGCCGACTGGCTGCATATAGACATCATGGATGGCATTTTTGTGCCAAATTTGTCTTTTGGTTTGCCTGTTTGCCATGCCATTAAACGCCATGCGGAAAAGCCGATGGATGTGCACCTGATGATTGTGCAACCCGAACGCTACTTGGAAGCCTTCTGCGATGCAGGTGCTGCCGTACTGACGGTGCATTACGAAGCCTGTACACATTTGCACCGCACCATCGGGCAAATCAAAGAGTTGGGTTGCAAAGCAGGTGTTGCCATCAATCCGCATACTTCCGTTCATTTGTTGGGCGATATTTTGGCGGATATTGATTTAGTTTGCCTGATGTCGGTCAATCCGGGTTTTGGCGGGCAAAAATTCATTGAAAACAGCTACCGCAAGGTGCAGCAGTTGCGCCAAATGGCAGATGCGCTCAATCCTAAGTTGCATATAGAAGTAGATGGCGGCGTAAACAGCCAAAACGCGCCGTTGTTGGTGGCGGCAGGCGCGGATGTGCTGGTAGCAGGTAATTTTGTATTCAGTTCGCCTGACCCGCTGCAAACCATCGCCGATTTGAAAAATATTGAATAATTTCAATTTCGGAATCATAAAATCCTAAGTCTGCAATTTTTACTGCCATGTACACGCATTTTTATTTACATATTGCCGATTATATCGCCGAAGTGGTAATTAATCGCCCCGACAAAGCCAATGCGCTTGACCGCGCAGCTTGGGACGAAATGCGCACCATTTTTACCGAACTTTCTCAGCGGAACGATGTGCGCGCGGTTATCCTGCGCGGTGAAGGCAAGCACTTTTGTTCGGGTATTGACATCAGCTTGCTGGGCGGCATTCAGCAACAAATGCAAGGCGTAAGCACCGACGAAGGTCGCCGTCGCGAACAGTTGCGCCGCTTAGTGCTTGATTTACAGGCATGTGTAAATGCCGTTGAGCAATGCGAAAAGCCCGTGTTGGCTGCCATCCACGGCGGTTGCATCGGCGGCGGTGTGGATATTGCCTGCGCTGCCGACATGCGCTATTGCACCGACTTAACCCTGTTTTGCATCCGCGAAATAGACATGGGCATGGTGGCAGACTTGGGGACGCTGCAACGAATGCCCAAACTGATTGCGCCGGGCATTGTTGCCGAACTTTCCTACACGGGCAGAAACATGTCGGGGGCAGAGGCAGCCGCCAACGGTTTTGCCAACCGCTGTTTTGCTTCGGAAGAGGAAATGCTGGCAGGCGTGCGCGAAATTGCCCGCCAAATCGCCGCCAAGTCGCCGCTGAGCATCCGCGGCACGAAGGAAATGCTGCGCTACACCCGCGACCACAGCACCGCCGACGCACTGAACTATATCGCCACATGGAACGCCGCCATGCTGCTTTCCACCGATTTACAGGAAGCCATAACCGCGCAAATGCAAAAAAGAAAGCCGTCGTTTGAATGATTGGAACTTCCATAGAAACTGCCGCAGCGCACTTGCAGGCGGGCGAAGTGGTCGCCATCCCGACGGAAACTGTTTACGGGCTGGCGGGCAATGCCCTTTCCGAAAAGGCACTTGCCACCATTTTTGAAGTAAAAAATCGTCCGCAATTTGACCCGCTCATTGTACACATTGCCGAGGTGAGCCACATCAGCCGATATGCAACGGACTTTCCTGAAAAGGCGCAACAATTGGCAGCGGAATTTATGCCCGGACCGCTGACGCTGCTATTGCCCAAACGGGACATCATCCCCGACCTTTGCACAAGCGGGTTGCCGCGTGTGGCACTGCGCGTACCGAACCATCCGCTCACGCTGGAATTGTTGAAAAAGTTATCCTTTCCGCTGGCAGCACCGAGTGCCAATCCCTTCGGCTACATCAGCCCGACCACTGCGCAACACGTCGCCGACCAATTGGGTGATAAAATTCCTTACATTTTGGATGGCGGGGCTTGCCGCGTAGGGCTGGAATCTACCATTGTGGGGTTTGAGGGCGAGGAAGCGGTTATTTATCGCAAAGGGGGGCTTTCGGTGGAAGCCATCGAGGAGGCTATTGGCAAGGTGCGCCTGATGCAACATTCCTCTTCGCAGCCTGCTGCCCCCGGGATGCTCAAAAGCCACTATGCGCCGCGCATTCCGTTGGTTTTGGGCAATTTGGACGAACTGGTTGCACAAGCCGACCCGAAAACAACAGGGGTTTTGTCATTTAAGAAAAAGTTTTTACAAATTCCTGAAAATCATCAGGTTGTACTTTCTTCAACGGGTGATTATGCCGAGGCTGCGCAAAGACTTTTTGCCGCCTTGCGCCATTTAGACGGTTTACCGATTCACGTTATATTTGCCGAACTGCTGCCCGAAGAGAGCTTGGGCAGAGCCATCAACGACCGCTTGCGACGGGCTGCGGCGTTGCGGTGATGGGGTTTGCACGGACGGCAGGGATAGCACATGTACTGTCCTTACAAAACAATATCTTTTAAAATAACATGCTGAAGACCAACAAAATAGAACAAATCCCCCTGCTGGCGGACACTTTCAAATGGCTGTTCTTTGCGCTATTAGTGGGTATTTCGGCGGGGTCGGCTTCGGCATTCTTTCTGGTTGCCTTGGATTGGGCAACCCACTTTCGGGAAAATCATTTGTGGGTGATTGCCTTTTTGCCGCTTGGCGGGTTTGTCATTGGTTGGTTGTATCATCACTACGGGCAGGAAGTAGCAGGCGGCAACAATCAGATTATTGACGAGTTTCATCAGCCGCGCCGCGTGATTCCCTTCAAAATGGCACCCTTAGTGCTGTTCGGTACGGTTGCTACGCACTTTTTCGGCGGCTCTGCAGGGCGCGAAGGAACGGCGGTGCAAATGGGTGCTGCCATCGCCGACCAATTCACGCACTTTTTCAGGCTCAAACCGCGCGACCGCCGCATGTTTTTGGTCATGGGTATCGGTGCGGGTTTTGCATCGGTTTTCGGTACGCCGCTGGCGGGTGCCGTTTTTGCGCTGGAAGTCCTGATTTTGGGCAGGATGCGCTATGAGGCTATTTTGCCCGCTTTTTTTGCCGCCGTCATTGCCGACCATACTTGCCATGCATGGCAGGTGGCGCATACGCATTACGTCATCCTAACTGTGCCGCCAATGAATCCGCAAAACTTTTTGTGGACTATTCCAGCAGGTATTTGTTTCGGGCTGACGGCATTGCTGTTTTCCAAAATGGCGCATTTTTGGCAAAATTTATTTAAAAATCACATTTCTTACGCGCCGCTTCGTCCCGTTGTCGGCGGGTCAGTGATTGCCCTTTCGGTGTGGGCTTCAGGAACGACTAAATACATCGGCTTGGGCGTGCCTACCATAGTAGCGGCATTCAGCGAAGATTTACCGTTTTACGATTTTCTTGTCAAAACGCTGGCGACTACTTTTACTCTCGGCGCAGGTTTCAAAGGCGGCGAGGTAACACCACTGTTTTTCGTAGGCGCAACCTTGGGCAATGCACTTAGTGAACTCATTCCGTTGCCCGTTGCTTTGCTGGCAGGTATGGGCTTTGTGGGCGTATTTGCAGGGGCAACCAATACCCCGATTGCATGTACGCTGATGGGGATTGAACTGTTCGGTGCGGAAAGCAGCGTTTTCATTGCGCTTGCCTGTGTGGTAGCCTATCTTTTTTCGGGGCATACGGGCATTTACGGTTCGCAGATTGTCGGCAGTACTAAACATCAGATATTTCTTCGCAAAAAAACGCGCCGAATCGGGGAGTTATAGGCTAACTTTACGCTCTTTTAAATTTTTTTATACAGCATGAACTCATTCAATCCTTGGCATCACGTTCATCCGGGCGAAAACAGCCCCCGGTTGGTGAACGGCATCATAGAAATTCCCAAAGGAATACGCGCCAAATACGAGTTGGACAAAGAAAGCGGCTTGATTAAGTTAGACCGCGTGTTGTATTCGTCGGTTTACTATCCTGCCAACTATGGCTTCATTCCGCAAACCTATTGCGACGACAAAGACCCATTGGACATCCTCATTTTTTCACAAATTGCAATTGTTCCCTTGTGCATCGTGGAAGCAAAGCCCATCGGGGTGATGCGCATGTTAGACAACGGCGAGGCTGACGATAAAATCATCGCCGTAGCGGCGGGCGACCCAAGCATAAACCACGTGGAAGATATTACATCGCTACCCAAATACTACATTTCCGAAATGCGCAACTTTTTTGAGGATTACAAAAAGTTGGAAAATAAGACCGTAGTGGTAGAAGACTTTTTGAATCGCCAAATGGCAGAGCAAATCATTGTCGAAAGCATTGAACTGTATAAAAAAGTATTTGTGAAATAAATAGCTGTTGCGTAACCAAAGTAACACAGCTATTGCCCGTTTTTTCGTAGTTTGTGTTTCAAATGCAAACCAAAATATGAAAAAGAATATGGGAACTATTGACCGTATCATCAGGGTGTTGATAGCGGTCGTTGTTGGCATGTTGTACTACATGCAAATTATCACGGGCGCAATAGGCATCGTATTGCTTGTGGTGGCGGGCGTATTTGTGCTGACAAGCGTAGTAAGTTTTTGCCCGCTATATGCACCTTTGGGGATTAACACCTGCCCTCGTAAGCAAGGCAACTGAAATTTATATCAAGATTTTACTACTGTAAACAAAAACAGCCGCCCCGGAGAGGAGACGGCTGTTTTATTTTGACATATTTTTTGGCTTAAACTGCAAAACTTTCACCGCATCCGCAGGTGCGCGAAGCATTGGGATTGATAAATTGGAAGCCTTTGCCGTTCAAACCGTCGGAAAAATCGAGTGTAGTGCCTGCTAAATACAGCAGACTTTTCTTATCTACCATAATTTTAATGCCTTTATCCTCAAAAATTTGGTCGTTAGGGCGGGTGGTATCGTCAAATACAAGGTCATACATCAACCCTGAGCATCCTCCGCCTTTTACGGCAACGCGGATATTATGATTATCGGTTTTGCCTTCTTGCGAACGCAGTTCGGTTATTTTATTTTTGGCTTTTTCAGTAACGCTTATCATACAAACAGGATGTATTTTTTGCTGTGAAACCATTCAGGTATCTATAGTAACAGCAAAATTATGCAAATAGTTCGTCTCTATGGCTGAAATCGGGAATTATCGCTGGCGCATTCTGGCACTGTTGTTTTTTGCCACTACTATTAACTACATCGACCGTCAAGTTATCGGCATTTTAGCCCCCGTGCTGCAAACCGAAATTGGCTGGAACGAGATAGATTACAGCCGCATTGTGATGGCGTTTCAGATTGCCTATGCAATCGGGATGGCATCTACGGGCTACTTTTTAGACCGATTTGGCACGCGCATCGGTTTTGTCGTTGCCATTGTGGTGTGGAGTTTGGCAGGAATCGGGCACGCTTTGGCACGCAGCGTGGCGGGTTTTGCCTTGGCGCGTTTTGTACTGGGCATCGGTGAGGCTGCCAACTTCCCTGCTTGCCTAAAAACGGTTTCCGAGTGGTTTCCCCAAAAAGAACGGGCATTGGCAACAGGCATTTTCAATTCGGGGTCAAATATTGGGGCTATCCTTGCGCCGCTGACGGTGCCGTTTATTGCCACACAATACGGCTGGCAATGGGCATTTATTATTACGGGCGCTATGGGTTTTATATGGCTGATTTTTTGGTGGCGGATGTACACCAAACCCGAATTGCACCCCGTTTTAAGTCAGGGCGAACTTGCTTATATCCAATCGGGCAACCAAGCGGCGGCTTCACCCGTTCGTTGGGGGCAGTTGCTGGCGTTCCGTCAGACGTGGGCACTGTGTCTGATGCGCTTCATCACAGACCCCGTTTGGTGGTTTTTCCTGTTTTGGGTGCCCAAGTTTTTATATGCGCAGTACGGTTTGCAATTGCAGGCACTCAGCTTGCCGCTGATTGTGCTTTTTTTGGTAGCCGATGCAGGCAGCATATCGGGCGGTTGGCTGTCGTCGTTTTGGTTGAAGCGGGGGCGTTCGCTTAATTTTGCGCGCCGCAATACATTGCTTGTATGCGCATTGTTAGCCATGCCCGTTGCGCTGGCTGCGCAAATGCCGTCCGCTGCCGGAGCAGTAGCATTGGTTGCGCTGGCTGCCGCTGCTTATCAGGGCTGGTCTGCCAATATTTTCACAATTGTTACCGATTTGTATCCCAAAAATGCCGTAGCCTCTATGTCGGGGCTGGCAGGTATGAGTGGGGCAATCGGTGGCACGCTGTTTTCTTCATTGATAGGCTACGTGCTGGAATCTACAGGTAACTATGCGCTGATTTTCGGCGGTGCAGGATTTATTTTTATTAGCGCGTGGCTGCTGCTTCGGACAATGCTTCCTTCGCTGCAAATAATCAAAAATAAGTAGTCATACCTATTTTGCGTTACTTAGTAGTGGTGAAACTACAACATTTTTGCTTTTATCATGTTAAAATTAGTTAATAGGTTTAATGTAAAAATCTGCTATCTTTACAGACCTTACCCAATAGCGATGTTTCAGTTCTTACTATGATTTCCGATGAGCAGCATTTCGTTTAAGATGGTGGTGCTTTGTGTGGCAATGGTTCTGCTTGGCAGTATGCCGGCCTTTTACTTTGCCTACACTGAAGCCCGTCAGAAAACGGAATTAGATATTAAGGAGTCGTTGCTAAAAGAAACAGCGCTTACCATTACCGGAATTGATAGATTTTTGTATGAAAGAATAAAAGATCTCTTCTCAATAGCAAAAGACCCTGCTTTCATCGCTCCGTTTACTGTCAATGCATTCAAAAAACAGGAGCGCACGGCACTCATCCAACGCCGCTTAAATGAACTCATTATCGCTTTTCCATTGTATCAAAGTCTCACTTATTTTGATACACTGCGCAATTACATAGCTGATACCCGTATAGAGAATATAGGTAAGAAGCACAACTACTCTAAATACTGGCTGGAGTTGAAATACAAAGAGTTTGCCATGGATGTTTCTAAATCTGAGTCATTGCGAATACCTGTCATACATTTTGCAAAAAAGATTCGTGATGAAAAAGGGCATTACGTAGGTGTGCTCGTAGCGCGAGTATCTATGGACAAGTTACACGAGCTGTTCAATGAAATCATCAGCGGGCCGGGCAGGCAAGATGAATTGCGCAATAATCTGGAAATTGTACTGGTAGATAACGACGGCTACATCCTATTTTCCAATAAAAACAAATTTGCAGCTCTTACCAAACGCTATCCGGACATCAAATACATCAAAAAAATTATTGAATCTCCCACATTCGGCCGGCAAAACCGATTTGTGAATATGGAGAAAGAAATTTTCGTATTAGATACGCAAAAAGGATATTTGGACTATGCAGGCAGCGGATGGATTATTATTGCTAAAGCATCTAAGGAGGTTATTTTCAAGCCAATTTTATTCTTGGGCGATCGCTACGCACGCATTGCATTGATTATTTGCGTTATAGGTATTATCATTGCTATTAGTGTGGGAAGATATTTTGCACAACCTATAATTTCCCTCAATCAGGCTGTCGAAGAAATGGCAGAAGGCGAATGGAATGAAATTCTATCCGACGGAAGAATGTTCAGACGGCATGATGAAATTGGGGAACTCGCTCGTAGTTTCCGCAACATGTCGCAGCAGTTGGACAAAAAAATCAAGGAGCAGAAAGAACTGAATACACAACTTGTTTTCAAGTACGAAGAAATTCAGCAGAAAACCGAAGAAATACAAAGTCAGAACGAAAAAATCGCGCAGCAAAAAAGCGAGATAGAAAAGGTGCTTGCCGAGATTAAGCTGAAAAATAAGAACATTACATCAAGCATCAACTACGCGCAGCGCATCCAAGCAGCGTTACTGCCTGAAAAAGAGGCTATTGCGCGCTGTTTTAATCAGTCGTTCATATTATACAAGCCCAAGGATATTGTTAGTGGCGACTTTTACTGGTTTCGCCAAATGATAAACGACCAAGGTGATCCTATTGCCATCATGGCTGTTGTTGATTGTACCGGACATGGTGTACCGGGGGCTCTTATGTCTGTAATTGGCAGTAATCTACTGTATCAGATTGTTGTGATGGAGCGCCTTTTAGATCCTGCCCAAATCATCAAAAAAATGGATTTGGGGGTAATCAAGGTACTAAAACAGAACGAGCCTTCCTCCAACCGTCAAGATGGGATGGATATTTCTATTTTTGTTTACAATCAGCACACTAAGGAATTGATAATTGCCGGCACACATCAGTCTGCATACATGTTGCGCAACAATACATTGTATGAAATTAAAGGTGATAAGTTCTCGGTAGGCGGCATTATTAATACCAAAGCTATTCGTACAGTGAACAATCACACATGGCATTGTATGCGTGGTGATATGTTGTATCTCTGCACCGATGGTTACACAGACCAGTTTGGCAATGCCGATGGAGGACAGCCTCCCGTAAAATTCGGTAAGAAATTCTTACGTCAGTTGCTAAAGGATATTTCCTGCGCCGATACTTGCCGTCAAGAGAGTATTTTGTTGGAAACACACGAAATGTGGCGCGGCAAGGAAACGCAAACCGATGACATTACTATTATCGGTATTCGCTTCTAATTAAAAGAAAATTTCCTGTGCCAGCCTGTAAGTATTGCTGTGCGCTTCGATAATGTCGGCAATTCGCGGCGAATAGCCGCCCCCCATGCTCACAGCTACGGGAATGCGATTGTCTTTACAAGTTTGCAGCACAAATCGGTCGCGCTCCTTACAGCCTTGCCGACTCACAGCAAGTTTGCCCAACTTATCGGTTGCCAAAATATCTGCGCCGGCAATGTAAAAAATGAAGTCCGGTTCTACGCTATCTATCAGGCGGGGCAGTGTGTCGTACAAAGTTTTCAGATATAAACTGTCGTCTGTCCCATCGGGCAGACCAATATCAAGGTTGGATTGTTCTTTTTTCAGCGGATAATTTCTTTCCCCATGCATACTGAAAGTAAACACGCGGTCGTCGCTTGCAAAAATCTGTGCGGTGCCATTGCCCTGATGCACGTCCAAATCCACTATTAGAATACGCTTTGCCAACTGTCGGCTGAGCAGGTAATGTGCCCCTACGGCCACATCGTTGAGCAGGCAAAAACCTTCGCCGCGATTAGTAAAAGCATGGTGTGTTCCCCCGGCAATATTCATGGCAATGCCGTATTGCAAGGCAAAAAGTGCTGCTTGAATAGTTCCCTGCAAAATGACTACTTCGCGCTGTACCAAACTTTCCGATAGTGGGAAACCGGTTCGGCGCACTTCGCTTGCCGAAAGTTGCTGCGTTTTCAGTTTTTGCCACCATTCTGCATCGTGGCTTGCCAAAATATCCGCTTCGCAGGCAGGTGATGGAGCAAAAAAATTATCGGGATTGGCAGTTCCTTCGTATAAGAGTTGTTCGGGCAACAGTGTGTATTTCTCCATCGGGAAGCGGTGTCCCTGTGGCAGCGGGTGATGATAAACAGGCGACCATGCGATTTTTAACATACCTCAATATCTGTTTGTGGCGACATAATGTTTGCCGTATGCGCAAAGCTACTCTCTTAAATTTAGTACATTCGCATTATCTAATCGCATGGATATGATAAGGAAGCTTTTGTTGGGTGTACTCTTACTGATAACGGCAAATGCATTTGCCGACATAGGCGATATTGCTGCCATCAATCAGTTGAAACGCGAGGCAGAAACTGCTTTTCGCAATAAATTTTGGAACGTAGCCATTAATAAGTATGAGCAACTGATAGATAAGTATCAAGTAAAAGAATCTGCCGTATTGTTGAATCTGGCACATGCTTATTTCAATGCCGGCGAAATGTCTATGGCATTGATGCAGTATGAGCAAGCTGCAAAAACAGGCAATAAGGCCGTTCAGACTGTGGCTTACCAACAGGCTGCCATCATAAAAGCACAAAGCGGACAATTGGAAGATGCGCTTAAATACCTGCGCAACAGTTTGCGCGCCTCGCCCGGCAATCAGGCTGCACGCTATAATTATGAGGTTGTGTATGCTTTGCTGATAAAAAAGCAACAGCAACAAGGGCAAAGCGAACAGAACAACGCTGACCAATCGCAACAAAATAAAAATCAGCAGCAACAGCAGCAAAATGCCGATAAACAACAACAGCAGCAGAAAGGGCAGCAAAGCAAAGAAGATACACAAAGCGGCGAGCAGGATGAGCAAAGCTCTGAGCAAGGAAAAATGGAAGACAAGAGCAGCAACAGCAAATTGCGCAGCAAAAAGTTAGAACAGATTAAAATGACGGAAGAACAGGCAAAAGCCATACTGGATGCTATCCGCAACAATGAGGTGCAGTACCTGCAACAAATGCAACGACAACCAAGCCGCCGCACCGACCGCAGCAAGCCCGACTGGTAAGCACATTGTTAAGTTTGGATAATAAAAGGTTATCTCGTGCGTGTGAGAATTGGGGCAGATAATACAGATGGGCGATGATTACGGCATACAGTGCGAATACATCTACGTAAACTGCATTATCCGCATTCAAAAAAACCAACGTAAAAATTTGCTTACTTTAATCGTACACGTTGCTGATGTGTATCAGCATTTGTGGATTGAGAATGCGAATCTTTCGCTTATCAATGCTGATGATATTAGCATCGCGTAGTTCTGAAATGACACGAATGGCTGTTTCTTTTACTGTACCAACAAAACTTGCCAAGTCTTCTCTGGTTAAAGAGATGGCATGTTCCTCATCGGTGGAGGAATTGGCTAATAGCAACAGGGCTTCGGCAATGCGGCTGCGTACAGGTTTATGCGCTAAATCACTCAACTTGGCTTCTGCTTCATCTGCCTCTCTGCATATCATCTCCATCAGTGCCTGATAGAAATCATTATTGTTTCGCAGCAAAGCAAAGAAATCTGCTTTGGGAATCACGCAAACTCTGCACTCTTCTAAGGCAACAGCCGAGTAGGTATAGCGGCTTTTCAGTATCAGCGAACGATACCCTAAGAAATGGCCTTCCTGCGCTATGCGCATGATTTGCTCTTTCCCGTTGGAACTTAGTTTGCTGATTTTTACTGTACCGCTATTAATACAATAAAGCGCGGCCGGCACGCCGTTTTCAAGGAAAATATGTTCTCCCTTGCGAAAGGTTTGAGTCGATTTAGTAGAATTAATATGTTCAGTTTCGGCTATTTGGCAAAAACTGAACAATGATTGCCCTCTACTTTTGCAATTACGGCAAATAGGAGCTGCTGATTTCATGATTTTGTATTGTGAAGTTTGTTGTTTCAAATATACAAAATCACGAGAAAATTATGCTTATTTTTTTAGAATTAACAGCGGAATATCGGATGTAAAAGTAAACTCCTTGCTGACACTTGGGTCAAAAATGCGCTCAATAAAACTGCGCTGTTGGTTAAGCAGTACCAACATATCAGTCGGATTGTCGTGGATATAGCGGCGAATACCGCTGGTGGCGCTGTCTGCTGTTTGCAATACAAAACCTATATTGGCTGCCGATATGTGCCAATAAGTATCTTTCAAAGTGTCTAACAGCAACTTGTCCGATTCGGCACGGCTGCTGTCGGTAGTGATGTGCAGGCAGGTAAGTTTGCTGTCAAACAATTGACAAAACTCCAAAAGCCCGTTTATCACTGCGGTATCGGTGCGGTCAAAATCGGTAGCATACACAATGTTGCGCAAGCCATTGTAAACTGCTTTTTGCGGCACAATTAGAATGGGGCAGGTTACTTGGTCGGCTACTGCTCCGGCAATAGAACCCAGTACTATTCGCTCTAAACCGCTCGCACCTTTCGTACCCATAACTACCAACTGATATTCGCCGCGGCGCACCATTTCACCGACATCATCGGCCACTAAGCCCATTTTGACCAATACTTTTACCGAAACAGGCGTGCCGTCAGCATATTTTTTATCGCTGATTTTTTCTTTTAATCCTTCCAAACGCTCATTCCAGTAAAGTTCCTGATTGTCTATCTGCATATTCAGATAGCTTGGATCTATGGTGGCAAACTGCACCTCTGTCATTACATAAAAACCATGATACAAGGTGATTTCGGCACTGACTTTGGCAGCAATGGCTACGGCATAATCCAATGCGGCCAATGAGTTCTCGGAGAAATCAATAGGGACAATTATTTGCGTGCGTTCCTGAGTGGCATTAGTGGCAGACGCGTTGGCATTTGTTTGCAGGATATTCATGGCTATCGGTGAAGAATGTTTGTGAAATCAAAGATAAACATACAATCTATATCAATTTAATGACTTTCGTCATCGTTTTGCTAAATTTCGGAAAATCAATCCGGTAAATATGATGTACAATGCAATGTTTGATGAATCCAGAAGGGATTTTTTTAAAGTCGCAGGTCTGCTGACGGTAGGTACGGCGACTATTCCTTGGACGGTTCAAGGATTTAGCCCCAGCAGCGATACTCTGCGCCTTGGGTTGGTAGTTGTGGCGGACGCGGAACCGGCGCTGCAAGCCAAGCCCTCAAAGCGGATAAAAACACAGTGCTGGTAGCTATGGCAGATATTTTTGAAGACTATTTGGAAGAATCTTACAAAAATCTTGCTGCTAAGCACGGTGATAAAGTACAAGTACCTAAAAAACAACGCTTTGTGGGATTGGATGCCTATTGCAAACTGCTCAATTCAGGCGTGGAAGCGGTTATTTTAGCCTCTCCGCCTGCTTTTCGCCCGCAGCATATGGAAGAGGCTGTGGCGGCAGGCAAACATATATTCACTGAAAAACCGAATGGCGGTAGATGTGTCGGGGTTGAAGCGAGTATTGGATGCTGCCCGCAAAGCATATGAAAAAGATTGGCAGTCGTTTCAGGGTTTTGCCGGCGCTACGATTTCCTTAAACGTGCCATTTTCTCAAAAATCGTAAATGGCGAAATCGGTAAAGTAATCTCTATTCTTAACACTTACAATACAGGCTCGGCATGGCAAAAAGACTGCAAGAACGAGTCGAGTGGAGCGATGCGGAGTTTGTATTGCGCAACTGGCCGCATTACACTTGGCTTTCGGGTGATTCCATTGCCGAACAGGCCGTTCTCAGCCTTGATATGATGAGTTGGGTGCTGGGCGATAAATCCCCGTCCCCGTTCGGGTATTTGGAACAGGCGGACGGCAGGTTAATACAGGCAAAGAATTAGGCAATATTTTTGACCATTTCGCCATTGTATATGAGTACGAAAACGGTGTAAAAGGTTATCATTACAGCTGCAAGCAGTCGGGATGTTCTAACAGCTATCTGATTGAGGTTTCAGGAACTAAAGGCCATGCACTGATTGACTGTATGAAAAGCAAACACATTATCACACTGCATGAAGGGTAGCCTTGGGAATATCGCGGCGATAAAAACGACATGTACCAAACCGAGCATAATGAACTTTTTGCTTCCATTGGCAAAGGGCAACCCATCAACGACGGGGCAAATGGATGATGCAAAGCACCATGCTGGCACTCATCGAACGGATTACACCGGCCAAACCATTACATGGGAAGAGGCTTGGGCGTCAAAAGAAGTGTTAGTACCCGACAATTTGCAATGGGGGCAAACCCTGCCTGCCCCTATGGCGGTGCCAGGCATTACCAAACTGTTATGATGAGTCAGTAATCACATGAGAGCTTAACTTTTTACCGCAGCTTTTGCAAGGGCTTAATCGCATAAGTACGCTTTAAACTGCTTGCCCAGCTTGTCATTGCGGCATTTTATGTCGGATTTTTTTAGCATGTGCTTGTTGGAGAACTCCTCCGACAGGTACAGTTTTTATTTTCTCTTAAACATCAGAACGGATAGCCAATGCCCACGTTAAAGGTAGGGTTTCGGAAGGCTTCGCGGCCTAATACGAAGCGCTGTTGCAGCGGGAAGGCAGGGTCCCAAACGCGCAGGCCTATATCAAAACGCAAAATCACGATAGAAAAATCCATGCGTAAACCTGCCCCTGTTCCAACGGCTATTTCCTGTACAAATCGGTTCAGTTTGAAGTCGGAACCAGGGCGCGAGTCGGGCGTAAGCATCCATACGTTACCTGCATCAATAAACAATGCGCCATTGACAAAGCTGAACAGTTTGGTGCGCAGTTCCATGTTCATTTCCAGTAAAAGCTCGCCGGGTTGTTCAAAACGGAGGTCAAAGAGTCCAGTATTTTCATTGAAAGGCGGGGTATAGCTGCCGGGCCCGAGGCGGCGCGGTCGCCAAGCGCGTATGCTGTTGCTGCCACCTGTGAAAAAGTATTTTTCGTAGGGCAATACTGTGCTGCGTGCATCTTCGGTTTTGCCGTAAGGGTTCGCAATGCCCAGATTGGCGCGCATAGTAAGGGTAGTTTCTTTGCTCAGGGGCAAGTAGTAACGGCCTTCGGCATTGAGCTTGAAAAACCGAAAATATTCCAGCCCGAAAATGGTGCTGCTGCTCCGTAAAAATTTGTCGCTCAATAAGTTAAGCGTAGTTCCTCCTGACTCTCCAAATAGCCTGAAATAAACGGCGTCCTGTCTTTTGGTGTTGGAATAAACAAAATTAGCCGAAATACTTGACACAAGAAGCCTGCTGAAACTGCGCAATAAGGTATTGCCCCCGGCTGCCAATTGCAACAGGTACTCAATGAAAGCGTCCTGATAGCGCGGTGTATTGACAATAGTCAAGTCTAAGGGGGTTAGTGTAAACTGCTTGTCGTGCAGGTTTGTCCATTCGTAGTTAAAGGTGGACTGGAAATTCAGGCGGTCATACTCCGGCCTTCTGATAAAGGTATAGCCCGTAGTCAGCTTTGTTTTCGGAGAAAAAATGTTCAAAGCGCGTTTTTTGTCCAAACTGATAGGAAAAATCAATTTGGGGAAACTGATACTTGCATTTAGGCTGAGTTCTTGCGAATTATAGGTGTTTTGTACCTCTGCGGCGCTGCCTTGTGCTTCCAAAGAGCCCCGCGCCCTAAACTCTATGATTTCGCAATCGTGGAAAATATTGCGGTTGCGCCACGAAGCACTGAAAAACGGGCCGGGTAGTGCCTGTGCCACGTTTAAGCCTCCTTCCAAACTGACCTCATTGATAGGCAGTGGACTTACAAAAATGCGGGGGTTCAGTATGCCGCCGCTTGTGTCTTGCACAATATTGACAAACTTGAACATATCCAGCCCTGCCAATGCCCGTTGGGTTTCCTCTGCATTGGCCTGACTGCTCAACTGAAAAGGTTTCAACCAAATGCGGTCTTCTAATAGTTTGGGGGAATAACGCTCTGTATTGAAAGAAACGATGCGCAAGCCTTTGTAATTCAGCGTATCACGTGCAGGACGCTCGCTTTCCGTATTGACATCCGTAACGATTTCAACCTGACCGATTGTAAACTGCCGATGCGGTGTTTTTTCATCAATGGTCTCGATGGTAATGCGCAAATCGGCACGGCGCGGTTTGCCGATTGCTGTATCTACGTCAAAAAAAATGAAGTCCCGAGTAAACTCATAGTAACCGTTGTTGCGAAGGTGGCGGGTAATGCGGTCGCGTTCCTGTGCGAACACACCCTCATCGTAGCGCATATTGCTTCGCAGCAGGCTGTTGAGTGTATCCTGACGAACAATTTTAAGCAGTACAGAGTCGCTGCTGCTGTAAAAAATGCGGTTAATTGTATGCGAGGCTCCCTCCGTTACCTGATAGGTAACGGTTGCCAACCTGTTTTTGATGTGGTATGACGGTTTTACCTGTGCGGCAAAAAAACCGCGCTGCCGGATAGCTAATTGCATTTGCCGGGCAGTGTGATACATCAGTACAGAATCGAAAATGACGGGCTTCTCGCCAACAGAGCGCATGAGCCAGTTGCCTTCATCTATCCAACGGCGAAGGTTGCCTAATTCCTTATCGCGTTTGACCAAAATTTTCCGCTCTTGCCTGAAATCCAATGTCGTATCCTGCAAAAGTTGCTCGTAGTAGCTTTCCCGTTTTGCCAACTCCGCTTGCTTTTCAGGCAGTTTGCGCTCGTAGAGTTTTTTGCCTTCATAATAAGCAATAACATAAGGTGAAAAAGCAAAGAGCAACAATTTGCGATTAGGGCGCTGCCTGTAAAAGGCTTCCAGTTCATCAGTAGCAACCTGCCGGTTGCCCTTGATACTTTGCGTATATAGCAATTGCTCTCCTTCCTGCAAGTAGCGCACACCCGTACAACTCATCACGGTGGTACAAACAATTATGAGCAATAAGCAGCGGCGAATCATGTTGCACATGGGTAATTTATTCGGCAGACAAAAGTACCAATTTAGATTTTTTATCCGGCCAATATTTGGCAGTATGAATAGGCAATCTGTTTACCGCCTGTGCAATGGCAACTGATTTTTTTCAAAAATCGGGTAACGTTTGAGGTATTGAGGCAATTAAACCACGAAACCAACTTACAATAAGAACATGCTAACCTTCATTGCAGTCATCATCGGCTATTTCGCAGGCGAATTTCTTATCGGTGGCATATTGTTTGCCTTGTTCGGCAAAATTGGAAGTGACCCTAACGCTCCCGAAAATGCTATCTATTCGTGGATAGGTAAAATTGCAGGCCTGTTACTTGCTATTGGGCTTACGTCTAATTAATTGCTCAACATCGGAAAAGCAGGTGGGGGCAATTCCATCCGCTTTCCATGAAATTTGCAACCAACTTGAACCGCTAAGAAAATTATACACAAACCTAACAAGTCTTCAAGACCTGTTAGGTTTAAATAGTTATTTTTCAATAATTTACACGAAAAATTTGCAAATTTTCTACTTTTGCATATTTGCAAAAAACAACTTTTTCTTGGCAGAATTTCTTTCTATGTGGCTACAAATGCCGCTGTAATTCGCTGAGGCAGTGAATTTCGAGCGTAACTTCTGTTTCGTGGGCAATTCGTTCGGGATTGTAGAAGATGGTATCCAGCCCCAGCACCTTTGCACCGCCGATGTCTGTTTCCAAATTATCGCCAATCATGGCCGAATTGTGTGTGCCTGCGCCTGTTTGAGCGAGCGCATAGTCAAAAATTGCCCGATGCGGTTTCTTGTGTCCCGAATTTTGGGAAGTAACCAAAACCTCAAAATAGTGCGCAATGTCAGCACTGCGGATTTTGGTTTGCTGAATATCATCAAAACCGTTGGTAATGATGTGCAGGCGATAACGGGCGGCTAAGTAATCTAGTGTTTCGCGGGCGTGTGGCAGCAGGTGCGGCTTGGTTGGGCAGATAGCCAGATAGTCTTCGCCTAATTGGGGTGGGGGAGTACCAGCTGCCCCGAGTCGCTCCCAAATGCGGATAAAGCGCTGAGCGCGAAGGGTTTGCCGGTCTATTTTATCGTGGTTGTACAAATCCCACAACTGCCGATTAACTTCGCTGAATGCGTTAAGAAAGTCGGCAACAGAAAAGTTGCCCCACTGCTGCAATCGGTAGGTTTCGTACAAATTGGCAAGTGTTTCATTAGAGTTGCGCTCAAAATCCCACAGCGTATGGTCTAAATCAAAGAAAAGATGCTTGTAAGCAGCCATTAAAGCTAAAGTTGTAGTTTCTCAAAAATACGGCAGATTTAGTAAATTGCGGTTAAGCGATTGCAAATATCCTGATACCACGATGACACTCAAACGACGTTCGTTTCTCAATCTGGCGGCGCTGACCCCTGCGTTGGCACTACCGCAATGGTCATTTGCCCATCCGCAAAACGATGAATTGCCGGCTGCCATCCGTGCCTTAAAACCCATGACCGACGGCATTGTACCTATCAGCCGCCAAGAGCGGCAAGCGCGAATTGCCAAAGTGCAAAGCCTGATGCAGGCAAATAAAATAGATGCCGTATTCTTAGAGCCGGGCACTACCATGCGCTATTTTCTTGATTTTGATTTCTTTACGTCTGAGCGCATGGTGGCGGCCGTTATACCTGCCAAAGGTGAAATTGTTTACATCTGTCCTAAATTTGAAGAAGGAAAGGTCGGCGAATTAGTCAAGTTTGGCAAAGAAATTCGCACATGGGAAGAGCATGAAAGCCCTTACAAGGTAGTAGCCGGCATCCTGAAAGACCGAGGAACACCCAACAATACGGTTGGCATAGAAGAACGCACCCGATTTTTCCTCTTTGAAGGTATCCGTCAGGAAGTACCGCACCTGAAATTTGTTTTGGCTGACCCTGTAACGGCAGGTTGTCGTATGTTCAAATCACCTGCCGAGCTTGCTTTGATGCAAAAGGCTAACGACGTTACTATTGCCGCCTACAAAGCCGTATTTGATTCACTTTATGAAGGCATGACACAAGCCGATTTCAGCCGTTTGGCGGCAGCTGCTCATCGTGCTTTGGGTATCCCCGGAGCTATCGGTGCCAACTTTGCCGAAGCCTCTGCTTTTCCGCACGGCAGCAGCAAGCCGCAGCAATTGAAGGAGGGCGATATTATTTTAGCCGACGGCGGCTGTACGGTAGAGGGTTACAAGTCCGACATCAGCCGAACCATCGTATTTGGCAAGCCCTCTGCCCGACAGTTGCAAGTGTGGAATATAGAAAAAGAAGCACAAATGGCTGCCTTTGAAGCTGCCAAGTTAGGTGCACCTTGCGAGGCTGTAGATGCTGCCGCACGTGCCGTTATTACAAAGGCCGGCTTTGGCCCGGACTACAAATACTTCAGCCATCGCACCGGGCACGGTATCGGTATGGACGGGCATGAGTGGACAAATTTGGTGCGCGGCAACAAAACACCATTGCAAGAGGGCATGTGCTTTAGCAATGAGCCGGGTATTTACATTGTCGGGGAGTTTGGGGTTCGTTTGGAAGATTGTTTTTATATGACCGCCTCAGGGCCGAAATATTTCAGCGAGCCGAGCCCCTCGTTGGACAAGCCCTTTGCCGTGTGAGATTATCTGAGGTAACCGCAAATGATTGGTTGCCCGTTTGATAACAGGGACAGGCCCAGTTGCAACGAATATATTTATCGCATGGTGTTTGTCCCTGAATTATCGGTTCAATTATTAGGGCATAGACATATACGCAGCCTTGAATCAACCAAAACTTTTCCGAGCGTTCATTTGATTTGTGCGGCATCACTATTCTGTTTGCATGCCAATCAGACAGTTTGTTCTGAGCAATTGCTTACTTGCCCAACTCAATAGCGCGCTGCCAAGCTGCGTGCAGGCCGTCGCCTATCAGGCTGCGCAGGTCGTGTGCGTGAAACCGGTGCAAAGCGGCTTCGGTTGTGCCTCCGCGAGAGGCTACTTTGCCTATCCAGTCGCTGCAACTGAGGTTATAGGTATTCAACAGGTGTACAGCACCCATAAAAGTCTGTTCTACCATCATTTCGGCCTGTACTTGGGTAAACCCCATTTCTATAGCGGTTGCAATCATCGCATCCATGAAATAGAAAACATAGGCAGGGCCGCTGCCCGAAATAGCCGTAACGGCATCCAACTTATTTTCATCGTCAAAATACAGCGTTTTACCGGTTGTATTTAACAGGTTTTGGATATTAAAGACTTCTTCTTTGCTAACCGCATCGGTAGAAGTAAAGCCCGTCATCCCCATCCCTATCTGGGCGGGTAAATTGGGCATGGCACGTACGATTTTAGGCGAGGGTACTGCCTCTGCAATGCTTTGCATCTTAACCCCTGCCATAATGGAAAGAATAATTTGGTGCGGCTTTACTAATGGTGCCAGCCTTGGAAACAGCGCTTTTGTATCTTGAGGTTTAATCGCCAGAATAATCACGTCCATTTCGCCTACGTAGTCACCAACCTCAAAAAATACATTTTCAAAGCCCAGTGATTTAAAAAAGGTTACTTTTTCAGGATAATGTTCCAAAATATATAGGTCTTCCTTTGAGATGGCGTGATTGGCTATAAAGGCATCTGCATAGGTTTTACCCATATTGCCGCCGCCTGCAATGAGTATTTTCATAGAAATGCAATGGTTCGAACAACCAAAAATAGCAGAAAAACCGAGTAACTTTGTTTTTAACTTTCTAAATCGACACATGAAGTACTATCAGTCTATTATCGATACTATCGGACATACGCCGCTCATTAAGCTCAACAAGGTTACGCAAGGCATCAAAGGCACGGTGCTTGCTAAGGTAGAGTATTTTAATCCGGGCAACTCTGTAAAAGACCGCATCGCCTTGCGCATGATTGAAGATGCCGAGCGCGAAGGCCGCCTCAAACCGGGCGGAACAATTATTGAAGGTACTTCCGGTAATACAGGAATGGGGCTTGCACTCACTGCCATTGCCAAAGGCTACAAATGTATTTTCACCGTTTCCGACAAGCAATCGCAGGAAAAAATCAACATTTTGCGTGCCTTAGGCGCAGAGGTAGTAGTTTGCCCTACCAACGTAGAACCCGATGACCCCCGTTCTTACTATTCGGTGGCGCGTCGCCTGAACCAAGAAATTCCTAACTCGATTTACCCCAACCAGTACGACAACCTCTCTAATACGGCGGCGCACTACGCAACCACAGCCCCCGAAATTTGGGAAGATACCGAAGGCAAAATCACGCACCTTGTGGCGGGCGTAGGCACGGGCGGCACTATTTGCGGCACTTCCAAGTATTTAAAAGAACGCAACCCTAAGTTAGTTACTATTGGTATTGACACTTACGGTTCTGTTTTCAAGAAATACAAAGAAACAGGCATTTTTGACGAAAAAGAAATTTATCCGTACCTGACCGAAGGCATCGGCGAGGATATTTTGCCCAAAAACGTGGACTTTGATGTGATTGACTTGTTTATCAAAGTAACCGATAAAGATGCGGCCATCATGGCGCGTCGTATGGCACGTGAGGAAGGCTTGTTTATTGGTTGGAGCTGTGGTTCTGCTGTGTATGGCGCATTGGAATATGCCCGCCAACATCTCGAAGAAGATGATGTGATGGTGGTAATTCTGCCCGACCACGGCACGCGCTATCTCAATAAAATTTACAACGATGTATGGATGAAAGACCATGGATTCTTGGAACAGCGTCATTTTGCTACTGCGCGCGACATTATCCGTGCCCGCAATGGTGCTACTCCGCTGATTACTGTGAACAAGAACGATACCATTGGTTTTGCAATTAAAATGCTCAATAAGGCGGGTATTTCGCAGTTGCCGGTAACAGACGGGGACAATATTGTCGGCAGCCTAAACGACAGCACGCTGTTGAATATGTTGATTGATAACCCTTCGGCCAAAGATTTGCCGGTTGCAGAAGTAATGAGCCCTCCTTTCCGCTTTGTAGGCATTGACAATACGGTGGATACGCTTTCAGGATTGATAGATAAAGAAAATAAAGCCCTGCTGGTTCGCGATGAAGCCAATCAGGTGCATATCATTACCCAACACGATTTGCTGGTAGCGCTGACCAATTAAAAGCTTTGCAACGACGGCGTGCAACTTTCTGAAACAACGCAACAAATTTATACCAAAGCGCAAGAGGTTTGTGAAATTTTTTGTGTAAACTACCGAAAAACAGTCGCTTAAACCTGACAGGTCTAAAAGTTCTGTCAGGTTTGTGTATATATAGGGCTTTCGGTCAGCCTTACACAGACCGACCAAAAGTTTTTTTACAGGTTTAGATTATATCGCTACCTTAATAATGCAAATCAATCACAATATTGCGGTAGTTGTCCATGCGGATGGTGCTGTTGCTGCCAATAATGGTGGTTGATTCCATTTCCTCAATTACGGCAGGGCCGGCGAAACTGTCGCCCGGGTTGAGTAGGTAACGGGCATACACGCGGCATTGCTGCGGCACAGGCTTGCCACCTTCCATGAAATACAGCGTTCGTTCGCCGTTGAGCGCTTGGCTGCCCGTTGTGCTGACCACCTGCCGCGGCTGAATCTGCGGTACGGGTGCACTCACTACTACGCGCCATGTTACGGTTTCCATGCCGATGTCATCAATGCTTCTGCCATAGCGCAGTTCATATTCGGCAATAAATCGCTTGTGGATTTCGGGAATGCTGTCCACACTCAATGTGCCGTTGGGTATGCGCACTGAAATTTCATGTCCTTGACCTGTGTAGCGCATATCGGCAATGCGGGTAATTTGAGCTTCTGAGCGGCTAATACCCGACTTTTCAAGGAATTTGAAGCCTTCTTCTTCCATTTCCGCCAGCATGGTATTGAGTTTGTGCCAATCCATTTCGTCAATCGGGCAAACCAAGCTGCGGATTTGTTCACTTGCCACAGGCGATACCAGAAAGCCCAGCGCCGATACCACACCTGCCCCGACGGGAATAATCAGTTGGGGTGAATTGAGCAAGCGTGCCACCTGAAAAGCGTGCACAGGACCCGCTCCGCCAAAAGCGAGCATAGAATAGCCGCGAGGGTCGCGCCCTTTTTCCAAAATATGCACACGAGCGGCATTTGCCATGTTCTCGTTCACAATGAGATGCACGCCCATGGCAGCCTCTTCTATGCTGATTCCCAGCGGTTGGGCAATGTGCGTTTCAATGGCTTTACGGGCAGCGGCGATGTCTAACTGCATGGTTCCACCCAGAAAATAATCGGGATTGAGGTAGCCCAGCACAAGGTCGCAGTCAGTAACGGTGGGTTTTTCGCCGCCGCGCCCGTAGCAGGCAGGGCCGGGCTCAGAGGCTGCACTTTCCGGTCCGACTTTGAGCAGCCCGAGATTGTCTATGTGTGCAATGCTGCCGCCTCCCGCGCCAATCTCAATCATGTCAATCACGGGAATGCGAACGGGCAAACCACTGCCTTTTTTGAAGCGACGCACACGGGCAGCCTCAAATTGGTTGGTAATTTCGGGTTCGTTGTGGTTAATGAGTGAGGCTTTGGCAGTCGTTCCGCCCATGTCAAATGCCAGCAAGTCGGGCTTGCCTATCAGTTTGCCGTAGAAAACCCCTGCCATAGTACCGCCTGCGGGGCCTGATTCGAGCAACTGAATGGGCGTGTGGCGCGCACCTTCGATAGTGGTTAAGCGGCCACTGGAAATCATAATGTTAATAACGCCGTTAAAGCCCAAATCGCGCAACCGTTTTTCCAAGTGCCTGAGGTATTGGTCGGTAATAGGCTGTACGTAGGCATTCATTGCCGTTGCCGAACTGCGCTCATACTCGCGAATTTCGGGCATCACTTCGCAGGAAAGGCTCACGTAAATATCGGGGTGGTGCTTTCTGATGTATTCGCCGACGGCCTTTTCGTGCGTAGGATTAACAAAAGAGTGCAGAAAACAAACGGCAATGGACTTGACTCCTGCCTGTATTAATGCATCAACCACAGTGGCAATTTCGTCGGTAGCAATGGGTGATACAATTTCACCCTTGTAGTTAATGCGTTCGGTAATGCCTTTGCGCAGATTGCGCGGTACAAGTGGTTCAGGCACAGACAGTTTAATATCGTAAATATCGTAGCGCAGCTCGCGACCGATTTCCAGTACATCTTCAAAACCTTTGGTAGTAATCAGACCTGTTAGTGAGCCGCGCCGCTCAATTACGGCGTTTGTTACCAGCGTTGTGCCGTGTACAATTGTGCTGACTTGGCTTGCTTGCACACCCACACGCGCTAGCAGTTCGGTTGTTCCTTTGATAATACCATTGGAGGGGTCGTCGTAGGTAGTGAGTGTTTTGCCAAAGTGTAATTCGCCCGTTGCTTCATTGAGTAGTACAAGGTCGGTAAAAGTGCCGCCAATGTCTATGCCAAGTTTCATGGATTTTCCGATAAAATATTAATGATATTCTTCCCCGCCGCTAACGTTCATTGCCTCGCCGGTGATGTAAGCCGCCATGTCTGAGGCAAGGAAAAGGCAGGCTTTGGCGATGTCTTCCACAAATCCGGTGCGCCCCAGCGGGTTGCGGTCGCGGATGCCTTGCAGGTAGGTTTCGTAGTCCAAGCCGAACTTTTCGCTGAAAAACTTATTCTGCCAATGCCCCAGCCCCGTGGTGATATGGTTCGGGCAAACTGCATTGACGCGAATACCGAACTTGCCCAATTCAACGGCATTGGAGCGTGTTAGACCGACTAAGCCATGTTTGGAAGCCGTATAAGCCGCCGCATACGGAAAGCCCGATTTAGCTGCCTGACTGGCAATATTGATAATGTTGCCGCCTCTGCCTTGTTCTATCATGCGGATGGCTGCCTGTTGGCTGCACAGGAACGCACCTTTCAGGTTTACGTCTAATACTGCATCCCAACTTGACTCCTTAAATTCGGTAAAAGGCTCCATCAAGTAGCCTACACCTGCATTGTTAATCAGTACGTCAATACTGCCAAAGGTTTCTACAGCCTTGTCTATCAGGTTTTTACAGTCGGCGGCTATTCGCACATCGCACGGTACGGCAATGGCTTTTCCGCCACGAGCGATACATTCTTCCGCAATGCCGTTCATTTCATCGGTTACGCCGATGTGTTCTGCACTGAATTCGCTGCCTTTGGGCTGTCCAAGGTCGGAAATGACAATATTGCAACCCATTTCCGAGAAGGCATAGGCAATAGCCTCACCAATGCCCTTGCGCCTGCCCGAACCGGTGATGACTACTGTTTTGCCTGTTAAGTCATTCATTTTCATATGCTTGCATGTTTTAACTTACAAGAAAAGTTTTCAACTTTTCAATAACCAGTTCTTTGCGTCTTCCTTATTGGAAAAATACTTGACCGACATGTTACCCGATTTTTCAAGTTTGCTGTTTGCTATTTTGATGGAAAACTCACTGAAAAGATTTTTGGCAGGAATGATGGCTACTTTTCTGCTGTCGGGCATTGCTTTGTCAAATGCCGGCTGCCATTCGGTAAAAAACCATTTGTGGTCGCTGGGGTGCAGGTTCATGTTGCGCTGGTCGAGTAGCCATAAAATTATGCGATTGGCAATTGCAAATTCGCCTGCCTTCGATACAGCAGTTCTGAACTCTTCCGATTTGGTAATGTTACCAAAATAGGAAGTTTCAATCATCTGATTGTCGTCGTTAAACAACACTTCAATCGTTGTACCTTTAAAAATCGTTTGCATGAGAAGTTAACAGCAATGATAAGTAGCCATGTTGCAAAAATTAGTATGTATGCCTGCCTAAATTTCATCGGTAAGTATGAAAACCGGATTGTCCGCAAGTTGCTGAAATTTTGCGGGAATTTCTGCCATTTTAGGCTCTGCAGCCATATCTGCTACCAAACTGTCCACCGATTCAAAATGAATCACCTCAAAGTATTTGTATGGAGGTGCAGCATCCGAACCGAATAAGCCTGATGCTTTGTAAACCTTAAAATCGCTGACGGATTTCAAGCTCTTAACGGTCGGGATGTCTAATTCTTTGGCGAAAGCCTCATATTCAGCCTCCGATACACCGGCTTTCAGGTTGAAAAGTACGATTAGTGTTTTCATATTTTGTGTAATTTTTATTTGTGTTTTGCAATAAGGACAGGGTACACCCTTCCCCTACAAGTTTCCTGCACCTGCAAAGGCTTTTGCTGCGCCGCCCAACATTCCGCCCGTATAGTTCATAATGATTTTTGCACCTTTGGTAATCAGTGTTTTTGCCTGTTCGGCATTGCCTGCCGTTGTACCGATGATGAGGTTATGGGCAAGCACAATTTCAAAAATGCGGTCAATGGTTTGCTGCACTTCGGGGTGTGCCGGACCATCGTAGAAGCCCATGCTCATTGCCAAGTCGCGGGGGCCGATGATGAATCCGTCCACGCCGGGCACTTTGCACAATTGCTCCAAATTTTCAACAGCTTGCATATCTTCTACCTGCGGCAGCACCAGCGTTTGCTCGTTGGCAAAATGCACATAGTCTGCCTGCGGCATTGACCCCAGCCCAAAATCCCACGAACGAACGGGACCTAAGCCGCGCTCGCCTACAGGTGGATATTTGACGGCTTTGACCAGTGCCTCGACCTCTGCAATGGTACTCACGCCGGGCATCATTACACCCATAACTCCCGCATCCATGAATTGCAGGATGAGTTTGGCATCGGTGCTGCGGATGCGTGCCATCGGGGTGATCCCCGTTGCCTCGCAAGCGCGTATGATTTCCAACGCCTGCGCTACGGTAATGGCTCCGTGTTCGCAGTCAATGATATAATAATCAAGCCCTGCATGGGCGCAGATTTCGGCTGTCATTGGGTCGGCAAAGTTGGAAATAACGCCTAAGGCGGCCTTTCCTTGTTGTATTTTGGCTTTTATTGCGTTTGTCTTCATGCTGAGGTTCTTAGCGGTTTGCGATTGTAGATTGGTGGTTGGGAATCAAACCTGACAAGTTTTTGGAAACCTGTCAGGTTTTTTGTCTAAAAATTCATCAGCGCAGCATGTGCGCAGTGCCGTCGGCGATTTTTTGTTTGACAAACTCAACCAAGCCGCCAGCCTCGGCTACTTCCAACACGAAAGGTGCCAGCGGTGCGGTTTCGCGTGTTTCGCCCGTGCGCAGGTTTTTAACTGTGTTGGTTTCCATGTTGAACTCCAACTCATCGCCGGTTTGGCAAATGGAAACCAAGTCTTTCACGGTAATGAAAGGCAGCCCGTAGTTGGTGGCATTGCGGAATTGCAAGCGCGAAAAGGAATCGGCGAAAACAGCTTTGATACCTGCGCCCATCAGCCCTGTTACAACGTGCTCAATGCTTTTGCCGCCGCCGGCAAAGTTGTGCCCAGCTACGATGAAGGTGTAGCCCGCATCTTTAAAGGCATTTTCTTTGTCAAATTCAGGCGAAACGCCGCTCATGATGAACTTGCTGTTGAGTGCCTTGTCAATAGGGTCTGTCCAGAATTTTTGTACGACAATATCGTATGCCATCACGTAGCCCGAAGCTACCCAGCATTTGCCGCGAATAATTTTGTCTGACATAGTTTTTTCATTTTACAATTTCAAAATTTCTTTCTGCCATTAGCAGATTGCCCGCCCACAATTCCATCACATACTTGCCTGCTGCTGCGTCGTTAGGCTCTACTAATTTGCGATAAGCCCACCAGTCGGTGCCGCCTTTGTTGCTCAGGGCTTGGTCTATGCTGCGGATGATGTTGCCTTTGCTGTCCTTGACTTTCCACGTCAGTACGACTTTGCGCTGGTTAATCTTAGGCCAGAATACGTAGCCGTAAACAGGTGATGTACTTTTGAAAATAGAAACACGGTCGGCAGGTTTGTCGTCTTTCATGCCGGTAGTCATGATGACCTCTGCATCCCCTACTCCAATGTCAAAAGAACGCTGATTGATAACCTCGCCGTTCACCGACAGTTTGACTGTCCATTTGCCTGTTTTGATAGAGCGATAATCAATTCTCATCGGGCTGTACACGTTATAAATTGCTGCATTGGGCTTCATATCCAAACTGTTGGAATAGGACATCTCGCCGTCGGGGTCGTAGTATTGCCAATTTACCTTAAAGTTCTGCCCGGGTGTCATATCCCGAAAGGCAACGTGGCAAATCGCTATTGTATCGGTCAGTGCTTGAAAACCCGATAAATTTTGCACAGGCTTGTAGTTATCATCCACTTGCCTTGTAAGCGTCATTTTTGCGTCATAAGTGCCTTTGGCAAATATGAACCTGCGCTCTGCAACGGGCTTATCAAAGATTTTCAACACGGCTTTCCACTCACCCAAAGGCATGGTCGGCGCAAAACTGAACAGTTGGTAAGCTACAGCCCCCTCCTGATTATTGGCATAAACAATTTTTTGGGCAATAATCGGGTCGCTGCCATTGGGCGGGTACAGCTCCCATGCTACTGCATCTCCATACTTGCCTTTAATCAGCGCATGGGCAAAGAATGCCCCTTTGGTAGTTGTAACCGTATCGGTAGTTGCCAAGGGCATATAACTTGTGCCGTCTAAGGTAGTGGCAATGGAAATTTTCGTTGTTCCACTGAATGTACTCGGACGAAATATCCAGACAATCAGTGCGACAACGGCAACTCCGGCAGCTATCCACATCCACATTCTTTTTCGCTGTTCGGCACGCACTGCTTCAGCTTCTTTCTCCTGAAGCATTTGTTGATAGGCTTCTTCCAACTTATCGGAAGGAATGCCCATTTCGGCGGCTACTTGTTTAACTGCCTCAAAGTCATGCTCATGCGTATCGGCATGCATATGCTCCTGATTGGTAAGGTAGTAAGCCTTTTCAATCAGTTTGTTGAAATCCTTGTCTGAAATTTTTCGCACAGGTTTAGCCATGGCAGTCAGTGTTTATCATCAACCGAATACAATAGTTGAGGATAAGGAAAAGGATTGCAATTTTATCATGCCGAACCGAGCCGCTTACAGCAATCGGGGGTCGGAGATAACACCCGATAAGGCAGAGGCAGCTACTACTGCAGGGGAAGTCAAATAAATTTGTGCGTTTTTGCTGCCCATGCGGCCTTTCATGTTCCGATTGCCCGCGCTGAGTACAATATCGCCGTCGCCTGCTACGCCCGTGTGAATGCCCGCACAAGAGGCGCAACTCGGAGTATCTACTGCCACGCCCGCTTCCACGAGGTCGGTGATGTAGCCTGCCCGCAGCGCATCTAAGTAAACCTGCTGACTGGCTGGGACCAAAATAAAGTTTACGTCGGGGTGTACTTGTTTACCTTTCAGAATTTGCGAAAGGACGGCGATGTCTTCCAGCCTGCCATTGGTACAAGTGCCGACAAAGGCTTTATTGAACTTCCTGCCAACTACTTTTTCCACTGGTACAACGTTATCCAACTTATCGGGCAAGGCTACCGTCGGGCCAATGTTGGTAACATCCACCTCATAAACTGCATCGTAATGTGCATCGGGGTCGCTGGCAATCATTTCCCAGTTGCCTTTTTGCACGGGGCGCAGGTAATCAATGGTTTTTTGGTCGGGTGCAATAATGCCGTTTTTCGCGCCCAAATCTACGGTCATATTGCAGAGCGTCATGCGGCCTGCAATATCCAAGGCCTCAATGGCAGGGCCGGCGTATTCCAATGCTTTGTAAATCAGGTGGCCGTTCCAGTGCATCATGCCCATAATGTGCAAGCTAAGGTCTTTTGCCATCACATAGGGCTGCCATTTGCCTGTGATATGAAACTTTACCGACTCCGGCACGCGAAACCAGCACTTGCCGATAGCCATTGCCACGGCAGCATCGGTTACGGAAACGGCATTGCCAACTGCACCAACAGCTCCGTAGGTATTGGCGTGGCTGTCCGTTCCAACGCTGATTTTGCCGGGTAATACGTGGCCGTTCTCCACCATAATCTGATGGGCAATGCCTTGTCTGCCCAAATCGTAGAAATATTTGATGTTGTGTTCCTTAACAACCTGCCGCCATTCGTTCAGCATGGTAGCAAAAGCAGGCGTAGGGGGGGGGACCAAATGGTCGGAAACACAGATAACTCGCTCACGGTCAAATACTTCTGTTTTGCCTAATTCGTGTAGGCTTTTAAAGGTAGATTTGCCGAGATAGTCCATTGTCATAACGGAAAAAACATCTGTCCAGACCAATTCTCCCGGTTTCACCTTGTCGCGGCCACTGTTGTAGGCCATAATTTTTTCAGTGATGGTCATTCCTGCCATAGTATGCAGTGGGGTTTAGTTTTTTTCATATTTACTTTTTGCTGAGCAACGTCGCCGCAAAATGCGCTATGAGAGTTTATGCAACTTTCCTGCGTGCGCATATGACAAACAGTTGAGCAAAGGAATCACATTACATCAGAGCACATAGCACACGTCATTACACTACGACTTTTGCTGATTTTTTGCGTCCGAAATTTCGACCTGTTTTGCCCATTTACGGCTCCGCACCTAATCTCTGTCAGGCATTTACGGTTGCTTCCCGCACTTCGCTTGGAATATTGTACTGCCCGATGGCATCATAGTCGGTTTGTTCTTGTGTGGAAACTTGCCGTTCTTCAATCATTGTCAGTCCTTCAAAGCGTCCGTTGTGGCTCCATTGCCAAACGCGCATCCGATGGCCGGGACCGATGGTGTTGATAATTTCGTAGAGTTTGCTGCCCGGGTCGGCCTTGTAAGTCCACTCCAAAATAATGGAGTCGCCACTTTCCCATGCGGTACCGTAAATACGGTCATTGTCGAAGGTCATAATACCGGCTTCGTTGAAATAGTTTTTGCCGAAGTTGTGTCGCTCATAGCGACCGTTGTCCCAAAAGTATTCGTTGAGTTGTTCCCAACAGTTGCCGTTTAGGCGTAGTGTCAAACGGCTTTTGTGATGGTCGAGCACCTTCCCGTCAGGAGCAATGCGTGTGTAGGTGCCTTCCCATACGCCGGTGTGGAGCGGAAATAGTTTCAGATTCATACAATCAAATATGTTAGTTGTGAAAAGTTTCCGAATAGGGTATTACTTCAAATGTAGTAAAAAAACAGTTAATTACATTAACTATCTCCTCGTAAAAAAGTTTGATACATACAATGGAGCAGCCCTGTTCTTTGTGCCTGTTTATACAAAAGCCGAAGTGATTTTGCGAAAATTTTTAGTTATTAAAAAACAAGTATGTGTATCTAACAGGTCTCTGAAACCTGTCAGGTGCTATTTATTATAAGGCACACAGCGCGCATGTATGAGTTGATACTGTTTGGTTTGGCTTACTCAACACATCCCGCGCCCAATGAGGTTATCGCAAAAGATGGCCGTAGCAATGCCTGCATTCAGCGATTCGGCATTGCCGATGCGTGGAATGGTGAGCGCATGGGTAATCATTGGCAGCAGGTCGTCGGCAATGCCTTGCGACTCGTTGCCAATCAGGATAGCCCCTTTGACTTTTGCTTGAAATTGGTGGATGTTGCTACCGTTGAGCAAAGCGCCGTATACGGGTGACGGGTAGATGCTGAAAAATTGTTTCAGGTCTGTATAGAAAGGTTTTACACGCAAGAAAGACCCCATGGAAGCGGCTATTACTTTGGGGTTGTACCAGTCGGCGGTGGTAGGTGAGCATACAATGCGGCGGATACCGTACCAGTCGGCAATGCGAATCATAGTGCCTAAATTGCCCGGGTCGCGGATGTCGGAAAGTGCCAGCAGCCACTCGTCGGTCGGTATATTATTGCTTGGTGCAGGTATTTCTACCACTGCCAGCGCAGCGTTGTTGCTTTGAATCGTTCCTGCCTGCTCCAACTCGTCAGGTGAGGCAGTTTCCAATAAAAAACGAACTTTGTGCTGACCTATTGCAGTAGCAATGAACTCTTCGGTGGCAAATACAGCTACTATCCGAAAACCGTTCGGTGTACCTTCTGCCATGAGTTCGGAAACGCTTTTAGCCCCTTCTACCAGAAAAAGTTGCTCTTCCTGTCGGTATTTTTTTTGGTGCAGCGAGCGGCACAGTTTGAGCCATTTTTTAGAGATTGCCATTGTGCAAAATTGCCCGACTTCTGCCAAAATAAAAACCCTGCCGCAGGGTTTTATACCAATAGTATATCTTTGCCGCCATGCGCATCGTATTTATGGGTACGCCCGATTTTGCCGTACCGTCTTTGGAAATATTGGTTAAAAACGGTTATGAGGTAGTAGCAGTAATTACTGCCCCCGACAAACCCGCAGGCAGAGGGCTGAAATTACAGCCTTCTGCCGTAAAAGTAGCTGCCGAACGCTTGGGCTTGCCTGTGTTACAACCCGAAAAACTCAAAAATGAAGGTTTTTTAAACCAACTGCGAGCCTTGAACGCCGACCTGCAAATTGTGGTAGCATTTCGTATGTTGCCTGAGGCAGTCTGGGCAATGCCGCGTTTGGGTACATTCAACCTTCACGCATCGCTACTGCCCCAATATCGCGGTGCAGCGCCCATCAATTGGGTAATTATCAACGGGGAAACCGAAACAGGCGTTACTACTTTTTTCCTGCAACACGAGATAGATACGGGCGATTTGATTATGCAGGCAAAAGAACCCATCCATCGCAGCGATACAGCGGGTACACTCTACGAGCGACTGATGCATAAAGGTGCGGAACTTGTGTTACAAACCGTTCAGGCTATTGAAAAGGGCAACGTAAAAACTACTCCGCAGCAGCAAATTGCGGTGGAAAAACTGAAAAATGCCCCCAAAATTTTTAAAGAAACCTGTGAAATCAATTTTCATCAGTCATCGGAAGCTGTATTTAACTTTGTGCGCGGCATGAACCCTTTTCCAACAGCATGGGCACGCCACAACGGTTATACGTATAAAATCCACAAGGTAGTACCCGTGCACAACGGCAACCGATACCAACCTGCAGAGTGGCACACCGATAACAAAACTTTTTTGCACATTGGTACCATAGATGGCTATGTGATTGTAGAAGAGTTGCAGGCTGAAGGTAAAAAACGCATGGGCATTGCCGAGTTTCTGCGCGGAAACAGACTCTGACAGTATCGGGAATGCGTTTGGCTGTATTGTACACCAATGCACTTGTTCTTATTATTAGCCTTGCTGAATACTGGTTGAAATTCTTTTGAAAACAATCTGATTATTTTTAAATAATTTACACAAAATTTACCTTGCCAATCACCTGCGATTTTGTATAATTGGCATGTTAGGCGGGTATCCCAACGAATTTGCTGTAGCTCATCGGAGATTTTCAGGCTGTCTTGTTTTTGTCTATCACCTCTTTTTTAAAATTCTGCACTACTTCTTGGGTCTTTTTCAGCGACTGAAAAACCATTTGGAGTTTTTCTATGGTTTCCATATCTTCTGTCGAGTTGAATTTGGCTTTCAGTTGGCTTTCAATTTTCTGAAACTCTTGAAGAGCAATCATTGCCTGGTGCATACCTTCTGAAATGCGGGTAGTGGTTGCTGCCATCACCTGACGGATGTTCTGCACATCTGCCGTAATTTCGCCAAGTTCGGTTGTCAGGCGGCGCAACTCTGCGCTGCGAGCCTGTATGTTTTTAATCGAGCCGTCAATAATGGCTGCCGACAAATCTTCTTTGAATGTTTTGGCAATGCTCAGCATGTCGGTAGGAACTTCAGGGTTTTGCATAAACTCCCGCAACTCCTGACGCACTTTCATTTGCTCATCCAAATTTTTACTGCTGACCGCTTCTTCGGCTTTTTCGGTAAGGGCTAATAATTTAGCTGCCCAACTGGCTCTGCTCATCTTCTTGATGGGTTAAAAGGTCTTTCGTAGGCTTGGTGAATTTGCTGAATATTTTGCACGGCCGTCACAAATTCGGCAAAACTGAATGATTTACCGACAGTATCTATTTTTTTAAGTGAAGCATGTGTTTGTGCCCATGCCTGCAAGGCTGCTACCGTATTGCGATGCAGCATGTCCGATTGCACCAACTGCGCATTAATGGTAGCGCTGCCCTGTATGTATTCTTTGTAGATAGATTCGTTATTTTTCAAAAATTCCTGATTGGCATTATATATCTGCAAAATATCAGCCTCGCGGCGTTTGACCAACTCTTCTTCGGAAGCAGGTTGTGCAGGGTTGCGGTCTATATTGATTTCCTGCAATAAATTGGCCTTTCGGGCTTGCAGTTTGGCTTGTTTGTACTCGGCGATGGCCAGCATTTCAGGCATTAGCGATTCGTTGATTTTCAGCCGTTCTTCGTATTGTCGGGCTGTTTTGGCATATTTTATGAACAAGTCGTCAAGATTATCTTCCAATACTATGCGATGCACGCGCTGCAAATCGGTTAGGTTTTCTTGTATGAGCACAGCCATGCGTTGAATGACTACGTCGGAGTCGTCTAAGAGTAAGCCCAATTTGCGGCGGGTAGCGGCCAATTGTGCCTGTTTAATCAAGAAAGTAGCCAGTGTAGCTATTTCACTCGCCGCCCTGCCTTGTACGGGTGCGAAACTGCGAGCAGTGGTTGCAAGGCGAGTGAGTTGAGTCCCTAACTGAGTGAGTGCTTTGGGGTCGTTGTTGGAGGCTGTGCATTTGGCAAGCGCATCGGTATAGGCTGCCATAGCGGCGAGTGCTTGCTGAGTAGGCTGCCAAGCATTGCGCAGTGTGTCAATGATATATCTGCGATTGGTTCTGATATAGCGCTGGGTTACGTCGGTTTCGGTTTGGGTGTAAGATTTATTGACCGCCGCCGACAATTCCTTTGTTTGCCGAGCGTATTCCGAAAGGTCGGGCAGCGCAGCGCAACTGCTAAGCAAATACAGACATATAAGCCCTGCTATGAGTCTGTTCATCATTTCGTTTAGTGAAAACTTTGGCGAAGATGCTAAAAAGTTTCCCAATTTCAGCCAAATTTGGTACAAAAAAGAAAGCCATGCGACCAACCGATTTTCCTAACATTATTTTCGACCTAGGCGGTGTAATTCTCAACTTGGATATTTCGCGTACGATTCGGGCATTTTCGGAAATTTCAGGTAAAAATTTTGCCCAATGGCACAGCCAGCACGAGCAAAAAGCCTTGTTTGATGCATTTGAGGCGGGGCAAATCAGTTCCGAAGAGTTTCGCCATGCCATTCGCGCAGAGCTTGAGTGCCCGCTGACCGATGAGGCAATAGATAATTGCTGGAATGCCATGTTGTTAGATTTGCCTTTGGAACGGCTGCAACTGCTCGAGCGGCTCAAATTGCAAAAGCGAACGTTTTTGTTGAGTAATACCAACGCCATTCATAAAACTGCTTTTGAGCAAATTATTGAAAATCAGCATGGTATCTCATCATTGAGCCACTTATTCGAGCGCGATTATTACTCTCATCTGCTGGGAATGCGCAAACCGCATCCGGAAGTTTTTCATTACATCCTGCAAACACATGGGTTGCAACCCGAGGAAACGCTTTTTATAGACGATTCCATTCAGCACATCGAGGGCGCTAAGCAAGTGGGTTTACATGCGTTACATATTGCAGGAGATACAGATATTATTCGTATTTTTGACTAGTACCATTCACTCAAGCCGATTGTTGTATACAAATCAATTGTCCACCCTGCGGAGCACCGCTCGAGCTGAGTTATCGGGCTGCTAAAGTAGTGGTCTGCAACTATTGCGGTCAGACAAGTTTTATCAATGCCGGCCAATTGGAGGCGTATGGCGGAGCAAAGGTGCTGCTGGCCGATTACGGTTCGCTGTTTGAGTTGCACCAACGCGGAAAAATCAAAAATCTGTCTTTTGAAATCATGGGCAGGTTGCGCTTTGCGTGAAGGCCTCTGGGATGAGTGGCTGGTGCTGCTCAACGGCCAAGAAGAAGCTTGGTTGCAGGAAGATGAGGGTGAACTTACGCTGTTTCGCAAGGCACAGATAAGCGGGCAAACACCTGCTTTTGATACTATCAAAGTCAGCCAAACCGTTACGCTGCAACTGCACCCCCCAGAAAAACGGCAAAGTGGGTAATTATCCAATATTTATCATTGAAAAACGCAAAGCCACCATTCAGGGCGGCGAAGGCGAACTGCCCTTCCTTATTGAGCCGGGCGAGCAGGCCGATTATGCGGATGGTATCTGCAACGGTGCACCTGTCAGCATTGACTATTACCGTAGAAGGAATTTCCGTCAGTTGGGGGCTGCCGCTGACCATAAAGAACATCAACTTTGTTTAAGTGCCATTGCAGACTCTGCCTCTAATGCCTTGGGGCTTAACGACGGGTCTTTGGGAAGTACTACTGTAAATTCAGACCCTTTGCCTTCTACGCTGTTTACAATGATGCGACCGCCCAACCGTTCGGTCAGCAGTTTAACGATGGAAAGTCCCAACCCAGTGGAACTTTCTCCACCGGTTGGACGGGCTGACAATCGCTGAAATTTTTTGAACAGCCGCTTATGGTCTTCTTCGCTAATACCCGGGCCTTCATCTTTCACTGAAATATACAGTTGCATGTTAGTCTCTTTGACTTTCAGATAAATATTGCTGCCGTATGGCGAAAACTTAATGGCATTAGACACCAGATTTTCCATGATGCGCTTCAAGTATTCGCGGTCTGTGCTAATCATGGCATCGTCTGCTTTGTTTTGGAAATGCAAACGAATGGATTTCATATCAGCTTGATGGCGGAAACTTCTTAATAATTCGGGTAAGAAAATGGCTAAACTTATTTCCTCATGCGAAGTTTCGATGGTTTGTCCCTGTTCAATGGCATTGATATCGAGCAAATTGTCAATAAACCGCGTACCTTCCAATGCCGACTTGCGAATGATGGTTACATAGTTGCGCTGTTCTTCGTTGAGTTCGCCCACTACAGGCAGCAATTGGGCAATGTTCACTACCTTGCTCAAAGGCGATTTGAGGTCATGTGCCACAATATCCATCAAACTGTTTTTCTCATTGTTCAACTCTTCCAATCGGAGATTTTTACGTGCAATTTCTTCCTGTTGTATCATCAGCAACTCATTTTGCGAACGGATTTTGTCGTTTTGTCGGTTGATTTCTTCCATTCGCAAAGCGAGTTCCTCTTTCTTGCGGTTGATGCTTTTATTAACAATGAAGAATACCAACACCACTAAAAACAGGAAACCTGCTACGCTGAGGGCTGCCAACAGTTGAATGCGCGATTTTTCTCTGTTGGCTTGCTGCTCTTGTAAGATACGCTCTTTGTCCTCTTCGGCTTTGCGCAATCTCTCATTAGCCAAAGTAAGCTCTTTTTCCATAAGCGTATCGGCCGAAGGTCGCTTGCCTATTTGCTTTAAAATGCTTTTGATTTCCAAATGAGCTTTTTTGTAGGCTTCATCATTCTTGTCGGTGATGTTTTCCAGTATTTGAATTTGTCGGGTCAGTCTTTCGCGTTGCTCCCTGGTAAAACTGCGGTCAGCATTGATACGCAGTTTAATTTTTTCAATTTCTTGTTCCATCAGGCTGTTGCGGTCGCCTAACATGCGGATGAGACTCTCCAATTGAGCTTCTAGCGTAAGAGCATCACCTGAAATATCTACGGATTTGACAACAGGCTTAACAAATACTTTAACCATGTAGTTGTTGTCATCAACCAGTTGATTTTCAATATTATAGCCTTCTATGTCGAGCTCATTACCGATTTTTAGCGCAACAATGCCTTTTGCATCGGTTGTAACCGATTGTCCGCCGATAACAAAGTGTTTATTGGCCAAAGCCTGTTTAGTAGCGTAATTAAGCAACATCAAACGGGTTTCATCGGTCGCGCGTTTTTCTGCTATCGGCTGTTTCTGTTCGGCGACTTTGGCGCGCGCCGCTATAATGCGCACAATACCGTTCCGTTCCGACACGACATTAGCCGGCAGCCCGTCCACAAAAAAGCTATAGTTCTTATCTCCTACAACATCTGCTTGATAGGGAAGATTGAGCTTGATAAGCCCCCATTGCGAGGCTTTGATTTGCAATGTATCATTGTTTTTAGGCCCTTTGAAAACGATGGTTGCATTGCCGCAGGGTTGCCCGTCGGGATAATTAATAGAAAGAGTAACAGGCTTTACTTTTTGTAACTTAACCGTGATTTTTCCTGCCTCCTTATCTATCGTCCACCCCTTATAAACAGGCTGATAGAGTGCGTCTCCATCCGATTGCAGGTTGGTTTTTACATCAAATATCCACTGGGCATTGCGAGGCAGCAGCAGCAGACCTTTTCCTTTGAAAACGCTTGCCTTTTCCTTTTTGTTAAAAATGACCGTGCCTTTTTCTGCGACAAGAGTGCCTTCTTCGTCGGTTAATTCTACTCTGTACTCGGCTTTTTTTTGCGCATATGTGCTAAGGGCTGCTCCTAAACACAAACAGCAATACAGAAAAACCTGTAATATCTTTTTTACAGGTGCTTTTGCTATGTGTGTGTTAAACACAGGCAAGATTTGCATATGTTGGGATACAACCATTGATGACAGCAATTTATATAGCACAATTCTAACGAAAAATGTATGAATTTATTGAGTGTTCATGCTGTCGGCTATCAATTGATGAAAATGATGCACGCCCGTTTCATAGCGCGGCGAGTAGCGCCCCGACTTGTAGAAGCGTGAGCGAACCCCCAGTTGCACGCTTTCCACCACTGCCTCATCTTCGCGCTCTACCTTGTCGATCTGGGCGGCTGTTTGCTGACTAAATCGCTGAGGGTCATACACATAGGTGATAAAACGCACCTTGCATAAGTCGGGCTGCAAGGGTTTGACCACATTCACGGACAGCCCCCAAGGATAGAAATTCAGCATCAAATTCGGGAAAATCCAGAAGTAATAGGCGGCTATTTCCTTGCCTTTGTCGGGGTGTCCTTCGGGCAGTGCAAAACTGTCCGAACCTTTGCTTGCATAGCCTACTTGCAAATTCATAAAACCATGAATTTCAGTAGTATATGTAGCAAAATCCAGCAGTACGTTTAGGTCGGGATGCACGAAGGGGATATGGAAACCTTCCAGATAATTTTCACAATACAGTGCCCAGTGTGCTCGCACGAGGTAGTCGCGAGAGGTCAGCGGCTCGTAGCGGAAACGCTCAAAGTCCAGAAAACCGATGCGCCTGTCCATTTCGGCAAGCACGGGTGCTAAATCCCACTGCGGATTGAGTGCGGCAAACAAAAACCGATGCCATTTTTGCAGCGGCACCTGCGCAAGGTTATCGGCTTCCGACGGGAAATCGCAAACGTCTTTAAATTCGGGCATGTGTTCAAACTTCCCGTTGAGGGCAAACCGCCGCCCATGATACCCGCAGATGATTTTGCAGCACTTGCCCGACCGCTGCACCAACACCTTGCCCCGATGCGTGCAAACATTGCTCAAACAGCGAATTTCGCCCTGTTCGTCGGAGGCAAGCAGCAGCGGTTCGTTCAAATAGCCGTCTAACAGCATCAGTGGCTGTACGTGCTGCGGCAGTTGCACCGCGGCATCATCGCCGAGCCATTGCCACGAGCGGGCAAATATTTTCTCTTTCGCCGCCTCAAAGTACAACGGTTCGGTATAAAACTGCGTAGGGAGGGTGTGTGCCTTGCAAATATCCGAAGAGATGTTAAAAATTTCCATTTTTTAGATTCGTTCGTAACGTTTGGTATGATTCGTTAATCAAAGATATGCGAATGAAAACGAATAAACATTTCGGGATACGGGACATACGTCGCATGTCGCTGCAAGCCGTCAATTATCACATTTTTCGTAATTTACTCACAAACTAACATCGCCATGAGCTTACTGCCTGTTTTTTGGAGCTTGCTTTCTCTTTGGTTAGCACCGGCTTCCGTGCAAACACATCAACAAACTTCTGACCGTCAAATTGTTACAAACATGCCGCCCGATTCGCTCTATTACCGCCGCCTGTGGAAATCGGTGGATTCGCTTTTACAAAAAAGCCTTGAAAAACAGGCACTTGTAAAGGTTACGGAAATCTACAAACGCGCCGCCGCCGAGCAAAACCATCCGCAGCAAATCAAGGCATTTGTACAGCAAATCGCACTGCGCAGCACCACCGAAGAGGAGGAGCAAAAACTCTTCAAAACCCTTGGCGAAGAAGCCGAACGGCAACCCACCCCCGCCAAACAGGTCTTGCGTTATTTTTTGGCAAAAAACTATGCCGACTATTTGAGCAACAACTTATGGCGCATAGAAGACCGCACCGCCACTGCCAATGAAGGCAGTTCGGACGACCCCGAAACGTGGAGCATACGCAAGTGGCGTGCTGAAATCCGTCGGCTTTACTTGGCTTCGTTGGAAGATGCGCCCATATTGCAAAAAATCCGCATAGAAGAGTGGCGCGAGCTGTTCAGTGCCAGCCTCAACCCTAACCAATCGGAGTTGGAAGGTAGCCCTAACCGTCGCTATCGCCCTACGCTCTACGACTTTTTGGCACATGCCGCCGTTGATTACCTTATCAATTCGGAGAGCATCTATGAAAAAACGGCGCAACCTTTTGAAATCGGTTCTGCGGAGTTTTTTGTACCACTGCCCGACTTTGAAAAGCTCACGTTCAACACCCGCGACACGGCAAACACCCAATTGGCAGCCGTGCGCATTTTGCAGCAGTTGGCAGCTTTCCACAGGCAGGCTAACCGCATGGACGCACTGGCTGATTTAGACCTCAAACGCCTTGACCTCATGTATCGGCACGCCACCTTTGCCGATAAGGACAACGCCTACGAGCAGGCACTTGTTGCAGCCGAAAAAACCTATGCCGCCACGCCCGTCGCTGCCGATTTTGCCTACGAGCAGGCGGTTTTATATCGGGAGCAGGGGCAAAAGTTCAACCGCCTGATGCCCGACGACCCCAACCGCTTCATGCTGAAAAAATCGCTGGAAATTGCCGAAGCAACTGTCAAAAAATACCCCAAAACACAAGGGGCAAACAATTGCCAACAACTGATTCAGCGGCTGAAAATGAGCAGTTTTTCGGTCAAAGCCGAAGCCGTGAATCCGCCGCAGCAGCCCTTCCGAATCTTGCTGACGCATCAAAACTTGCCGCAAGTGTGGTGCAAAACTATTCCGCTGACCGATGAAGACGAGCAGGAAATTGAAAATTGGAACACCCGCGATGTTGCCTTGCGGAAACTATTTGCAGCGCAAGGCATTGCTTGGAACATTGTCCTGCCTTCCGACGACGGCGACATGCAAAGCCATGCTACCGAAATAGCCGCCCCTGCGCTTAACTTGGGCAAATATTTGCTCATTGTTGCCAATAACCAACGGTTTGCAAACAGCCAAAAAGGCGAAAAAGTAGCCTATGGTGTGCTGAAAATTAGCAGCATGGCATTTATGGAACGCCGCCGCGAAGGGTTTGCCGAGTACTTCCTTGCCGACCGCACAAGCGGGCAACCCGTTGCAGGCGCAAAAGCAGAAGTAGCCTTGCGGCAGTACAACTACCGCAACAGCCGCTACGAGCGCAAGCCCTATCAAACCCTTACCACCGATGCAGAGGGCATGGTGCGCGTTGCGGAACGCCCCGAAACCAAACCCGCAGGCTTAGAGCAAGGCTATGCCGATTTTTCCGTTACGTTTATCCATCCCGACGGAAAAGACCGCCTTAGCAACGTTGCACAAGGCACAATTGTGTTCAACACCTATGGCGAAAGCCCCGCGCCGCAGGTTAAAACCGATGTGCATTTCTTCACCGACCGCAGCATCTACCGCCCCGGACAAACGATTTACTACAAAATCCTGCTCACGCAACGGCACAACGGCGAGCGGAGACCGCTTGCCAATGCAGGCAAAATAACCGTCTTCCTCTTTGATGCCAATGGGCAACAGGTCGCCGAGCAAGAAGTTACCATTAACGAATTTGGCAGCGGCAGCGGCAGTTTTTTAGCCCCCACAGGTGGCTTGAACGGACAAATGCGCTTGGTTGCTCTTGAAACTTCGCACTATTTCCGCGTGGAAGACTACAAACGCCCCAAGTTTGAGGTAAAAACCGATGCCTTAGCCAAAGCCGTCCGCTTGGGCGATGAGGCAGAAGTTACGGGACTTGCCAAAGCCTATTCGGGTGCGGCTGTGGACGGGGCAAAGGTGAGCTATCGCGTGGTGCGCAAGCCCTACAACCGCTTCCAACCGTGGTGGTATTGGTATCCGCAAGACGAAACACCAACCGAAATTGCCAAAGGAACGCTTCAAACCGATGCTGAGGGCAAATTCGGCATCAAATTCTCTGCCCTGCCCGACAACGCCGTTGCCCGCAGCCTGCAACCGCTGTTTAATTTTGAAATCAGTGTGGATGTTACCGACATCAACGGCGAAACGCAAAGCACGGTCAAAAATGTTTTCATCGGCTACAATGCCGTTAGCCTAAACGCCGACATAGGTGAGAAAATCGCCCTTGAAAAAGGCAGCGAAAAAGTGAAAATCAGTGCATTAAACGCCGAGCAGCAGAACGTAGCCACGCAAGGCACTGCCAAACTTGTCAAGCTGAAAGCCCCGAACCGCATTTTCCGCGAGCGTTTGTGGGAGCAGCCCGATTTGTTCGCCATGAGCAAGGAGGAATTTTACAAACAGTTTCCCAACGACCCCTACGCCGCCGAACACCTGATGCCCAACTGGGAAGCCGAAAAAACCATCGGCACATATGCTTTTGATACCGACAAACAGCCCGAAATCAGCCTGCCTGTAGGCGAACCAGGTGCTTACCTGTTGGAAATCAGCGCAAAAGACCCGTTTGGGAGCGAGGTTACAAGCCGCCGCTATTTCACGGTTTATTCCGAAAAAAGCAATCGCTTGCCCTATCCCGTTGCATTGTGGGAAGCAGCCTTGCCGTCGGCGAAAGGCAGCAGCGGCGCAGTAGAACCGTCCGATGCGGCACGCTGGCAAATCGGCAGCGGCTTTTCGGATGCCTACATCCGCTACGAAACCGAAGCACTGAATCAATTGGCTTCATCTAACGTATTGAAAATCAGCAATCAGGCGCAAGTTCAAACCTTTGACGCGGAAGAGCGACACTGTGGCAATGTAGCCATGCGCGCCGTGATGATTCGCAACGGGCGATTCTATCAGGCGAGCCGATTGGTGCAAGTGCCGCATACAAATAAGCAACTCAACATCCGCTTTGAAACTTTTCGCAACAAATTATTGCCCGGCGAAAAAGAAGAATGGCGGCTGAAAATCAGCAACAAAGACGGCACGGCAGACCGCGCCGCCGCCGAGATGGTCGCCACGCTCTACGATGCCTCTCTGGATGTTTTCGGGGTGCACGAGTTCAATTTCCCCGCCCCGCCAACTTTCGGCATTTCTTACAATTGGCGCGGGCAAACCTTTGGCAGTCAGTCGTTTAACCAAACGGGCAGCAATCCGTACACGGGCAGCTTGCAGCAGCGTTACTACGACCAACTGCAATGGCTGAACGCAAGCCTTAACAGAGACGAACGCTTTATGATGTTCAGCCTGTCGTCTAAACGAACGGCGGCACGTGCAGAGGAAATGTCTATGGTTACAGCGGCAATGGCAGACGGCGACGGCGAGGATGAATCAACGCCACGCGAGCAGGCAACCGCAGCAACAACTAATCAACAACAGCCCGAAAAAAGACCCGTTGAGCAGCCCAAAGTGCGCACCAACTTCAACGAAACGGCGTTTTTCTATCCGCACCTGCAAACCGACGAAGAAGGCAACTTGATAATCCGCTTTACGCTGCCCGAATTGCTCACGCGCTGGAAAATGCTGGGTTTTGCGCACAAAAAAGACATGCGCTACGGCTTTGTGGAAAACGAATTGGTGGCGCAAAAAGACCTGATGGTTATGCCCAATCCGCCGCGCTTCTTCCGCGAGCGCGACGAGATGACGTTTGCCGCCAAAATCACCAATTTGAGCGACAAGGCACTGACGGGCGAAGCGCAAATCCGCTTTTTTGACGCAATTACCATGCAGCCGATTGACGTGCAGATGTATCCGCGCATGGTGGAGGCAATGTCGCCGCAAGCCATTGCCGAAGCGCGTTCCAAAAAGCCTTTTACCGTTGCCAAAGGTCAGAGCACCGCTGTCAGTTGGGCAATTCAGATTCCCGACGGAACGGTACAGGCAATCACCTACCGCATCACGGCGCAGGCGGGCAATTTCAGCGACGGCGAAGAAATGACTCTACCCGTGCTCACCGACCGCATGTTGATTACCGAAACGCTGCCGCTGCCCGTTCGCGGCGGACAAAGCAAGACTTTTGAGCTGGAAAAATTGACCGACAACCGCAGCCAAAGTCTTCGCCACCAAAGCCTCACGCTGGAATTTACCAACAATCCGGCGTGGTATGCCTTGCAGGCACTGCCTTATCTGATGGAGTACCCGCACGAGTGCGCCGAGCAAACGTTCAGCCGTTTCTATGCCAACAGCATTGCCACACACGTGGTACATAGCAGCCCGCAAATCAAGGCAGTATTTGACGCATGGCAGCAACAAAACGGCGGCTCTGCGCTGGCTTCCAACTTGCAGAAAAACGAAGACTTGAAATACTTGCTCTTGCAGGAAACCCCTTGGGTGCGTCAGGCACTCAACGAAGCCGACCGCAAGCGCACGGTCGCTGTCCTGTTTGACCTGATGCGCATGACCCGCGAACTGGAATCTGCCATTACCAAATTGGAAAAAATGCAGTACCCGAGCGGTGGCTTCCCATGGTTTGAAGGGATGCCCGAAAGCCGATGGGTTACGCAGCACATCGCCGCGGGTTTGGGGCATTTGAGCCGCTTGGGTGTGCTCACCGTCCGCCCTGATGCTTTGGCAAATACCAAACCTGCCTACAACGCCCCGATTGACGCAAGCCGCACTTGGGCGATGCTGCAACGCGCCGTCAAATTCCTTGACCAAAAGATTTTTGAGGATTATCAGCAACTCAAAAAGTTGGAAAAAGAGGGCAAAATCAAGATGAGCGACCCGCACATCGGCTACGAGCATTACCACTACCTCTACATGCGCAGTTTCTTTGGCGACATTGAGCCGCTGCCCAACTTCAAAATCGCCATTCAGTATTTCACCAATCAGGCAGAGCAATATTGGACAAAAACAGGACTCTATACGCAAGGCATGGCAGCCCTTGCCCTGCACCGCACGGGCAAAACGGCAAGTGCCAAAACCATTGCGCAGTCGCTCAAAGAACGCGCTATCGTAAACGAAGAAACGGGCATGTATTGGAAAGCCAACCATAGCTATTGGTGGTATGAACTGCCCATTGAAACGCAGGCACTGATGATTGAGGTTTTCGCCGAAATTGCGCAAGATGCCCAAGCTGTTAATGACCTGAAAATCTGGCTGTTGAAGCAAAAACAAACGCAGGATTGGAAAACAACCAAAGCCACTGCGGAAGCCGTGTATGCGCTCTTGCTGCAAGGCGACAACTGGCTGGCGGAAACCGCAATGGCAGACATTCGCGTGGGTGCGCAAAAAATAGACCCTACCCGAATGGACGACGTGAGAGTGGAAGCAGGAACGGGCTATTTTCAGGTCAAATGGAATCGCGGCGAAATCAAACCCGACATGGGCAAAGTAACCGTGAGCAAACCCGGCAAAGGCATTGCTTGGGGCGGTTTGTACTGGCAGTATTTTGAAGATTTGGACAAAATAACCCCTGCCGAAACACCGCTCAAACTGCGCAAGCAACTCTACATTGAGCGCGTTACCGAAAAAGGACTTGTTTTAGAGCCGATTACCGAACAAACACCCGTCAAAATCGGCGACAAGGTGAAGGTGCGCATTGAACTGCGCGTTGACCGCGCCATGGAATACGTCCACCTGAAAGACATGCGCGCCGCAGGTTTTGAGCCTTTGAACACCCTGAGCGGCTACCGTTGGCAAGGCGGGCTGGGCTACTACGAAAGCACCCGCGACGCTGCCACTAACTTCTTTTTCGGTTGGCTGCCGCAGGGCACGCACGTGTTTGAGTATGCCCTGCGCGCTACACAGGCAGGCGATTTTTCCAACGGCTTAGCCACTATCCAATGTATGTACGCCCCCGAATTTACCGCTCATTCGGCAGGCATTCGCGTGCGCATTGCGGAATGATGACATGATAACAATAAAAAAACCCGATAGGTCTCAAAGACCTGCCGGGTTTAAGTATCTGACCATGAGTATCAAAACAGGGTTTGAATTTTACCCGCAATCCATTGCTTGATGCGTTTGCCTTCTATCTTAATGCCTTCTTTGGGGGCTTTTTCCAGAAAGTCCTTCTTGAATTGCTGATGCCAAATAATGGCAATGTCGGCACGTGTGAATTGCAGCAGAATGTTAAGTGCCAAGTCGGCAGGGCCTTTGCCGTTGAATCCCCATTCGTGGCCTGTCGGGCTGTGCATCAACACTTTGTGCGGGATGTTCGTCGTCGGTGCACCATCGGCACCGCGCATGAGCACCACATTGCCGTCAAATTTACCGCAGTAGCGGTCGGCAAAGTGGCGGCTGTGTTTTTCCATAGCCCCTTGCAGCATTTGCCGGCAGTCGGGGCCTACGCCGCGCTCCAAACTGACCGCATCGGTAATGGGCTTGTTGCAAACTACGCAGTTCATAACAAACTTTCGGGTTTGGCATCTTCTTCTTGCATAACGGCGGCCAGTGTTTCGTTGGAAGCACTGCTGGGTTTGCGTTCCAATTTTGCCAGTTCACGATTTTTCAGGATGGTTATAGCTTCAAAAATAGCAGCCCGCAGCGACCCTTCATCTGCAATGCCCTTGCCTGCAATATCGTAGGCGGTGCCGTGGTCGGGGGAGGTGCGCACTACGGACAGTCCGGCGGTGAAATTTACACCGTGCTCAAATGCCAACATTTTAAAAGGAATTAGTCCTTGGTCGTGGTACATAGCCAATACGGCATCAAATTGGCGATATTGATGTTTACCGAAGAATCCGTCGGCGGGGTAGGGGCCAAAGACCAACTGCCCTTTATCGAGGAAAGATTGTACGGTTGGTGCTATAATGGCGCTGTCTTCTTCTCCTAACAGCCCGTTTTCGCCTGCGTGCGGGTTCAGCCCGAGCACGGCAATGCGTGGCTTACGAATAGCAAAATCTAGACGAAGGGATTGCAACAACAGGTCAATTTTTTGAGCAACCTTGTCTCTTGTCAATACTTGCGATACCTGATGAAGCGGTATGTGCCCCGTTACGGTGCCTATGCGCAACTCTTCGCTTGTGAGCAGCATCAAGTGTTCTTTTGCCTGAAAAACATCGGCATAATATTCTGTATGGCCGGGATAAGGGAAGGCTTCGCTTTGGATATTGTGCTTGTTGATAGGTGCAGTTACAACCGCCTGAGTGCGACCATTTTTCAAGTCTTCGGTAGAGGCTTGCAGCGCCTGACAGGCAGCTAAACCCGCTTCCTGTGTTACTTGTCCGGGGGCAGGCTCATGTGTATCGTCCCAGCAACTTATCAAATTGATTTTTTTGCTGCTGAAAGGCTGCCCGGCCTGCACAGATTGGTAGCTGAAATGCTCAATGTTGAGCAGCTTGCGGTAGCGCGCAAGTACCTTATGTGAACCGTATAGCACAGGGGTAAAGAGTTTCAGTATTCGGTTGTCCTGCAAAGCCTTGATAACTACCTCCGGCCCGATGCCGTTGTAGTCGCCCAGTGTAATGCCGATAACAGGCAACTGTTCTTTTATATCTTCCATGTTTTACTGTTGTGCGTGGTTGCTTAGGATGCTGATTTTACGGCATTTTAACAATAGCATGTGCTTGTGTATCAAGTTCAACCCGTCAAATCAGGCAAAAAAACCTTTCACAAAATCGTATAACAGCCTTGCACCGTAACCTGTTCCGTTAGGTCCGCGATAGTGGTCGGCAGATTTGATGAAAGTTGGACCGGCGATGTCTAAATGAATCCAGTCGTATGCGGTAAAATGTTCCAGGAACTTGCCTGCCGTAATAGCACCCGCCTCAGGAATACCTGTATTTTTAATGTCGGCAATATCCGATTGAATGTACTGGTCGTAGTCGTCCCACAGCGGAAACTCTACTATCCGTTCGTAAACGGTTCTGCCCGATGCAATGAGTCGCTGTTTTACTTCATCGGGTGCTGTACCCATCATCACGCAGGCTTGGCGTCCGATGGCGCGCATAGCTGCACCTGTCAGTGTTGCCAAATCAATCACTAACCGGGGCTCATATTTTTGAGCGTAAATGAGTGCATCAGCCAGAATCAATCGGCCTTCGGCATCTGTATTTAGTACTTCCACGCTTTTGCCGTTGGCATATGTAATGATATCGCCGGGTACATAGGCATGCGACGAGATGCGGTTGTCGGTAGAAGGAATCAGCCCTACGACGTACACAGGCAACTTATTGGAGGCAATGGCTGTGAATGCGCCAATTACGGCGGCAGCGCCGCCCATATCGCATTTCATGGTTTCCATGCCTTCGGAGGTTTTGATGCTGTAACCGCCTGTGTCATAAACAATTCCCTTGCCAACCAACACCAACGGTTTTGCATTGAGAGCATTGGCAGGCTTGTAAGTCAGGATGTTAAAAGCCGGTTCTGTAGCGCTGCCTTTACTTACGGTCAGCAAGCCGTTCATGCGGAGAGCTTCTATTTGTGCTTTGTGCAAAACTTCTACCTCAAAACCGGCTTCTTGACCTGCTGCAATGGCTCGTGTGGAAAGTTCCTGTATTGTAAGCATCGTTGGAGGCTCGTTTACTAAATCACGCACAAGAAAGTTGGCTGCCGTTACCCTTGAAAGTTCATCTAATGCAGGTTGAATATTATTGGCTGCATAGCAATAAATCGTCGGGGTTTGCTGTTTTGCCTGTTTGGCAGGTTGGTAGTTTAAAAATTGATAAGAGCCCAAGGCTATTCCTTCTGTCAATGCGAGCAGTGCAGCGGTTTTATCATTGCCAACGGTGAGTTGTATTTGTGAGCTGCCGTCTTTCCGCATCAGTTTGGCAATGCGGTTGCCTGCGCGTCTGATTTTTTCTAATCGCTCATAATCAGGCAGTTGTTTCCCTTTGTGCTGATTCCATGCGGCGATGCAGTAAATTTTGCGCATCCACTGGTTCAAAACAATTACTTCATCACCTTTTTGGGCTTTTTGCATCAGATAGTCGTATTCCGGTTTGCCAGAGCAAAACGCAAAAGCCTCTTCCGGACTGCTAAGCATCAGCACCGCAAGGTCGATATTATTTTCAATAGCACCGGTGTGTAAAATTTTTACCTGCATGATTTCTGTTGTTTTTATTTTCTGATAACTGCTCCGAGCTGTCGTTCAAATGCGCCCATCAGTTTTTCCATGATTTTGTCAATGACTTGGTCGGTCAGGGTTTGATGTTGGTCTTGGAGAATGAAACTGAGCGCATAGGCTTTTTTGCCGCTGCCAAGACTTTCGCCCGTGAACACGTCAAAAACATTGATTGTTTTAAGCAACCGTTGTTCGGTTTGATAAGCTAATCGGCGAATTTGGTCAAAACTCACTTGATTATCAAGCACTAACGACAGGTCGCGGCGCACTTCGGGGAACTTGGAAAGTTCGCTGTATGTCGGTTGTTTCAATTTGCCGGCCAAATATGTCCAGTCTATTTCTGCATAGAACACTTCCTGCTTAATATCTACCGATTTGGCGTGTTGCATTTGCACCAAGCCTACTCTGGCCACCTCGCGCTTGTCTATTACAAAAGCCAACCCGTAGGCAAACAAGTTGCTGCCATCTATTTCCTGCGGGTCGGCTTGTGTTGCGCCCAACTTTTGCAGCACTTTTTGTACCGTGCCTGCCAGTTGGAAAAAGTCTGTTTTCTTTTCGGCAACCTGCCAGCTTTCCGAATGTTGGTTGCCCGTAGCAAAAAGCACAAGTCGGTCATTTTCCGCATAGAAAGTTGTTCCGTCGGCTTTGGTTTGTTTTTGATAGGTTTTGCCGAACTCGAAGAAGCGAAAATTTTTTTGGCGATGGCTGATATTGCGGGCAAGTACTTCCAAACCCGAAAACAGGAGCGACTGGCGCATCACCCCCAGCTCGCTGCTGAGGCGGTTGGCAATTTCCACATTGTGTTCCACAGGCATGGCCAGCGCTTCGGCATAAGTCGGTTTGGTCAGCGAGTTGGTAATTATTTCGTGATAACCGATTGCTGCCAGCATTTTGGTCAATTCCATGCGAATTTTGAACAAGTCGGGCGCTGCATACTCTGCCAGATAGTCTGCATTGAGCGAGGGTTTCAGTTCTACGTTGTCAAAGCCATAAATGCGCAAAATTTCTTCGGCGATGTCCGCATCTTTGCATACATCTACGCGATAGGGCGGAACGGAGACGGTAAAAGTGGCTTCGTCTTCTGCCAAAATCTGAATTTCAAGGCGTTGCAAAATTTGACGAATCAAGGCGCGGTCTAACTGCTTGCCAATCAGGCGGTCTATATTTTTGTATTTAACCGTGAATTGCCGATGCGGAATCGGCTGAGGGTAGATGTCAATAATATCCGAAGAAATTTCTCCGCCTGCAATGTCAATAATGATGGAAGCGGCGCGTTTCAAGGCTGTAACTGTCATATTAGGGTCGGTGCCGCGCTCAAAGCGATAGGCTGCATCCGTTTTCAGCCGATGATGCATAGCACTGGAACGAATGTAGCTTGGATGAAAGTATGCACTTTCAAGGAAAATGGCTGTCGTGCGGTCGGAAATACCCGATTCTTTGCCGCCGAATACGCCTCCGATACACATGGGTTGGCTGTTTCCGTCGCAAATCATCAGGTCGCGAGCGGTGAGTTTGCGCTCCACATCGTCTAAGGTGCGGAAAACCGTGCCTTCGGGCAAAGTTTTTACGCGGATAGTACGCCCTGCAATTTTGTCTAAATCAAAAGCGTGCAGCGGTTGGCCTAACTCGTGCAGTACATAGTTAGTGGCATCTACCACATTGTTAATGGGGGTGAGTCCGATTGCCTGCAAACGTTTTTTGAGCCATTCGGGCGATTCTTTCACCTGTAAGCCGCTGATAGTCAAGCCTGAATAGCGTGGGCAGGCTTCCGTGTTTTCTACAATGACCTCTATTTTTTCCCGACGACTGCCTACTTTGTGTTCAAAAGGCTCGGGGAAGCAGATGGGCAGACCTGTCAATGCGTGCAGGTCGCGGGCTATTCCATAGTGAGAGGCTGCATCGGCATGGTTGGGGGTCAGCCCGATTTCAAACACGTAATCATTTTCCAATTGCAGCAACTGTGCAGCGGGCGTTCCGGGAGGCAGGTCGGTGTCTAATACCATAATGCCGTCGTGGGAAGTGCCCAGTCCAAGTTCATCTTCGGCGCAAATCATGCCTTCGGAGGCTTCGCCTCTAATTTTGGCTTTTTTGATGGTAAAAGGTTTACCTTGTGTAGGGTACAGAGTTGCGCCAACGGTTGCTACAAGCACCTTTTGTCCGGCGGCTATGTTGGGAGCACCGCAAACGATGGGGGCAACCACTCCTCCACCAATATCTACGGTAGTCAGGCTGAGTTTGTCTGCGTTGGGGTGTTTTTGGCAAGTCAGCACATGGCCAATAACTACACCTGCCAATCCGCCTTTAACGGTTTCTACGGGATAAATTGCTTCTACTTCCAGCCCTATGCTGGTCAGCATTTTGCCGATTGTTTCGGGTGATTCGCTTATGTTGATAAACTGTTTGAGCCATTGATAGGAAATCTTCATAAAAAATTGATTTGCAACAATGGCAAAGTTATTGAAAAAATGGGGCAGATGACCTAAATCATCTTTTTTGAGCGGAGGTTGTATTCATATTTGCATTAAATAAACCTGACGGGTTTGGTCAGGTTTACTACATGCAACAATAGCTATGAAAAATATCACAGACCATCTGCTGCATCAAGACGAATCTTTTCGCGACCGTCTGACAACTGTTGATGAAAAAGGTAAACGCAAGTGGGTTTATCCAAAGAAACCTTCTGGCGATTTTACACGCTATCGAAACTGGTTTGCAGCCATTTTACTGACTTTTTTGTTTGCCGGGCCATTTATTAAAATTAACGGCTATCCGCTGCTGCTGATTAATATTCTGGAACGCAGGTTTGTTATTTTGGGCAATGTGTTCTGGCCGCAGGATATGTATATTTTTGTGTTGATGCTGCTGGCGGGGGTTGTCTTCATTATCCTGTTTACGGTGGTTTACGGCAGACTTTTTTGCGGGTGGGCATGTCCGCAAACAATTTTTATGGAGATGGTTTTCCGCAAAATTGAGTATCTTATAGAAGGCGACTACATGCAGCAGAAAGCCTTGGACAAAATGCCGTGGAATCGCGAAAAAATCTTGAAAAAAGGCACCAAATACGCTGTTTTTTACGCCATTTCGCTATTGATTGCCAATACGTTTCTTGCTTACATCATCGGTATTGAGGAATTGTACAAAATTGTTACCGAACCTGTCAGCCAACATCTGGCGGGTTTTATAGCCATGTTGATATTCAGCGGTGTATTCTATACGGTGTTTGCCTATTTTCGTGAACAAATTTGCACGGTTGTTTGTCCTTACGGCCGCTTGCAGGGGGTTCTGTTAGACAAAAATTCGGTGGTGATTACCTACGATGAGGTACGCGGCGAACCTCGCGGCAAGATGCGCAAAAATGAAGTACGTACACTCGGCGACTGTATTGACTGTATGCAGTGCGTACATGTTTGTCCGACAGGCATTGACATCCGCAACGGCACACAATTGGAATGTATCAACTGCACGGCCTGCATTGATGCCTGCGACAGCATTATGGACAAAATTGGCAAACCGCGTGGCTTGGTGCGCTATGCCTCCCGCAATGAAATCGAGCAAGGCCGCTATCCGGATGCAGAAAAACCCAAGCGATTCACTGCGCGCATGGCTGCTTATTCGGTAGTCTTATTGGTGCTTCTGGGCATTATCGGTAGTTTTCTGTTCACCCGTGGCATGATTGGCGTGCGAGTAATGCGTGCACAAGGTACGTTGTTCCAAAAAAATGAAAACGGGAACATTACCAATTTGTATAATATCAAAATTATTAACAAGTCGCACGATGCTTTGCCTGTGCAAATCAGATTGCTGGAACCACAGGGCAAAATTCGTCTTGTAGGCGATGCGCTGACAGTACCTGCCGAAGGGCTTGCCGATGGGGCATTTTTTATTGAGTTAGATAAAAGTCAATTGACAGGTATGAAAACTCCTGTTAAAATCGGTGTTTACAATGCCAATAATGAATTGCTGGAAACAGCTAAAACAAGTTTTATGGGGCCTATGTAGCACAATAAGCTATTGTCCAAAAACTTGTCAGGTGGCATATATTTATTTTCAAACTTAAAACGAATCAGACAGATGAGATTTCACTGGGGACACGGACTTGTAGTAGCTTTTGTACTTTTTGCGATGATGATTGGGTATATGGTAGTAGTGGCCGTGCGCAGCGATGTACCTATGGTAAGTAAAGATTATTACCGTCAGGAAGAGAACTTTAACGCACATGCAGAGGCAGTAAAACATGCAAAAGAGGCAGGTAGCTTGCTTCGCATGGAAGAAACAGCCACCGGATTGACTTTCATATGCCCTAAAGAATGGGTAAAAACAAGCCAAGGGGAAATTTATTTTTACCGTCCCTCCGATGCGCGGCTGGATTTCAAAGTTGCTTTTACCCCCGACGAAGAAGGCAGGCAAATTATTCATACCGAGCTCCTTACCAAAGGATACTGGCGTGCCAAGCTGCAACTGACAAGCAACGGCAAAAGCTATTTTAAAGATTATGCATTTCAGGTGCAATAAAAATATACAGAATCATGATTGGCCTTTGGAGTGGATTTCTGATGGGTTTGCTTGGCAGTTTTCACTGTGTCGGGATGTGTGGTGCCATTGCACTATCCATCCCGATGGATTTGAGCACCCGCTTGGCATTAATTCGGGATGCTGTTTTGTATAACAGTGGCAGAGTGATTACGTACACACTGATTGGCGTGCTGCTGGGATATTTCGGCGAAACCTTTTTCAAATCGGGTTATCAGCAATGGATAGCTTTTGAACTGGGCATCCTGATTGTGATTGTTTATTTTTTGCCGGGCACACTCGGCAGCAAATTCAGCCGCTGGCTGGGGTTGAGCTACCTTACAGATTTCATCAAAAAGGGCTTCAGCTGGTTGTTGCACCGTCCTTCGCCTGCCACTTTCGTATTGATTGGTATGTTAAACGGACTGCTGCCTTGCGGCTTTATTTATATGGCGGGCGCAACAGCCATTCTTGCCGATAGCATGACGGGCGGCATATTACACATGACGGGTTTTGGCATGGGTACCGTTCCTATGATGCTTGCCACTGCCATTTCCAGTCGGTTGATTAGTATCAAGGTGCGTAATACCATCAAGGGGGTTCGCCCGTATCTGGCAGTGCTTTTGGCCACACTTTTCATCTTGCGCGGTTTAGGGCTTGGAATTCCTTACATTAGCCCCAAATTGCCCGACCCCAACCAAAAAGAGGCCATTTATTGCCATCCCGTAAAATAATACATTAATTAACTTCGCCAGATGGTGCAGATTCTCAAAAATCTGAAATATCGGTTTAAATGACCTTACTGCGTCTGTGGCAGTGGAATATCTTCTTCAACAAAATCAGGGGCATTGAGTTTACCTTCCATATTGGCCAACTCCAACTGTACGGTTTTGGTGAAACTTCCCGCTTCTGCTTTTTTATAGGCAGCTTTTGCCTTATCCGTTTGTCCGGTTATTTTGTAGATGGTAGCAATGGCAAAATTTACCATTGCGCGGTTTTCTACATCTAACGCCTGATTGCCTGAAATAATTTCCAGTACTTTGAGCGATTCTACATACTGTTTGGCGCGGTAGTAGGCCATTGCCTGCAAAAAAAGCATCTGATAATCGCCCGGCGTATGTTTGAGGCCTTGTGAAGTAATATTGACTACGTCCGTAAATCGCTGCGATTCCATCAGTGCATGGGCAAGAGCTTTGCAAATTTCACCTTTTTTGGAAGGCTCGCTTTCATTGGTCAATGCGTTTTGATAGGCGGCAATAACAGCATCCTGTTTCAGTTCCTTTTTTGCTATTTCTGCCTGTAACATGTAGGCAGGGGTCAGGTTTGGTTGAATTTTAATGGCAATATCCAAATTTTCGCGGGATTTGGCAAAGTCGTATATTTTGTAGTAGCACATGGCCGTTGCTAAGTATGTTCGCGGATTGTAACGGGCAATCTGATTTTTGAAATAGCCATGGTCGGCATTTTTCCAATAGTCAAACGCCAGTTCAAAATTGCCCAACTTATAGCAGGCATAACCCATTTCGTAGTAGTACTTGGCTATAATTTTGGGGTCTTTTTCGGTTAAGGTGCTAATGAGTTTGTTTAAAATTTCTTTTGCTGCACGAAAGTCGTTGAGTTCATTGAGAATTTTTCCTTCCAAATACATCAAATTTTCGTTGCTGGGAGCCAGTGCTCGGGCTTGAATCACATGCGGTTTGGCGCGTGCATATTCCTTGTTGCGCATCAGGGCTATTACGATATTGGTTTTGTAATCAACTTTTTTGGATATGTCTGTTTCATATTTGAAAGCATTGTCTAAGGTGAGGATGTATTCATTGCTTTTTTGCGATAGTTTGTAAGATTGTGCCAACAGCAAAAGCCCCGGGACAAAGTCTTTTTTCACTTGCAGACACTTTTCCATTGTCATAATGGTGTTGGGCAAATCTTTCAGACCGTAGTAGCAAAGCGCTTTGGAGTGGTAGTACTTAAAATTGTTGGCTTCAAGGCTGATAGCTCTGTCGTATATTTCTATTGCTTCGATGAAGCACTTGCTTGTACGAAATTTTTCAGCCTTTATGTAATAGTCTAATGATGTAGATTCGCTGTCGGCTTGCGCATACAGTTGAGCTGTTAAAAAAGGTATTATCAATGCAATCAGTGTAGTGGATTGTAGAAAATATTTACGCATACGACAGATTATCTGATTTAAAATTGTTGCAAAATGCTTTCCGCAAATTTGTGATTTTCCTTTAATTTGCTATTCAAGATAACGCACAAATGGACAGGCTATTATATCAAAGCTACTTGTTGCTGTTGCCGGCTTTGTTGGTATGGATGTTCCAAGGCGAGGCACGAGCGCAAAAGGATGCGGAGAAAATAATGGCAGCATTGGAAAAAGCAGGAATTGATAAGCCTAATGCTCAACTGCTCGGTGCGGAAATTGATGCAATTACGGTGTTGTACCGCCAACTCAGCGACAGTACGATTCAGTACACCTCATTGATAAAATACCAAAAGCACTACCAGACCGTAGGCAGCATTTTGTCAGGCAAAAAAATTAAGCCTGAGCTTATTATGACCGCATGGCCTGCTACTAAGGACATGCTCTCCTCGGCAACTATGCGCGTTGTCAAACGGAAAATCATAGAAATGGAAGCCTCCGACGAATCGGCTAAATACCAGAAAGCATTTATTGCACTTGAAAGCGAAATGATGAAGTCGGATTTGGTGGCCAAATCGCGGCAATATGACTACATGTTGCAGGAATACCTGAAAAAAATAGAGGCATGGAAGAAAGGCAGCCCCGAATACGATAGTTTTTTTCTTGATTTGCGGATAACTATCAACGGCTTGCTTGATATACACAAGGCGCTGAAAAACGGAACAGGCGCAGAAAACCTCAAAATCAGCAAGGAGTTCCGCGCCTCTGTTAAACGGCTTCGCAATGTGGACTTTCACCGCGACAATGAATTTGTGCAGAAGTTTAAAGCCTCTTCGTTAGTGGAGCAAACCATTGTAACAGGCGAATTTCTTTGCGACAACATCAAATAAGCCTACTCCGCAGGTAGCAGCAGCGTTTCTACTTTGCCAAATCCTACGCGAATGCCGTCTTTTTCGCAGTGACCGCGCATGATGACTACGTCCAAATCGTTGATAGCCGTTCGTGTGCTGCCGTCGCTCATGGTAATCGGGTTTTTCCGGTTCCAAGTCAATTCCAGCATAGAGCCGAACGAATCGGGTGTTGAGCCGCTGATGGTGCCTGAGGCCATAAGGTCGCCTACGCGGATATTGCAGCCATTGACGGTGTGGTGTGCCAACTGCTGTGCCATGTTCCAATACAGGTATTTGAAATTGGAACGGCAGACAACCGTTTCTTTCTCTGCCCTCTTTGGCATAATGGCCACTTCTAATTGGATATCAAATGTGCGTGCACCTTCGGTTTGCAGATAGGGAAGAACGGGCGGGTTTTGTTCAGGCCCTTGCGTGCGGAAAGATTCCAGCGCATCTAAGGTTACAATCCATGGCGATATGGAAGAACCAAAGTTTTTACTCAGAAAAGGACCCAGTGGAACGTACTCCCACTTTTGCAGGTCGCGGGCTGACCAATCGTTAAACAGCACCAGTCCGAAGATATAATCTTCGGCATGCTCAGTAGGTACGCGCTCACCAAGTTCTGTATCGCGGCCGATAATGAAGGCTACCTCTAACTCAAAATCTACCGCTTGGGAAGGTCCGAAAACAGGTGGTTCGTTGTCGTTAGGGCGCGACTGACCCATCGGACGGCGGATGGGCGTACCCGAAATTACGATAGAAGATGCTCTGCCATGATAAGCAACGGGTAGGTATTTCCAGTTGGGCCTCAGCGCATTGGCCTCGCCTCGGAACATTTTGCCTACATTGGTGGCGTGCTCTTCGCTGCTGTAAAAATCGGTATAATCGCCAATTTCAACGGGCAGGTGCATAGAGGCTTCCTCCATCGGTACAAGCAATTTTTGCTGATGGTGGAACAGCAGACTTGTAGGGTCCTGCAGTTGCTCCTGTAAACGCTTGCGCACTGCACGATGGACGGGTTTACCCAAGCGAATGTAGTCGTTCAGTACAGGTTTATCAAAAACTTTTTTGGGGATTTTGATATCCTCAAAAACTCCTTTTTTATATGCCCGTTTCAGGTCTATGATGAAATTGCCAATAGCAACTCCGGCACGCGGCTTTTTTTTACCGTACGAAAAAATGCCGTAGGGCAGGTTGTAAATGGAAAAATCGGAATTTTGAGGGATGTCAAGCCAACTTTGCATGTTTTTTATCGGATGTATTGATTGATAATATTTTCGTACAATTCCTGTTTGCCGCTGATGAGTTTTGGTTCAGGGCTTTCCGAAGCGATGCGGTGCAAGTCTTCCAATGAAAGTTTGCCCTGCTCAAAATCGGCACCCGCGCCGCTGTCAAAGCTCGCATAGCGGTTTTGGCGCATTTGCAGGTACGGCGATTTTTTGAGAATGTTGTCAGCAATTATCAGTGCACGAGCAAAAGCATCCATTCCGCCAATATGCGCAATGAACAAATCTTCCGAGTCGGTTGAATTGCGGCGCGTTTTCGCATCAAAGTTAATGCCTCCGCTTGTAAATCCACCTGCTTCCAGAATAATCAACATGGCTTCGGTGAGTTCAAACAGGTCGGTGGGGAACTGGTCGGTATCCCAGCCGTTTTGGTAGTCGCCGCGGTTCGCATCTATGCTGGCGAACATGCCTGCATCGGCTGCTACGCGCAACTCGTGCTGAAAACTGTGCCCTGCAAGCGTGGCATGGTTGGTTTCCAAGTTGAGGCGGAAATCGTCCTGCAAGCCGTATTGGCGCAAAAAGCCAATGCAAGTGGCTGCGTCAAAATCGTATTGGTGCTTACTTGGCTCTGCGGGTTTGGGTTCTATGTAGAAATAGCCTTTGAAACCCTGCTTGCGGGCGTAGTCGCGTGCTATGGTAAGGAAACGCCCCATGTGCTCCAATTCGCGCTTCATGTCGGTATTGTGGAGGCTGAGGTAGCCTTCGCGCCCGCCCCAGAAGGTATAGCCTGCCCCGCCAAGCTCGATACAAACGTCTAAGGCGTTTTTCACCTGCGCACCTGCATAAGCAACTACGCTAAAATCGGGGTTGGTGGCAGCACCGTTCATGTAGCGGCGGTGGCTGAATAAGTTAGCGGTGTTCCAGAGCAACTGCACACTTGAAGCCGCCTGTTTGGCTTTGGCATAGTCGGTCATGATGCGCATGCGGCACTCGCTTTCGGCTATTGATGTGCCTTCTTCCACCAAGTCAAAATCGTGGAAGCAGTAGAAGCCTGCACCTAATTTGGTAATAAATTCAAAAGCCGCATCCATTTTTTCCTTGGCTTGGGCAATGGGGTCGGAGGCGGTTACCCAAGGGAAATCTTTGGTCGGTACACCGAACGGGTCACTGCCTGTACCGCAGAACGAATGCCAGTAGGCTACTGCAAAACGCAGATGTTCTTTGAGCGTTTTACCTGCCACTATGCGGTTGGCATCGTAGTATTTGAATGCCAGTGGATTATCGGAATCAGGCCCTTCGTAAGGAATCGCACCGATGCCGGGGAAATATTCTTTGTCGCCGAGTGTTATCATTTTCGTATTTGTCTGAGTAGTGATTCAGGCAAATTTAGCAAAGTTGAGATGATAAGGCGCAGAAGTTGAGTAATTAGATTTATAGGGGCAAGGCATGCCCTGTCCTTAATAGATGCAATACTGAATTAAATTGAATTTTTTATGGTTTTTTTGCAAAATTGCGTTTTTACGTAAATTTTTATTTAATTTGTTGAAAAATGAAACATTTAAATCTGAAAGGTCTCAAAAAACTTGTCAGGTTTGAAGTTAAATTCGCATTGAATGAAGCAAAGCTATGGCACGGCATCAGCCACAGGCTATGGCAGTATAGTTTACGTTGCGAAAGCGATAGGCACAGATGGAACTCGTATAGGAGACAGCAATCAATGGAGTTTTTTGAGCAGGCTGCAGCGGTGGCAGTTCCGATGACGTAGAACTATTTACCTCATTGCTGTATAAATTTTTGAAAACGTCCCACGATTCATAGCCAAGGTAGGTCACCAGCATGTCTCTGATAAATTTCTGCAAAAACTTGGGCAGTTTATCGCTGTCTAACAGGCGCTTGAGCGATGATTCAATTCCTGTTTCCTTGTCTTCTTGTAAGTTACAGGTAGCAAAAATGTCCCCGATTCAGCGCTTTGATAAAAGCGGAATAACAGCGTATTTTGCGGCAATGAGCAGGACAGTTACCCAGACCAAGCGGTTTCCATTTTTCAGCCCATTCTGCTGCTATTTTGGCGTGCAGTTTTTCGCACAACAGCTTTACATAGGGCGCATCGGCTGCCAGATGCTTGCGGGTGTTGAAGTCTTTGGGAAGGGAAAAACGTTTTTTCATAGCGATTGGGGTTTAATATTGTCAAAACAAACTTGCTGTATGCTGTCTTGACAATATTAGTCAGTCCTCGGTTGCGCTATGAGGCACCTGTTGCAAAAGGCTGTTTTGGCGTTGCAAAAGGCGGGTCATCTTCCAATATAAAAATTTCCATACGCTATGCCTGTTTAGGTTATTGTCGTTTCTGTTTGTTGTCGGTACTTCTATGAACGATTAGCTCAAAATAAGCGCCGTTGTTATTGGCAATACGCATCTCTCCGTCAAGGTCGCCGGACATGCGGTACAGGTCGGCAAGTGCGCTCGCACCTTTTTGCAGCACGGCTTCAGGGTAGCCGCTGCCATTGTCTTGGTAAGTAAACATCCAGCCGCCCTTATCGTTTTTTTGATAGCAATGTGGATGTGAGGCGCATAGGGCAAATTTCGCAAATACTTTTCGGCATTGTGGTAAAGTTCGTTCATAATGCGTTCTGAACCGCTCATTTCTTTGACTTGCAACTTCACATTTTCCACCGAAGCACTCCATTGTAACTCATCAAAATTGCTGCCGGCGGCAATGCTACTAAGTTCGTAGATGATTTTACTAATGTAGGTAAGCAGGTCGTACCGATAGGTAGCATCTTTTGTTTGTTCCTCATAAATTCTGCGCGACAAGTGAGCACGAATGGAAGCGATAGTGGCAATTTTTTCAAGCGATTCTATAGCTTTAGGGTCGGTTTGGTACTTTATTTCTTCCTTAATCAGTTCTATAAGGAGTTGGTAATTATGCTTGGTGTGGTGCGATTGCGAAGTTCGTAGCCCGACCAGTTTTTGCCGTTGCTTTTCAATGAGTTCATTTTGGGTTTGAAGTTCCTCTGCCTGCGTGGTTAATTGTTGATTGGCTGCTCTCAGTTCGCCGGTGCGCTCGGCAACGGTTTTTTCCAATAATTTGCTGCTCAAGCACCCGCTGACGAATTTTATAGCCGGTGTAAAGTCCGATGCCAATACTCACCAACAATATTAACCAGAAAGTTTTGGTCAGGTATCAGGGCGCGCTGATGTTCAGATAAAGACGGGCTATGTCTTCGCCGCTGCTCCAAATGTCGGGGGCGGCAGAGGCGCGCACTTCCAGCACATAATCGCCGAAACTCATGCGGGGTAGGTTGAGCAGGCTATTGTTGCTCATGCTTACCCATGCCGTATCGGGGCGGCTGAACAGGTTAAACCAGCCGTCATTTTTCAGGATAATCCCGTATTCGTAGCGATTGTTGTCGGGCGTGCCCAAACCCAGAGCAGCAAAGGTGAATTGCAGGTCGTTTTCATCGTGCGCCAGTGCAATGGCTTTGCGAAACTCTAAGGCCGTATCCTGAGATACATAGTCCTTGTTCATCACATTCAGATGAGTAAGCACCACACGCGGCGCGGTTTGCTTTTGCCATGCAATGACGCTATCGGGGTGAAAATAGTTAAAGCCATTTGCGCCACCGACAAAAATTTCGCCGCTACTGCTTTTGAAAATAGCATTTTGGTTAAAGCCGCCGCTTTGCAGCCCGTTGTATTGGTTGTAGTAAATGCGTGTTCCGTCTCGTTGATGGAGGCGGCACAAGCCGTTCTGAGTAGCTACCCAAAGAAAGCCTTTGTCGTCTTCTTCAATGGCGAATTGTTCGGAAAATTCTGAAAGCGCTCAAATGTGCCGTCTTTTTTCAGGCGATTGAGTCCGTTTTCCGTGCCTGCCCAAACCTCATCTGCCTTGCTGACAAATACCGTAATTACTTTGTTGCCGGAAATAGATTTAGGATTGGCAGCGTCGTAGCCATAGCGCCGCTCAAAGCAAAGTTTTTTTCGGTCAAACTGATACAGCCCGCTTATCTCCGAACCTACATAGATTTTATCGGGGCTGATGGCTAAACTCATCAATTGCCCTCCTCCTACGCTGATTGTGTCAGAAAAACAACTCTTAGTTTTGTCAATAGGGTATCGTCTGAATGTTTGCGTGCGCGGGTTGTAGCATAACAGGTCTAAACCTATCCCCCAATCTATTGCCCAAAGGTTTCCATCTTCGTCTGCTTTTGAATCAACAATAAAAGGTGGTGATAGACGTAATACTTGCTCAATTGCTAATTTATCCTCCTTGTCTTCGTTGCGCAGGGCAGGCGATAAGTACTCAGCTTTTTTGCTAATGGAATCGATTTGATAGATGCCTGCCCCTAAGGTACCTGTGTAAATAGATGTACCGGTGCTTATTAAAGTGCGGATATTAGCTTTCCCACCATAAGCGCCTCTGGTATAAACAGGTTCTTGCGGATTAGGCAACGATAATGTGTCATAATCACGGCTGACTCTGTTCCAAAAGGACATATTGGCTTGTGTACCTACCCAAATACGCTTTTGCTCATCTTCTGTAAAGGTTTGTACGTTTGAGCCGGAGAGTGGCACTTTTTTATCTACTAAGCGCGGATACTCATGGAAAAACTGCGGACGTGAAGGAAAGTAGGCTAATCCGTTAGCAGTACCTGCCTATATATTTCCGTTCGTATCATAATGCAAAGTTTTGACTATCTTATTTATAATAGCAAAATTGTTAAATCGGTTGGGTAAGTGCTGGGAATGTTGTTGTCTGTCGCGGTCTGTTTCTACCAGACCGCCGATAGTAGCTAACCATATTTTACGGTTGGCATTGTCATACAGCGCGTCATATGTCGTCGCAGCACCCTGCATGTAATGCATATCTGAGAAAGAGAATATCGGACTGTTAGTAACTAAGGTTAACCTGCGAGTATTTAGGTTGTATTGCCGGATATTTATTGCGGCATTATCGCCAAAAAAATAAATATTTCCCTTCTCATCATGAGTCATGGCAAAGGTGCGCAAGCCGTAAGGGATGCCTTCGCCCGCATAGGTTTGTACAAAGGCATCGCGGGTTTTGTCGTATTTCATAAAGCCCCTGCGGCATAGAGTTCGCCTTGGTATTCCAACAGATTCGGGTAAACGCTTTGCGCTTTGGTCGTGTCTTGTTTGGGTAAGTTGAAACGGCAAACATAGTCCTTTATTTTGCCTGTTTCTATGCGGTAAGATTGGTAAATCAGGGATGCGCCATCTTTGTATCCATTATGTTGTTTGACCCACCAAATATTACCGTCACTGTCAGCAAATAAAATAGCTAACTCCCGCATGGCATTTGGGTCTGGACGAGGATAGCGTTTCCATTGCCGCAAAACGGGGTCATATTGGTTGAGCTATGTAGCGCTCATCACCCAAATATGGCCTTTGCCGTCCTGCGTAATTTTATGGATGGTATTATCGGCAATGGAGTTTTTATTGTCAGGCTGATGCTGAAAAATCTGTATGTTTTTGCCGTCGTAGCGCGCAAGCCCGGCATCGGTGCCAATCCATACAAAACCTGCTTTGTCTTCAAATAAGGCATTAATACTATTGCTTGGCAGCCCTTCGGCAGTAGTGAGGTGGCGGAATTTGGGCGGGGGGTGCGCCCATAGCGCCGTACTGCTCAAAAAATACAACAGCAGAGAAAGTACGATTACGGGTAAAATATAACTTTTCATAGTTGTAGTATAACTTTAGTTGCTTGCCATAGGATGCTTGCAATTCATAAAATGTTTACTTGTTTTTTACCAATCGGATTTTTTATCTTAAAATAGTACCTTAGAACAGGCTATTTCCTCAAAAATAGTGGGTAGTTCGATTATATAATGGCACTTTCATCATATAATCAAATTATCTGACAACAATAGTTGTTTAGAGTTGTTTAAAGTTGTTAAAATTGCACATAAGCGTTTTACTTATACCTATGGCAATTTGTCAACTTGACTTATATAAAGTATAGCTTTACCCTATTGATTTTTTCACTGCTGTCGTATGCAGGCGCGGCGTTTGGACAGACTGTTACAAGGGATTTTCCCTATGCAGGAACTACCTATCGCTACCAGATAGTGCCTGTGCAAGACAGTTCGGTTTATCGCTTGCACATTCAGGCACTGAAAAGCCGCGAACAAGGTACCACTATTCACAAGGGACGTATAGCGGCTACTTTTAGCCATCCGCGGCACTGGCGCACAACCATTTTTGCCTCGCAAAAGAAAAAGGGCGGATGGACTACCCGTCAGGAAAGCTATCTGGAAGTGTCTTTCGACCGTCAGCGGCAAGCAGTCGCCTATTTTGACAATGGTACTTTGATTGACCTTATCGAACCTGCGCCTACGGACAATTTCTCCGGTGAGTGGCAGGAGTTAAATGGCAGGATTGCGCTTATAACTGCTGTGGAGTATTACGTTATGAATTACAACCGCGCTTTGGGACAGCATGAGGCAGGCGAGGAGTTGGAAACAGAAGAGTCGTTCATGCCGGAACAAATGATGGCAGCGCGGCAAGAGCAGCGCGATAGCCTTGTAGCTGCCATTATTGAACAAAGACAACAGCCAATAGCAGATATAACCCCTACGGCGGAAGCAATTGCGCAAGCAGCTACGGAAAGTCCCGCCATGCAGGACTCTGCGGCAGTGGCAACAGTTCAAGGCATCACCCTTACCGCTTCAGATTCTACGGCAATCGCACAGACTGCAGTTCAGCCCACCCCACAGTCCATTCGTCTGGAAGGTGAGTTTTCGCTACCCTTCGTCAGTCAATTGCCCATGGATGATAAAATTTACATCTTAGAAGCACGTCATGATGACTTATATCCCGGTCGCATAGAACTGAAGTTACGGCGTTATGATGCAGACAGTAATCGTACAGAATTGGTGTATGTAAGCTACGTCCGCATCAAAGACAGCACCGATGTCGGCGGTAATTACAACGTGCTGATTCACCTCGCGGAAAACAATGGCTACAAGTGGACAACCTACCCGAATAGCTTTTTAGAATGTTCGTTAGACCTTACGGCGCATAAGATGAACTACCGCGTAGTAGGCAGCAAGCTGACAAGCCGCCTGCAAAACCCCGAACACGCACAAAAAGAAGAAGAGCTTCCCGTAGAAATCACCGGACTGGAAAAGCAAGATGTGCTGCTCTCAGCGGCGCGCTACTTTATTAAGTCTTGTTCAAAGGTACTACTGGCGAATTGAGCTATTCATAAACCTTCATTCTATCTATTTACTTCTTTGAGGTTATCCGTAAACTCGCGGGTATAACGCCGAAGTCCCGTAAAAAACTCAGGCGGCAGATGCCGAAAAGCCGAAAGAGTAGGTGTTAAAATGCACAAGCGTATCATGGGAAGTTTCAGAGTATTTGTTCAAGACCAGTATGGCAAGCCCTACAAAGGTGTAAGAGTTAGAGGACATTGGGGGTTTATGAGCTACACTAATGATTTTTATACTGATGATTCGGGTTGGGCATACATGGAATGGTCGGCATCTTCTCCTTTACAGACTTTATGGATTGCAGGACAAGAATATCCGGGCAAATTATTTCCTAATGGTGGTTCGGTAGTAGTTACAGTTGAAAAAACTGTTTGGGGCGAGGAGTATCTTACAGTTTAAACTGTTCACATAAGTAAGCAATTGAGCAGCTGAGAACGTACTGCGTATTTACACCGTAGGCATTACTTATTGGCATAAAAGTATGATATGCTGCCCCTGAAGGGAGCAAAAAAGGGACAAAGGATGCCTTTTTCTACCGATATAAAGTGCCTATGGCACAGGATATGATTTACAACGGCGCGTGCAACGGCATAAAATACCTTGTCAGGGGGGTATATCGTTAGTAACCTCGTCCCCATGCTACCAACCAAAAAATTAGCACAAACCCGCGTTATCCGTCAAAAATCCGTGTGCATGAAAACAAGGCAGTAGCGCTTTGGAATATCTTTGCGGCATGAAAAACCAGCCGCTGTTGCAACCTGTTCGTCAGGAAGATTTCTGGTACGAACTGCCCGATGAGCGCATTGCCCGCTTCCCGCTGGAAGAGCGTGATGCTTCCAATTTGTTGGTCTATCGCAAAGGCGAAATCCGCCACAGCCGTTTCCGGCAAATCGCCGATGAACTGAAAAGGGGAGACACGCTGTTTTTCAATAACACAAAGGTAATTCCTGCCAGAATTTATTTCCGGAAAGAAACCGGAGCACTCATAGAGGTATTTTTGTTGCATCCCGTAGCCCCTACGTCGGATGTAGCACTTATCATGCAGCAGACTGAGCACTGTACATGGGCTTGTGCCGTCGGTAACCTGAAACGCCTCAAAGACGATACGCTGCTCGAGCGCGAGGTAGAGATAGAAGATAAAACGGTCAAACTACAAGCTACTTTACAAAATCGTGAAGTGCAATGGATTGATTTTCAGTGGAATAATACAGATGTAAGTTTCGCCGAACTGCTGACTTATGTAGGCGTAACCCCACTGCCGCCCTATCTGAAACGCGAAGCGGAAGAAAAAGACAAGCAGTTTTACCAAACCGTTTATGCCAAACAGGAAGGGGCAGTAGCCGCACCAACGGCGGGCTTGCATTTTACTGACTACATTTTACAGGAGGCATTGCCGCAAAAAGGCGTACAAACCGACTATCTCACGCTGCACGTGGCAGGCGGAACTTTTCAGCCCATCAAGCACGAGAACGTATTAGACCACCCCATGCACTCCGAACAGATGATTGTCAGCATAGAAAATATCGACCGCCTGCTGGCTGCCGAAGATGTAGTTGCCGTCGGAACAACTTCCATGCGCACTTTGGAAAGCCTTTATTGGTACGGCGTACTGCTTGGCGAAAACCCTGATGCCACTTTCCACATTCCCAAACTGATGCCCTACGGCTACGAGCCGGCGCAGTTGCCCACACGCAAGGAGTCCGTTGCCCGCGTAAAGGACTATATGCAACGCCATCAGCTGAAAAAATTGCAGGGCGAAACCGAAATCATGATTATTCCGGGCTATGATTTTAAAGTTTGCGATGCGCTGATTACCAACTTCCACCTGCCCGGCACAACGCTGATTATGCTGGTGGCAGCATTTATTGGCAATGATTGGCAAAAAGTTTATCAGGAAGCGTTGGATAATAATTACCGCTTCCTGAGCTTTGGCGATTCATCGCTGCTTTTTCGCAAGAAAATGTAGTATCGCGTTTGCCAAATAGCACTTGCAGTTTACTCTTTTCCTTCTGCAAAAGCCTGCAAATAGGCATACCGCTGGGTCAAGTGCCCGCCTTGGGTGATGGTAGCGCGTGCAATGACGCCCTCGTCGTCTTTGAGCAGGTGAGCCAGAATGCGCTCAATGAAGATACCGCCAAACTCCTCTGAGGCATCGCGGGGCAGTTCGCTGGGCAGGTTATCTATTGCCATGACCGAAACGTTGTCGGGATTGCTGTAGGGCGGCTCCAATTGTTCGGTAAACCGGTTGTAATCGTACACAGGGTCGCCGATTTTGCTGGGGCGCTTGGTGGAAGGGATGGAACCGTTAATATCGCAGGTAATGTCGGCAATGACGCGGATGCGGAAATCATTGCGCTTCATTTCTTCCGCTGTAAACAGTCGGGGGGCTTTCGGATGCCAGTAAGCGGCAGCAATCAGCAGGTCGGTATTCCGATAAAAGGGTTCAAAATGCGATTCAAAATGCTCAGGGAAGCTGTAAAATTCTTCGGCAATAAACTTACGTCCTTTTTTGTGTACGTGATAGGCAGAGGAGCTTAACTGTGTATAAACAGGCATGGAAAACTGTTTCTGGTTGAGATATTCCACCACATCCACGCGCTCGATTTTCATTTCGTCCAGCATTTCCATTGCTCCTTTAGCAACGCGCCCGCTGCCTGTCAGGGCAATTTTGATGGGTGGCAAGGCTAATTTGTGCAGTCCGAAAATCAACTCGTGGCGGTCGAAGCACTGATGTGCGGGTTTTAGATGGAACAGGTTGTACTTTTCGCCGTAAGCCAAAATACCGTTGTAAGCACCTACCAACCCCGCATAATGCCCGAAAGCAATCAGACGATTGCCTTTTTCGTCGGTGAGCGTTTCATAGTCCACCATGGTAATATTTTTTTGCAAAAGTGCTTGCAAAAGCGGGCGATTGTATGCCTGCTTTTTTATCGTATGTGAAAAAAAGAAATACGTTTTATTGGCTATCAGGTTGGCAATCGGCACTTCTTTAATGCCCAGCAATACATCGCAGTGGGTCAAATCTTCGGTAAGCGGCAGCCCTTCGGCGGCATATTCTTCGTCCGTATAGCAGCGGATGGGGCTGGGCTGTACATATATTTCAATATCCGGATGCAGACGGCGCAACAGGGTGCACTGGCGCGGTGTCAGCGGTACGCGGCGGTCGGGTGGAGTCTTGCCTTCTCTGATGATTCCGATTTTCATGATAATGTGGTTGGTTGATTGAGCGGGTAGAGTGATATAAATGATTCGATGATGTAATGATTTGACAGTGCGAGATTGCTCAGTTTGCCTGATGGCGCACAAAGTAATGCCACAAAACAATGCCTGTTGTTACGGCAATATTAAATGAATGTTTGGTGCCGAACTGTGGAATTTCCAGTGCAAAGTCTGCCATGTTAACGGCTGCATCGCTTACACCGCTTGCTTCGTTGCCAAAAATAAAAGCATAATTAGCTTCTGGTTGTGGAGTAAATTCATGCAGCATGATTTTTTCGTCGGTTTGTTCTACAACGGCCAGTTGAAAACCTTCGCTTTTCAGATGTGCCAAGCAGGCTTTCGTATCTGCAAAGTGTTCCCATGCAACGCTTTCCTGCGCGCCGAGTGCTGTTTTGTGAATATCGCGGTTGGGCGGAGTGGCCGTAATGCCGCACAAGTAGAGTTTATAAATTCCGAAAGCATCTGCCGTTCGGAACACCGAGCCTACATTGAGCGCACTGCGCACATTGTCCAGCACAATAGCTACGCGGCGATTGGCAAATTGACCATAGGCTGCTGCATCTATCCGCCCCAATTCTTCCATGTTGAGTTTGCGCATATTTTTGACTTGTTTAAATGCAGATATTGGCAGACTGCACAGATGTAAACAGATAAAGCATCCGTAAGTATCCGTTCGTCCGTATTCCCCGATTAAACGGCGCAAAGTTAGGTCAATAATGCCGACCTTTGCCTCATGTCTGCTGTCTTATACGTAACCTGTGCCATTATCGTAGCTAACGGGCGCGTGCTGGCCGCGCGTCGTGCGCTTAACCGTTCGCAGGGCGGTTTGTGGGAATTCCCCGGTGGCAAAATTCACGAGGGAGAATCTGCTGAGGAGTGTATCCTACGCGAAATCGGGGAGGAACTTGGTGCGGCTGTGCAAATCATTACCCGCCTGCCCGATTGTGTATATCATTACCCCGACAAGTCTGTTTGTCTGATTCCTTTTGTCTGCGAACCTGAGCAATATACTGATTTTCAAGTGATTGAACATGAGGAAATCCGTTGGTGTACCGACGAAGAGCTGCACTTGCTGGAATGGTGCGCCGCTGATATACCCGTATTGGAACAGTACATGGCTTGGAAAATTGCAGACAAAAAACCGGATTAACCTTTATCTTTGCCCGTTCAAATGTCTATAGACATATTTCACCTATTAAAATGATGACCTCCAACGAAATACGCCGGCAATTCTTAGACTTTTTCACCAAAAAATGCGGCCATGCTTACGTGCACTCTGCACCAATGGTACTGAAAAATGACCCTACCCTGATGTTTTCCAACTCAGGTATGGTGCAGTTCAAAGATTATTTTTTGGGCAATCGCATTGCCGAACATAAGCGCGTAGCCAACTCACAAAAATGCTTGCGTGTTTCGGGCAAGCACAATGACCTGGAAGACGTGGGGCTGGATACTTACCACCACACCATGTTTGAGATGCTGGGCAACTGGTCGTTTGGCGATTATTTCAAAAAAGAAGCCATTCAGTGGGCGTGGGAACTGCTGACCGAAGTGTATCGCCTGCCCAAAGACCGACTCTATGTTACCGTTTTTGGCGGCGATGAAAAAGAAGGCCTTAGCCGCGATGAGGAAGCCCGCGAACTCTGGAAACAACACATTGAAGAATCCCGCATTTTGTACGGCAACAAAAAAGACAACTTCTGGGAAATGGGCGACCAAGGACCTTGCGGGCCTTGCTCCGAAATCCATATAGACTTGCGCCCCGACGAGGAACGCGTACAGATTTCAGGTTGCGATTTGGTAAACAAAGACCACCCGCAGGTAATTGAAATCTGGAATCTGGTATTTATGCAGTTCAATCGCAAAGCAGACGGTAGCCTCGAGCCACTTCCCGATAAGCACGTGGATACAGGCATGGGATTCGAGCGTCTGGTGCGCGCCATTCAGAACAAAGTTTCTAACTATGACACCGACATTTTCCAACCGATTATCCGCCAATTGGAGGAACAGTCCGGTAAAAATTATCATCGAGCCGAACAGGAAAACAGCAAAGCAGCAGTTGCCATGCGCGTAGTTGCCGACCACCTGCGCGCGGTTGTCTTTGCTATTGCCGACGGGCAGTTGCCCTCTAACAACAAGGCAGGTTATGTTATCCGCCGCATTTTGCGCCGTGCCGTGCGCTACGGATACACGTTTTTGGGATTCCGCCAGCCGTTTATGTGCTGTCTTGTACCACTCATAGCAGAGCAATTTGCAGGAATTTTCCCCGAAGTAAAAGCACAGTTAGATTTTATTGTCAATGTTGTGCGTGAAGAAGAGGCTGCTTTTCTCCGCACATTAGAAAATGGCTTGCGTATGCTGGATGATATTATCGCACAGTCTGCAGCCAGTAAACTCATTGACGGCAAAGTAGCATTTGAATTGTACGATACCTACGGCTTCCCGCTGGATTTGACGGCGCTGATTGCACGCGAAAACGGCTTGCTGATAGACGAAGCAGGCTTTGACAAAGCCATGCAAGAGCAAAAAGACCGTTCGCGCAATGCCGCTGCTTCCGAAAAAGGCGATTGGGTCATTCTGGAAGCCTCGGATGAGCCGACGGAATTTGTGGGCTACGAAGCCGACGAGGCCGAAGCCCGTTTGCTCCGTTACCGCCAGATAATCGACAAAAAAGGTACACAATACCAGATTGTATTAGACCGCACACCGTTCTATGCCGAAAGCGGCGGACAGGTTGGCGATACAGGTATTTTGGTAGTGCAGGGCGAAAACCCGCGCAAAATTCGCATTGCCGATACTAAAAAGGAAATTGACCAGATTGTTCATTTTACTTATGATAATCTGCCTGAAATTTTGGCAGGAGTTAAGGGTGTGCCTGTTGTTACGGCACTGATTGACAACAACCGCCGTCGCTTGATTGAAAGCAATCACACGGCAACTCACTTGATGCACGCTGCCCTGCGCGAGGTGCTCGGTACGCACGTTGTGCAAAAAGGCTCATTGGTAAACGATGAGGTGTTGCGTTTCGACTTCTCACATTTTGCTAAAATGACCGAATCGGAAATTGCTCAGGTAGAAAAAATTGTCAATGCAAAAATTCGCAAGAATATCCCGTTAGATGAGCAGCGCAATGTGCCGATTGAAAAGGCCAAAGCAATGGGTGCAATGGCCTTGTTCGGTGAAAAATACGGCGACTTTGTACGCGTGATTACATTTGATAAAAATTTTAGCGTAGAACTTTGCGGCGGTACACACGTTGCGCAAACAGGTGCTATCGGGCAGTTTAAAATTCTTTCCGAAAGTTCCTCTGCCGCCGGTGTGCGTCGTATTGAGGCCGTTACGGCAGCCAAGGCGGAGCAAGTTATCAACGAAGAACTCGCCTTGCTCGATGCAATACGTGCGCTGTTAAAAAATCCGAAAGATTTGCTCAAATCCGTAGAAAACCTGCTGAACGAGAAGCAATCCTTACAAAAAGAAATTGAACGCCTGCAAAATGAAGCATTGCAAGGCATCAAACAGCAGTTGCGCACACAAATTACCAATAAAAACGGTGTTCAGTTCCTTGCCGCACAGGTAGAAGTACCCAAGCCTGATGCCCTCAAAACACTGGCATTCCAACTCAAACAGGAAACGGAATCGTTGTTTGCGGTGCTTACGGCAGCCATTGACAGCAAAGTACATATTGCGGTGATGATAGCCGACGAGTTGGTAAAAGAGCATAACTGGAATGCCTCCCAAATTGTGAAAGACCTTGCCAAGTTGGTAGAAGGCGGCGGCGGCGGTCAGCCTTTCTTTGCCACAGCCGCAGGAAAAAATACGGCACAACTGAAGGCTGTGCTTTCGGCTGCTGAACAGATTTTGGCGTAGATACTTAGTTGCACTACCTTCTGACTCGTAGAGTATTTGCAGAAAATACATACGCCGTAAGGACACAAGCATTTGGGTCTTATGTCCTTTATTTTATTGACAAAGAATGCTTTCCTTTTTGGTAAGGCCAACAACAGCCTTAGGTAACGAAAAAAGCCTGTGAATATTGGCATCCACAGGCTTTTAATTGACGACAAAATTTTAAATATCCATTTTTAACCGCGCGGCAATAATTTTTTCAACATACTCGCGGACGCTTTTTACTTGTATGCGCTCCAACACATCTTCGGCAAAAGCCAACATGAGCAGGGCGCGGGCAGTTTCTTCGTTGATACCGCGGGTGCACAGGTAGAACAGCAACTCCTCGTCTAATGCACCTACTGTGCAGCCATGCGAACATTTTACGTCATCCGCCCAAATTTCCAATTGCGGTTTAGTGTCCACGTTGGCATCGGGTGAAAGCAGAATGTTTTTGTTAGACTGGAACGCATTGGTTTTTTGTGCATCTTGACGGACAAATATTTTGCCGTTGAATACTGCATGCGATTTGCCGTCCAGCAAACCTTTGTAGAGTTCGTTGCTGTGCGAATGTGGTTGGCGGTGGTCGGCTACGGTGTGGTTATCTACGACTGTGTTGCCGTCCAGTACGTACAAACCGTTCATAAAGGCTTCGCAATTTTGCCCGTCAATGGCAATGTGCAAGTTATTGCGCACAATTTCGCCGCTGAGCGAAACGGTTGTGTTGGCATAGTAGCTGTCTTGCAACTGCCAAGTTTGCGTAAAGCCGATGTGAGAAGAAGTGTTGGCTTCGTTCTGAATTTTATAGTGGTCAAAACGGGCGTTGCCGCCTACAAACACCTCTGTTACCATGTTGGTCAGGCTGTGGTTGGCCTGTTCGGTGCTGTTGTAATGCTCTACAAGGGTCAGTTGGGCGCTTGTGCCTACTACAAACAAGTTGCGGGTTTGTACCAACACGTCGCCGGCTTCTGCCGAGGCGATGTAATGCAAGATGACGGGGGCTTCCACCGTTTTGTTGTTTGGAACGTAAATAAAAGCACCTTCTGCATCGGCAGCCGTATTGAGAGCAGCAAAAATATGGTGCTCGTCGTTGGCATACTTGCCGAAGTGCTTGCCGAACTCAGCGGCGTATTTGCTCTTAGCTTCGCTGAGGTTGCTGATTTTCAGGTCTGACTCGGGAGTGACCACACGGGAAAGTGCCGGTATGTAAACACCGTTTACAAACACCAACACATTGGCGTTTTGCTCGTCGTAAGCCTCAACGAAAGGTTTGGCAATTGCAGCAGCTATATTGCTTGCATTGCCATTGGCAAACGTATAGGCGCGCGAAGCAATGTTTTTCAGATTGAGATATTTCCACTCTTCGTTTTTCGTAGTGGGAATGTCCAACGAGCGAAAAAGTTCGGCAGCGTGCTTTTGTATATCGGATTGCGGCGGTTTGGCTTCCAAATAAGCCAGTGCCAGCGATTTTAAATGAGTTTTTCCCATTCCTCAAACAGACATTTTAAGGGTTTACGGTAGCTGATGAGGCGTTTTCGGTTTCTACTTCTGCCTTAATCCAGTCGTAGCCTTTTTCTTCCAACTCAAGCGCCAACTCTTTGGTGCCCGAACGCACGATGCGGCCTTTGTAGAGTACGTGCACATAATCGGGAACGATATAATCCAGCAGGCGCTGATAGTGCGTGATAACCAAAATGCCGTTGTCTTTGTTGCGCAGCGTATTTACGCCGTTGGCAACAATGCGCAGCGCGTCAATGTCCAGCCCTGAATCGGTTTCGTCTAAGATTGCTAACTTAGGCTCCAGCACTGCCATTTGGAAAATTTCGTTGCGCTTTTTCTCACCGCCCGAAAAGCCTTCGTTTAGTGAACGATTAAGCAGTGCTTGGTCCATATTTACGAGTTTCATTTTCTCTTTAATCAGTTTGAGAAAATGAACGGCATCCAAAGGTTCTTCGCCGCGGTATTTGCGCACCGAATTAACGGCGGCTTTTAAAAAGTTGGTATTACTTACGCCGGGAATTTCTACCGGATATTGGAAGGCCAGAAAAAGCCCTTCACCCGCGCGCTCTTCGGGGGCAAGTTCTAACAGGTTTTTGCCGTTGAATTCCACTTCGCCGCCTGTTACTTCGTAGTCTTCCCGACCTGCCAGCACAGATGCTAAGGTGCTCTTGCCCGAACCGTTAGGCCCCATGATGGCATGCACTTCGCCGGGTTTGATTTCCAGATTAATTCCTTTTAATATTTGCTTATCGCCAATGGCAGCCTGCAAATTTTTGATAGATAGCATATCTTTAAGCCGATTAATTACGTTAATAAAAGAAAACGGGTCTGCAAAGTTCTCAATTATTTAGAATAGTTTTAAACAAACTGTCGGATTTTTTATAGCATACCCAATATTTACCCCGCCTTTGCAACGCAACTGATGTTTTAAACGTCTGTTCTTCATGCGTATTACACTTTTCCAATTTAAATTCAACTGCTATGGTAGTCAAGTATGGCTTTGTTGTTTTATTGGGCATACTTTTTTGTGTAAGTATGTCTGCAAATGCACAGGAAGATAAAAAAGAAAAAAGACGCAATGGGCGGCGCAAAGACCCTAAGGAAACTACGCTGAAAGGGCAGGAATTTAATTTGGAAGATACCGTTTTATTTTACGACGAAAACGAAATCAGTTTTCGCAATATCAACAAAGTTGCATTTTATTACAACGAGCGGCAAATAAATCTGATTAATAAGTACCAAAAAGAAAAACAGTGGGATAATTTGTTTAGAAGCCTGTTGAGTTATATCTCGCGCTTCGGGGCAGGCAATTTCATTGACCCTTCGAGTATGGATATGTTGTGGCAGTTGGCGCGTGTGTCGGGGCAATTGGGCAAAACCCAGATTATCCGGGAGGCATTTCAACTTATCATTAAGCATTACAGAGGAGATTTGAGAAGTGCTTGGCAGCGTTATGACAGCCTGTCGCGCTTTGATAAGCCCCGCTACGTGAGTTTAGACCAATACTACCAAATGTTGGAATTGCGCAAGCACATTGACACATTGCGCCCGCCTCACGGTGTGCTTACGAACATAGGCAATGCTGTCAATTCCAAATTTGAAGACTACGGCGTAACTGTTTCCCGCGACGGAAAAACACTGATTTTCACCTCTAAACGCAATCGCACGCCGGGTACTAACCGCCTGAACCAGACCTATAACGAAGACCTCTACGTGACCGAGCGCATCGGTGATGACACCACGCAGTGGCAGGATGCCTTGCCTTTTGCCGATATTAATTCCAATTACAACGAAGGTTCGCCTTGTTTGAGTGCAAAAGGTGATTTTATTATTTTCTCCCGCTGCGAAGCACCGGACGGTAAAGGTAACTGCGACTTATACATCAGCTATCGGGTTGATGGACGCTATTGGTCAGAGCCCGAAAATTTGGGCATTGTAAACAGTACTGCATGGGACTCACACCCCAGCCTGTCTGTTACGGAGGATACGCTGTTTTTCTCTTCCGACCGCGCAGGCGGTTTTGGCGGGGCCGATTTGTATTTTTCCGTGCGCAAGCCCGATGGACAATGGGGAGAGGCCCAAAATCTTGGCCCGGTAATTAATACACAGAAAAATGAAGTCAGTCCGTTTATTCATCATAAGTACAATGTGCTTTACTTCAGTTCCGACGGGCAGTTGGTCAATTATGGCGATTTTGACATATTTAAAAGCTACAATATTCGCGGCAGATGGACAGAGCCTAAAAATCTCGGCCCTTTGGTAAACAGCAAAGGCCGCGAGTTTTACTTTGCCATAGATGAACAGTCGGACAAGCTGTTTTTTGCCAAAGCCGAAGAAGACAACCCGCGCAATTTAGATATTTATTCCTATCCTATGCCGATGGAGGCTAAACCCAATGCCGTTGTTCGCTTTACGGGGAAAGTCCGCGAAATAACCACCGGTGAAATTTTTAAAGGCATTGTATCTATTATAGACCTGAGCGACGGGGTAGAAGTTATGCCGCGCTATCTGTCCGAAGAGGGGATATTTGAGTTCGAGCTCATCAACAACAAGCGCTACATGCTCATTGTGCAAGGCGAAAACTTCTTTCGCTTAGAGGAAGTATTTCTTCTGCAAGGCGATACGGAAAAGAACGTAGCTGTAAAAAGCATCGAAAATGTTCGGTTTGAATCTATTGAATTTGCGGAAGGCAGTGCGCAGATTCTGCCGACTATGGAAAACGACCTTCACCTGGTAATCAACTTCTTGGTTGATTACCCCGAATTTCAATTGAAAATATCGGGACATACCGACAGCTCCGGCGATGCTGCCAGCAATTTGAAACTGTCGCAGCGCAGAGCGGATGCCATCAAGAAATACTTGGTTAATTACGGACAAATCAATCCCGAACGTATTCAAGCCGTCGGCTATGGCAGTAGCCAACCTATTATCTACCCCGAAAAAACACCGGAGCACAAGAAAATCAACCGCCGAGTCGAGTTTAAAATCTACAAGGGTAATGAATTGGCAGAAGACGATGATAACAAGTAAGTCGGCACAGGGCTTGCAACATAATTCTTTACCTTTGTAAAAAAGGGATTCCGCTGTATTGTCTGCATCAAGTACGATGCAAAAATGACAATTTGGCATCTTTATCATCATTTGACAACATTATGTCACACTATTCCTTTAACGATATTCTATCAATAGCCATGTCGGAAGAAGAGGCAGAAGATTTTATTCCGCTGATGAAAGGCACAGAGCAATCCATGGAAGAAAATAGCGATTTTCCGGCCGAATTGCCCATATTACCTGTGCGCAATTCGGTGCTATTTCCCGGAGTTATTATGCCTGTTACGGTCAGTCGCCAAAAAGCCATTAAATTGGTACGCAAAGCCTACAAAAGCGACCGTATCGTAGGAGTAGTTACCCAAAAAAATAACAATGCCGACGACCCCCGATTAGACGACATCTACACCGTAGGTACTGTGGCGCGCATCATGAAACTGATTGCTCTGCCCGACGGTCATACTACTATCATCATTCAAGGGCAGCGCAAGTTTCATTTGGATGTCATTCTGCGCGAGCACCCATATCTAACCGGTCAGGTTACTTATCTGACCGACGAAATGCCGGACGAGCGTAAAAAGGATATAAAAGCATTAGCGCAGTCGTTGAAAGAGGCGGCTCACAAAATCATGCGCCTGAATCCTGACATTCCGCAGGATGCTGAAATTGCCATCAGCAACATAGAGAGTACCGACTTTTTGATTCATTTTCTTTCTGCCAATATCAATGCAGAAGTGAAAGACAAACAGGAATTGCTGGAATATAACTCGGTGAAGGAGCGCGGTACAAAGTTGCTGGCACACATGCTCAAAGAGATAGAACTGCTGCAAATCAAACAGGAAATTCATTCCAAAGCCCATTCCGATTTAGACCAGCAACAGCGCGACTATTTCCTTCGCCAGCAAATCAAAGTTTTGCAGGATGAGCTCGGCGTGGATGGACACGAGCAGGAAATAGAGCGTCTTCGTCTTCGCGGTGCTCAAAAAAACTGGCCGGAGGCTGTCGCCAAACACTTTAATAAAGAATTAGACAAAGCCCTGCGCCTGAACCCTCAATCACCCGAATTCCCCATTGCCATCAGCTATGCGGAATTTATGGTGGACTTGCCTTGGAACGAGTTTTCCGAAGATACCTTTGACCTGAAAAAAGCACAGGCCATCTTAGATGAAGACCATTATGGGCTGGCAAAGGCCAAGCAGCGCATTATTGAATACTTGGCCGTTCTTAAACTGAAAGGCGGTAATATGCGCGGCCCTATTTTGTGTTTCTACGGCCCTCCCGGTGTAGGCAAAACCTCCCTTGGGCGTTCTATTGCCAAAGCGCTGGGCAGAAAATACATCCGCATGTCGCTTGGCGGCCTGCGCGATGAGGCGGAAATTCGCGGGCATCGCAAAACCTACATAGGCGCAATGCCCGGCCGTATTTTGCAAAGCATCAAAAAGGCAGGCACAGCCAATCCGGTGTTTATTCTGGATGAAATTGACAAGGTAGGCAACGACTTCCGCGGCGACCCTGCATCAGCCTTGCTGGAAGTGCTTGACCCCGAGCAAAATAGTACCTTCTTAGACAACTATTTGGAGGTAGAATACGACCTTTCAAAGGTGATGTTCATTGCAACCGCCAACTCGCTCGATACTATCCATCCTGCGCTGCGCGACCGCATGGAAATCATAGAAATTACAGGTTACACACAAGAAGAAAAGGTGCAGATTGCCAAACAACACCTATTGCCCAAACTTCGCAAAGACCATGGCCTCAAAGCCAAAGATTTCAGCATAGACGATAAAACCCTGCTGAAAATTGTAGAAGAATACACCCGCGAATCGGGCGTTCGCAATTTGGAGCAAAAACTCGGTGCAGTAGTGCGTCATGTAGCCAAATGGGTGGCTATGGAAGAGCCTTATCAGAAGCGGATTAAATCCTCTGATGTGGAGGCAATTTTGGGTGCCCCTATTTTTGACCACGAAATGTATCAAAACAACAATTTTGCCGGCGTTGTAACAGGTTTGGCATGGACACAAGCGGGCGGCGAAATCTTGTTTGTGGAAGCAAGCCTCAACAAAGGCAAAGGAGCACTTACCTTGTCAGGGCAATTGGGCGACGTAATGAAAGAGTCTGCTATTACGGCACTTTCCTATCTGAAAGCACACGCCGATGAACTTGGCATAGACCACCGCATTTTTAATAATTACGACCTCCATATCCACGTTCCGGCAGGTGCTGTACCCAAAGACGGTCCTTCGGCAGGTATTACCATGCTGACTGCACTGGCTTCTATCTACACACAGCGCAAAGTAAAAGACCGCTTGGCAATGACCGGCGAAATCACGCTGCGCGGGAAAGTATTGCCCGTAGGCGGTATTAAAGAAAAACTGCTGGCTGCCCGGCGTGCAGGTATCAGCGAAGTAGTACTTTCTGCCCGCAACCGCAAAGATGTGGAAGAGATAGATACACAATACCTCCACGATTTGACCATTCACTATGTAGAAACCATAGATGAGGTGTTACAAAAGGCACTGCTGTCCGAAAAAGTAGCCAAACCTATGAACTTCGAAGTAGAAACCGCACCACAGGTAACTGCCAACGGACATACCGCAGGCGCGTAGGTAACAAAAAGAGTGTTAAAAAATTAAGTTGAGTATTGGTAAGGACCAAACACCGTGCTAAATTCGCGGTTCAAAAATTGTGATAAATGGCAATCATTACACGAATTAGGCAACTTTCTACTGCGGTTATCGCGGTTATTTTCATTGCGCTGGGGCTTTTTATTGTTGGCGGAGACTTGTTATCTCCCAATTCTTCCATTATGAACATGTTTAATAGTAAGGAAGTAGCCCGCATCAATGGTGTAAGCATCTCACCTCAAGAATTTAGCGAACAACTGAACATCAGCCGAGCAAACTTGGCCAGTCGTTTGGGGCGCAGCGTTACCGAAGCTGAGTCGGACTTCCTGCGTTATGAGGCTTTCAATGAGTTGATTTACAAATATGCTATGGTGCCTCAGATGGAAAAATTAGGCCTGATGGTAACACCCGAAGAGGTAGTTGATATGGTTCAGGGCAACAACATCCATCCTGAGTTAAGAGAAGCATTCAGAAATCCGCAAACAGGAGAGGTTGACAGAAATCAAATCATTACTTTTTTAAATAATCTGGCTTCCTTGCCGGCAGAACAACGTGCACAGTTTGAATCTTTCGAGCGCTCACTGGCTCCTACACGTCTCAGGCAAAAGTATTCTCACCTGATGTTGTATTCAACTTTTGCCACCAAGCAAGAAGCTCAAACATACTATCACGACATCAACGACCGCCGTACAATTAAATTTTTGTATGTGCCTTTTACTGCTATTCCCGACTCTGCCATTAAATACACAGAAAGCGACTTGCAGGCTTTTCTAAATGCCAATCAGTCTAAATACAAGCGCAAGGAAAACCGTGCCATAGAGTACGTCACATTCCCGTTCAAGCCTTCATCCAAAGATACAGCAGCAATCAAAGCACAGGTTATACGCTTGAAAGAAGAAATGGCCGCACTGCCTGAGTCCGATTTGGAAGTATTTGTTACTAACAATTCCGATTTTGTAAACCCATATCGCGATTTTAAACCTGCTGACATTCCTGAAGAAATTCCGGGCGATAGCTTGAAAGTAGGTGCCGTAGTCGGCCCATACCTCAAAAATGGTTTCTATGTGGTATATCGCATCGTAAAGTCAAGTCAGGATTCAGTGAACTCTGCTAAGGCAAGCCATATCTTGTTCCGATTCGGCGACGATAAAAACAAAGCAAAACAAGAAGCCGAAAAGATTTTGGCACAACTGAAAAGCGGTGCGGACTTTGCTTTCATGGCCAATATGTATAGCCAAGACCCGGGCAGCCAATCACGTGGCGGCAACTTGGGCTGGTTTACCGAAAAGCAAATGGTAGAACCTTTTGAAAAAGCCGTAATGAATGCCACCAAAACAGGTCTGATTCCTAATTTGGTTGAAACAGAATACGGCTATCACATCATCAACGTTACAGGTTTGAAAACTCGTACAAAATATACCATTGCAGCCATTGCAAAAGAACTGTTGCCAAGCGAAGCTACCAAAAACGAGGCCTTTATGAAGGCAGGCGAATTCGCAAAAGCTAAAACTGCAAAAGAATACATAGAAAAAGTAATTGCTGCCAAAGATTTGATTAGCATTCAGGCTCTTACCATTCCGGAAGATGCACGCAACATCAATAACCTGACAAGCCCCAAAGTGAGAGAAATTGTACGTTGGGCTTATGCCGACGAACGCAATATCGGCGACGTTTCCGAAGTATTTGAGTTGGAAGACCAATATTTGGTAGCCATGCTCCGTGGCGGCTCAGAAGAAGGTGATGCCAGAGTAGAAGACGTGCGCGAGCAATTAATTATCGACTATCGCAAAGAGAAAAAAGCGGAAATGATTCGTGAGAAACTCTCTAAATTGAAAGGCAATACTTTGGAAGAACTTGTGAAAGGTTATGGTGCAGGTGCTGAAATTATCGAGCAACCCGACGTAACACCTCTTACCTCAGGTATCCGTCAAGCCAACTATGCGCCTAATGTGGTAGGAGCTACTTATGCACTGAAAAAAGGCGAGCGTTCAAAAATCGTGAGAGACGACTACGGCATGTTCATCATTGAGGTTACACAAGTTGATGATGCCAGCGAACTTGCAGACTATGCTACCTATAAGAATCAGATTGAAGAGCGCCGCAGGTTGCAAACCGAAGACAATATTATTAAAGCCATTAAGAAGTTAGCAAAAGTAAAAGATAACACTGCCCGTTATTTCTAATAGCTTTTCAGGCAAATTAAATTACAGTCCCAACTTTTGGTTGGGGCTTTTTTTGTTTATCTTAGACCAATTTTTAATAATTTGGCAAAACTTGGTATTGAATAGTAAAAAAATATTAGTAAAACAACTTTTTTACCGCACATTTCTCAATAATTGCATATGAATATTGAACGTTTAGAAAATTGGGGTATGCCTTCAACGGTTGAAACAGATGTAGCAGTAGCATCCCGAAAGAAACCTTTTATTATTGCAGGGCCTTGCAGTGCTGAAACTCCTGAACAGTTATTGGCTACTTGCAAAGGGCTGGCCAATACCGGCATTAATGCATTGCGTGCAGGTATTTGGAAGCCACGTACCCGCCCCAACAGCTTTGAAGGAGTAGGAGAGGTGGGTTTGCAGTGGTTTAAAGAAGTTCGCGACGAATTAGGCATACCAATTGCCACAGAGGTAGCTACGGCAGGACATGTTGAGTTAGCATTAAAATATGGTGTAGATATTCTTTGGATAGGTGCGCGCAGTACGGTTAATCCTTTTACCGTACAGGAAATAGCAGATGCTTTAAGAGGTGTGGACATCCCTGTGATAGTAAAAAACCCCCTAAACCCCGATTTGGCACTGTGGATAGGTGGTATGGAGCGCATTGCCAATGCCGGTATTACCAAATTGGCAGCCATGCACAGAGGATTTTCAACCTTTGAGAAAACCAAATACCGTAACATCCCTATGTGGCAAATAGCCATCGAGTTGCGCAGCCAAATGCCCGAACTGCCTATTTTCTTTGACCCCAGCCATACCGGAGGCAAGCGGGAGTTTATTTATCCGCTTTCGCAAAAAGCCCTTGATTTGGACTATGACGGCTTGATGATTGAGTCGCACATAGACCCCGATAACGCATGGAGCGATGCTTCGCAGCAAGTAACACCGGAGCGATTTGCCGAAATTCTCAGCGAACTGAAAATCAGAGAAGTAACATCTGACAATACAGAGTTTCAAAGCGCTTTGGAGGAGTTGCGCAACAAACTGGATTTAATTGACCGTGAAATTGTGGAGTTGCTTGCATCGCGTATGAACATCGTTGAAAAATTAGGGACTTATAAACGCGAAAACAACGTGGCTGTATTTCAGGTAGATAGGTGGATTAAGGTATTTCAGTCACGCCCTGAATGGGGCGAAAAGATGGGCTTAAATAAGGATTTTATAGGCCATATTTTCAAACTCATTCACGATGAGTCCATTCGCATTCAGACCGCCAAGATTAGCGACTAATTAACATTGCTTTTTATTGCCTCCGCCGCTCAAAGACAATTTGGGCGGCATTTCTTTTTTATCAATCTTTGCTGCCTGTTTTTACGTATGGCTATTTGAGTAATCGATTAAATTTTTTGCTATGAAAAAGTTATTTGGGCTAATTGTGCTTTCCCTTATCACAGGAGCAGAGCTACGTGCGCAGAACTTCTCAAAAGATATGTGGCACGATGGAGAAGTGGATTTATTCTCCGGCGAAACCATCAGGGGAAAAATCAAGTACGATTTGGACAATAACTCCTTGCAGGCAACTACGGGAGGAACGGTGCGCTCTTTTAGCTCCTACCAGGTGGAATCTTTCCGGATTTTTGATGATTTACAAAAAACGCCGCGTTCGTTTTACACCTTGCCCTACAAAAAAGCCGGTAATTATGACAGTCCGTTTTTTTTCGAGTTGTTATACGAAGGAACCAAACTGACTTTGCTTAACCGAGAGGTTTTTGTTCAGCGTGCCATCGGTGCGCCCAACCCTTGGGGATGGGGGTGGTGGGGGCCTCGAATGGGTATGGGTACTACCGTTGTGCAGTTAGACAGCTACTATGTGCTGGATATGGCAAAAGAGCAGGTAATAAAGCTAAGCGACCAACGAACTGACTGGCTGACACTGATGAAAGACTTCCGCGACGAGATGAGTGAGTTTATGCGGGCTAACAAACTTTCTGTTACCGAGCGGAAAGATGTTTTGAAAATTATGGCTCACTACGACGAACTTGTTAAAACTGCCTCCAACAAATAGTGCAAGGTGGAGGCAAGAAAAAAATCATAAATCATATTGATATATGAAAATATATTTATATATTTGCATTGTTATTCACTTACACGGTTATGGAGATAGAAACGATTGCGTTGCGAATTGATACAAAAAAATTGGAACGGGCTGCTTTTGTGCTAAAGGCTGTGGCGCATCCGGTACGTATTGCGATTATAGATTTATTAGACCAGTGTGGCCGCCTAAATGTGAGCGAGTTGCAAAATAAGTTAGACATAGAGCAGGCTTTGTTGTCGCACCATCTGACTAACATGCGCGACCGCGGCATCCTCAGTGCTGAGCGCGAAGGTAAATGTATTTACTACTCACTAATCGATACAACAATCACCAATATTATTCACTGTATCAACAGTTGTACACGATTTTAATTATCTGGAAAACTGACGTAAGTCATTTTTTAGCAGCTTCAATTTTTTGACTTTTAATTTTAGTTGATAGTTGATTTATTTTTTTAAACTATACAAACCATGAAAATCGAGCAATTGTACACAGGTTGTCTGGCTGAGGCAGCCTATTTTATCGAGTCAGCCGGCGAGGCTGCTGTGATTGACCCCATCCGTGAAACTGAGCCTTACATAAAGTTGGCACAGGAACGCGGTGTTAAAATCAAGTACATTTTTGAGACGCATTTCCATGCCGATTTCGTATCCGGCCACTTAGATTTGTCGCACGCCACAGGAGCACCTATTGTATTCGGCCCTACTGCGAAGGCACAGTTTGACTACATTGAAGCTAAAGACGGTGAAATTTTTGAAATAGGCGATGTTACACTGAAAGTGCTGCATACGCCCGGACATACGCCGGAATCCATGTGTTTGCTGCTCTACGACGAAAACGGTAAGGAACATGCCGTATTTACAGGTGATACACTGTTTGTAGGTGATGTAGGTCGCCCTGACTTGCTGGACGGCGTTATTATCTCCAAAGAAGAGCAGGTAAGCAACCTGTACGATAGCTTGAACAAGAAAATCAAAACTTTGCCCGATGATGTAATTGTCTATCCCGGACATGGCCCGGGTTCACTTTGCGGCAAAAGTATCGGCAAAGAAACTCAGTCCACCATTGGCAGAGAGAAAATGTTCAACTATGCGTTGCAACCGATGACGCGTGAAGAATTTACCCGAATTATTCTGGCAGACCAGTTGCCTGCACCTCAATACTTCGTTAAGAATGCCATCATTAACCGAACCGGTTATGAGTCAATCGATGATGTGTTAGGTCGCAACGTACAGCCATTGGGCGTTACATCGGTAGAATTGGAAATAGAAACCGGTGCGTTGGTGTTAGACACCCGCAACTCCGACGTATTTGCAATAGGCCATATTCCTAATTCGCTACAAATAGGGCTGGATGGTTCTTTTGCCGTATGGGTCGGTACGCTCATTACCGATATCAAACAACGAATCGTAGTAGTCGCCGACAAAGGTCGTGAGCGCGAAGCCATTCTGCGTTTGGCACGCGTAGGCTACGAAAATGTCGCCGGCTATCTGGAAGGAGGTTTTGATTCATGGCGTGAGGCAGGTATGCCCGTTGCCACTACCGAAGTGATTACTGCCGAAGAATTAGAGCGAATTTTTGACGTTGCTACTACCAAAATTTTGGACGTGCGCCGTACCAACGAGTACAAAGCTGGTCATTTGCCCAATGCCATCAACATCCCGCTGCGCGACTTAGAAAAGAATCTGCACCAGTTGAACCCTAAGGAACGCTACTTCGTACATTGTGCCGGAGGCTATCGCTCTATGATTGCGGCTTCTATTCTGGCTCGCAATGGCTATAACAAAGTGGTGAATGTGAATGGAGGCATGGAGGCTATTGCAAAAACTCAACTACCTGTTCTTACAGAAGCAAAAATAGCATAGACAGTAACCTAACTCAAACTAAGGCGGCTCTTGAAAAGCCGTCTTAGTTTTTTAAAAAAACATTTTTATATATAAATACGTGCAAAACATTTTTTTATATGTGAATATATTTGTACATTGAGGCAAACTTAGTAACATGTAATTTTAATATGAAAACTAACCTCAAATCGCATTATCAGGTATTAATTGCCGGCGGAGGCAATGGAGGAATATCGGTGGCTGCACAGCTATTGCGCAAACAGTCTAATTTAGATATTGCTATTGTAGAGCCTTCCGATAAACACTATTACCAGCCTGCATGGACGCTTGTAGGCGGGGGAGACTATGATATTAATGATACAGTCCGCAATGAAGCTGATTTTATTCCCAAAAATGCGACATGGATAAAAGATAAGGTTGCACAATTTTTACCGGATGAAAACAAGGTTATATTGGCAGGTGGCGATGCAGTTACTTACGACTGGTTAGTAATTGCTATCGGAATACAACTCAATTGGTCAGCCATTAAAGGGCTAGAAGGAAACTTAGGTAAAAACGGCATTACCTCCAATTATTTGTTCAATGTGGCTCCTTATACATTTGAATGTATCAAAAACTTTAAAGGCGGAAAAGCGATTTTTACCAATCCAAGCACACCTATCAAGTGTGGAGGGGCGCCTCAAAAAATTATGTACTTGGCTGCCGATTATTTCCGCAAGCATGGTATATTAGATAAGGCAGATATTCATTACTACTCCGGCAGCGCTGTGATTTTCGGAGTAAAAAAATATGCTGAAACACTTAACAAAGTTATTCAGCGATACGGCATCAAAACGCACTTCAAGCACAATTTGGTAGAGATTCGCGCCAATGAGAAGAAAGCGATTTTTGAAACCGAGCAAGACGGACAAAAAGTGCAAGTAGTTGAAAACTACGAGTTTATACATGTAACTCCACCACAGTCTGCACCCGATGTAGTTCGTACAAGCCCGTTAGCAGTACCTGACTCACCAGGAGGATGGCTGGATGTAGACAAAGGTACTTTGAGGCACAACCGATACAAAAACGTATTCGGAATTGGCGATAATACAAGCACGCCCAATGCCAAAACAGGTGCCGCCATTCGCAAACAAGCCCCTGTTTTGGTTGAAAATTTATACCGTAGTATCACAGGGCAACAAATGGATGCCATGTACAACGGTTATGGCTCCTGTCCGCTAGTTACAGGCTATGGCAAATTAGTGCTGGCAGAGTTTGACTACAACAACGAGCCTATTGAAACGTTTCCTTTTGACCAAAGAAAAGAACGCTGGACAATGTATCAACTCAAAAAACGTATATTGCCGTGGCTGTACTGGAATAAAATCCTAAAAGGAACAGCTTAATTTTTTGGTATGTTAATCAAGTATAAAAAATGGTTGCTTGCCTCGATAGGTATTTTGGTAGGTGGCGTTGCCGGGTGGTCATTCTGGTACTATATCGGCTGTGAAAGCGGCACCTGCCCAATTACTTCCAACCCGTATCGCAGCATGGCATACGGTGCAGTGATGGGTTTGCTGTTGTTTTGGCCGGAGCGAAGCGAGTAAAATGCCGCTATTTTATAATTGCAAAAAGACTTGATGTCTCTGAAAAGAGATATTAAGTCTTTTTATTTTTTGTACAATGATATTGTGCTTTTACACCTGCAAAAATTACTTGTGTGCTTTATCTATGCCTATCAGCAAAATATTTATACCATTTTTATTTGAGGTTTTTGAGCTGTTTGAGCACTTTTTGAATAGACAACTGCATTTGCGTTAAAATAGTATCGGGCACTATGCTCTGCAATTGTGCATCAGCCCCTTAGCCTGACCTTTTTTGGTTAAATCAAATTTAAGAATTAAATTATTTCCTTTGATAACAGGTGTGCTGTATTCCTGCTGTCTTCCGGGTAGCGTTCCATAATAGAGAAGACCGTTGGTATTAACCGTTCCCACAGCAGAGTTGAGTAAATCAGCAAGGAATGACTCCCTCTTTAACATTCAATGCGATTTGATTCAGTTCTTTGCAGCTGGCGGCAAGCAAAGGGAGCGGAGACACAATCAACTTGTTTGCTCACAATTTAAACAAATTACCGAAATCTTGCATATGTGAAATAAAGTTGGTATTATTGAACATATTTATATGAAAATATGTTTAAAATAAAGTTATACGCAACAGTCCTGACTATTTATTCTTTGCTGATTTTTTCACCTGCCTATGCACAATCGCATATTAACTGGTGGACGAGATTATCAATTAAAATGACTGTTACCTCTGTTTTATTTACAGAGTTAGAAGGGCAGATTCGCCGTATAGATACGATGATATAGAGTGTAGTATTCTTGTAAAGTGTGTTGGTAATTTTATTACAATTTATATGTTTTTTACGATAAAAAAAGGAACATTAAAATCTCCTTTTTTTGTTATTTTTTTAAAAATATTGCCTCTAAATTTAAGAGTATCGTTAGACGGACGAATTGCTGTTGCACGTGTATGGGGTAACAGAGCATCAGTTATATGACTACAATCGTTTAATTTTCAATATTAACTACAAGCCCAATCCACATTGGCGAATTGAATTGGGTTACATATATGCCAACCGATTATTGCGCAAACAAATGCAATAAATAGATGAAAATAATCTTATTATGCATTTCTGCTATACGCTGCTTTAGAAAAATTAATCACTATTTTTATTAAAACAAGGACCGTGAAAAAACAACGCGAACGCAGGGATTTTCTTAAACAATTAAGTGCGATAGGTATTGGTGGCGCAACGTTTTCCGCGCTGCCTTTCAGTGTAGAGGCTCATCGGGGAGGAAAGTTACAAGAATCTCAAAACCAGAACTTTACTATCAATTTACTGCAAACCACCGATGTGCATTGCCAACTGCACGCACACGATGAGTTGTTCTGGGAAAATGGGAAAGCCGTTTTTCGTAAAGCGGGTGGCTATGCACACATGGCAACCTACTTGAATGAGTTTCGCAAAAAAAATCCGTACACTTTTTTAGTTGATACGGGTGATATGTTTCAGGGCAGTGAGCTTTCGGTTAAAACCAAAGGCAAAGCGTTGATTCCTATTCTCAATCAACTGAATTATAACCTGTACATACCGGGCAACTGGGAAGTGGTGTACTACAAAAAAACAATGCAGCAACTGCTTGGTGCGCTTCATGCACCGAAGGTCTGTACTAATATGTATCACGACCTTGGCAATGGTAAAAGGGGCGAATTGATTTTCCTCCCTTATTATGTTTGGCATGTAAACGGTATTAAAATCGGCTTTATTGGTTACACCGACCCGCTAGTACCGATACGCCAGTCTCCAAATTACAGTAAGGGTATTATTTACACACAGCCCGAAGAAAATATTGCCTATTATGTAGATGTATTGCGCAATCAGGAGCAATGCCATTTTGTCATTTTGCTCTCGCACTTGGGGCTTTCGCAGCAAATTCACTTAGCCAACCTGCCTGTTTGCGAAGGGGTGGACTATGTTTTCGGCGGCGATACACACGAGCGCGTGCGCACACCGATTGTCTGCAAATATGCCAAAGTGGTAGAGCCGGGTGCGTTCGGTTCTTTTGTAGGTAAACTGGAACTGACCGTACAGAACGGCAAAATCGTGAAAGATGAATATGAACTGGTAGAAATCAGTAGCACGCGCTACAAGCCCGACAAGGCAATGGAAGCGCTGATAGCAGAAAGTGAGCACCCGTTTTTAGAAGACTTGCAAACCATTATCGGCTACAGCACGCTGCCACTTTATCGCTATTTCGTTATTGAAAATACGATTGACACCATGATTCTGGATGCGCTGTACTGGAAATTGCAGAAGGAATACAACGTAGATGTAGTGCTTTCCAATGGTTTCCGATTCTGCTCGCCGCGGGCTACCCCCGACAAAACAGGTAATATCCCGATTAACAGTGCCTTCTTGTACGAAATGCTACCCGTTGACAGCACAGTGCGTGTGGCGCAGGCAACAGGCAAGCAAATCAGCGAATGGCTGGAAAAAGAGCTGAACAATGTATTTGCTAAAAATGCCGCCGAGCGCTTTGGCGGATGGGTAGTGAAATTTAAAGGCATGAAAATCACTTTCTATGCGCATGGCGAAAAAGGACAGCGGGTGCAAAGTGTGCTTATCAACAATGAGCCGTTAAACCCCGATAAGACCTATACACTCTGCGCCTGCGAACGCGATGGCGACCCCGAAGATGTACTTTGCCGCATGAAAGATGTTAAAAATATGAAAAATACACCCTTCACGCTGCATATGGTCGTAAAGGATTATCTGAAAGCCAACAGCCCTGTAACGCCTACGCCTGCCGTTGCTGCCAAGGCCTTGGATGTGCCGCAGGATTTGCTCACACAGGTGCGCGGAGTGGATTATCAGTTCCGATAAGGTATAAATCATTCAAAATCAACCATTTAAACCTAACAGGTCTTAAAGACCTATTAGGTTTTTTGTATGAGTTGGGAGAGCAATTTAAAACGCACTTGTAAATTTTTCAACCGAAAAGTCGCTGATTTTTACATAGTCGTGTTGTTTTTATGACGATTTTTTTGCTTGCGAGTACTTTGCGTTACAACATAAAAACACTTCGCGCTGCTTTCTTACCCAATCATCCGATATTCCAGATTCAAATCGGCTAATTTTTGCAAAAACTCGTTGCCCGGGTTGATTTTATACCTGCGCGATACGCTTTCAACGTTTATGTTTTGAATGGGGTCAAAAACGGTTACTCGCAGCTCGCAAGTGCCTGCATGTTGCTGAACGGCTTGCTGCAAGGCATTGAGCATATCGGCGGAAATCTGTTGTACGTTGATGCGCAGTTCCAACTTGCGAATCATTTTTTCACGGATATCTGCCAGCAGTTGAATTTGCGTCGGACGAAACTCCCATGCACCCATTTGTCCGTAGCGCTCTTGTACTTTGCCTCTCAGGAAAAGAAACTGCCCCAACGAAAGCATGTAGCTGTGTTTCAGGTAATCTTCGCCAAAGAGGGCAAATTCCAGCGAACCCTGATAGTCTTCGATGGTAAAAATACCGAAAGGCTTGCCGTTTTTGCCTACGCGATTGTTTACGTTGGCAACAATGCCTGCAATTTTTATTTCTTGGCCTTTAAAATTTTCAATTTCAGTAACAGCACAGGTGCAGAAATTCTTGATGTCTTGGCGGAACTGGTCTAACGGATGACCGGAGAGATAAAAACCGACTACTTCTTTCTCAAATTTGAGTTTAATTAAATCCGTCCATGGCTCGCAAGGCGGCAATTTGGGTTTAGCCACCGTACTGCCGCCACCGCTGCCAAAAAGGGAGGCCTGCAGCGAAAGTTTTTCGCTTTGTGCGGCATTGCCGTAGCGGATGATTTTTTCGATACCGGAACTATCGCCCTCGGGCGTATGGAAATACTGCGCGCGGTGAATATCGGTAAAGCAGTCAAAACCTCCGCCATAGGCAAGGCTTTCAAAGGTTTTTTTATTGACGGTGCGCAGATTGATGCGTTCGGCAAAATCCCAGATACTGCTGAACGCACCTTTTGCTTCGCGCTCCTGAATGATACTATCCACAGCCGCCTCGCCTGCACCTTTAATAGCACCCAGTCCAAAGCGGATTTGTCCCTTTTTATTTACGTCAAAAGTGGCGGATGATTCGTTTATGTCGGGGCCTAATACGGTCAGCCCCATGCGTCTACATTCTTCAAGGAAGAAGCTGATTTTGTCAATATCGCCCATGGAATGGGTCAGCACCGATGCCATGTACTCGGCAGGGTAGTTGGCTTTGAGATAGCCCGTTTGGTAAGCCACTACAGAGTAAGCCGCAGAGTGAGAACGGTTAAATCCATACTCGGCAAATTTTTCCATAATGCCGAAAATTTCTTCGGCTTTATTTTGCGGAATATTGTGTAGTTGTTTGGCTCCGGCAATAAATTTATCTTTTTCCTTCGCCATTTTTTCCTTATCCTTTTTACCCATTGCACGGCGCAACAAATCTGCGCCGCCGAGCGAATAGCCGGCCAGAATCTGAGCAGTTTGCATAATCTGCTCCTGATAAACCATAATACCAAAAGTATAACCAAGGATAGGCTCTAACAGCGGATGCGGAAACTCCACCTGTTCGTGCCCGTGCTTGCGGGCAATATAGTTCGGGATGAACTGCATCGGCCCCGGACGGTAAAGAGCGTTCATCGCAATCAGGTCTTCTATGTTGGTGGGTTTCAGTTCTTTGAGGTACATCCGCATACCTTCGGATTCAAACTGAAAAGTACCTATGGTTTCGCCGCGTTGATAGAGTTCAAAAGTTTTGGGGTCGTCGTAAGGGATGCGGTCTATGTCAATTTCTTTGCCATGATTTTTCTTGATGAGTTTGATGGCATCTTGAATGATGGTAAGGGTTTTTAAGCCCAAAAAGTCCATTTTGAGCATACCCGCATCTTCAATTACCTTGCCGTCAAACTGAGTAACGAGCAGGTCGGAGTCTTTGGCAACGCAAACGGGTATATAGTCTGTCAAATCTGCCGGAGCGATGATAACGCCTGCCGCGTGGATACCCGTATTGCGCACCGAACCTTCCAAAATTTCAGCACTTTTCAGAATTTCGGCGCGAAGGTCGTTGCCCTTGCGAATGGCTGCCAATTCGGGTACTTCTTCGTAGGCCTTGGCCAGTGTGATGCCGGGCTTTTCGGGAATCAGTTTGGCTAACTGGTTGGTTTCCTCCAACGGGAAGTCCAGCACACGGCCTACGTCCTTCACCGACATTTTAGCCGCCATGCTGCCATAGGTGATAATTTGCGCCACTTGATTTCTGCCGTATTTTTCCACCACATAATCAATAACGCGCTGACGGCCTACGTCGTCAAAGTCCACGTCAATATCGGGCATAGACACGCGCTCGGGATTCAGGAAACGCTCGAAAAGCAAATTGTACTTAATCGGGTCAATGTTGGTAATGCCTGTACAGTAAGCTACTGCTGAACCTGCCGCAGAACCCCGCCCTGGCCCAACGGCTACACCTAACTTCCGTGCGGCAGCAATAAAATCCTGTACGATGAGGAAGTAGCCCGGAAAGCCCATTTTTTGGATAATTTCCAGCTCAAAGTTGAGGCGTTCCTCTATTTCCGACGTAATCGTTCCGTAGTTGCGTTTGGCACCCAAAAAGGTGAGATGACGCAAGTAGTCGTCTTGGGTTTGAAAACCTTCGGGTAGCGGAAAGTTGGGTAGCAGAATGTCGCGCTTGAGTTTTAACTTTTCAACTTTTTCTACAATTTCGTTAGTATTATCCAGCGCTTGCGGTAAGTCGCCGAACAATTGGTTCATTTCTGCCTGCGACTTGAAGAAAAATTCGTTATTGGGGAAGCCAAACCGAAAGCCTTTGCCATCGCCAATGGGGGTGGAGCGCTTTTCGCCCGTGTTGATACACAGCAGAATATCGTGCGGGCCCGCATCTTTCTGGTCAATGTAGTGGCTGTCGTTGGTGGCAATAATTTTGAGGTTGTACTTTTTGGCAAAACCAATGAGGGTTTGGTTTACGTCTTCTTGGCTGATACTCGTTCCGTCTATGTCGTTGATGTGGTGGCGCTGCAACTCTATGTAATAGTCTTCGCCGAAAAGGTCAATCCACCATTGCAACAGTTTTTCGGCTGCCGCTGCCCCCTGATGAATGATGGCTTGCGGCACTTCCGCACCAATGCAGCAGGAAGTAGCAATCAGGCCTTTGTGATATTTCTGAATCAGTTCCTTGTCTATGCGCGGATATTTGCTGTACAAGCCCTCAATGAAGCCCAGCGAACACAGTTTGGAGAGGTTGCGATAGCCTTCGGGATTTTTGGCCAGCAGCAGTTGGTGAAAGCGAACGTCTTTGCTGCCTTTGCCGAACTCTTTTCGGTGGCGGTCTGCCACAAGGTAAAACTCACAGCCTACAATAGGTTTTATGCCGTGTTTATCGGCTTCTGCTACAAATTTGAAAGCTCCGAACATATTGCCGTGGTCGGTTAGGGCAACGGCTTTCATGCCGTCGGCAGCGGCTTTTTTCATCATGCCGGAAATGCTTGCTGCGCCGTCCAACAGCGAAAATTGTGTGTGGCAGTGCAGGTGTGAGAAGGATTGCATAGGCAAATGCGGTGTGCAAAAAGTGTGTATTTACAAAATTATGCTTTATTCGTTCCAATCGGAACTATCAGCGATTTTACCCCTCCGCCTCATTTTCCGAAACATTGCGCTCTGCGAACGGAATTGTGGGGTCTAACATTTCACTAATGATTTTTTGGAGGAAGGTTTCCACATAAGCATTAAAATCGCTTATCGTTTGTGGCTCGTCGCCCAGTTTGTAGGGCTGAAAACCTTCATTGAGTTTTCGGAAAAAGTAGAAGCCCGATGTTATGTTGAAATCATGGATTAACTGCGCAGCTTTTGCCGATGTTTTGAAAGTTGGTTGATTTTGCGAATGCTTGATTAGCAGGTATTTGTAAATCAGCAATTGTACCACCTTGCTCTTTTGCGGATTGACAAATAACTCTTCCAAATTGGCAGCCGTCAGGTCTGCTTGGCTGAAAGTACCTGTTTTGTAGTCCACTACGCGCAGTTGGTTGTTGCAAATATCAATGCGGTCGGCTGTTCCCTTTAACAATACGGGAACGGTTTGGCCGGTAGCAAGCAGCCGAACGTTAAGTGGTGTGCGCAAATCGGTTTCCTGTGCGAGCAGCTCAAAAGGTGCATCCGCTTTTTCCTTATTAAGGAATTGTTCAATCAGCCAGCCGGCGATGTATTTAAGCAGGTAGTTTTTGCCCTTGTCCGTAATAATGCCGCCTTTGATGCGTGTAATGGCATCGTTGAGCAGTTGGTCAAGTTTTTCGGGGTTGTTGGCAAGTTCGGCGATGGCTTGGGGGGTAAGGTTTTTTTGTTCGTAGTTTTTGAACAGGTTTTCCAGTGTTTGGTGAATCATTGAGCCGAAGGTATGGTCCATCATATCCTCTTCCATCTCATTCGGTTCGCCCAAAGCAAGGATATATCGCTGAAAAAATGCCAGCGGATTGTCTATGTACAGGTTGATGGCAGAGGGGGGAATACCTTTCTGCAAATATTCACGCACCATTGCCAGCACTTCAGGGGTTTTTTCTACCTGCAAAACAGCGGCTGCTTTTTCGGGCAAGTTGAGTTGCAAGCGGTATTGACGCAGCGTAATATTGTCGTATTTGGCAAGTTCAGCTTCTAATTGTGTAATGTAGCGGCTTTTTTCGGTTGTACTGATGCCTCTGCCACCGACTGCATCCACATACACAAGCGTTACATGGCGCGCATGGTGCAACAAACGGTAAAAAGTATAGGCATAGGTTGCGTCGTTTTCTGTGTGGGTAGGCATACCGAACCGCTTGCGGATATCCATCGGGATAACCGAGCCAAACTGTTTGCCCTTGGGCATGATGCCTTCGTTGCAGGAAAGAATAATGAGACGCTCAAAATCTAAGGTGCGGCTTTCCAGCATTCCCATCAATTGCAGTGGGCTAAGCGGCTCTCCGGTAAAGGGCACCACAGCCCCGCGAATGGTTTCATAGAGAAACTGCTGCAAGGTATGGGCAGTGATTTGTTTTTTGTAATCTCCCAGTACGCTCTCTATGCGTTTGAGCAGGGTGAAAAATTGCAACAGAAACTCATTTTCCAGTACGTTATTTTCCCTGTCAAACAGTTGTGAAAGAACTTGGCACAGGTCAAAAAGGGCTTGCAGCGCGGCATCGGCGCAGTTGTCCCACCAGCGAAAGACTGTTTGATAGAAGCTCGTTCCTTCGCCCCACGCCAACAGGGTTTCCAGCGGCACATACACCAAATTTTCTTTCTGAATATGAATCAGATGCTCTTGTACTTTGTCATAGTCCTGAGCGAATCGGGTGGAATATTGCAGGTAGGGGTGGCGCAGCAGTTTAAAAATATCACGAAAATAGACCAAGCGCTGCCCGTTTGGGTCGGTTGCAAAGTTGGCCTGCATGGCAAAAAGATTGTCTATGAGGCTAAAAAACGGCGTTTTGTCCATGGAAAGCCCCATAGTAATGTTCAGGTACTCTTTGGCGGACAGCTCCGCTCCATTGATTGCCACAGTCGGCAGGGCATACAGCACAGGCATCAACATACTTTCATCGGGCAACAACATCCCTACATAGTTAATGGACTGTTTAAAGTCTGCAATGCCTTCGGCAAGGGATGGGGCGGCTCGTATTTTTTCAAGTATGGCTTTTTGCAACAGGTCGCCGCAGAGTTTTGCCTGCGTAACCTTATTGCTGACGGCAATTATGTCAATCTGTTTGGGTGCTTGGGTTAGCGATTGCTCCCATGTATAGTCAGGCGGAATCAGTCCTTGGCTTTTATGTCGCCTCAAATACAAGCCTGCTTCGTGGCGCGGTTGCGCGGTGATATAAAACTCATCGGTATCCCAATAGAACTCGGCAATGCCCAACCGCTTGAAGCCCTGAAAAATTTCCGTTTCAGCCGCTGCCAATTGGTTAAATCCTATGAAAAATACTTTTTTGAGTTGCTGTTTTTCGGCAATTTGTTTGGCATTTTCTGCCACAATGCGGTAGGCCATACCCAGATAGGCACTGCCTGCATCCAACAGTTTGCCCCGAAAATGGAAGTAAGTATTTTTCAGATATTGCCAAAATTGATAATAAGCCGATACGGTGCTGTTCTGTCCGATTTTCGCCTGTACGTAGGCGATGTCTTGTCCCAATTCTTCAGCCCATCGCTCAATGGCTTTGGCTTCCTCCACGTATTCAAACAGTTTGTCAGCCTCTACCATATTTTTATCAATTAAATCAAAATCGCGCAGCAATGCAGCACCCAGCGGCGCGAATCTGTCTAAGTTATGGTTGGGGTCGGTATCAAAAATTCGGTAGCTTTCATACAGCGAAAATAAAAGCGAAACATGGTCGGGGATGGTGAGCCCGGCGATACGCGCTACAAAATCATCAGCAGCTAAAATTTCGGGCGCAAGGAACGAATGAGGGGCAATTTTTGCCAAATATTGCTTCATGTACAAGCATGCCCGACGCGTAGGAAGTATCAAATACCACGACGTAAGTTCTTCCCAACCCCTTACAGAGATATGGTCTTCTAATAAACTATTAGCAACCTTTTCCAAAAATACTGACATAGGTGTAATAAATCTTGCAACGAAATTATAAGCATTCACCGGTAATATTTGCAGGTGTTTTGTTAGTTTGTCTATTTTGACTTAAAATTGAGAGACACAACCTAAATAACCAATCATTATTCATTCAAAACAGTGAAAAAAATGTTAGCAAAACTTACTAAGCAGCTATGCTTTGCTTTGGGCATGGTGTTGCTGATGGCTGCCCAAGCAATGGCTCAAACAACCGTAACCGGTAAGGTAACGGATGCAGGCACGAAAGAAACACTTGCCGGCGTAAATATTAAGGTGAAAGACCGCGTAGTAGGTACTATCACCGACGGGAAAGGCAATTTCACACTGAAAGTAAACAGTGCGCCTCCGTTTACCTTACAGGTGTCTATTATAGGCTATCAAAGCAAAGAAGTTGAAGTTACTTCCGACGGTATGAACTTAGATATTGCGTTGGACGAGCAAACTATCATGGGTCAGGAAGTAGTGGTTTCTGCTTCCCGCGTGGAAGAGAGCGTACTGAGGTCGCCTGTTACTGTTGAGCGTATGGACATTATGCAAATCCGCGAAACACCGGCAGCCAACTTCTACGACGCTTTGCAAAACATGAAAGGCGTAGAAATGAGTACGCAGAGTTTGACCTTCCGCTCATTCAATACCCGTGGTTTCAATGCAAACGGCAACGTGCGTACGGTGCAAATGATTGACGGTATGGACAACCAAGCACCCGGTTTGAACTTCCCCGTAGGCAACATTGTAGGTATCTCCGAGCTTGACCTTGAGACACTGGAACTGCTGCCCGGTGCAGCATCTGCCCTCTATGGACCAAACGCTCTCAACGGTATCATTTTAATGAACTCCAAAAATCCGTTCCAGTATCAGGGCGCAAGTGCCTATGTGCGCACAGGTTTGATGAGCGAGAAAAACCGTTTGAAACCCGGTACGGAAGATGCACTAGGCGCAACAGGCATGGTTGATGCTGCTATCCGCTATGCTAAATCCATCAACGACAAGTTGGCATTTAAAATAAACATAGGCTATTTGCGTGCCAACGACTGGCAAGCCTCCGATATCCGCGACCAGAGCTTGCTGAACGGTTTCAACGCTACTACAGGCAACCGCACCAATAACCCGGGCTACAACGGCGTGAATACCTACGGCGACGAGAATAACGTAAACCTGTTTACTTCTCTGTTTGCCAATGGTCAACCGGGCACGGGCGCGGGCGGTACTTCGCCTTTCTTAGGTGCAATTGCCAACTTCCGCTATCCGGCAGGGCTGCCCGGCATCGGTGGTGCTTCACTCACTCAGCTGACAGGTCAAACACCTCAACAAATTTTTAACGCGATTATTCCGAACACATTTATTTCGCGTACCGGCTATAATGAGCGCGACTTGGCAGACTACACCACTAAGAGTGTGAAGTTCAACAGTGCATTGCATTATCGCTTGAATGATAAAGTAGAAGCCATTTTGCAAGCCAACTTAGGTTTAGGTACTACCGTTTATACAGGTGCTGACCGCTATTCGCTGAGCAACTTTACGCTGGCACAGTACAAGGCCGAGGTACGCGGTTCTAATTTTTATATGCGCGCCTATACTACCCGTGAAAACTCCGGCGACTCTTATGCCATCGGTACATTGGGTTCAGGTATCAACGAAGCATGGAAACCAAGCACTACATGGTTTCCTCAATACTTTGGTGCATTTGGCGAGCGCGCCTTGACTACTTATGCTACCACTTTTGCGGGTGCTTTGGCACAGGGGCAAAACCCTGCCGCCGCCGCTGCCGCCGCTGCCGCCGCTGCCCAAGCAGGGTTCAACACCTTCCATCAGCAAGCACGTGATATAGCCGACCAAGGACGCTTCCTGCCCGGCTCAGCAGAGTTCCAACGCGCATCCGAAGCTGTTCGCAGCCGTCCTATCCCAGGCAACGCACAAGGCGTAGGTGCTCGCTTTACCGACAAAACCAGCCTGTATCACTTCGAGGGTATGTACAACTTCTCTAATCAGATTAAGTTTGCCGAAATCATTGTAGGTGCCAATTACCGCATATATGCGCTCAACTCCGAAGGTACACTCTTTGCACGCCAAGATGACGGCAGTGAATTTAACATCAATGAATACGGCGGCTATGTACAGGCTTCCAAAAAACTGTTTGAAGACCGTTTGAAATTAAGCGGTTCGCTGCGCTACGACAAAAACCAAAACTTCAAAGGACAAGTGAACCCGCGCGCTTCTGCCGTATTGACAGTTGCCAAAGACCACAACATTCGAGTCTCTTATCAGACAGGTTTCCGCATTCCAACTACTCAGAACCAATACATTGACCTGCAAACTCCGCAGGCTCGCTTGTTAGGCGGTCTGCCGCTGTTCCGCGAGCGCTATAACATGATTAACAACCCTGTTTATACGCTGCAATCGGTACAGGCATTTGGTGCTGCTTTGCAACGTGGTGTAGCTCCTGCCGAAGCTGCCCGCCTGCTGCAAAAGTTTCAGTTCCGCGACTTCGAGCCTGAGCGTGTGCGTTCATTTGAAATTGGCTACAAGAGCTTGATTGCCAACAAGCTGTCTATTGATGCGTATTATTACAACAGCACATTTATCAATTTTGACGGTGGTGCGGTAGTAGTACAGTCCAGACAACAAGTTCCTGCCGATGTACCTCCTCTGACATTGCTAAGCGCTAACACACGTAACGTTTACAGCTTCCCTGTAAACAGTGACCAGCAACTGAACAACCACGGTTGGGCATTGGGCGTAGACTATGCCCTTCCTAAGGGCTTTGCTGTTGGCGGTAACGTTTCTTATAACGAACTGCTCAATACAGAAAAACTCCCCGCAGGCTTTGAAACATCTTTCAACACGCCTAAGTATCGCTATAACCTGTCGCTTTCTAACCGCAACTGGATTAAGAACGTGAGCTTTAGCGTAAATTATCGCTGGCAAGACGAGTTCGTATGGCAAAGCTCTTTCGTAGGTCCTGTAATTCGCGGTGCTAACCAAAGCATTGTACCTGCGTTCAGTACATTAGATGCACAGGTAAGCCTGAAAATACCTTCTATTAAGTCTATTGTAAAAGTAGGCGGCAGCAACCTACTGAACCAAAGCTATACACAAGCTTGGGGCAACCCTTCAGTAGGTGCTATCTACTACATCCAAATTACTTTTGATGAGTTCCTGAACTAATTTCGGAAATTCATTGCACCGAAAAGCTCTGCCGTCTTTTATGACGGCGGGGTTTTTTGTTTGACGATATTTTGCCTGTTGGTCTGTAATATTTTCTTGTGAAAGTCGCTCTCTTACGCTGCTGATAAAACAACTGCTTCTACGTGAGGCATTTATACCTCATAGCCTTGAAGGCAATATTGGTGATACTGCCTGCCCATGCCCGACAAACCGTAACCGGCGTCCATGCAGGCAAGTGAAATTTCTTTCGGGAAATATATTTACTATTTTGAGGACACCACCCGCCAATTGCAACTATTTGATGTTTAGGAAAAATTGCTGCAAAAGGGTTGTTTAAGAAATCTGATACAGACATTCCTTATTTGGGTATGTCGGACTTTGCATGTGGGTTGAAATTTGATATAGATGCTGCATGACGGATATACAACCACATAATCAATCAAGTAAAAAATGAGGCTTTGCTCATGCAAAACCCAAGTTGAAGCACTTGATGGCTACATAAAAGCAGAAAGTGCCCCCGGCGAAGGAAGTACTTTCTACGTATGGTTTCCGAACGACACTGATTGAGTTTATGTCGCTTTGGTAACAACGGCAAATAAATCTAAGCATACATCAGGGTTGCTATCTAACGAAAAATCCTTTATGCTGATATTGCTGACTAATTCGTTGTCCTGATGCATCAACTTATTGCGGTTGATGCGGTTCAATATGTCGTAAGGAATCTGCAATACCTGACGCGGCAGTTTGTGCTGTAAATCAAAAATATCCCAGCGCATAATTCGCTGCACCGAGCGACGGTTTTGCTCGTGGTACTTCATCACCGCTTCACTGCCTTTTACGCCTTTCAACTCTACCCGCCCCGGGAAGTACTGTTCCAGCAGTGTTTTTAATTGGGCGGGCGTGTATTCGCGAACATGCCAAGGGTTGCGGGAGAGTGTATAGTTAATATTAGGTGTGCTGATGATAGCTTTACCCCCCGGTTTCAGTACACGCCTGATTTCGCGGAGGAAGGCATGGTCATCTTCGATGTGTTCTATTACTTGCAGCGTAACTACCACGTCAAAATCATTATCCTTTATTCCTTGCAAGGGCGGAATAAAGCAGTCAATAAACGTAAATCTTGGGTAGAGTTTTGACAAGTGGTTAAGTAATTGCGTATTCTTGTCAATGGCGGTGTAGTGCTCGCAGCGGTCTGCAAAAACAGTAAGACCTTTGCCTGTTCCGCAACCCACTTCCAGCAGGTTGCCGTGCACGATTTCCGCTGCTTTTTTATAGGCAAAAAACAAGCGATTGTTTAACACGTTATCGCTTGCAATTTCGTAGGAAGTAACCTCAGAGGTTTTGAACATTTTTTCCATCAGCAATGATGTTATTCATCGGCTGCAAAGTTACGCAGCTTTTCCGTTTGCTTGCGTCGTTGTTTTGTTTTTTGGTTACTGCATCCGATTTCGGCTGAAAATCATTAGCTTTCAATCAATTTACATTAGCTATTCCACCGAACAATGAAAACGAAAAAACTACACTCGCGCCGCACATTTGTTAAAGCCTCTGCACTGGCTTCGGGCGGCTTGCTTGCCATGGGTATGCCTTGGGGTGCATATGCCCGCCATGCCGATGATACGATTAAATTGGCGCTCATCGGTTGTGGCGGCAGGGGAACGGGTGCTGCGGCTCAGGCACTTTCCGTAAAGCAAAATACGAAGCTGATAGCCATGGCCGATGCCTTTGCAGACCGCCTCGAGGATTCGTACAAAGCGCTCACTGCCAAATCGTTCAAAGACTGGACAGGCACCGAAGTAAACGTTGCATCTAAGGTAGATGTTCCCCAAGAGCGTCGTTTTGTTGGGTTTGACGGCTACCTGACAGCCATTGAACTCGCCGATGTAGTGATTTTGGCTATGCCGCCCGGTTTTCGCCCTGCGCACTTTGAGGCGTGTATCAAAGCGGGCAAGCATGTGTTTATGGAAAAACCCGTAGCAACCGATGCGCCCGGCGTACGCAAAGTATTGGAAACCGCCGAACTCGCCAAGCAGAAAAAACTCAACGTAGTAGTCGGCTTGCAGCGGCACTACCAAACCAGCTACTGCCAAATGATGCAGCGTATCCATAGCGGCGAAATCGGCGATATTGTAGCCGGACAGGTTTACTGGAATAGCGATGGCGTATGGGTGATAGACCGCAAACCCGAATGGACGGAAATGGAATATCAGATGCGGAACTGGTACTATTTCAACTGGCTTTGTGGCAACCACATTGTAGAGCAGCACATCCACAATATTGATGTGTTCAACTGGGCCAAAAATGCCTACCCCGTGCGTGCGCAGGGAATGGGGGGCAGGGAAGTTCGCACTGGCAAACAATACGGCGAAATTTTTGACCATCACTTTGTGGAATTTGAATATGCAGACGGTACGATACTTAACAGCCAGTGCCGCCACATCCCCGGCACGATGAGCCGCATTTCGGAAACAATCATTGGTACGAAGGGGCGCGCCACAACCCACAATAACCACGTTATCACCGACCTGAAAGGCAATCGCTTGTGGAGTTATCGGAAGAAAGAAAAAGAGCTGAATCCTTATCAGGTAGAACACGACGAACTGTCTGAGGCGGTCGCCAAAGGTGAATTTAAGTTTCAGGACGCCGAATTTGGCGCAAAAAGCACGATGACAGCCATTTTGGGACGCATGGCTACTTATTCGGGGCAAGTGGTTACATGGGAAGAAGCCTTGAACTCCAATATTAATCTGATGCCCGACAAGCTCGCATGGGATGCGTTGCCCAAAGTCTTGCCCGACGCAAACGGCTCGTATCCTGCGGCAATTCCCGGTAAAACAAAAGTTATATAGCAAAAAAAACTTATATGTTATGAATATTGGTAAAAAAATCGGCTTTTTTTCTGCTTTTATTATTCCTGCTTTGGTTGTGGCCGGATTTTACATCGGTGGATGGTGGAATTATATGTCGGCCGTATTTGTGTTCATTCTCATTCCCTTGCTCGATGCACAAGTGGGTTTAGACGATGAAAACGTACCCGAAAGTGAGGTTAAAATCGTATCAGAAGAATTTTACTATCGCTTTATAACTTACGTATGGACGTATTTTCAGGTGGTATTTTTGCTCTGGGCAATGTGGCAAATAGCGATTCACCCGTTTACAACAGCCGAACTAATGGGCTTTATGATAGGTGTTCCCTTAGTAACAGGCGGCATCGGCATTACCGTAGCACATGAGTTAGGGCATAAAAAGCCCGCCATTGAGCGGCTGTATGCACAAATTTTGTTGCTGACCGTCTGCTACATGCACTTCTACATTGAACACAACAAAGGGCATCACGTGCATGTAGGTACGCCCTTAGACCCTGCTACCAGTCGCCGTGGTGAAAATTTTTACGCTTTCTGGTGGCGTTCGGTCAGTGGCGGCTACCTGAGCGCATGGCAGCTCGAGGCCGAGAGGCTGCGCAAGAGGGGGCTTTCTCCTTATTCTCTGCAAAATATGATGATATGGTATACTTTGCTACCGTTTGTTTTTGGCGTTAGTGTAGCATGGATATTCAGCCTTTGGGCAGGTCAGGCGGCCTTTTGGCCTGTGCTGGGTTTCTTTCTGATACAGAGCGTGCTTGCCTTTACTTTGCTCGAGTTGGTTAATTACATCGAGCACTATGGCATCCTGCGTCGCGAGGTAGCCCCCGGACGTTACGAAAAAGTGAATACCTTGCACTCGTGGAACGCTAACCAGCTGATTAGCAACTTTTTCCTGTTCCAATTACAGCGCCACTCCGATCACCACGCCTATGCACACAAGCGCTATCAGGTGTTACGGCATATTCCTGAAAGTCCGCAATTGCCCGCCGGATATCCTGCCATGATTTTACTGGCGATGGTGCCGCCGCTTTGGTTTGCCATTATGGATAAAAAATTGGACGAGTGGCAAATAGAATATGCTAACTCGGTATCTAATATTAAAATTAAATAAATGCAACTCGATGATATGTTTCGCCGATTTACTATTTATAAGCTAAAAAGCATTTATTGGCTGAATGTAAGAACAGAGTGACCAGACTTTTTGGCTACTTTTTCAGTCAAATTGCCAAATAAGAAGTGCGCTAAGTCGTTCCGGTCTGCGTTGGTCATGGCTATCAAGTTGGCCTGTACCGATTCGGCAAATTCTCGAATAGCCACTTCTTTGTTTTTACCTAAATAGATATTGGCGGTATAATTCAAAAATCCGTAGCGCATGGCAAATGCGTAAATGATATCCAGATTTTCCTTTTGCCATTCTACATCAGATTTAGGCGAAATAATCTTCACGAAGTGGACGGTAGCTCCAAGCAGTTGCTGTATGGTTTTTAGGTAGTCAATTGTTTTACTTGATATATTCTTAAAATTAGAGGTAAAAACTACATTGTTAAAATCAAGTGTTTGCTATTTTTTCTTGACGGTAAATACAGGCGCTTTTGCCAGATGGATGATTTGCTCTTCCATCTGCCTGCGGGTAATATCTGCCGCCGATTCCCCGTTGCTGTGGAAGCCTAAAACGATTAAATCGGCATTTTCGGCTACAATAAAATTGGCAATATCTTTGGTAAATTTATCAAGTGCTATCTGCTTGCGAATACGCAACTCCAGATAGCGATTAACAAAAGCCTGCAATTTATCTTTAGCCTCTACAACCATTCTTGGCAGATAGGTTTGCGCCATATTTACTTCTTCCGCCGCCTCTTTGGCTATTATTATGCGTTTTGCCCCTGAAAACAAATGTGCCAGCGGCATATCTATCACATGAAATAGCAATAATTCTGCATGGCTGCGCCCGGCAATAAGGGCTGCTACATCAAAAGCGTTCTCCGATTCTTCGGAAAAGTCCATCGGAATCAAAATAGTGCGCAGTTTCATGGCGTTATTAGTTTATTTTAAAAATCATTAAAAACTTACACTCAAAATGATAAGTGCAATATATAAATAAAAAAATGCACTTTATTAAGTTGTAATTGGATTTTATTTCCAAATACTTCCCACTGCGCTAAACCGCGAAATTGCATCCACACAAAAGTTCTTTAATTTTATCCTCTAAAATAAACAGCATCTATGGCCGCTTTTCACAAATTATCATTTGTAGATATTCATGCGCGCTTACAAAGCAAAGCACAACAAGTAAATCGCCGGACAGCCGATGCCTTTCCTGAATGGATGACGGCAGAGCAAATTTCTGTGCCGGCTTTTTACCAGCCCGAAGCCCGCATGCAATGGGAACACATCCACTATTTGGCAGGCGTTCCGCCTTACCTGCGCGGGCCCTACGCGACCATGTACACCCAACGTCCGTGGACGGTGCGCCAATATGCAGGTTTCAGTACTGCCGAAGAAAGCAACGCCTTTTACCGCCGTAACTTGGCAGCGGGGCAAATGGGGCTTTCCGTGGCGTTTGACTTGGCTACTCACCGCGGATACGACTCTGACCACCCGCGTGTGCAAGGCGACGTAGGAAAAGCCGGCGTAGCTATTGACTCTGTTTTGGACATGAAAATTTTGTTCAATGAAATTCCGTTAGACAAAATGTCGGTTTCCATGACCATGAACGGTGCTGTCATCCCCGTCATGGCTTTTTACATCGTGGCTGCCGAAGAGCAGGGCGTAAAACCCGAACTCCTGAGCGGCACGATTCAGAACGACATACTCAAAGAGTTCATGGTGCGCAATACATACATCTATCCGCCCGCACCAAGTATGCAGATTATCGCCGATATTTTTGAATATACTGCCCGCTACATGCCCAAGTTTAACAGCATCAGTATCAGCGGCTATCACATGCAGGAGGCAGGTGCAACGGCAGATATTGAGTTGGCATATACGCTTGCCGACGGACTGGAATACCTGCGCACAGGCGTTGCCGCAGGGCTTCCCGTGGATGATTTCGCGCCGCGCTTGTCCTTCTTTTGGGCAATCGGTATGAACCATTTCATGGAAATTGCCAAGATGCGTGCAGGCAGGCTGCTCTGGTCTAAAATCGTGAAACAGTTCAACCCGCAAGATGCCAAAAGCATGGCACTGCGTACACACTGCCAAACTTCAGGCTGGAGTTTGACCGAACAAGATGCGTTCAACAACGTTACGCGCACTTGTATTGAGGCAATGGCTGCCGTGCTTGGAGGCACGCAAAGTTTGCATACCAACTCATTGGACGAAGCCATCGCACTGCCGACAGATTTTTCGGCAAGAATTGCAAGAAATACGCAACTTTTCATCCAAAAAGAAACGGATATTACACGCGCCATTGACCCTTGGGGCGGTGCCTATTATGTGGAGCACCTCACCCATGCGCTGGCGCATCGGGCTTGGCAAATGATTGAGGAAGTGGAGCAATTGGGCGGCATGACCAAAGCCATTGAAGCGGGCTTGCCCAAAATGCGCATTGAAGAAGCCGCTGCCCGCAAACAGGCGCGAATTGATTCGGGCAAAGATGTAATCGTAGGTGTAAACCGCTACCAAACCACCGAAGAGAAGGAAATTGACTTGTTGGAAGTGGACAATACTGCCGTGCGTCAGGCGCAAATTGAGCGCTTGCAGCAACTCAAAGCCAACCGCAACAGCCAAGCCGTCGAGCAAATTTTGGCAAAAATCACCGCTTGCGCTACCGAAAAAATGGCACGTATCAAAGCCAACAACGGTCAGATTCCCGCCTCTACGGGCAAAGACAGCGATAACCTTTTGGCACTTGCCGTAGAAGCCGCCCGCGCCCGCGCCACGCTGGGCGAAATTTCCGACGCGATGGAAAAAGCCTTTGGCAGGCATCAGGCTGTTATCCGTAGCATTGCAGGCGTGTACGCAGGCGAAGCCGCCGAAGACAAAGAATTCATCAAAGCCAAAGCAATGGTAGAGCAATTTACCGCACAAGAAGGCCGTCGTCCGCGCATCATGATTGCCAAAATGGGGCAAGATGGGCACGACCGCGGCGCAAAAGTCATTGCTACCAGCTTTGCCGACTTGGGTTTTGATGTGGACATCGGTCCGCTGTTTCAAACCCCCGAAGAAGTAGCCCATCAAGCCGCCGAAAACGACGTGCATATTGTAGGAGCATCCAGCCTTGCGGCAGGGCACAAAACCCTTGTGCCTCAGTTGATTAACGAACTGAAAAAAATCGGCCGTGAGGACATTATGGTTATTGCAGGCGGCGTAATTCCGCCAAAAGATTATCAGTTCCTCTATGAGCATGGCGTAGCGGAAGTCTTTGGCCCCGGTACGGTCATTCCGGTTGCTGCTCAAAAGATTTTGAAAAAATTAATGTAACGCGAATTATTTGCTAATCATGTGGTAATCAAACATTTTGTGTTGAAAAAATCAAAATGAAACATTAGCGCAAAAAGGTGCGCCTTTGAGTTGCATTTTTCTCATGTGGGTACATTTGTAGGGATAGGGCACGCTCCGTCCCTATTAGTATAATATATAACCAAATTAAATTTTTCCAAGATTTAATCGCGCAGCTTGTGTTAATCAATCAAGCAAATTAAAATGTATTGCGCACGCAAGCAGGCGGATTATTGCGGGCGATACGTTTTTGCTGATTTTTAAATCCGAAATGCCTGCTCAATGGCTTATTTCAAAAATCGCTTAGCAACCAAGGCCGGCAGTAGCAGATTTTTGCGGATACCGTTGGCACGCCACAGCGGACTCCCGAAATAGCCTTTCAAAGCAGTCAATCCTTCCTTGTGCTGCAGTTGCCAATAGTCATACCAGATTTCACCAATCACTTCGGCCATTGCTTGCTGTTGGTAAATACGATGCTTTTGGTTTTGATGCAGCAGGTATATCAGCCATTTTCGGGCTTTTTGGGCAAAAGTATTATCCAATACAAACTGACGATGCCGCAGTTGTTGGTGCAAAAACAATTCATCGGCAGTAGGAGTGATGCCCAGTTTACCGATATTGTACCTGATAATTTCTTCGGTTTGCTGCCTGCTTTTTTCCGATTCGCGGTTTGTCCAATTGTTGTTATGCTCACGTCTTGCACCTAACTTTTCGGGGATAATATGTAGGCGCGTAATGGTTGCCGCTTCCGACCAAAGGGCGTAATCTTCGCAAGGTTCAAATGCAGTAGGGAAACCATGCAACTGCTCCCATACACTGCGCCGCATCATTACTGAGGAGAGTGCGAAAGCATTGCCAAATAACAGAAAAACGGGTAAATGCGTATCTTTTTCCCTGCGCCAACCCCATTGTAGCGGATGTAGCAGACCGTTTTGGTCAATAATGTCTAACCAATGGGCAATAAGCCCCACCGATGGATTTTGCTCCATAAAGACGACTTGCTTTTGTAGCCGTTGGGGATAGGCAAGGTCATCGGCATCCAGAAAGGCAATCAGTTCGCCGCAGGATGCTTCAATGGCCTTATTGCGGCTATGCGCTGCTCCTGCCTGCTTTTCATTGCGGATGAGGCGGATGCGTTTGTCTGTATCAGCCCATAGCGAAACCGTAGCAGTCGTATTGTCTTGGCTGCCATCGTCAATAACGATTAGTTCCCAATCAGTAAATTGTTGATTGACAACACTTTGTACAGATTTGCTGATGTACTGCGCAGCCTGATAAGCTGGCATGATAACACTGACTTTCGGCATAGCGTTCCAAGATTATGTCTGCTTTTGTGAGGCAGCCTTTTCAATCAGATACACCACGGCAAAACCGAACAAACATACTGCAATACAAGCCGCCAGCATGGGTTCTTTTCCTGTCAGTTCGAGGTATTGTGTGGGCAGAACGTTGCTTTCTACAATGGGTTTGAGTTTGCCGTGTCGGTCGGTGTAGTATTCCAGTACCTGTTTCCATGGCCATACTTTGTTTAACGAACCAAGCATGAAGCCCATCAGCAGGGCTACGGCCAAATCGTGGTAACGTTTTAATAACCAATGCAACACATGCGAAAAACTCAACAGACCTGTAACGCAGCCCAAAGCAAAAGTAATGATGACTTTAAAGTTGAGTTCGGTCAGTGAGCGGATGATGTGCTCATATTTACTCATCAGCAACAAAATGAAACTGCCTGAAATGCCGGGCAGAATCATGGCGCAGATGGCAATGGCCCCACTCAGGAAAATAAACCACAAATCGGTAGGGGTTTCAACCGGAACGGCAATCGTTACCCAATAGGCAACGGCAGCCCCTGCCATCAAGGCAACTATTGCCGCTATGTTCCACTGCTTTACCGATTGGGCTACCAGCAGAGCAGAAGCTATAATTAACCCGAAAAAGAACGACCAAAGCATTTCGGGTTGATTGGCCAACAAATACAAGATGAGTTTTGACAGGCCAAGCACAGATGTTCCGATGCCTGCAAATAAAACCACCAGAAAAGTGCCGTCTATATGCTGCCAAAGCCCCTTGATGCGTCCTGAAAAGAGTAGCTTCAGCGCTGTGCCGTTGGCAGAGCGGATGGCATCCAACAATCGTTCGTAAATGCCAGAAATAAAGGCAATTGTTCCTCCCGAAACACCCGGTACTACATCAGCAGCACCCATGGCAATACCTTTCAGGAAGAGGAAGATATACTCTCTCACATGAAGTTTGTTCTATGAAGGAATGAAAATAATCAGGCAGTTTTTGCCTCGTTTTGGCACGGTTCGCCTGCTTTTTTGCCGCAAACTACGCAATCAACGCCGTTTTCGCGCAGGGCAGGACTTTGTGTGGCACATGTGCCTTTAAATTCACCGTTTTTAACAAACAGCAGGCGCACGCTCATCAGTACGAAAAATACTGCCATTACGCCGATTGCCAAAAGGATAGTCATCATGGTTGTAAAGGAAATTAAGACCGTACAAAGTTAATCATTTTTCGGTGCTTCTTATAGGCTTTCCAACATGCGTTTGAGAACAGCCTGACAAGCCCAAACGCGATTGGCTGCCTGTGGAATAATCAGCGATTGCGGGCTGTCAATTACTGCATCGTCCACTACCACATTGCGCCGCACGGGCAGGCAGTGCATGAAGTGCGCATTGTTCGTGAGTGCCATTTTCTCTGTACTGACCGTCCATGAGCGGTCGCGCAGCAGTATCTGGCCATACTCGTGGTAGCTCGACCAGTTTTTGGCATAGATAAAATCCGCATTTTTGAAGGCCTCTGCTTGGTTATAAACTATTTTCGCTCCTTGAGTAAAGGCTGTATCTAATTCATAGCCTTCGGGATGTGTAATAGTCAAATCTACATCTGCTGCCAGCATCCACTCTGCAAATGAGTTGGGAACGGCTTGCGGCAGTGCACGTGGGTGCGGCGCCCATGTAAGCACTATCTTGGGGCGAGGTTTCTTTTTGTATTCTTCAATGGTTACAAGGTCTGCCAGCGATTGCAGCGGGTGGCGGGTAGCCGACTCGAGGCTTATCACAGGTACGCCGGAGTAACGAATGAAATCGTTCAGGTTTTGCTCGGCGTAGTCTTCCTCTTTGTTTACAAGCGTAGCAAAAGAACGCAGCCCCAGAATATCGCAATACTGTCCCATAACGGCTACCGCATCTTTAATGTGTTCTGCTGCATCGCCGTTCATTACCACACCTTCACCGGTTGCCATTTTCCACGCATCTTTGTCGGCATTCATTACCATAGCTTGCATACCCAGATTGAGGGCGGCGCGTTGGGTGCTTAGGCGTGTCCTGAGGCTGGGGTTCATAAAAACCAGACCGATAACTTTGTTTTTGCCCAAGTGTTGATGTGCAAACGGATTTTTTTTCAATGCAATGGCATCTTTTACCAATTCATGCAAAAAATTTCTGACATCGGCTACGCTGGTAAATTGTTTCATGGTTTTTAATCTAAGAAGGATGAATGGCCGTGAATAATTTGAAATAATAAATAAAGCCCTAAGGACAAACGGGAATCCTCAGGGCTTTGGATGACTTATCGTACCATAACCTAATCGTCAAGGCTTCCCAGACCTACGTCTAAAACTTCAGCCCTCTCTTCTGTTGCACGGCGGCGAGTTGTTTTCCTTGCATTGGCAACTTTTTCAGGTGTGATGTTTTCTTCCACACCTGCAAGCACGCGGCCACAATGTTCACAAACAATCAGTTTCTTTTGCTCTCTGATTTCTGCCTGACGTTGCGGAGGCACAATATTGAAACAGCCGCCACAGGCATCGCGCTTAACGGTAACAACGGCAAGACCATTGTTAGAGTTTTCGCGAATCTTCATATATGATTTGTACAGGCGCGGCTCGAGGCTTTTGGCGCGTTTTTCTCTTTCTTTGAAAAGTTTCGCCTCGTCTTGTTCACTTTCGGCAATAATCAGTTCAAGCTCTTTGCGCTTGTTTTCCAAGTCTTTTTCGCGGTCGGCCAGCAATTGTTGAGTTTCCTCTATTTGCTTTTTCTTGCCTTCAATTTTCAGTTCAAGCTCTTTGTTCTTCTTTTTGAAAATCTGAATTTCCAGCTCTTGCAATTCAATTTCCTTGCTGATGGCTGCAAACTCTCGGTCATTGCGCACGTTTTTTTGCTGTGCTTGGTATTTTTCAATCAGCTTTTCAGCGTCTTTAATGCTTTGCTTGTTATTGCTGACTGTTTCGTTGAAAGATTTCAGCTCATCGTTAAATTTGGAAATACGGGTTTGATAGCCTGCAATTTCGTCTTCCAAATCCTGCACTTCTTCGGGTAAATCGCCTCTGATTTTATCGATTTCGTCTAATTTGGAATCTATCTGCTGCAATTTGAGCAATGCTTCTAATTTTTTTGCTATCGGGTTTTCCATGAGAGGACGGGCAAGAGTAATTTTGTTGAATAATAGCCGCAAAGTAAGTCATTATTTCACCAATAATCAAGAAATTGGGGTTTGAAAAGCGTCGTCGTCTTTTACTTTCTTTTAACTAAACCCGACAAACTAACATATGGATGTATCTACGGTTAGGCCTTCCGTAACCATTGTTGGTGCAGGCATATCCGGGCTTTCGTTGGCTGTGGCTTTGCAAAAAAGAGGCTTGCAAGCAGCCGTTTTTGAGGCTTCCGACGAGCCCGGTGGTAACATAAGAACGCTACAATCAGGGGCTTACAGGTTCGATACAGGGCCTAATTCGCTTTTGGCAGATGATGCGGTGCGCCAATTTCTGGCCGATGCGGGTGTGGATGATTTGACGGTAACACCATCGGAGGTGTCGTCGCACCGCTACATACTTTGGGGAGGTAAGCCGCAATTGCTGCCGACCTCTCCGCCTGCCTTGCTGAAAAGTGATTTTTTTTCATGGCATACCAAGTGGCGTATTTTTTCGGAGCTTTTCCGAAGAAACAAAGGGGCTGCCGATGAAACACTGGCAGATTTTGTCCGCCGTCGCTTTTCGGATGAAGCAGTAGAAAAGGTGTTGAAGCCTTTTGTGGCCGGTATTTATGCGGGCGACCCCGAGCAACTGTTGGTTAGGGAAGCCTTTCCGCAATTAGTTGATTATGAGCAACAATATGGCTCTGTACTGCGCGGTATGATGAAGACCGGCGGGGGAGGCAGGAAGCAATCCTATTCGTTCAAAGGAGGGATGCAGGGTTTGGCAAAAGCACTGGCAAAAAATCTGAACGTTACCTATGGCGCTCAACTGACAGGGGTTAGAAAAATCGGAAAGCGGTTTCGGCTTTTATTCGAGGGCACGGGCAGCGTAGAAACCGACTATTTGGTGCTAGCCCTGCCTGCATGGCAAGTGGCTAAAATCGTTACCGACTTGTATCCTACGGCTGCTGCGGCTTTCAAGGAGGTGTACTATCCGCCCATGTGTGTGGTACATACCGTTTTTGCGAAAAATTCGGTCAAACTGTTGCGCAACGGCTTTGGGTTGCTGCATCCGAAGGTTGAGGGAACTTTTATGGCAGGCAGCATTTGGAGCAGCAGTATTTTTCCGGACTGTTGCCCCGACGACCAAGTGCTTTTTACCTCTTTCGTGGGCGGGGCAATGTTTGCTGAAAATACCCTGATGCCGCAAAAGCATATTGTAAGCCGCGTAGTAGAAGAGTTGCAGCGCATTTATGGCATAGATACAGCCCCGTTGGCTACTCATTTTACGCGCTGGGAGCGTGCCATTCCTCAGTATGACAAGTATATTACCGCAGCAAAACAAGCGGCGGCCATGCTGCGCACCGAGGGCATTTACTGCCACTCCAATTGGGTGCACGGCATTTCATTAGCCGACTGTATCCGTGCCGGTGTAAAACTTGCCGCAGAGTTTTAACAGTCCTTAGTGCGTGCTTCATGGGTTGCTTGCAACTCTTCCATATTTTGGCGGAGTTCTTCCTCTTGTGCTCGCGTGGTTTCGGTTTGCAGTTTGAGTTGCTCTAATAGCAGACGGTTTTGTTCTGCATTTTTCTGTGAGGCAATGGCAGAGGCAAGAAACTCACAAGTGCGTTCCAAAAAAGCAACAGTTTCTTTGTCATAGGTCTGCAAAGTGGCCAATTCTATTACTCCTTCCACCAGATCATTGGTTTTCAGTGGGATAATGACGAGCTCTTTGGGCTTGACAGACCCCAAGCCCGCAGAAATGGCGGTATAGTCTGCCGGAATGCGGGCAATGTGAAGCGTTTCTTTTTCCAAATATACTTGCCCAATCAGTCCTTCACCCGGATAGATTTGATGTTGTATGGCTTTGATGCGCTCGTAGGCATAACAGGCGCTCATTTCAAGTACTTTTTCGACACCGGTGGATTGTTTGGCAATAAAAATGCCGCCCTGCAAACTGTCGGTGTAGCGAACCAGAAAAGATAACACATGAACGGAGAGTTCTTTTAAGTCTTGCTGGTGTTTGCGGAGCAGTTCATTAAATTGTGTAACGCCTTCGGCTGCCCAGCGGCGGCGCTCTTCTTGGCGACTGACACGCGCCAGTTTATCTTTTAATTGCAGAAGTTCACCGACTACGTTTGTGGTATTCAATGCTGCATTTTCGGGTGTTAGTCCTTTCCATGTAGCATTGTAGTTACCTTCGGCTATTGCTCTGATAAAATCTTCTGCCTGTTTCATGTTTTGGGTTACGTTGTTGATAACGCTCTCCGGAGTTAATTCCACATTTATATTGCCATCGTCAAATAGCTCGGAACGGTTGGTTTCATCCAGTTTTTGCAGCAGGTTTCTTTGGTTGAGTGCATCGCGTTGCAGTTTTCTTACCAGCCAAATGAGCAGCGGAATACCGATAATAAGTAATGAGAGCTGAAAGCCTCTGTTAAGGGTAAAGGCAAGTTGTAAATCGGCTTCGGCTTCTATAGTTTTTTTTGTTTCATATTCGGCTACGGCTTGCCAAGTAGGATAATAGTTATGCCACAATTCACTACCTCTATCTTCCATGAATAATTTCTTAAATCGCTCCATGCTGTCTTGCCGAACCATTTGCTCCATTTCTAAAATGTATTTTCCATATTCTTTGATTTGGTTGATGGCCATACGCATTTTATCGGCGAACGGATATTTTCTTAGCTCTATAACCGAATCTACTATGGCAGTGCTTGTGCGAAATCTTATAGGATTGGTGGAGTAGGCTTTAAGATAAACAGTATCGCGCATAATACCATATCCGCGAATACCAACGTCCCAAGCACGGATGATATCCATGTATTGACGGCTGTAATGAATGTACATCGTATCGTAAAAAGCGCGGTTTTCTGTGAGTGCATCAATTTTCAACTTCATATTGTATGAAGTAACGATACCGATGCTAATCAGGGCGGCAACTATGTAAACCGATACATAAATAAAGTTACTACGCAGGTACTTAAAGTAGTAATTCATGATGTTGCGTAAGTTTATTGTTTCATTTTCACTTGCATAATAAATTTACGCAAGAAGCAGTACTTACAAAAACTTGTTGCCTATTTCTGCCCAGTTATTCACGCGCTCGAAGCCTTTCAGGTGTATATTGTGAGGGGCTGTAAAAACAATAGGCTTACCTGTAAAACTAATCAAATTTTTTTCATGGTCGTCAATCAGGTAGTCAGCCTGAATTATATACTTGTGGCCGCATAGCACAATATAGCGCCAGTCTATAAAAGGGAAGTGTTCTGCCAGCCATTCTACTTTTTCCCGCAGCGATTGAGGGAATTCGATGGCAGCCGATACAATAAATACTTCGTATTTTTTTACCAATTCTTTCATTACTTCTTTGCTGTCGGGCAGGGGCTGCATGTGGCGAAAGAACCCTTCTTCCCACAGCCATTCTCTGATTTTTTCGTAAGGGATACCTGCTTTGTTCAGCAATTCGGTGCAGAGTTCTTCGCGCCCAATAGTAACGCCGTGCCGTTCGGCTATCCATTCTACAAAGCGTCCGCTTGCATCTGCCATTACATCGTCCATATCAATGGCTATGCGCTGTTTATTTTCTTGCATCTCTTTTTTCCCGTAAATTCAATATTAGAGTTACTCAATCGACAAAAATACTATTATACAGGGGTGTTTTATCGTTATTTTTATTTGCTGCTCGTGATGTCTATAGTATGTGAGCGTACCGGATTGTTGGCTTGTGCGCTTTCATGAGACCTGATAGATTATCAGGCAAACAGCATCGCAATGTTATGCCCTAAGAAAAACAAAAATTGAGAGAACAAAACAACCACCGACATATCATTTTTTAGCGATGATGATTTGTTCATATAAAGAAAAATGGCTGCCATCAGGCTTCCGGTAATCAGCCATGTTACATAATTTTGCAAAGGTACAGGTGCATCAAACCAATGCCAGAGCCCAAAACGAATGGCAAAAGGCTCAATGAGCACATCCAGCAAGGTCATAACGGCACCTGCGAGTAAGGCTTTTTGCCAAATAGGCCAGTTTTTGTCGGCTAAGATAGAGGCTATCGCATAAATTAGCAGCAGCCAGTTAATGCCAATCATCAGAGGCGTTTCACATATTTTGATGCCTAATACGTCGCCATAAGTATAATGCCCAAATATAACACCTGTTTGCACTCCGGCTAGCTCTACTAAAAAGCCACCGAGCCACATAAGTACACAACTAAGGGCAAATCTTACCGTACGGTTTTTTTGGAAATAAAGCATAACGCCCAGCGATACGAGCAGATTGAGTGGGGTCAGTGATACAAAAAATGCAGCAGTTGACTCCCAAAGCATAAAAACAAAGCCAAAAAAGTGCATGGAAACAATGAGCAAGGCAAGCCACTCGAAAGATGTCCATTGCCCAATGGGCAGTGCAAAAGATTTCAGGCGCATAGCGGTTATGTGTGATTCGGTAAAGTTACCGTAAAAGTAGTGCCTTGTCCGTATTCTGTTTGCAGTTCTATTTCCCCACCCATGCGGGAGACGGTTTGTTTAACGATGTACAGCCCCAAACCTGACCCCTGTGCATATTCATGGGCACGAAAAAACATGTCAAAAACTTTGTCTGCCAGTTCGGGTCTGATGCCAATACCGTTATCTTTGATGATGAATACTCCTTTCTCTGAGCTGATTTCGACGGTTATTTCTAAGCGATTGTCATTTTTATAGACATTGGCATATTTAATGGCATTGGAAATCAGGTTGCTGAGAATAATAGACAGCCTTGTTGCATCTGACTTGAAAGGAATGTGTTTTTTGGGCAGATTGTAGGAAACTCGCATGCGCGGGAAATTGTCTATGTAGCTCAGGCCGTTCATACACTCTTCCAGCAGCGATTCAATGTTAATTTCCTCGATTTGTTCCGCTTTCCGATTGGCTTGGGAGTATTCTAGTAGTGTATGTACATAATTGTCAAGTCGCTTAACGCTTGTTACCATTTTGTCCAGTAACTCCCTGAGCATTTCAGGATTGTTGATGTAAGTATGCATCACACTTATCAGCCCCAGCAGCGATGTAAGCGGCGAGCGGATATTGTGCGAAACCCGATGCACAAATTCATCCAGTTCATAATTGCGTTCGGAGAGTTCGCGGATGACTTGGTCGAGCTTATGCTGATTAACCCGGAGTGCCTCATTGGTTTGCATGAGTGCATTCTCTTTTTCTATCAGTTCCTGATTTTGCTGATTGATTTGCAGGCTGTATTGCTGCAAAGCTGTTTTAGTTATCCGCTCTTGCGCCACTGTTTCTTTGATGCGCGTAATATCTACCTGCATAGCGTAAACATTGGTAGTTTGCTCATTACTTTGCACAGGTATAAAGCTGGAAATTATCCATGCTTTTTTACCGTGTTTGGTTTTGATGAGCAAATCGGTAGGTGCGGAAGGTTGCCTGAGCAAATTGACATGGTGAATTTTTTGTATTAAACTGCTTGCATTGTGAAATAAGTCGCTCAGATGGCTGCCTAAGGCTTTGTGCTGAGGGTATCCGTAGAGTTGTTCGCTGTGTTTGTTCCAATAAGTAACTTTTCCCTGCAAGTCATAGCTCTGAATAGCGACTAAAGGTGTATTTTCAAGAAGGCTTTCCAAAATAGCCAGCGTTTGGCTGGCTTGCTGCTTTGCTGCTTCGCGGGCAGCAATGTAGCTGTCAATTTGTTTTTTTATGCGCATGTTGCGGAGGTTATTGGCAACCGCAGATGCAAAAAACACCAGCACCGCATCTAATTTTTTTTGAGACAGCGGCAATGGTTTGGAGGAATACAGGCCAAGCAAACCTTCCATGTGTTGCTCGGAGCGAATGGGGATGAATAGTGCGGAATGCAAACCGGATTGTTTAACAAGTTGTCGAAAGGAGCGCAGTTCGTCGTTGGCAGTAGTGTCGGTGCGCAATAGATAGCGTGCTTGCGGCCCTATGTTTTGGGCGAGCGCATCCAGCATGTCTTTATTCGGGTACAGCAATTCGGGCAATGGCTCAATCTGAGGATTCTGAATGCAGCAAGCTTTTATATATTCCGACCAAGCACTGTTTTCATAAGGGTATATAATGCCCGCATCGTATTTGCCGATTTGCGTAATACTTTGCAGTATGTCTGTGATGACCTTATCTGTATTGAAGCCGCACAGCAGGTTGCCCGATAGTTGCAGCAGCAGCGTGTTAATCGGGTCTGAGCCATATGCTTGGTTGTTGGCTGTTTTCGGTAGAGCAGGCTGCAACCGAACGGTAAACCAACGCAGCTTGGGCGAATGGAGCGGGCGCTCTTCCAATACAAAGGTTTCATCTCCGATAGTCAGTCCGGGCTTTTCGGAGAGGTGAACGATTTTTCCTATGATGCCCCCGACAGGGTTTAGCTGTTGGGCTGACCTATTGGCATACCTGATTTCGCCTGTTGCCGAGCAAAGCATTACAGGTTGTTCCTGTTGCTCTATCAATTCTTGCAAAAGCGTAATTTCAGGTATGGGCTGCATGTCAATTAAAACCGAGTTTTTGACGAACTTTATCAAGCACCTGACGGGCAATTACTCTTGCTTTGGCTTCTCCTTTTTCCAGTGATGCTTCCAAAGCAACAGTATCCGACATGTAATAGTCAAATTTTTCGCGCTCGTTCTTGTATTTAGTCACAATCAGTTCAAAAAATTCCTGTTTGGCAGCACCGTAGCCGTAGTTGCCTCCTAAATACTTTTCGCGCAGGCTTTGGGTTTGTTCAGGGCTTGCAATAAGCGAATATAGTTTAAAAACCGTACAAGTGTCAGGATTTTTCGGCTTTTCTAATGGTGTACTGTCGGTCTTAATGCCCATGATTTGTTTTCGGAGTGCTCTTTCGGGCAGAAAAATATCAATGGTGTTATTATATGATTTGCTCATTTTCTGCCCGTCTGTGCCCGGAATGGTTTTTACTTCTTCGCTGATGCGTGCTTGGGGAATGACAAACACATCGCCGTAATGGTAATTGAATGAACGTGCAATATCGCGCGTAATTTCTAAGTGTTGCTCTTGGTCTTTGCCTACGGGTACAAATTGGGCGTTGTAAAGCAAAATATCTGCCGCCATCAGCACGGGGTAGGTAAACAGCCCTGCGTTCACGTCAGCCAGTCGGTCTGACTTGTCTTTGAACGAATGAGCGTTGGCAAGCATGGGGTAAGGAGCAAAACAGTTCAGATACCATGCCAGTTCGCAAACTTCCGGCACTCTTGACTGCCGATAGAATGTATTGCGAGTAATATCAAAGCCAAAAGCGAGCCATGCAGCCGCTACCGCACGTGTATTTTCTTTGCGCAAATCTGCGTCTTTGATAGTAGTTAGCGAGTGTAAGTCGGCTATGAATATAAATGCCTCATTTTTAGGGTCTTTGGACAGTTCGATGGCAGGAATAATTGCGCCGAGTAAGTTGCCGAGGTGCGGTCTGCCTGAGCTTTGAATACCTGTAAGAATTCTTGACATTGGAAATAGTTTAATATTTTTGTACGTGAGATACGTCGCAAATCAGGTAGGTTTTGCGACAAAACTACGAAGACGCTAACTCTTATACAATGTTATGGCTCTGATTAAAGCAGTAAACGGGGTGATGCCCGTTATCGGTGAAAACTGTTTCCTTGCCGACAATGCAACCGTTGTGGGGCAGGTAAGAATGGGTGCAAATTGCAGTGTATGGTTTAATGCTGTTGTGAGAGGCGATGTAAATAGTATTACCATCGGGCATACTACCAACATTCAAGACGGTGCGGTTATCCACTGCACCTATCAGCGGGCGGCAACCGTTATCGGCAACCGCGTATCCATCGGGCATAATGCCATCATCCATGGCTGCACGCTGGAAAACGATGTGCTTGTTGGCATGGGTGCGATAGTGATGGATCATGCAGTGGTTCAAAAAGGTGCATTTATTGCTGCCGGGGCTATTGTGCTGGAAAATACGATATGCGAAGCGGGATATCTTTATGCAGGCATTCCTGCCAAAAAAATTAAGCCGATTGACGATAAACTGCGCAATGTTTTACAGCGCACACCCGGCAACTACGTGATGTACAGCCGCTGGTTTATGGAAGAAGTCTGAAACGGTCGGCGTCGTTTTGAAAAGGAAACGACTGCCTGAATTTGTTCAACTGCTGTTTGTCCAAAGTAACTGTTGCTTTTGCGCTTACTTCTTTGGCGTAGAACAACTCGTGCCCTGTATAGTCTATCACGGCAGACTCTCCGGTGTAGTAATGTCCGTAGCCGTCGGTTCCGATGCGGTTTACGCCAACACAATAGGCCTGGTTTTCAATGGCGCGGGCTTTGAGCAGTGTATGCCATGCGTGTGCGCGGGGAGCAGGCCAGTTTGCTACATAAATCAGCAGGTCGTAGTGCAGCTCGGCGCGTAGCCTTGACCATACGGGGAAGCGCAGGTCGTAGCAAATCATTGGGCAAATGCGCCACCCGTGCCACTCAATTAACAGCGGCTCTGTTCCGGCAGTGTAGCAGTTGGTTTCGCCTGCCATGCCAAACAGATGCTTTTTATCGTATTGCAGGTGTTTACCGTTGGGCTGCATCCATAAAAATCGGTTGTAATATTTTCCGTTTTCTCGCACAATATAGCTGCCACATACTGCCGCATGGGTCTGTGCCGCCATTTGCTGCATCCATTTTTGTGTATGCAGGTTCATGGGTTCTGCCAATTTTTCCGGCGACATAGAAAAGCCTGTTGTAAACATTTCCGGCAGAACGATTACGTCTGTGGGGATTTCCAACTGCCAAATCATTTCTTCAAACATCGCGCGATTTGCTTCGGGGTTCTCCCAATGTAAATCGGCTTGCAGTACGCTGATGCGCAGTTGCTCCTCAGGCATGTACATATACTAACTTTTTGGTTTCAAAAAATGCTTCGGAAAAATAGTGGCGCAGTTCGTAAAATTTAAAAAAGTGCGGAAAATCGGCAAACTCTTCCAGTAGGTCGCCGCCTTTGAGGCTGAGCAGCCCGTTGGGTACTTCTTGTTGCGATTTTTTGGCAATCAAGTGCGATGTCCACCGCCAGAACGTGTTAATTTCCGCAACGGCACGGCTCAATACAAAGTCAAACTTTTGCTTTATTTCCTCTGCGCGGCTTTGCATGGCTTTTACGTTGTGCAACCCTAACTGTTGTGCAACATCTTCTGCCACACGAATTTTTTTGCCAATGGAATCAATCAGTAAAAACTCTACATCAGGGAACAATACGGCCAGCGGAATACCCGGAAAACCTCCCCCCGTACCCACGTCAATCAGGCGGCTGCCCGGTGCAAAACGGATAATTTTTGCAATGGAAAGCGAGTGCAATACGTGCCGCTCATAAAAATTTTCCGTGTCTTTTCTGGAAATGACATTGATTTTGCCATTCCATTCTTCATAAATCGGGTACATGTCCAGAAACTGTCGGCGTTGTTTTTCGCTCAGTTCCGGAAAATATTTTTCTACGATTTTGAACAGTTCGGTTGCCCGTGGATTTGCCATAAGGCAAAATTATGGCTAAATTTAGGTTTTGATGATAGGGGGCTGTGTTTTTCTGTACTAACGGGTAACGGGCAAGCCGTTGGCCAAGCAAACCGACCTTCCGTGGATTTCAGACAGGGAAGAATCAGCAAACAAATGCACATCTGCCCGAAATGTGTGTACTGAAAAAGCTCACTGCGCGTTTCCTTTTGCCCGATTATGTAATACGGAGAACCGGCACATATCAAAAAATGTTATCGGGTTTTGACACCGCAAAATTTTCTCACGTAAATTTTTCTTACACATGAAAAAGCAATTTCTGACAGTTCTGACAGCCGTATTCTCACTGATAGCCTTTGGGGCTGTTGCACAAAACAGTGATGAAATCCTGCAAAAAATTTATCGCGAAGCGACGGATAACTCGCAGGCATACACCGCCTTAGACAAAGCCTGCAAAACGATTGGACATCGCCTCACAGGCAGCGGAAACGGCGCTAAAGCAGAAAAATATACGTATGATTTTTTGAAAAAGGCAGGCTTAAAAGATGTCCGCTACCAACCTTTTGAGGTGCAGTCGTGGTCGCGCAATACCGTTTCGCTGGGAATAGATGCGGTAGGCAATGATGCCTTCCCTGCAATGCCTACGGCAACCTTGGCACATTCGCCCGCAGAGGCTAACGTAACCGCTCCTATTGTTGATTTGGGCAATGGATTGGCAGCAGATTTTGAAGCTGTAACCATGAAAAATATCGAGGGGCGAATTGTATTGATGAATATAGGCCTCAACGATGTGCCTGCCGGAACAAAAAATCTGCATCGTTCGGAAAAAACGGCGCTCGCTATCGAGCATGGTGCTGTGGGTGTAATTATGATTAACAACGCTCCCGGCAAGATACTGCTCACAGGCACGGCTTCTGTTACAGGTAAAACCATTCCCATTCCTGCTGTCAGCATTACCAACGATGACGGCATCAAACTGCGCGAAGAACTGAAAACGCGCCCGTTGATGGCACGCATCAAAATGACAAACAATATCGGCCTTATCAAGGCGCGCAACGTAATCGGTACAATTCCGGGCGGCGACCCTTCGGCAGGTAAAATTGTAATTGGCGGACATCTGGACTCTTGGGACTTGGCAACAGGCGCTGTGGACAATGGCATTGGTTCTTTTACCATTCTGGATATTGCCCGCACATTTGCTGCGCTGAACCTGAAGCCCAAAAGAACTATTGAGTTTGTAATGTTTATGGGCGAAGAACAGGGGCTTTTGGGCTCACGTCAATACGTAGAACAGGCAATTGCGGACGGCAGCATCAAAAACATAGACCTGATGATTAACGTAGATATGACTTCCAATCCTACGGGCTTTGCCGTACAGGGGCAACCACAGGCGGAGGCTTTTTTTAAAGCGATTGGCGAAAAACTGAAAGCAATTGACAATAGTTTTACCAATACGTTCAGTTCGGCAGCGGGGCTGCATTCCGACCATCAGCCGTTTATGCTGCAAGGCGTGCCGGTAATGAACTTTTCGGGTAGTTTGCCTGCAAGTGTGTTGAAGTGCTATCATGCCGACTGCGATAACATGGATTTGGTGGATGCGCAAGCATTAAAGCATACGGTGCGCATGATGAGTATGGCACTTTACGAAATTGCCAATGCACCAGAACTGCCGTTGCAAAAAATGGACGATGAAACTATTAAAAACTTCCTGATTTCCAACGGATTGAAAGAGCCGCTCGTAATCAGTGGCGACTGGCGCTGGGGCAAGTAAATGCCTCAAGTCCTATCTGAAGTAACTTACCAATGGGTGGCCCTTGACAAGATTATTTTTAGTAATGTCAAGGGCAACCTATTGATAAATTAGACTTTTTGGAATTTAAAATACTGAAAATCAATTGCTTGAAAATTTTAATTTGTAATTAGTACAAGCCTGCGGTTCATTGGAAATTTTCTAATATCTGCTCTTTTTGCTTCCCTCTGCTTCTGGTCTGATTTACCAAAAAATGCTTACAACCTGCTATAAT
>CALHUI010000007.1 GCA_938039675.1 uncultured Cytophagales bacterium
GAAATGTTGTAAGCAATTCAAGAATACCTTTTTCGCCATATTCGCCCTTTACATAATTGATGTAACTATCTACAGTAGTACTTGAATTTTCAAAAAAAGAGCATTTTTCAAGTTCTTTCAGTTGTTCTCTAATCTCATTTGTAAGCCCAAAGTTATTGGTTTCTTTCCAATTAGAAATTAGAGAAGTGCCAACTGTGGTAATGATAGTTTTATTCATAGTGCTTAATTGTTTGGGGTTGTGCCAATGTAAAATTTTCCAAAACCTTGCTCTGCAAAGCCTTCAACTTCGTTGAAAGGATTATTTTGATACAAATGCTCAAATGCTTGCTGATGATTTCTTGCTTTCAGGTAGTATACACTTCCAGCAGGAACTGCTTTGTACATCGGTTTGGGTGCTTGCTTTGCCATATCAAACCCGCCTGCAAATATTGGTTTGCCTATTGCGTAAGTAAGTAATTCAAAATCATTAGAATTTAGGAAAGCCTTTGGGCAATAGCCATTTTCCAAAATAGCAGGTGTGTTAAGGTAAACCCTTAAAATGTCAGAGTTTAAATTTTCAGGCTTTAAATGGAAATTTGGCACTTTGCTTTGTTCAATGTGTTTGTAGAATACTGATTTATTTTCACCACCCAAACGAATAATCCCTTTATCTTCAAGGCTTAGGTTTTCGTATTCAACCGCTATTTTCACTTTACTTTCTTCCGTATTTTCAAGTCTTTGCATATTCACCCGATACATTTTGCCTTCGGCTTCGCCTGATGTTGTACGGCTGGTATTATCTCGTGCTATACCGATTTTAGGCTCGGAAGTAATAAACTTAGTCAGCGTATCGGCAAAAATTTGACTTTCGTTATAGTTCAAGTAATGCACAAAACGATTATTTGCTAAAATTCCTTTATTTAGTTCGTCTGCCTTTTTGCGTAAAGGGGCATACAAAATTTCTTTTTTATCGTTAGAGCCTAAATTTAATAGTTCGCGCTTTAAAAAATAGATTTTTTTCGCCTCGTTTTCGTCATTATCTTTAAATTTTACCAAATCCAATGGCATTGTAAAATATGGTTTTTCATTCACCAAAAGGTAAATATTTTGGATTTTAAAGTCTTTTGTATCAGTAATAACCTTTTTGGGGTCTGTAATACCTTGTTGAAACATAAAAGCACTACGCAAAGCCCCGTAAATTACCGAAGGCAAGGGCGGAAAAATACCATCAGCCCAAACGTCATCACCCATAGAAAAAGGCTTGCCGTCTCTAAAAAAGAGGGTATCTATTGCCTCAATATGTATCGTTTTCTTAGTCATTGCCTTGAAGTTTTCGGTTGATAAAATCGCAGATGCTTAGTGAAGCATTGAAGTTTTTGATATTTCGTTTGTTAGGTTCATAGACTTGCATCACTTTTTTAGCCATTTCTTTTGCTTCCTCTTTGGTGGCTTTATTTTTGGCTCGCAGTACAAGCCTTTCAATCTCAAAATTCATTATTTGAATGATTTTGGTATCTTCCTCTTCCGCCAGTAGTTCCATTTCACCTTGCAAAACTGTTATATAATTGCTGCTAAAATGCGTTTCTAAACCTTCTCTCACTTCTCGCATCAGTTCCGAATACCAAATATTTTTACCGTCTTTCATTGCCTTAAACGGCAACACCGCCTTATGTATCTCGCCCGATTTTTTCAAAACAGCAATACCAAAACTATCTTTTTTATCGGTGTCTTTCGCCTCTTTCTCCATTTTCCTTGCCCAAGTAAGCACTTCCGATAATGGCGTTTTGTAGTGAGCAATGGCAATGCCTACCGAAAAAGTCATTTCGTCTTTTCCTTGTAAGGTAAATTGACCATTATTAGAAATTTTATCACTCACTTGTGCTTTAAACTGCTCTCGCAGGTGTTTCATTACCTCAAATAGGTAATGTAAATTCACAAAGCCCAAATAGTCGTCGCCGCCTGCATACACGGTGCGACCTTTTTTGATTTTATCAGCACCTAAGCCATCTACATAGTTTTTGGCATATTCGGCAAAGTCCGAAAGCAAGCCCGAAAGATGTGTGTGAAAATCTTTTAATTTATTTTCTCTGTCATTGAGGTATTCGCCCGAAAGCCAAGCCCCCATACTGTCGGCATCAAAAAGCAGGATAGCGTAGTATTTGGTGAATTTTAAGCCTTTCTCTTTAAGTGCATCACGTAATTTTTTATGGGCTTTTTTTGCAATTTCTAATTGCTGCTTGCAAGGGATTTGTTTGGAAGTTAGATTATCCTCATACAAAAACTGCTCATTAAAATTTGTCCAATCTTTGCCTTCTAATTTCAAGCACTTTTCTTGCTCCGCTGCTTTCAAAATATCAAAGATATTTTCAAAATCTTCGAATGCTTGCGGGGCTTCTTGAATGCTTTTGAGTAAGGCAATATCTGTGGTAGAATCAAAGGATTTTCTTTGATTATTGAACGGATAAAATCTTTTGATAAAAGAGATTGCCGAAAGCCCTTCTTTGTCATCAAGCATATCTGTTTTAATCTGCACAACATTATCAGCAAAAGAAGGTAACGGGGCTTTGTTAAACACCAACGCATTTTGCTCACCGCTCAATGAGCATTTACGCCCTTGTTCGGGGTTTTGGGTGAAGGTGCGTGAGTTTTTGACTGCCCCAAGCAGTCGGTCAGCTTTGTCGCAGGCGGCTGCATAGTTGTTATTTTCAACAGGTACAAATACCCAAAAAGTAGAGAAATAGTCTTTCAGTTGGGCTTCAAAGGCGGTTTTTATTTTGGTGTATTCGCTTGTGCCGATTTTGGTTGCTGCTTTTTTAGTCAATTCGTGCAGTTCTATGGCTACTTCATCGGCTATTTTTTTACCCAAATCTTTTAGTTCTTGGTCGGTTTTGGTAAAATTGAAAGAAGCCAAAATGCGGTTGGACATTGAGTCGGATATTTTGGAAGGGAAAATAACTGTTCCGCCTTCTCTTGTAATAGCTTTATACACTTTGCCTACAAAGTCTGAAAGCATACGACTCCCTGCCCACAAATCTTGTGTTTTGCGAGCTTGCGAGATAAAGCTCTGCACGGGCGTAAGGGTGAATAGGAATAGGTGGGTCATAGGGTTACAAGGTTTAGTTTTTCTTGAAGTTTTTGATTGAATTTTTGGGTGGCGGCATTGTATTTAGTTACTGCGTCGTTTGGAACAGATTTATCTTTTTTCAAATTCTCACTACTTATATCTGAAACATACTGATAAGGTAAAAATAGAATATACCCTCTGTAACCATCATTTTCTTTATCTAAGAATAAAAAATATGACTTTGAATGTCGTTCTAAAAAAGCATTTATGTCTTGCGTTATAGGGGCGGCTATGTATCTCCTTGTATTGTAGGTATGCCCATCTCCCATATTTTTTCTTGCAAAAATATACGCATCACCAATTACTTTTAAGGCTTTATCATAGTCGCCTTTTGCAACTTCTTTTGCACCGAAAAGTAATTCTGAATTTGAAAGGCTTGTAAATTTTGATTTTGAGTTAGTATTTTTCAATAAATCTTTCCATTTGGGTAAATTTTGAGTAATGTCTGTCGTTTTATCACCTTTGTTTTCTATTGCAGTAATAATTTTTATTTTACCAAAACCATTTCTGCTTTTTGAACCTAAGCCACCTACATAACACATCAGTACAAAAGCCTTAATTACTTCATCTACTTTTGTTTCATCTGTAAATCTCAGACAAATTTCAAACTTTTGTTTTTCATCAAAAAAACCGTGTGTGAATCCCTCCCGATAATCATAAGCACCATAAGCAAGATAATTGAGTATATTGACAGGTGTATTTCTTGAAAGCGGATAGTTCCCTTTATGCTCAGGGAATTTACTTTTTGTACTTGGCTTTAAAAAATTTCTATCTTTCGGACAAGTAATCACCACCCTACTTCTCTGCGCAGGCTCTGTCCCTCCAAAAATCAAAGACTCTTGTTTTTTGAGTTCTTCAAGGCTCAAATGCCCATTCATTGCCCGCCACCAAAAGCGAAGTGCGCCTTTGATGCTGGGTGGGCGGAGTTCGGGTGTGTTTTGGTCTGCTCCTGAGAGGAACATAGGTGTGATGGTTTCGCAAGTGAAGGTTATCGTTTTCATATAGCTTATGTCGTGATTTTCAGTGGTAGATTATTACTTATTTCCCTTCTCAATCAAAAGTGCCTACTCTTTTTTGCGTGCCTGAGAAACAACACCGTAGCCGATGCTCACGTGTCGCCCTAAACCAATGAGGTTAGGCAGGGATACGTTGGTTTCAAAAGTAGCATCGAAGGCAAGCAGGCGGGCATCGCGGATGGTGTGGCGCACGGGCTGGGTTAGGTGCAGCAAATGGCACATCACGGGGCGTTCTTCTTTGGGCGGCAGTTGCCATGCCACACCTTTGGCAAATGCCATGATTTGCCCGCGCAAAACGGCTTCCAGCAGTTCGCGGCGTTCTGCATCGGTAGTTTTGCTGCGGTAGGCGGCATAGCTTTCCGTGTTGAAAGGCAGCCAACGGCGAATCTGAAAGCGGATGGGCGCATCCCAAATCTTCAAGGGGTGTTTGCGGGCATCCAAGCGCTCGATGGACATTTCTACGCGTCGCCTGCCGATACGCAAGTCGTACGGTCTGCCGGCTTGGAACAGGTGGCTGATGGCTTGCGTACCTTCGCCTAAGCAAATGATGCTCGGCTTGCCGCCGATTTGCTTGTACTGAATCAACGGATAGGCATAGCGGAAACCTTCGTCGGTATGGTTGTGGAACAGTTCGTGCTCCCAGCCGGCGGTTTGAGCAACTGCACCGCGGAAAAGAGGAATGTCGCGCCCGTCAATGGGGGTATTGAAACTGATGTGCAAATAGGGAAGACCGAGTAACATAAAACATAAGTTGTTTTTAGGTTTAATACTATTACCCGCTAAAAGTTCCGCCCGAAAGGTCAAAAATTCTTTACAACGATTAAAATTTGCATTGCTTAAGATAGTAAATAGGATTATTAATGGCAAGCAAGTGTCATGTGAATATTTTTTATGCTTACATGTTTGGCAGATTATATTTATCGCTGTGCATATTTTTTTATACTGCTCAAGTTTTTTATGCCGATAAATCCCTAATCTACGTTTGCAAATGACGAAATCAAATTCTATTGCAAAATATGTATGGTATTTTTTGGGTTATATGCTTTGCAGCAGTAGTTACGATGTTGCCCAACGCCGAAACAAGAAGCCGTTAAAGAGTAGCGTATGGCAAGCAGACAGCAGACAATGCACCTGCACAGGCGTTGTTGTAAACCCGCTTTTTTATGGCGTATCTTTAAGCCGTTCATTACCACAAAGCACATGAAAGCAAAACTTACCTTTTTGTTGCTGTGGGCAGCGGCAATAACGCTTGCACAAAGCCCGCAACTGACCGTCCCCTACATCATGCGCAACCCCCGATGGATGGGTGTTTCGCCCGAAAATATGCGCTGGGCTGACGACGGCAAAACGCTTTACTTTGACTGGAGCGACGATAAAAGCCTGCACGCTGCCGACCCTGTAACGGGTAAATGGCGCAAAGTGCCTTTGGAAGAAGAACGCAACCTTGCTTTTGGTGGGCATTACAACACCGCCCGTACCCGCCGCGTGTATGTCAAAGACGGCGATATTTTCATCAAAGACATGACTTCGGGCGCAGCTACGCAACTCACGCAAACCATCGAAACCGAATCCGTGCCCCGCCTGAGTGCCGAGGGCGACCGCGTATTTTTTCAACAAGGCTTGAATTTGTTTGCCATACATCTCAAATCGGGGCGTTGGGAGCAACTCACTGACTTCCGACGCGGCAACAAACCCGCCGATGCAAAAAAAACTGAGCAGGCACTTTGGTTAGAAGCCGACCAGCAACGCCTTTTTACAGTATTACGGGAGCGCAAAGCCGCCGAGGATGCCCGCAAAGCACGTCAGGAGCAACTGCGCCCCGTTCGCCCGAAGGAGTACTATTTTCAAGAAAAGCAGTTGGACAACTTCACCGTCAGCCCCGACGGCAACTTTGTGCTGTTCCGCGTAGGCACGCGCCCTGCAGGCAGCAAAGCCACCGCCGTACCGGACTACATGGCTGCATCGGGCTATACGGAAAACCTCAATGCGCGCCCCAAAGTCGGCGACCAACTGCCCACCTATGAAGTTGCGCTCTACGACCGCCGCCGCGATACGCTACTCTACGTTTCCACTGCTCAACTGCCGGGCATCGAAGAGCCGCCCGCCTACCTTGCCAACCCGCAGAAAAAGAAGCGCGAACTTACCCCGCTGGGGATGCAGTGGAGCGAAAACAGCCGCTACGCCCTGCTTGTGCTGCGTGCGCAAGACAACAAAGACCTTTGGATAACCCTTTTAGACCCGCAAACCGCCGCACTGAAAACCATTGACCGCCAACACGATGAGGCATGGATTGCCGGGCCGGGCATCGGCTTCAACAACGGATGGATTGACAATCAGACGATTTGGTTTCAGTCTGAACAAACAGGCTGGTCGCACCTCTACACGGCAAACGTAGAAAGCGGTGCAAAAAAAGCACTGACTTCGGGCAAATATGAAGTTCGCTTTGCCCAACTCAGCCGCGACAAAAAGTATTTTTACATCGCCACGAGCGAGGTGCACCCGGGCGAAGACCATTTGTACAAAATTCCCGTAGCGGGTGGTGTCATGCAGCGGCTCACCTTCCTGACAGGCGGCAACGAGTTTGCCATTTCGCCCGATGAGCGGTTTATTGCCATTCGTCATTCGTACAGCAACCGCCCTTGGGAACTGTACGTGATGGAAAACAAACCCAATGCCGTGCCGCGTCAAATTACGCAATCGCAATCGGAGGAATTTAAGAAGTATGCTTGGCGCGAACCCGAAGTGCTGACCTTCAAAGCATCGGACGGCGCGGATGTGTACGCACGCCTCTATCAGCCCAAAGCAGACGTTAAGAACGGTGCTGCCGTCATTTTCGTACATGGCGCAGGCTATCTGCAAAATGCCCATAAGCGTTGGAGCAGCTACTTTCGCGAGTATATGTTCCATAACTTGCTGGCAGACAAAGGCTATACCGTTTTAGACATTGACTACCGCGGCAGTGCAGGCTACGGACGCGACTGGCGCACGGGTATTTACCGACACATGGGCGGCAAAGACCTCAGCGACCACGTGGACGGGGCAAAATTCCTTGCCGAAAAATACGGCATAGACCCGCAGCGCATCGGCATTTACGGCGGCAGCTACGGCGGATTTATCACCCTGATGGCAATGTTCACCACGCCCGATGTGTTTGCGGCAGGTGCGGCACTTCGCCCCGTTACGCATTGGGCGCACTACAACCACGGCTACACGAGCAACATCCTGAACACGCCTGTGCCGGACAGTGCCGCTTATGCCAAAAGTTCACCGATTTATTACGCCGAAGGGCTGAAAGGCTCATTGCTCATCTGCCACGGCATGGTGGATGTAAACGTACATTTTCAGGATGTCGTATTGCTGGCGCAGCGCCTCATTGAACTGGGCAAAGACAATTGGGAAGTGGCGATTTACCCCGTAGAAGACCACGGCTTCGTGGAACCGAGCAGCTGGACGGACGAATACAAGCGGATTCTGAAACTGTTTGACGAGAAGCTACTCAAACGGTAGCCGCACTAACGGAACAACTGTTTCAGGCTCACTTTCAGCACTTCACCCATATTTTTACATTTGAGGAACTCGTCGCGCTTGTAATGGCGGGCGAGTTCTTCTTTGAGTTGGTCAACGTTTTCCTGCGGAGCAATCCTATCCTGCAACATTACTTCCATTACGTCTTTGAGTACATAGCGCGAAGTGCGCAAGCGGTTTGCCATCAGCGAGCGCTCTTCCAATTGATACTGCCGAACACTTTCGGGCGTAAGTACATCATAGCCCAATTCAATAATCGGGTTGTTTTGTTTGAAATATTGCGGCAGGTAAATGGATTTACGCCCTTCATAACTTTGCTGGTCAAAGTCAATGGCACGGATGCGGTAGTGCATTTCCTCAAAGTCGGGCGTGGTATCAATCACAAAGTTGCTGGAGTGCATATCGCCCAGCAGGCGAACAAAACAGCGCTCATTGAACTTAACAAACTCTTTAGCTAAGCGAATTTTATTGACATCCGACAAATGTGTACGGATAAACTGGTCGCCAGGGATGCCCAAAATATGTTCTTCTATGAGCGTATCCTTGTGCAGCAGATAGCGCACCCGATTAGGGGAAAGGATGTCTTCCAGTTCCATCCCGTAAATACGCGAAGCATCTGCAACTTTTACGTAAAAATAATCAAAATTATCATTGACTTTATTGACTATTCGCACGCGAAAGGGCTTGGTATTGCCGTAGGTGCAAAGGTCTATGCGGTCTATGTAGAGGTGGTTGATAACTGATAAGTTACCTGCAATTTTCAGATGTGCATAAATTTGCCGCAGGCTGCTAAAAATATATTCTTGGTCGCTTTCCGAGTAATAAACACTTACCCACAGCGTATCATTTCCTTGGCGGTCGTAGAGCGTGGTCGCACCGATAAACCGACACAAGTCATGATATTGTAGAGGAATAGCGATTTCCTTGCCGTATTTGTGCAACAATCGGCGGAGTTTATCCCCTACTTTGTAGGGTACTTTCTTTTTGCTGATAATCGCCATAGTAGGGTGATGTCTTTCTTTAAGACCGATTCAGCTTAACTATCTGCTCAACAAACAGGTAAACAAATTAAAACGTTACAAATTATTTATGCCATCATAGGGGGCATGTATCGGTAAGATAGTGTACGCTCCCTCTTAGTGTTGTTGGTTGCTTGGAGATAAAAAAACCCGACGGATTTAGCAAATCTGTCGGGTTGTGCCGAATGTCTAAACTTGCTCTACCCAGCCGTCAATCACACGACAGATATTAGCAAAAATTTCTTCAATTTCGCCAATGCCGTTGATAGAGGTAAACTTGCCTTGCGCAGCGTAGAAATCGGCAACGGGGCGGGTTTTGGTGTTGTATTCCTGTACGCGCTTTTGCACGAGCTCTTCGTTTTGGTCGTCGGGGCGGCCGGAGGTTTGTCCGCGCAGCAACAGGCGTTTAACAAGTTCGGCTTCATTTACTTCCAGCGCAATCATGCCCGAAATGGCTAAACCGTTTTCTTGCAACATTTTGTCAAGCGCTTCGGCTTGTGCTACTGTGCGCGGGAAGCCGTCGAAGATAAAGCCTTTCGCGCTGCGGTTATCCTGAATTTTATTGCGAATCATGCCGATAACCACCTCATCGGGTACGAGTATGCCTTTATCCATCAGCTTTTTGGCAGAAAGCCCAAGCTTGGTTTGGGCAGCAATTTCGGCACGCAATAAATCACCCGTAGAGAGGTGAATCAGTTGGTATTTTTCTATGAGTTTTTGGCTTTGTGTGCCTTTGCCGGCACCCGGAGGGCCAAACAGTACCAGATTAATCATGTAAAAGGTTTGTATTTATTTGCCAAAGGTTGATTTACAATTTGTTCATGTAACACAAAGGAAAGAAGCAATCGGTAAAAAATCAAAAATCCGATTTGAGATATTCATAATTGTCTAAGGCTTTTGCCTGTTTGTAGTAGCGTTGAGCAACGGTCTGATTGCGTTGCTGCTTGTAGTGGCGGTACAGTCCGGCGTAGGTATAGAGTTTGTAAGGGTTGGCATAGCTGATTTTTTCTGCCAGCAGCAGGTTTTCTGCCGCCTGATAGGATTTAATGGCTGCGGTCAAATCTTTGCGTTGAAACTCGGCCAGCATACCGCTGAAAACTTGAGCGGCGGCCATAAAAAGCGGTCTTTCCGATTTTTGCAAAGCAGGCAACATTTGTGCTGCCTCATCATAGTGCTTAGTCAGCAGCGCCGTTTCTATAAAGGCAGCCACGTAGTGCGGATTGTTGGGAAAGCGCTGTGCCAGTCGGCGGCTGTGAGCTAAGGCTTTTTCGTAGTCGTTTTCGTAGCGCAGATAAATGTGCGTTAAGTAGCCCGCTGCCTCGTTGGCCGTAAAAATGGCTTTTTGGGTGCAGGCTTCCAGATTTTCCAAGCCTTCTTTTTTGTTGCCTTCCTTGAAAAAAATAACAAACGGCCGATAAACAGGGTAGCGTTCGGGGTAGTATGCCCTGTAATAGCTGTACAGCCCCGTCATGAAGTTAAGTTCAACATTTTGCGAACGCAAATCAAAGGCGGTTTTAATCAGTCCGTAGAGTTGTTTGGCTTCTCCTAAGGCTTGCATAGATTCGCCGCGTTCGTTGTAGTGCTGCATGAGCAACCCACGGGCAGTGAGCATAAAAAACACACCTTCTATATCATTGGGGTTAACATCCAGCATTTTTTGCGAAGCAGCAATGGTTTTTTCCAGAAAGTAGCTGTGTTGTTTAAAATTTTTACCATCAAAATTGTCAAACGGCATATGTTGCCAGAAAAGTAACAAGGCGTTGAGCAATGGCGTAACAGGATGTTCGGGATGGCGTGCCTGCACTTGGGCAAAATAGTGCCGTGCCTGCGCAAAGTCGCACCCATACATAAGCGGCAAGCCTTTTTCCAATAGCTCTAACGCGGTTTTATCGGAGAGCAGTGGAGGGACGACAACTTTTTTCTTTTGCCCCGCCGCGGAATTTACTTCGCCAACGGACAAGATGAGTATCCAAGCAGAGAGCAATAAAAACAAACGGATTTTTGGTAGCATCATTGAACCGTAACAACTATGCCAACAGCGCGCTGATGTCACTTGCCGTCAGCTGCTTGACAAAATTTTCTTCGTTAAAAATCAAATATTCTGCTAATTTACGCTTTTTTTGCTGCAACAGAAGAATTTTTTCTTCCACTGTATGCTTTGTGATAAACTTATAGACCATCACCTTGTTTTCCTGCCCAATCCGATGTGCACGGTCTATGGCCTGCGCCTCTACGGCAGGATTCCACCACGGGTCTAACAAGAAAACGTAATCTGCGGCGGTGAGGTTCAGACCTGTGCCGCCGGCTTTGATGGACAGCAGAAAAACAGGCACATCGGAGCGTTGCATAAACTTGTCCACTTGCGCCTGATGGTTGCGAGTGCTGCCGTCTAAGTAGGCATATTGGTACTTTTGCTTTGCCAACTGTATGCGCAGAAGTTCCAAATGCTTCACAAATTGGCTGAATATCAAAACTTTATGCCCTTCGGCAACGATGCTTTCCAAGCGATGGAGCACATCGCGCATTTTGCCGGAGTCACCGATGTAGTCTTCCAGCACCATTTGCGGATGGCAGGCCAATTGTCGCAACCGGGTCAGCCCCTGCAAAATCAGGATTTGCGATTTTGCCAGCCCGTTTTTCTCGATATGTGCCAAAATTTCGTTTCTGTATTTGGACTTTATTTTCTCATATGATTCGCTTTGGCAGTCTGTCATTTCGCTGTAATGTACCTGCTCCATTTTTTCGGGGAGGTCTTTGGCTACTTGGCTCTTATGCCTTCGGAGAATAAACGGCTTCACGAGAGTCCGTAACTTGTGCAATTGGGCGGTATCGTTCTTTTTTTCGATGGGCACAACAAAATTTTGCTGGAAATAGCTTTTCGAACCTAACAGCCCCGGATTAACAAAAGCCATTTGCGACCACAAATCCAACGTGCTGTTTTCTACGGGCGTGCCGGTGAGCGTAAGGCGATGTTTGCCGTTGAGTCGTTGCACAGCCTGTGCTATTGCCGAAGCGGGATTTTTAATGGCTTGTGCCTCATCCAGAATGATGTAGTTGAAATAGTATTTTTCCAATAAGTTGTCTATGTCTTGCCGCACGATGCCGTAGGAGGTAATGACCAAATCGTACTTGTTGAAAATGGCGGTGTTTTTATAACGGAATACGCCCGTGTATTTTAGTATGCGCATTTTGGGCGTAAACTTGCGTGCTTCCATTTCCCAATTGTAAATCAGGGAGGTAGGCAAAATCAGCAGAGAAGCGTGCGAAGGCGTTCTTTCTGCCGCAAACCGCTCTTTTTCGGCTTGTAGCAGGGCCAGCGTTTGTACGGTTTTGCCCAAACCCATGTCATCGGCAAGGCAGCCGCCAAAATTGTATTCGCGCAGGAAGTTGAGCCAGTTGTAGCCTGCCTTCTGATAGGGGCGCAATTGTCCCTTGAATTGTTCGGGCAGCGGGTAGTCTTCGGGTTGCTCGAAATTGCGCAATTGTTCCAACTTGCGGCTCATGTTTACAGTAGCGACTTCTTGTCGTTCCAACTCGTGCAACAGTGCCACATGGTGCTTTTGCAGCACCAGTTGTTCGGATTTTGCTTCGGTGAAATACAAAAATTCGGCAAAGCGGGCAAACCATGCCTCGGGTATCAAAGCCAACTCGCCGTTGGGCAGTTTAAACTCGCGCGTGCCTGCAAGAATGTAATTGCGGATTTGTATAAAAGGGATTTCGTAGTTGCCGAATCGGATTTTTGCCCGAATATCGAACCAGTCGTTTACTTCTTTGACTTGCAGGTCAAAATAACTTTCGCCAATGAAATATTTTTTTGTCTCTTGATTGGTCTGTAACAGATGGATACCATGTGCGGCTGTTTGGTTTTGGTGGCGTTGTAACCATTGCAGCGCTTTGCGGCCTTCCATGGTAGCTTTGCCTGTGCCTATTTCCAAATCGTTTGACATAAGCCAGTGCAACCGTTCCTTTTCTTGCTCGGGCGAGCGGATGATTTTATGGAACACGTAATTGCCAGCCTTGTTTTCTATGCGAACCTCACAGGCTTGCTCCTGCCCGGGTCTGAATTTAAATTCGCCGTAGCAGAACTGTAAATCAAACTGTATTTTGAAGTCAGGAGCAGTTGCTTCGTTGCCGTTTACGCTTTCCTGAAAAAGTCCGGTTTGTACAGGTTTAGGTATTTCCGCAAAGCTCAGTGTTGTTTCCAGCGGATATTGATGCACGCAAATGTCCAAACCTTCGGCAGTAACATCAAAACTGCTCAGAAATTGCGGCAGCACATTTTTGAAGTACTGCTCTTCTGCCTGTTTAGGAATTTTCAACTCGTCTTTTTTTAAAAAGGGATACAGTTTTTTGCCGTCTAAGGGCTGTGCAAAACGATAGATGTTTTGCCCGATAAGCAACCATGCGGGTTGCGTGCAAATTACAATACCGCTTTGCTCGGGAGTCATAGAGAGGCGAAGTCCGCGGTAGAAAAGTTGCAGAAAAAAACTTGTGCCTTCGCTGTGGCGGCGATAGTGCGGCTGTACTTCTATTGGTTCGGGCATAAACGTCAGTTCCTTGTAGGTAGGGTTGCCGTCTTGCGCCATAATGAAGAATCGTTTGCCAGTCAGCCCTGCCAGATAGCTTGCGCGCCGCTTTTCCATGGCTTCGTAGATAGCCTCCTGTATCTGCCGATTGCCTTTTTCTTTATCATATGTTTTCAGGAAAAAATCCTGTACAGTCATTTTTTTAGTGGCAAATCGCCTTGCGACCGCTTCGGGGTGCATTTCTTCGGACAGGCGGATGAGTTCGCGGTCTTTTTCGTCTATCTGCGCGGCAAACTCGGCAACGTTCATGGATGAGAGTTTCTGATAGCGCAGTGAAAGTTTGCCGTCAGCATCTAACTGGACAGCATAAGGGTCTATCAGATAGCCCAAATATTCATGGCGGAGCAGTGCATAAACAATCGCAAAAGGTTGTGTGATGTCTATTTTCATACAGAAGCAAGAAAGGATTGCAGCGTTTCCAGCAGTGCGGCGGGTTGTTCGGCATGTACCCAATGGCCGGCATTGGCAATGGTTACTAAACGGCTATAGGGGAAGATGTTCGCTATTTGCGCAGCGTCTTCATCGGTAATGTAGTGCGAGCGACTGCCCCTGATAAACAATGCAGGTGTGGTAATCGGGCGGCTGTACACAAGCGGTTGCCCTACTTCGGCAATATGCGAAGTGATAACGGGCAAATTGAAACGCCACGCAAATTGGTTGTCTTCGGTGCGGTAAAGGTTTTTGAGCAGAAACTGTCGTATGTCCCGGTCCATACCATGGCTTGCCAATATATTTTCTGCCTCTTGGCGGCTTTGCAGCGTAGCCAAGGGTATGGCATTCAATCCTTCTAAAATGTGCTGGTGATGCAAAGGGTAGGCACGCGGGGCAATATCTATTACTACCAAACGGTCTAACCGCTTGGGAAAATCGGCGGCAAGTTGCATGGCTGCTTTTCCTCCCATCGAGTGCCCGATAACACTTGTTTGCACAGGCTGTATCAGGTCAATGAGTTGCGCCATATCGGCTGCCATGTCGGTGTAGCGCATACTTTCTGCGTGGAAACTGCGTCCGTGATTGCGCATATCGGCCATTACGACATGATAGGTATCGGCCAGTGTTTTGGCCAGCGTTTGCCAGTTATCTAACAGCCCAAATAATCCGTGAAAGATGAAAAGACTGCCATTGGCGCGGTTATTTTCGCCCAGTTCTTTAAAATGTAAAACTTGTGCTTGCAAAGTTGTCGGGTTTTATTGATACGATTGCTATTAAAAATCCGACCTGAAAGGTAGTAGTTTTTTTGAAAAACGTGGCGCATTGTTTTTAGAAAACATGCCTACTTGCTATATTTGCCCCCTCATCTGGCATAAGCAAACACTTACACCGACATAAAAGTATGATTATCATCAACATCAAAGAAAACGAATCCATTGATAAGGCGCTAAAGCGTTTCAAGAAGAAATTTGAAAAAACAGGCGTAATGAAAGAACTGCGCGCCCGTACTTTCTTTGAGAAACCTTCTGTTCGCAAGCGCAACATTCGCCTGCGTGCTGCCTATCGTCAGTCTATCATTGCGGAAAGCAACAAGGCATAATTGCGGCTCTCCGCATTAAGCAGTTGAACAATTTAAAACGCACTGTATAAGTACGCGGATTGTTTCGGATGGTATGGTTTCTTGCTGAATTAAATCCGAAATGCCGAATTTCTGTTCTGAAACGCTGTTTTGCTTTGTTCGCTCATTTACCTCCTAAGCTGTTTTATTTGCTGTTTAGGAGGTTTTTTATTTATATTTTCCCGAAAAGTCAGCTGCTCTGATGGAGTTGTCCTCAGAAATTTTCAAATGGTTTACCGACCCGGAATACATCATCCTGTATGGTGGCCTTGCGCTCATTTCCGCAATCATATTTGCTGAAAACGGCGTTTTTTTTGCCCTTTTGCTGCCCGGCGAATCACTCGTTTTTCTTACCGGCGTATTTTGCCACATGGGCTTGTTGCCACACTCGCTGCCTGTTACTTTGCTGGCTGTTTATGCAGCCGCATTTAGCGGCCACCAGTTCGGGTACTATTTCGGTGTGCGCAGCGGGCAGTGGTTGTTGCGGCAGGAGGACAGTTACCTCATTAAACGCAAACAATTGGCTATTGCATGCGCTTATTACCGCAAATATGGCATGTGGACTATCCTCATAGGGCGTTACATACCGGTTGTCAGAACGCTTGCACCTATTTTGGCGGGCAGTTTTGGCATGAAACACAGTGTTTTTACACTGTATAATTTCATCAGCACCACCTTGTGGGCAATCCCGTTCCTGTTGCTCGGTTACTTTGCCGGAGCAGTAGTGCCCAATCCGCAGCGTTATTTACCGCTTGTTTTTATCGGTTTGTTAGTCATCATTCTCATACCTTTACTCAAACCACTGATACCCAAAAGCTGGCTTGCCTTTTTTTCAACATCGGACAGAGGAAAACGATAATTAAACTTACTATCCCGACACAAAATGCTACAACAAAAAGAAGAAGTATTGATTTTGGGCGGTGGGCTGGTTGGTTCTTTGCTCGCTGTGCTATTGGCAAAACGCAACTATCGGGTAGCTGTTTTTGAAGGGCGGCCTGACCCGCGCGAAAAAGGCTACGAACGAGGCAGGTCTATCAACCTCGCACTCAGCGATAGGGGCTGGAAAGCACTTGAAAGTGCCGGCGTTGCAGAGGCAGTCAAAAACATTGCCATCCCTATGTACGGGCGCATGATGCACAATCTCACGGGTGAGCTGACCTATCAGCCCTACGATGATACCGGCAAAGCCATTTATTCCGTTACGCGCAGCGTGCTGAATCTGGCATTATGCAACGAAGCAACTAAGCACGGTGCAGTTTTTAAATTCGGCTATCGCAGCACCGAAGTAAACCTAAAAACCAATCAGGTTACTTTGCGCTACACGGAAAGCGGTGAAATTATTACGGTTCAACCCGATATTTTACTTGGGGCAGATGGTGCTTTTTCCTCTGTACGGCAGGCCATGCAGCGCACCGACCGATTTAATTATTCACAGCACTACATAGAATACGGCTACAAGGAACTTAGCATTCCGCCCACGGCGACGGGCGGCTTTCATTTAGAAAAAAATGTATTGCACATCTGGCCGCGTGGCAACTATATGCTCATTGCGCTGCCCAATGGAGACGGTAGTTTTACCTGTACTTTGTTTCTCCCTTTTGAAGGCAATGTTTCTTTTGAAAAACTAACATCCGATGCTGCCATTAGTGAATTTTTTCGGCAAAACTTCCCCGATGCAGTGCCTTTAATGCCGAATTTATTGCAGGAGTTTTCGGAAAATCCTACTTCATCGCTCATTACCATTCGCTGCAATCCTTGGACATACAGCGGGAAGGTTGGCCTTGTGGGTGATGCCGCACATGCCATTGTGCCTTTCTATGGTCAAGGAATGAACGCCGGTTTTGAAGATTGCCGCATCTTGACCGAGTTATTGGACAAACATGCCGGCAATTGGGCTACAACTTTTAAGGACTATGAAAAAGCCCGCATTAACAACGCCAATGCCATTGCAGACCTTGCGTTGATGAATTTTGTCGAAATGCGCGATTTTGTAGCCAATCCTGCTTTTTTGCTGCGCAAAAAAATTGAGGCACACCTCCATCAGCTATTCCCTGACGAATGGATACCTCTTTACACCATGGTAACTTTTTCTGACTTGCCTTACAGCGAAGCCTTGCGCATCGGGCGTATTCAAGACAAGATTATGCAGCGGGTAATGGCAACAAAAGATATTGAGCAAACATGGCAAAGCCTTGATTTTGAGGCTATCAAGAATGAGTTGCTGCAAAATATTTAGTGCAAACCCAGCCATTTTTTGGCATCTTCCACATTGTCAAAATAGCGCAGGCGTTCCTGTGTATCGGCAGAGCCCATAGATGCCTCTTCGATGGTCTGTTCAACGGATACATGCGCAAAAAAATCTTGACTCATTACAATAGCTGATAAAGTGTCTTTCGGCATGGAAGAATCGGTATACAACTCTTGAAATTTTTCACTCACCCATGTCTGTAAATCAGGAGTTACCGTAAAGAAAAACTCCCGCAAATCGTTCATGTAAATCAAGGGCTTGTACTGTTTCAGCAAGGTAATGTAATTGAGCAATTCTTTTTGATAAGTAATCTCATCCATTTCTCGCGATGCCGCTTTCCATGTAACATAAACTGCCTTTTTGGCACTATTATAAGCCAAAAGCTGATAAGAACTATTGTAAATTTCTTCCATTCTATTTCATATCGATTGATTGGATGTAATTTATATTTTTTAATAAAATTTTGTAAACAGTATTGTGCCGATGTTTAACAACATTTAACGCGGATGATACAACACCTTTTGCACGGGCGGCGCACATCCGTTCAGGATGGGTAATGAACAAAATAAATTGGCATTGTAGAATTCAGATTCAAAAAACGGTGCAAAACATCTCATCCGCAACAATCCTAAACTTTGCTCAAATGCTTAATTTTGCAGTACTTGTTGTATCGTTCTTTTTACAGCTATTTTTATGAATCCATCCGTTAAGACAGTACTCATAGGCACTTTGTGCGGATTTTTAGGCGCTTATTTATTCCATTGGAGCGGGCTTGGCATAGCTGATACTGGCGCTTCGCAAGTTGCCGACACGGTGCAGGCTATACAATTTACCGATTATCTTCCGCAAGTTGCAGGGCAACAGGCAGGCGATGTGCTCAATTTTACCGAAGCAGCCAAAGCAAGTACCGAAAGCGTGGTTTATATTAAAACAACCGCACTTAATCAGCGCAGCTATACATTCTTCGATTTGTTCTTTGATGCCCAGCCACGCTATGACCGAGTGATGGGTTCAGGTTCAGGAGTTATTTTTTCTAAGGACGGTTACATAGTAACGAACAACCACGTGATTGCCGGTGCAACGGAAATTGATGTGGTACACAACAAACGCACCTACAAAGCCAAAATAGTGGGAAGCGACCCCTCTACCGACTTGGCACTGTTGAAAATAGATGCACAAAATCTGCCTGCCATCCGCATTACCTCCTCCGAGACGGTTCAAGTAGGCGACTGGGTGTTGGCAGTGGGCAATCCTTTCAACCTGAACTCGACCGTAACGGCAGGTATTGTGAGTGCCAAAGGCAGAAGTATTAATATTTTGGAAAACGCGCCGTTCCCCATAGAATCGTTCATTCAAACCGATGCAGCCATTAACCCCGGCAACAGCGGTGGCGCATTGGTAAACACGCGCGGCGAGCTTGTAGGCATCAATACAGCTATCTTATCGCGTACCGGTTCTTATGCGGGTTATGGCTTTGCCGTGCCTGTTGATATTGTAGTAAAAGTGGTAACCGACTTGAAAAACTACGGTCAGGTACAAAAGGCATTTTTGGGCGTAGATGTGATTGACGTTACCGAAGAAGTTTACAAAGATTTGAACTTAGATGAGATTTCAGGTGTTATAATAACGTATATGGAACCTAAAGGTGCTGCCGAAAAGGCGGGTCTAAAAAGAGGAGATGTGATTGTGAGTATTAACGGCAAACCAATAGACTCAAAGGTAGGTTTTAATGAGCAATTGAGCTATTATAAGCCGGGAGATAAGGTAAATGTACGCTTTAAGCGCGAAGGGAAGTTAAGCGAACGTCAAGTTGAACTGACTAATATAGACGGCTCAACTTCTATCTTTAAACGCGAAATCTATAAAGCTGAGCGGATTGGAGCGGAGTTGGAACTTGTTCCGAAAGCAGAACGAACAAGATTGGGTATTGAAAGCGGCGTGCGAATCAACAAAATTACAGGTGGCTTGATGCGCCAAATGGGAATGGAAGAAGGATTTATTATCACTTCTATCAACGAACGGCCTATTCAATCGCCCGAAGAATTGGCTGAAATCTTAGAACGCATCCGCGGGAGAGTCATTATTAAAGGAATAAGCAAAAATGGTACGAAAGGTTACTATTCGTACATATTTTAGAAGATATCAATTTGCAGTCTGAGGTAAGTGTTTCTTGTCCGGACGGAGATTGTAAGTTTAGGTTTATTAATAGGTTTGGGTTCTCGCTGTTGCTTTTGGCAGCAGCGAGTCTTTTTTTGGTCTAATTTTGCACCATTATGCTAAAAACTGTCAGATAAAATGAAACGAGTTATTGTATATGTGTTGGTTATCAGTGCACTTGCACTTGCGCTATTGCCCGGTTGCTCTTATTATGATACCGAAGAAGAAAAAGCCGATAAAGCGCTGTTGAGCAGCCATCATTGGGCATATGATACTATTGCAATGCGGCTGCTGATAGATTCTGTTTTTTATGCACACATGTTTTTGAAGCCGGAGGATACCGTTGGCATGAGAGCCCGCATTAAAAATCTGCAAGTATTTATGGTGCACATGAACAAGTTTGCCATCGCCTTCAAGCCTGACGGTACTTTTTGGGTAAAAGGCTCTGGAGCTCAAGAAGGTACCACCGGCCAATGGACATTGGACGGCAAAACCATTCAAACAGAATTGACCGGAGCCAATGACATTAAAATTAAGGCTGAAATGACTATTCAGTCGCTGGATAGCGGCAGGTTCGTAGCCATTAACAAAGCACTCGAAAAAGATTTGGGCCTGACAACATTTGTTATGCGACCGGCGAATTAGAGGGAGGCATACCAACTTCTGATGCAATGAGTCATCCCAACTTTATGGAATGACTCATTTCTTTTTTACCCCTCACGCTTCACAATAGTGCTGTTTGCCTGTGCAGTAGGTAACAGCAGCACCTCTGCTACATTAACGTGTGCCGGTCGGCTGGCAGCAAACCATATTACCTCTGCCACATCTTCGGCAGTGAGCGGTGTTGTGCCGCGATATACGTTTCTTGCCCGTTCTGTATCGCCTTTGAAGCGCACAATGGAAAACTCTGTTTCTACCATACCGGGGTTAATAGAAGTAACTTTGATATTGTGTTGATTCAGGTCTATTCTCATGCCTTTGGTGAGCGCATCAACGGCAAACTTGCTGGCACAATACACGTTCCCATTGGGATACACCTCCTGACCTGCCAGCGAACCGATATTGATAATGTGCCCGCGTTTGCGTTCAACCATTTGCGGGATAACAGCCTTAGATACATACAAAAGCCCCTTCACATTAATATCTATCATCGCATCCCAGTCTGCAATTTCGCCTTCTTGAATCGGCATCAGCCCGTGGGCATTGCCTGCATTGTTTACCAGAATATCAATTTGGCGGAATGATTCGGGCAGAGAGGAAATTTTTGCTGCTACGCCATCAGCCTCGCGCACGTCAAAATTGAGCGTGTGTACCCGAACCAGAGCACCCAGTTCAGCAGCAAGGGCATCCAAGCGTTCCTGTCGCCTGCCGCAAAGCACCAAGTCAATACCGTTGCGGGCGAAGGTGCGCGCAGTAGCCAGCCCGATTCCTGAGGTTGCGCCCGTAATAAGAGCTGTCAGAGTCATGTTCTACCGTTTTAAACTTAATGATGAAGTAAAGTTAATTGCCCAAAATTAACAGCAACCCAATAGCTCGCCTAATTTAGGTCCTAACTGTCAGATTAAGTATAAATTTTACACATCATGCCATCGCCTACCCAAAATCGGCGGTTCGTAAGGCCTTCTTACAGCGTGCACATTTTAATTGCGCTTATTTACTCCAAAACAATCTCTGGAATTTCACCTTCTACAATCAGCTTTCCTTCCGTTACCGAGCGGATGTAGTCCACGCTAACGCCCGGGGCGCGTTCCAGCAGTTTGAAGCCGCCTTCGGGTAACACATCCAGCACTGCCAAATCGCTGACAATTTTCTTAACACAGCGGATGCCCGTCAGGGGCAATGTACATTCTTTGAGAAGCTTAGATTTACCGTCTTTGCTGCAATGCTGCATGGCTACGATAATATTTTTGGCGGAAGCGACCAAATCCATTGCACCACCCATGCCTTTGACCATTTTGCCGGGAATTTTCCAGTTGGCGATGTCGCCATGTTCGGAAACCTCCATTGCGCCGAGGATGGTCAAATCAACATGCCCGCCGCGAATCATGGCAAAACTGTCGGCAGAGCTGAACAAACTCGAGCCGGGTATCATGGTTATGGTTTGCTTACCTGCATTAATCAGGTCGGCATCTACCTCCTCTTCTATGGGGAAAGGGCCAATGCCAAGCAGTCCGTTTTCCGATTGCAGCACCACGTCCATTCCTTCGGGAATGTAATTGGCCACCAGTGTCGGAATACCGATACCAAGATTTACATAATAACCGTCTTTCAGCTCGCGGGCAATTCTTTTGGCGATTCCGTTTTTATCAAGCATTGTTTAAGTCGGGTTGTATGGGTTGCAACAAGTTAATTTTTAGCCATTTTCGCATTAAAGTTGGCTTTTCCCGCATCTAAGAAGCGGACAAAGTTATCCACATTTTCATCGTATGCCACAGGCGTTACGAGTGGCAATTCGTCATGCCCCAGCAGCACATAGTAGGGCTGTGCGTTGTTGTTAAATCTGCTGATTTGCAGGTCGGCATTAATTTTGCCAATGGTTTTTTTCACTTTACCGTCATAGATAGAAGTAACCCATTCGCTTTCAGGAAGTTCTGTCGGGTCATCTACATACAGCGCCACAATGATGTAATCGTTTTGCAGACGTTGGAGTACTTCGGGCTTAATCCATACGTTGGCTTCCATCTTGCGGCAGTTCACGCAACCATGTCCCGTAAAGTCAATAAAAAGGGGCTTATTTTCCTTTTTGGCTGCTGCAAGTGCTTCTTTATAGTCAAAGTAACCTTTTAGTCCGTGCGGTAATTTGAATTTGTCGCCGTACTTCACGTTCTGTGGCACACTGCTGTTATTAACTGCCGCTATGCCTGCGTTTTGGCGGATGAGACTTACCAAATCAAAATCGTGGGTGGTTTGCGGAGGCAAATATCCCGAAAGTGCTGTTAAAGGCGCACCAAACATACCGGGTAGTAGATAAATCACAAAAGCAAAGGCGGCCATAGCGGTCAGGAATCGGGGCACTCCGATTGATTCTACGGGGCTGTCGTGCGGCAAGCGAACCTTGCCCAACAGATACATGCCGGCAGTCAGTGCAATGGCTATCCAAATGGCAATAAATATCGGGCGGTCGAGCAGTCCCCAGTGATACACTTGGTCGGCTACGCTGAGAAATTTAAAAGCCAGTGCCAATTCAATGAAGCCAAGCACTACTTTTACTACGTTTAACCAACCTCCCGATTTAGGCAACCCACTGAGCAACGAAGGGAAGATGGCAAACAAAGCAAAGGGCAGTGCAAAAGCCAATGAAAAGGCAAACATGCCCAGCGCAGGTTTAAATAATGAGCCGCCTGCTGCTTCCACAAGTACTGTGCCTACAATAGGGCCTGTGCATGAGAAAGAAACCACAGCCAGCGTTAATGCCATGAAGAAAATACCCGCTAAGCCGCCGCGGTCTGCCTGCGAGTCAATTTTGGTGGTCAGGCTGGACGGAAGCACAATATCGAACATGCCGAAAAAAGATAGTGCAAACACAAAGAAAATCAGGAAAAACAGCACGTTGGGCAGCCAGTGAGTAGCTAACAGATTGGCAGCATCTGCACCAAAAATCAGCGAGAATATGATACCAATCAGCATATAAATGCCAATAATGGAAAGTCCGAAAATGATACCTTTGCCGACGGCTTGCACCTGCGATTGGCTCTTGCGGATGAAAAACGAGACCGTCATCGGAATCATCGGGAACACGCAAGGCGTAAGCAGGGCGAGTAAGCCACTGATAAAGGCCGCTATCATAAAGCCTGCAAGCGATTCTTCCTTAACTGCTGCGGGCACCGTCGCCGGTATGGTTGAAGCATCTTGCGTTGCGGTTGTATTGTCGGCAGAAGCAGGCAAACTATCGGCGGTAACTTCTCCTGTTTTTTCATTGGGTTGTTTTATTGCTGTCGGGGCGGTAGTTGGGGCTGTTTCCTGCACAACGGGTGCTCCATTGGCAGCAGGCAGCACTTTTACATCGCCTCCATCAATGGCAAAGTCATCTTCTAAGGGGATACAACGCCCGTCAATATCGGTACAAACCTGATAATTAACGTTGGCTACTACGTTGAAACGCTCGCTGAGCACCCGCACTGTTTGCCGAAACTCGGCTTTGCGTTTGAAATAAGTGTATTCTCCTTCCCAGATGGGGTCGTATTTTTTCTTGGCACCAATGGGCTTAATGCCGCCTACCAACTCGTAGGATGAATTGGGAATAAACTTAAACGTAGTAACCGTAGGACCCAAATTAGGGTCAAAATCGGAAGAATACAGATACCAGTCGCCATCTATGGTGGCGGAAAAAACGATATCTACGGTGTTGCCAACCACAACCTGTGCTTTATCAACTTTGGCAGTCCAGCGGATAGGTTTTTGTACTTGTGCCTGTGAACCAATGCTTATGAATAGCCAAAAGATAATAGCAATATTTTGCAAGTTTTTCATGCTTACAAAGTTAGTCAATTTTATTGTGCTTTTTGTATTACCAAAGTTACATAGCCAAATTCGGAGGCACAGTTCTTAACCTTTTGGTAGGCTGCCGCAGCAGATTCCGGAATGGTTGCTTGGGGGAAATACTCTTCTACCGTAATAATCAGGGTGTTGCCTTCCATTTGACTATAGGCATGAAAACGGGCATAAACCGTATTCTCGTGTTTGAGTGTGGCAGACTTGTTTAATTCATCGGGATTAGCAACTTGCCAGCCTTCGGGAATTTGCAGGCGAATTTGATAATGTCGTCCAAAAGGGTATTCGGGAGAGTTGTTTTTGATACCCGTTTCTACCAATTTCCCAATGCGCAACAGGCGATTTTCTCCGGCATATTCCAGCAGGCTGCCTGCTTTTAGGTTGGCGCGAATAACCATACCGGGCAAATTGCCGGTCAGGGCTGTTTCTTCCCATGAAAGCCCCGTAACGGTTGCCTGTGGTATGTGGTATTGCACCACCTTGTGCATCAATGCTTCAAATTCCTCTGTACTTGCCTGACGATGCCATTTGCGCAATAAGATAGCCAAATGGCCGGTAAGCGAACGCTCCCAGTAGGCATTTAGGTTTTCCATTGCCTCATCGGATTGCAGGTATAGGCAGTTTTGGTCTATGGACTGTAAAAAATCGCTTATGGGGAGGCTATCAATCAGTTGTTCGGTGATTGGCTCCTCCCACTCATCAAATGGCGGGGTAACTACTAATGCCCGATTGCCCTGCAACATGGCAGGAATAATACCCGGCTCGTATTCTGCATATATTGGAGTAAAATAGCGGTCGGAGTTAGTGAAATGAAAAATAAACTCTTCCAACGAATAAAGGGTTACAAAATCGCTGTCAAAACCCATCCGATTGCGGTCGGCCGTTACAAGTATCTGATGCGGAATGTCGGCAATAGTAAACAGCATGGCATATAGTTGGACGATGTCCATCCGACCGCCAATGTGTGTTTCAACAGTTGCAGGAGGTGATTCATGCAGGCGGTCTTCGTTGGGCTCTATGCGGACATTATTGGTAACAAATTTGATAATGGCATCAATTTTTTCTGCTTCGCTGTTAGCATCTTTCACAATCGCTAATGCCTGTTGGCGCATCTGATTGATTTGCGCATCGCCAAGCATCCCGAAGTCATACACCATGTTGCGTATCATGCGCGAAATATCAGCCCATGTGTAAAGCGGTGTATCTCCTTTAAGAGTATTGTAGGACAATCTGTAATCTACCCGCATCAGCTTTGCGGCTCTGTCATTTGCCTGTGTCATCCCCTGCATGTGTGCGTACAAAGAGTTTTTGCCCGGATAGCGCAAAGGCAACATGCGCAAATCGGGGAAGTTGTTATAGCTTTTGGTTTCGAAGATGAGGTGTTCGGGTGTGATGATTTCAAATTCCAGATGCCATATCGGAACGGCAGTTTCAAAGGTTGCTCTGCCAAAAAATTGCGAATTGCGGCGGAGTTGGTAGATATATTCTACTTCACTGCCCTGCTCGAGCTCCTCCAAAGCGAATATCAAATAAGCCCCTGTATTATCCACGTTTTCGAGCGAGCGCATGGCCTGCGCTTCCACCTCCGTAATTTTTCCGGAAGGATGAACGGTGCGTGCTTTAATGGCAATTACCCGATTCACATCGGCCAAAGAAATATGTACTTTGTTAAAATGGTTGATGGCATCGTGGTTATTGATGCGAATGATTTTATGTACTGTTTCGTAAATATACATTTTTTCATTGTCCGCCTGCGAATATTCCAGAATGCGACGGTCGCTAATAACTACTGCATCGCTGTAAGACGTGCTGAAAGGGATGCCAATGGGGCTGCGTTGCTCTTGCCAATCGTAATTTTCGTTTTCAAAAGTGCCGGTTGCAGATATGGCACCGGTTGCAACCTTGCCTATTATAGGTTTAGAAAATAAGCCGATGCTGAAGCTACCTGTCATTACAGAGGCTTCAGATGTGTGCATGTAACAACATTGCAGACCTAACAGAATGCTGCCAATGATAAGTTTCAAAATTCGGAAAATCAAGTTTCAGGCGTTTTGAGGTATAAACGTATGAATGTACGAATTATTTGTTTATCAGGTTAAAAATAATATTTTGCCTAACAGCTATGTTGTAAGATTCTGCAAACTTTTGCCATGTGGCAATGCTGTCGGCAGTAATAGACAGCGAATCAACAAAAATAGTGCGTACAATCATTATGCCGTCTATTTTTTTCTCATAGCGAACGGAAAAGCCGAAATCGGGGTATCGGCTGTCGGTATCGGGCGGCAGAAAAGCAACCTCCCATCCTTCGAGCAACTTGATAAATTGCTTGTGGATAAGCGTAAAGGCGTATTCTAACTCCCAATGATTGAATGGAACGGCCGTCGGCACCCATGTTTCCTGATAACGGGCTGTTATCGTATGAGGATTAAAAAATATCTGTCGGTTTTGATGAATCATCGCATGATTTGCCGTATAACTGTATTGTACTTGCTTGGCCGTATCGGACAAAACGGATTGTGTTTGCCACACTTCCGTTGTAACATTACGGCTGTTAAACAGGGGCTGCCTGTTGTGAAGTTCGCTTTTAAAGTAGCCGCTTCCGCTAATACGGCCTGTTACTCTGATTGTATCGGCAGGCGCGAGCACGACTACGGCACTGTCTTGTAAAACATTGTGCCTTGCCTCTACAATCGGTACAGTTCTGATTTCGTAGCTATGCCGCGATTTGCCTATGAGTGCTTCTTTTCCCTGAATCATGGCAGAAGGCATACCAAACGGCAAGTCGGGGTCTGTGGCATCCAGAAAAAACATGCGGTTGTCTATTTGCACGGCAGCAATCATATGGTTATCTACCATGGGTGTGGGCAACTCTGTATAGCGATAGGGCAAGCGGCGCGTACCAATCCACGTAAAATAGGCTTCAATGCCTGCACGCTTCATGAGTGCCACCAGCAGGGCAGTCATGTCTTTACAGTCGCCATAGCGTTTGCGCAGCACGTCGGCGGCCTTTCGCGGAATCAACCCACCGTACCCGTCTTCAAAAGCAATATATTGAATGTTGTGCTGCACCCACTTAAAAATGGCACGTGCTTTTTCTTCCGGTGATTGTAAGCCTGCCGTTAGGCTGTCCGCTGTCTGTTGTAAAAGGTTGCCATTGTTTTCTTCATCTGTGCCGGCAACCAACCCGCTATACCACGCGTACAAGTCGGCCACATTGGACAGTATCGGTATTTTCAGTTTGTTGGATATGCGGTAATAGGCAATCCGCGGGATAATATGCGGTGCTCGATAGCTAATCTCCTGTTCTCCCTCTTTTTTTCGGAATACAGGTATGTTGTTTGCTTTCCAACTGTACACCCAATCTTTCCGATGTTTTTTTTGCTGAAATACAACTTGTGTGATATTAAAAGTTGAAAAATCGAGCTTGATGTGTCGGTCGCAGCGGATTTCAAACTCGCTCTGCCGTACGGGCAGCGAAGCATTAAAGTAATAAGTACCCAAAAAACGCGGCTCTGAAAGCTCCTCTGTATAGTGGAGATAGGAGGTTGCGCCGCTGATAACACCCGGGAAAAGGAAAGTGCGCTCCATGTAGTCGTCATAGAAAATGCCTGATTGTACGGCACTCTGGTCGCTAAATCGGGTAACATGAAGCGTATCGCCTTTGGGAGTTATGGTAAAGGCTTTGACGGTCAGCAGTTTGTTAAATTTTGAGTAGCCGATTCGTTCTATGGCCGACAGGTTAGCACGCTGCGTACCATGCCTGATTATCAGCAGATTTTCGGACGAAACTTTTATCTGCCGCTGAACAAATCGCAAGTATAATATGCGCTTTTTACGGAGAATAACCGTGGGAGCATCTTTTACTTCTGCATAGCCGATAGCGGCTGGCAGCAGGCACAGAATAAAATAAACAATGTTGCAAAATTTCTTTTTAATCAATATCATTCAGGCTGTTGGTAATGCCGAAGCGCTTCATCGACTCTTCGTTGTAAGCTTTTGCGGCAGCTTGAGGAGTATCAAAAACTCCCAGATAAATTCTTTCGCCTTTGTCGTAAATAACGGCACGATACTTTTTACCGTCTTTTGAAACGCCTCGGTAGTGGTCATGCGAACTTTGTTGCCGTCTCAGATTCGACATCGTTGTCCATTCCAAGTTTTCTATGCGGCAGTCCAGCTTATTGCCGTTTTTCATTCTTACGAAAAGTTTCTTGCCTGCGTTAGGCTTTTGTAGGAATTGGTCTGCCAGCAGTTTGTGCATGTAGTAAGTTTGTATCCGCCCAAATTGGGTAAATTGAAGCACTGCATAACCGGCAGAATGGATACGCCAGCCTTTATCCATGCCTTTCTTTTTGAGAAAAGAGAAACCTTGGCGGCATAGTTTAACCTTGCAGTCGGAGTTAATCAGTTGCAGATACATACGCAAATAGCCTAAAAAATGTGGATTAAAAACTTGTATGCAACTAATCTATACAAACGATAAATTACTTGCAAATATTCAAGTAATTTATCGGGTGCGATTGCTTTTTTTTGCTTTGTATTGTGCCGATATCTGCTTGACTCGCTCGTCAAATGGCGTTTTTTCAAAGTCAAAATCGTGATAATGAATAGCTTTCAGGTAATTCATCACCTCCGGATGGTGCATCTGCTTTTTACCGGTTTTAATATCCACATATTTTAGAGTTGTCCACAAAAGTGACTTAAAAGTTACATCTTCTTCACAAGCCATTACGTATTCAATTACGGCAGTATCGTCGGTGTAATGAATCAGGCGTGAGTAAATAGTAACCCATTCGCCTACCATGGCCGAGCGGACATAGGCAATCTGATGGTTGTAAACTACCCAGGCTGCCTGAAACTGCTGAAAAATATCCAGCGGATTGAGGCCATACAACTTAGGTACTTGGTCTTCGCGTGCGTTGAAAAAATAGTCAAAATACTTGGCATTGTTCAGATGCTTCAGCGGGTCGCAGTCCTGAAAACGAATAATAGACTGTGAAACGGTTTCTTTTGGGTAAATTTTATTTGGGTCTATTTGTAACATGGAACAAAAATAAGAAACAGCTTTGTCAAAGTTGTTTCTTTGACAAAGTTATTTGCAAAAAAACTATCGCATGATAGCTATGCCTTTGCATAGAAAGACTCGAAGTCTTTCAATGTAATTTTTCCTTCGTAGAAGGCTTTGCCAATGATAGCCGCATAAACTCCCATATCTTCAAGTTTACGTACATCGTCTAAACTGCTGATACCACCGCTTGCCATAATGCGCAAGTCGGGAAAACGTTTCAGTAGTTCGGCATACAAGTCAAAATCGGGGCCGGAAAGAGTACCGTCTTTTTCGTTGCTGGCACATTTGAGATATAGCAGGCTTTGATTGTAGAACTGTTCTACGAAATCGAACAGGTATATGTCTGTGCCTTTTTGGCGACCTTTCACAGCTATTTTATTACCTGCTATTATGTCTGCACTCAAAATTACTTTGTTGCGACCATAAGTGAACAGCCACTCCGTAAAGATACTGGGCTGATGAATCGCTATGGAACTTACAGTCATCATTCGGGCACCATACTCAAAAACAGTAGCAGCTTCGCCATCGTTACTGATGCCGCCGCTAAAGTCCACTTCTATATTATTTGTGTGGCGGGTAATCATTCCCAGCACTTCGTAGTTAGTTACCTTACCGGTTCGTGCACCGTCTAAGTCTATCAGGTGTAACCTGCGAATGCCGTGTTCTTCAAACTGCTGTGCCAATTCCAAAGGGCTTACATCGTAGGTGGTATAGTCGTCGTAATTGCCTTGTTTCAAACGCACGCATTTACCACCTAAAACAGACATAGAAGGGATTAGTTCAATCATTTCTTTTCGTTTAGAGGTTCAATAACAACTCAATTTAAACGAAAAAAAATACAAATCCCTATTCTCGCCGTTAATTTTTATGCTATTAATTTTTTGTGAAGGTATTTATGCGTTTTTTACAGGTTCTTCACAAGCGGAATCCGATAATAGATGTGGTAGTTAAACGACAACTTCACGTTGCTGCGTATGGTGCCGAATCCGGGCACTTCGTTAGGGAGCAATCGGTCGGTATTACTCGGGCGACCGGCAAATTTGATGCGGAATGTATAGCCCAGATACAACTCGCGCCATACTGCTACGCGCAGCCCCATGGTCAGTTCCATCCAGCGATAGTTTAGGCGGTCGCTGATTGTTTCCGAAAATAAAGGAGCAGCAGGCATACCATTAAATCCCCATGGGGTGCTTCGGGCGGTGTATGCAGCCTCTTGCGCAAAATTAGCGCGGGCATAGCGCCAACCAACCATGAGGGCGTTTTTTCTGTCGGTAAAAGTTTTGTGCAATACGTTGTAGTCAAAACCTATCCGCCAGTAAGTGCCCGTATTGCTGTAACTGACATTGCGCAGACTGTCTTTCGCATTGCGTTCCCGAAAGGTAGATGAATAGCCGACATCAGCAATCAGAAAGTTTTTGTTTCTATTGAAAGCCATATCGGCAGTAAGTTCAAAACGAGCGGTATTGGCGTAAAAATTTTTCAGGTTTTCACCAATAGTATTTCGGCCGAAAGGTGCACTTACCGCCCCATTCAGCCAGTAAGACAAGTCTGTACCTACACGCAGGGCATAAGGCCGCAACGATTGGGCTTTTGCCCATGCTTTCAGCCGTTTGCCAATCGGCTCGCGCAAGGTATCAAGCATAATGGGAGCGGGTTGAGCCTTTGCGGCAAGGCATAGCAAAACAGCCGCAACGAGTAGTAAAAAAGATTGTCGGAATATCATTACCAGAATAAGCGAATATGAACGGTATCGGCACGTAAAACGACAAGTTGCGCAGCAATTTGTGCCGAGTCATACGGATTTTTGATAATCTGCAAGTTCTCAATGCGTCGGTCGTAGCCGCAGTCGGGAGAAACAATGCTCAGGATGCGTTTGTAAGTCAGCACTAACGTATCGCGTCGGGCGGGCGAGTCGGCAGGTGCGCCCGGTCTTCTGCCAAAAAATACAAACAGCGATGTGTCCCGCGAGGGGTCTAAGGGCAATGCCACACTGTTTGGCACAGGATTTTCAGAAGTGATACTGCTATACAGTATGCGACCGGCACGGTAAATTGTAATACCTCTACCCGTTTGTACGGAATCAAACCCCGGAACAAGCACGCGTGTGCTGCCCTTCCGATAAAATCGCACGATAGGTTCGCTGGAATGGCGCGAAGTGAACACACAATCTTCACAAGCAGCCAAAACTAACAGACCGTACAGGCAAACAAAACCGCGAATCAGTTTATTCATGGATGCAAAACTATTGAATTTGGCGGTTTAACAGCCTTGCAAGGTTGTTAAATAACCTGAAAGATAGGTACTTTGAAAACGGGTGAGTAAATTGCAGCTATATTTTTTGGCATGGAACGTTCGGGAAGACGCATTTTAAGAGGTGTATTCAATCAGTTAGATTTACCACTGCTGATATTGTACTTGGTGCTTGTGTTTTTGGGATGGATGAATATTTATGCCGCCGTTTACGACCCGGAAACCAAACGCTCTATTTTTGATTTGACCATCAACTCCGGTAAGCAGTTCGTCTGGATATGCTGTGCCTTAATCATCGGCCTGTTTATTCTGATACTGGATGTAAAACTTTACGTCAAGTTTGCTTACGTGTGGTATGCTGTGGTAATGTTTACCTTAGTAGGTGTTTTGCTGTTCGGTCGCGAAATAGCAGGCTCAAAGTCGTGGTTTGATTTGGGTTTCATGCGTTTTCAGCCCTCAGAACTTGCCAAAATGGCAACGGTGCTGGCACTTGCCAAATTTCTTGGCGATAATAACACCAAACTGATGTATCCCGGCAATCTGATTACGGTTTTAATACTGATTGCCATCCCGACGGGGCTTACCTTGATGCAAGGCGACACGGGTTCTGCACTGGTATTTGCCTCCCTAAGCATTATGCTGTACAGAGAAGGTCTGCCCGGTCAAATATTGGTATTGGGGCTGTTGGCAGGTACTCTGCTCGTTCTGACCTTATTTTTTAAAGCCTACATTCTGGAACTAATGCTCGGTATTGCCTGCTGCGGGCTTATTTATATCTTTCTGTTTAATCGCCGTAAATGGAAAGATGTCATTATCACGGTGTTATTTACCGGACTTGCCATCGGTATTGTTTTCAGCGTAGATTTCTTTATTTACAAAGTATTAAAGCCACACCAACAAAAGCGCATAGAAGTACTTATCAACCCTGATATAGATGCTAAAGGCATTGGCTGGCAGGTCAATCAGTCCAAAATTGCCATTGGTTCAGGCGGTTTGCTGGGTAAAGGCTTTCTGGAAGGTACACAAACCAAATTCAACTTTGTACCCGACCAAAGCACCGACTTCATTTTCTGCACCATTGGCGAAGAACGCGGCTGGTTAGGCAGTTTGTTGCTCATCTCTCTTTTTGTGGCACTGCTGAATCGCCTGCTGCTGGTCGCTGAGCGTCAAAAATCGCGTTTCAGCCGTGTATATGCCTACGGGGCCGCCTCCATACTATTCTTTCACTTTGCGGTAAATATCGGTATGACTATTGGTTTATTTCCTGTAATCGGTATTCCCCTACCCTTTTTCAGTTATGGCGGTTCTTCCCTGTGGTCATTCACGCTGCTGCTTTTTGTGCTGCTCAAATTAGATATGCACCGAAAAATGCAGATTACAGACAGTTTTTTCTAACTTGCGCTCTAATCGACTTTTAGTTTTTTCTTTCATTCGTTGTAAGTTTTTAACTACCTATTGAACATAGATGGCAAACACCGGAAAAAAGTTTCAATCTGTCATGCTGATTGACGACAATGACATTGATAACCTGATTAATCAGAAAATGATTGAGTCGGCCAATATTTGTGAAAATATTTACACCCACTCGGGTGCCAAAAGTGCAATAGAGTTTTTAAAAAATATGGAAAAACTCTCTAAACTGCTGCCAAACACACAGATTTTGCCAGAACTAATCTTTCTGGATATTGACATGCCGCTTATGGATGGCTTTCAGTTTTTAGACCAATTCGATAAACTCAGCGCCAATACCAAGCATCATTGTCAGATTGTAATGCTTACTTCATCTATCAGCCCGCAGGATGAAAGCAGAGCCAAATCGTACGGCTATGTAAAAAAATACATCCACAAGCCGCTGACACTCGACGAAATCCGCAAATTGATTCAGCAGTAAGTCTTCACTGACGAGCTATAATAACAAAAAAGGTTTCAAATGGCTGTTACACTCACCTGAAACCTTTTTTGTATATCCATTCTACTTGCTTACAAAGTATTGTTCAAAATCACATTCATACTAAGCGCTTTAACATAGCTTTCTGTCTCCTGCGACTTCCGGTGTGTATCGAGGTGCTTGTTGCGGTGGCAATCGCTACCTATAAAGCTCACCATTTGACGGTCTATCAACTGCTCGGCCAATACTTTTGCTTCGGGGCCGTAGTAACCAACCAGCGAGCCTGAATTAACCTGCATCAACACGCCTTTGCCGTGCCATTCTTCCAATCTATGAAACTGTCCGTATAAGTAGCCATATCGTTCAGGGTGTGCCAGCACAGGCCTGTAGCCGTTGGAAAGCATCAGAAAAATTGCATACTCCATGTAAGGAGAGTAGTTAATAAACGATGTTTCAAACAGCAGGTATTGATTCCCGAAGGTGAGTAATTGTTCTTTAACTTCTAATTTTCGCACAAAAAACTCGTCCAGATAGTACTCGGCGGCTACTTCCAGACTAATATCCATGCTCAATTGACGAATAATATCGTTCAGTTGGTCTAACTTACGGAGAATAATTTCCGGCGTATTGCGGTAAAAATCGCTCATGATGTGTGGCGTAATAACGAGTTTTCTATAACCCAACTTTTCAAACCCGCGAATTATCTCGATAGACTGCTCAAAAGTTTGGACACCATCATCAATACCGGGCAGCAAATGCGAGTGCATATCTACTGTCAGTGGACTGACAGTGCCGTAAGTCGTTTTTTTGGTGCGAAAGAGTGAAATCATTTTTTAAGCAAACGTTTTATTAAATTTTTTAACCAATGGGTTTCTTTGTCGGCTTCTTCGTAATAGTCCGCATCTGCTTTGTTTTTGTAGCCGTAGCCATAGCCGTAACCATAACCGTAGGAGGGTTTTTGCCCAAATGCATTGAGTACAATGGACATTTTATTAAAATTATTACTCATAATCAGTCGGTTGATATTGCTCACGTAGTTGAGACGGGAGAAATCGGCACGCACGACATATATGGGTAAATCCACATTTCTCATTACTAAAATACCATCGGTAACAATGCCCACAGGAGGCGTATCCATCACTATAACATCATAGTGTTGTTTGAGTACATCTATTAGAGCGGTCATTTGTTCAGACATCAGCAGTTCTGCCGGGTTGGGAGGATGCGGTCCTGCGGTAATGTAGTCCAGTGTAGGAATATCCGATTTGCGCACACAATCCTGCCATTTGCTTTGACCAATCAGCACTCTACTGATTCCGTCCAAATTTTCCACGCTAAAAGCCAAATGTACTTTAGGTCTCCGCAAATCTAAGTCCAAAACGATGGTGCGGGTGTTAGAAAGTGCAATAATTCCGGCAAGATTTACGGCAATAAAGGTTTTTCCTTCGCCACTGACCGTAGAAGTAACCGAGATGGTTCTTTTGCCCATTCGCTGGCTGATAAAATCCAAGTTGGTGCGAATGCCGCGCAGCGATTCTGAAATGGAAGATTTAGGGTTAAGGTGCACTACCAACTGTGAGTTTTCCATCCGTTTGCGCACAAAGTAAGGCACAACGCCCAACAGTGGCGCACTGGTAAGACGCTCTACTTCCTGCACGCTGGTAATCTTATTTTGCATGAAATAGCGCAGGGCAACAAATGCAATGCATAGCGCAAGGGAGGCTACAGCCGCATACAAATAGATACTTTTTTTGTCGGGGAAAATAGGTGCGGTTGGCAGGTTGGCATAGGACAGAATCTGGAAATTAGGCACCGTACCGGCTTCTGATACGCCCATTTCTACCAATCGGTTGAGCAGCAGATTATAGGTTTCTGTATAAGATGCCAGATAGCGTTGCTTTTTGCGCAGTTCCATATCGGCTTCTTTGAGATTAACCGGAATCTGCTGCTCCAACTCGCGCATGCGTTTATCCAACTCATATATCTTGTCCGTCAGGTTGGTGCGATTGAAGCTAATGAGCCGGAGTAAATCTTGTGTTTGCTTTTGGATGTCTTGCTGCCTTTGCTGAACGGCAAAAGTGGTAGGTTTGTAAGATTTCAGCAGCCTTTCCAAGTCATCCTGTTTGTTGTAGAGCAGGCGAATATTCTCGGCTACTTTTTCATCGGAAATGGTTGTTGCAACGGCCGCAGTAATGAGATAGCCGGAGTCTGCGGCTATGAAGTCAAGCACTTTGCGATATGCCCGCAGTTCTGCACTAAGTTTTAGTTTTTCTTCTTGCAGTGCACCTATCTTTTCAAATACTTCCGCCATTTTTGCTTTGATATCTACGTTTTCGCGGGGTATGCCATTGGCATCCATATAGCTCTGGATATCGCGCTCCGTGCGTTCAATATATGCCTCGGCAGTATCTAACTGTTGCTCCAAATAAGCTATGGTCTGCTTGGTCTGTCTGTTTTTATTGTCCACGCTGCGTTTCAGGTAAGCATCGCTGATGGCAGCTACAATTGCCTGTGCTTTGTGGGGGTTGGGGTCTTTAAATGTTACGTTAATGATGCGGGCTTTAATGTTCACTGCTGCCGCCGTGATATTGGAAGCAATATAACTTTGCAGATAATCGATATCGTGTAGATAGAAGTAGAACAGGTCGCTGCCTGTGTAGCCTTTGATTGCGGGCATAATTACGCATTCAAATTGCGGCAAACGAATCGTATCGCCGTAGGCGTATTCGGCCGTAAACATATTCGGCGAGTTGTTGTCAAACGAGAGCTTAAAACTTGTCCTGTCTTTGTATTGCCAATAAATTTTTTTGGTATTGTAAAAAATCCCGTCGTTTACTTTGCAGTAAACTACCTTAAAGGGTGCTGTATTGAACTTTTCGTCGTCAATAATTTTGCCTTCTGCATAATAACTTACCCAAAGATTGAGTTTTTCAATTACATCGGTGTAAATAACATTGGAGCGGATAAACTGTGATTCCCCCTCTAAGTAGTTGGTTTGCGACTCTTCATCGCGGTAGATACCGATGGAAAGGGTGGGCGCAATACCTTTCATTTCTAATTGCAAACTTGCTACCGACTGATAAATGGGCTTGGTATAGCGAAGGTAAATGTAGGCTGCCGCTGAGCAAACACCTACTATCAAGAGCAGCCAGAAGATACTTCTTCTGACAACCATCAACAGTTTTTGTAAGTCCAGCGTCGAAAGGAAATCGTTATCACTATCATCAGTGAAGAGCGTTTTTTCGCTGCTGTATTGCCTGGGCGCGTTAGAGGTCATGGCAGTTAATTAGCGGTTGCGTAAAACGTCTATGAGTACAATCGTGTTAATGGTGGTGGCTATGATGCCAAGTACAGAGGTGAAAATATTTGTAAGACTTGTAACATCGGCGAGTGTTTCGCGTCGGACAACCCCTCTGCGCGGCTCTATGTAAATTACATCGTTGGGCTCTACCCGCAAACTGGCCGCCTGTAACCCCTCCCATGTGCTCAGGTCAATTATCTGCATAACGGGTTTGTCTAATACATGACGTATCAATTTAATTTTGTCGTTTCGGGAGCGGCTGTCGGGGTTGCCAATCAGTGCAATTACTTCCAACAAATTCATGTTATCGTTAGGTAAAAGCAAAACCCGATTCCCCAAAGCACCCAAAACAGTTACCCTGCGGTTAATAACATTGCTGATAACATAGCTATCTTCAAAAAACTCACTATAACGCTTGCTGAGCAGGCTGTCTGCCTGATACATTTTCAGGCCGGCCAGTGGCGTTGCTCCAATCATCGGCAGGTAAGCATTGTTGTCTTCATTAATCAGAAAAGTGCGCAGCACAGAAAAACTTACTCCAGTATTTCCCGCACCAGGCAAGCCGCCAATTCCTACACCGCCCATGCCGCCTGCATTAGGGTTGGTGTTCTGATTAGTACCCATGCCGCCTACGGGCTGGTCTCCTGCCATCCGAAAGAAAAACTCACCGTTTGGGTCAGGAATGCGCTCACCTTTGTTGGTAAATACTTCAACCGTGATTTTATCGAAAGGTTGTAATACATAATTTCTTTCTGCCGCTTTGAGGCTTGCCTGAAATTTGGCGTTGCTGAAATCATCTGCTGTTTTCAACAACACCGATTTTTGATAAACACCACAACTGCTCAGTAGAAAGATTGCCGAAAGCAATCCCAAAGGATTCAGTATGTGCATACCTGCTGTTCCGTTCATTTCTAAGTCATTTTATCCCGCATGATAGACAGCAATTGGACGGGCTGCATTGTGCCGGCTGCTGTTTTTTCAAAAAATATATGTTGCAGGCCGTTGCTGATAGCAAGTGCCTGTGCCGCTACATGATGCTGATAGTGCAATACCTGTTGCAGTACAGCCTCATCAATTGCTGCGTGGGCGGCTTTACACTCTACAATCAGATAAGGTGTTAAGGTGGCAGCCGCATAGACCACAATATCGGCACGAAAAGCTTTCACACCTTCACTGATACTTTGTTCAACTTTGATGAGCGATTTGCTGATACCCAAATTGTTGGTCAAATAATGTACCCAATGCTGCCTTACCCATTCCTCGGGAGTCAGTCTTACCCAACGTTTGCGGCAAATGTCAAAAACCAGCGTTTGCCGTGAAACGCTGCGAAGTTCCAAAGATGCAGGTGGCAGATTCAGTACTTGCAAAGTGCTGTTTGTAAGGCGTAAAACTATTGGTTTTTTTATAAATTTATCCCTTAAAAAGGCAACTTCTGTATATGCCGATGCGTAACGCCAAGCAATTGCTACTGTATCCATTATGGAAAGAGAACTCGGAAAAGTACTTGTTATTGACGACAACGAAGATATTTTACTGGCTACCAAACTACTGTTGAAAAAATATGCCAAACTTGTACAAATAGAAAAAGACCCGCGCAAAATCCCGTTCCTGCTCAATCAGGACAAGTACGACGTGATTTTGCTAGATATGAACTTTACCAAAGACACAGCCACCGGCAAAGAAGGTTTTTATTGGCTGGAAGAAATTCTTACCCGCGACCCGCAGGCCGTAGTAGTGATGATTACAGCCTACGGCGACGTGGAAATGGCAGTACGCGCGCTAAAAGCCGGCGCTACCGATTTTGTGCTCAAACCTTGGCAAAATGATAAGTTGGTAGAAACACTCTACAACGCAGTAACAACCAAAAAAGGAAGCAAAACCACTACAAAAGACAACAGCAGTACCTCCGCAGTAAAAAAAGTTGCCGGAGCGGCAGTTAATCCCTTTGAGGGAATCATTGGCAAAAGCGAAGCCATGATGAACCTGTTCACCATCATTCGCAAAGTTGCCGTTACCGATGCCAACGTGTTGATTTTAGGTGAAAACGGCACCGGTAAAGAAGTGATTGCCCGTGCCATTCATCAGGCCTCACAACGCAAATCCCATCCTTTCGTAAGCGTAGATGTAGGAGCCATCACGGAAACACTTTTTGAAAGCGAACTTTTCGGCCATAAAAAGGGCGCTTTTACCGATGCTAAGGAAGACCGCGCCGGACGCTTTGAGGCAGCCAACAAAGGAACGCTGTTTCTGGACGAAATCGGCAACCTGCCGCTTGCGATGCAGTCTAAACTGCTGACCGTTTTGCAGCGTCGCGAGGTAACACGTGTAGGCAGTAATCAGGCTACCCCCATAGATATTCGCTTGGTGTGTGCTACCAACATGCCATTGTATGAAATGGTGGAAAAAAACGAGTTCCGGCAAGATTTGTTGTACCGCATCAATACCGTAGAGTTGCACCTGCCTGCACTGCGCGAAAGACAAGAGGATATTCCGCTGTTGGCAGAACACTATGCCAAGGTTTACAGCAAACGCTACAACCTCCCTCAGAAATCATTTTCGGCTTCTGCCATGCGCAAGTTGCAGCAGTATCATTGGCCGGGCAACGTGCGTGAGTTGCAACACGCCATCGAGCGTGCCATTATCATTAGCGATGAAGACGAATTACAGGCAGGAGACTTCCTGTTTTTGCTACAAAAAAGCGAAAGCGCCGAGTTGGATATTGATGACTACAATCTGGAAAATGTGGAAAAGTTGGTCATACAAAAAGCCATCAGCAAACATGCGGGCAATATATCCAAAGCAGCCAAAGCACTGGGGCTTACCCGCGCTTCACTCTATCGCCGTTTAGAAAAACACGGCCTTTGAGCACAGGTATGTTATCCCCTGAAATTTAGGCCGATGATATACAAAAGTGCAAGTGATTTATGAAGAACAATTTGTGTAAATTATTGGAAAACAAGCATTTAAACTTGGTAAGCCTTTTAGACCAGTCAGGTTTGTGTATAGCAGTATAAATACACAAATCCAGACAAGTTTTGCCAATTCGTTGGGATTTGTTGTACTTTTTGTCGAAGTTTTAGCTTGCTTATGTTCACGTTTTCGTGGTTGGCTTAATAGAAGGATAAATTCTGCTACAAACGACGCGTTACTTTTTCCATCATTTGCTTTTTCCACTCGCCAAAGTTGCCTGCCCAAATATGCTGTCGCGCCTGCCCGACCAGCCACAGGTAAAAGCTGAGGTTTTGCAAACTTGCAATTTGTCCGCCCAGCAGTTCGCCTGCCACAATCAGGTGGCGCAAATAGGCTTTGCTGTAAAAAGTATTTACATAGCCGCCTACTTGCGGGTCAATCGGTGAAAAATCACTTTTCCACTTTTCATTTTTGATATTAATGATGCCTTCGGAAGTGAACAACATGCCGTTGCGTCCGTTGCGGGTAGGCATTACGCAATCAAACATATCCACACCCAGCGCGATGCACTCCAAAATATTGGCAGGCGTGCCCACACCCATTAGGTAGCGAGGTTTATCTTTGGGTAGGATTTCGCAGACCAAGCCCGTCATTTCATACATCTGCTCTGCAGGTTCACCAACAGAAAGTCCGCCTATGGCGTTGCCTTCACGGTCTAAGGAAGCAATTTCTTCGGCAGAGGCTCTGCGCAAGTCTTTGAAAACACTCCCCTGTAAAATGGGGAAGAGGGTTTGGTCGTAGCCGTAGCGCGGCTCGGTGCTGTCAAAACGCTTGATGCAGCGGCGCAGCCAGCGATGCGTCAGTTCCATTGATTTTTTGGCATAGCTGTACTCGCAAGGGTAAGGCGGGCACTCGTCAAAAGCCATAATGATATCCGCACCAATGATGCGTTGAATGTCCATCACCTTTTCGGGCGTAAACAGGTGCTTTGAGCCGTCAATGTGCGATTGAAACATGGCGCCTTCTTCGTTCAACTTGCGGCGTTCAGAAAGTGAAAAAACCTGATAACCGCCACTGTCGGTCAAGATAGGTTTGCCCCAACCGTTGAATTTGTGCAGACCGCCTGCCTGTTCCAAAATAGAAAGCCCGGGACGCAGATAGAGGTGGTAGGTATTTCCTAAAATAATTTGCGCCTTTACGTCTTGTTCAAGTTCGCGGGTGTGAACCGCTTTCACGGTTGCCACTGTTCCCACGGGCATAAAAATAGGGGTTTGAATGGTGCCGTGGTCGGTTGTAATTTCCCCGACACGGGCGGCGGTGGCAGTATCGGTTGCCTGTAATTGAAAAGAAAGGCGTGGCATGGGCGTTCAACAAAATAAGGGGCAAATATCCTTTGAAATTCGGAAATCCACACCTTTGCAAGATGCCTTTGCACGCTGCCGACAATCGCGGATTTTGGCAATTTTTTAAATCCGAATTCCGAAATCCCAAATCCTTATTCCGAAAGGTCGGTTTGCTCTGCTTGATTATTGAACCTGTATGGCATAAAAAAGGTTGCTGCTTGGGGCAACAACCTTGCACTTGGACGATAATTGTCGAATTATTTTTTAACTTTTTGGGCTGCCAACATTTCGTTATATGCTTTCAGTTGGTCGCCTTTCAGCACTTTTTTAATAGCTTCCTCAAGGGTTGTTTTCAGGCGCTCGGGCATGGCTTTCAGGCCTTCCTGCTTTTCCTTTAAGGCTTCACTTCTCTTGGCAAGCGCTGCTTTCTCTGCATTAATTTGCTCGACTTCCTCATCGCTGGCAGCCACTTTTTCGTTGAGTTCGGCTGCTTTGGCTTTAATCTCTTCTGCTTCTTTGGCGATTTCTGCTTTAATCATCGGGATGCTGTCCGAGCCGATTTCATAGGCTATGCGGGCAGCGGTCATCTCTTTCTTCTGGGCAGCGGTGAGTTTTTTGGCTGCATCGGTAATTTTAGAGTCAATGTACTTAATTACCGGTTCAATTTTTTTTTTGGCACGAGCTTCTGGTGTTTCGGTTTGTGCATAGCACAAGGCAAAAGCAAACAATGAAAATAACAGGGTGAGACTCAGTTTTTTCTTCATAAAAAAGCTAACTTTAAAGAAAAGAATGGATATGCTGCAATTTATGCGAAGGCAACCAAAATTGCACTTGCATCTTTTAATTCTTACAAAAATAAAACCAAAAGCTGCCACATGTTAGCACAAATTCAATATTTAGCCCAATCTGTTGCAGAACGGGTAATCGGTCATCGCCGTCATCTCCACGCATATCCCGAACTGTCTTTCCATGAGTTTCAAACAGCAACATACATTGCCAACGAACTGAAAAACATTGGCCTATTGCCACAGCCGATGGCAAAAACAGGTGTGGTGGCGCTGATAGAAGGCCGCAATCCCGACAAGAAAACTGTGGCACTGCGGGCAGACATTGACGCACTGCCAATTAAGGAAGCCAACGACGTACCTTATAAATCTACGCGAGAGGGAGTAATGCACGCTTGCGGCCACGATGCCCACACTGCCTCTTTGCTTGGTGTAGCGCACATCTTGCACCAACTGCGTCATGAATTTGAAGGAACGGTCAAACTGATTTTTCAGCCCGGTGAAGAAAAAATTCCCGGCGGGGCATACCTAATGATTCAAGCAGGCGTGCTGCAAAACCCTGCACCCTCGCACATCATTGGGCAACACGTGATGCCGCAACTGCCGGTGGGTAAAATAGGTTTTCGCGAAGGCATGTACATGGCAAGTACCGATGAATTGTACATTCGTGTTATTGGCAAAGGCGGCCATGCAGCCATGCCCGACCGCCTGATTGACCCCGTGTATATGGCAGCACATCTGGTGGTGAGTTTGCAGCAGGTAGTCAGCCGCATGGCACCGCCGCGCATCCCTTCGGTGCTTTCCATCGGGCGGTTCATTGCGGAAGGCGCAACCAATATTATCCCCAACGAGGTGCTGATGCAAGGCACTTTCCGCACGATGAACGAAGAGTGGCGCGAAGAGGCGCACCAACGCATCCGCAAACTTGCCACCGAATTGGTGAGCAGCATGGGCGGCGTTTGCGAAATAGAAATCCGCAAGGGCTACCCCTACCTCACCAACGACCCCGAACTGACCGCAAGGATGCGCCAAGCCGCACAAACCTATGTGGGCAAAGAAAACCTAGTAGAGTTAGACCTTTGGATGGCAGGAGAAGATTTTGCCTACTATGCACAAGAAATCCCGGGCTGTTTTTATCGCCTTGGCACCCGCAACGAAGCACGCGGCATTGTTTCAGGCGTACATACCCCTACGTTTGATATCGACGAATCAGCATTGACCATCGGCTGCGGGCTGATGAGCTGGCTGGCTGTAGAAGAACTCAGGCAGTAGCACAACTTTCGACACAAAAGCAGATTGCCAAAATCGCAAAGCAAACTTTTATTTATACAAAATCGCAAGAGGCTTGTGAAAAGTTGCTGTGTAAATGGTTGAAAAACAAGTGTTTAAACCTGTCAGGTCTTAGAGGCCTGTCAGGTTTGTGTATAAACAAAAGATGCGCATATGCTGGATGATATGCCCGACAAATGGAATTGTAATATTTGGTTTAAAAGAAGTTTTCAAGGGAAGCCGAACGCTGTCAGAAGACTCCCCGTCTTTACACGATACACTGAAAAATTTGCATGAGATACTTAGGATGACTCCCTAACAAGTAAGTCATTGATTTATGACTTGTGCATCTTTCCCTTACAACTGTGGCATGCTGACAGCGGCCAAGAGAACTGGCTACACGAAACTATCTAACGGTATTTTCAATCGGCAAAAAATCTGACAAAGGAGATAAGTGCAAGGCATTAATGTCAGCGACACAACAACTCCACAATGACTAAAAGAAGGGCTGGAAAAATTATAAAAAACTTCTGAACAAACTCCACAGTGTTCTGAATAACTTTTACTAAATTAACAGGCGCATGAATCAGCGTCTACTTTTTTGTTTTCAATCTTTTTATAATCCAATTTATTCAAGTCAAAAAAAATGAAACGCATTCACAACTTTGAAGAGTATCTAAATCAGTATCATGCAAGTGTTGAGAATCCTGAGCAGTTCTGGGCAGAGGTAGCCCAAAGTTTCCACTGGCGCAAACCTTGGGATAAAGTTTTGGACTGGAGTTTTGAGGATTATTATGCTAAATGGTTCATTGGCGGTAAGCTCAATATCTGTGAAAATGCCTTAGACCGCCATTTGCCCGAGCGTGCTCATCAGACCGCCATTATTTGGGAGCCTAACAACCCCGCCCAACCGGCTGTAATGCTTTCTTACCAAGAACTGTACGAAAAGGTTTGCCGCTTTGCCAACGTGCTGAAAGCCAATGGTGTAGAAAAAGGCGACCGCGTATGTATCTACATGCCGATGATTCCGGAGGTAGCCATTGCCATGTTAGCCTGTGCGCGAATCGGGGCGGTACATTCGGTTGTGTTTGCAGGCTTTTCGGCGCAGTCGTTGGCAGACCGCATTTTGGATGCCAACTGCAAAGTGATTATTACTTCCGATATAGGCGAGCGCGGTGCTAAACAAATCGGTATCAAAGAAATTGTGGATGAGGCACTGACCAAATGCCCGAATGTACAGCGCTGCATTGTTTTCAAAAAAGGCGCACAACCGGTCGCCATGACCGCAGGCCGCGACGTTTGGTGGCAGGATGAAATCGCAAAGGCAGATACGCACTGCCCCGCCGAAGAGATGGATGCAGAGGACATGCTGTTCATTCTCTATACATCGGGCAGTACAGGCAAACCCAAAGGCGTGGTGCATACTTGCGGCGGTTATATGGTCTATACAGCTTATACATTTCAAAATGTATTTCAATACCGCGAAGGTGAAATTTACTGGTGTACGGCTGATGTGGGCTGGATTACGGGACACTCCTACATCGTTTACGGGCCGGTGCTCTCCGGCGCTACCACGCTCATGTTCGAGGGTATCCCAACCTACCCCGATGCCGGGCGATTCTGGCAGGTTTGCGAAAAACACGAGGTCAATATTTTCTACACCGCCCCGACAGCTATTCGTTCGCTGATGAGTTTTGGCGAAGCCATTCCGAGTCAATACAACTTGGCTTCGCTGCGTGTTATCGGTTCGGTAGGCGAGCCTATTAACGAGGAAGCATGGCATTGGTATCATCAATATGTAGGTAAAGGTCGCTGCCCGATTGTAGATACGTGGTGGCAAACTGAAACAGGCGGCATGATGATTTCGCCGCTGGCAGGCATTACCGTGCAGAAACCAACTTATGCTACGCTGCCGCTGCCGGGCGTTCAGCCAATTTTAGTCGATGACAAAGGCAATGAGATACAAGGCAATCCCGCAGAAGGCAATCTCTGCATTCGCTTCCCGTGGCCGAGTATGCTGCGCACCACCTTCGGCGACCACGAACGCTGCAAAAAGACGTATTTCAGCACCTACAAGGGCTTGTATTTTACAGGAGATGGCTGCCGCCGCGATGAAGACGGCTACTACCGCATCACAGGCCGCGTAGATGATGTTATTAACGTTTCGGGGCACCGCATAGGTACGGCAGAGGTAGAAAACGCCATCAACGAGCATCCGTTTGTAGTGGAGAGTGCCGTAGTCGGCTATCCGCACGACATCAAAGGTCAGGGAATTTATGCTTTCGTCATTTGCTCCGATACGCCGCCCGACATGGAGCTTTTCCGCATGGCGATACATCGCGAAGTTACGCGCGTCATAGGCCCCATAGCCAAACCCGATGTAATTCAGGTAGTAGACGGGCTGCCCAAAACCCGCTCCGGCAAAATTATGCGCCGAATCTTGCGAAAAATAGCTGAAGGTGATACCTCCAATTTGGGCGATACTTCTACGCTGTTAGACCCCGGTGTGGTGGACAGAATCAAAGCTGGAGCTGCTGCACTGCGAGAGAAAGTATAACAAAGCCTTGACGAGGCAAAAATTACAATCCCGAGGGGGTTAAATCCCATCGGGATTTTTTTATGATAACTATGGCTGAAGGGTAAAATCCTGATTGGGCAGACCTGCACCTTGCGGTACTTTAATGTGGATGATGGATTTTCCTGCTGCTTGGTGGCACTGATTGCAGGAAGTGGTCAATTTTTCAAAAGCTGCACTGAAAGCAACGGTATCTTTTTGCTCAACCGCGTTTTCCACGTTTTCAACTTGGGGCAGTGCCATTGCCTTTATTAGCTCGGCTATTTTGATGCCCTCATGTTCGAGGTGCAGTTTTTGTACATCTTCCAATGCTTCTTCCAGTTCGTGGATGTAGTAGGAGGCAAGTTCCCAGTTTTTGGCAGCTCCTGCAAAATAGAGTTTGGCATGGTAAATTTGTACTTGTACCATAGCCCAACCTAAGTGCGGAATGTACTGTGTTTTCTCCAAGGCGGCCTGTTTGGTTTTTAGGTCGGTAAGTTCGTTGCGCAATGCTGCGAATTCGTTAGAAGCCGGCTGACAGGCAGCCAGTGTTGTTGCAGCTAAGAGAATGAGAATGAGTCGTTTCATGATATACAGATGCGTAGTACAGACACCAGCAACAGGATGCAAAATTATTGCATTGATACTCAAAATTACGGTAAGTTTCAAATAGCTTTGCACCCAAGTTGATTTTTCCATAAATAAAACCAAACTGCATAGATATGTCAACGCAAAAAACCCCCATTACGGTAGCCTATGGTGATGGTATCGGGCCGGAAATCATGCGTGCAACGCTGGATATTATTCTGGCGGGCGGCGCTCAAATCGAAATTGAGGAAATTGAAATCGGTGAAAAAGTTTATATGCGCGGTGTTACTGCGGGTATCGAAGACTCTGCATGGGATTCTCTCCGACGCACCAAAGTATTCCTCAAAGCCCCTATCACAACTCCTCAGGGAGGCGGATTCAAGAGTATGAATGTTACCACGCGTAAAACGCTCGGTCTGTATGCCAACGTGCGTCCTTGCGTAAGCTACCATCCGTACGTAAAAACCAAGCATCCGGTAATGGACGTGGTTATCATCCGCGAAAACGAAGAAGACTTGTATGCAGGTATCGAACACCGCCAAACCGACCAAGTATATCAGTGTTTAAAGCTCATTACTCGTCCGGGTACTGAAAAAATCGTTCGCTATGCGTTTGAGTATGCACGCGCTAACAACCGAAAGAAAGTTACCTGCTTTACCAAAGACAACATCATGAAACTGACTGACGGTCTGTTCCATCGGGTGTTTGACGAAATCGGCGCAGAGTATCCTGAAATTGAAAAAGAACACTGGATTGTGGACATCGGCGCAGCCAAGCTGGCCGATACGCCTGAGGCTTTTGACGTAATCGTAATGCCTAACCTCTACGGCGACATCTTGTCTGACGTAGCGGCTCAAATCACAGGTTCGGTAGGTCTGGCAGGTTCTGCCAACATCGGCGACCAGTGCGCAATGTTTGAGGCCATTCACGGCTCTGCGCCCCGTCGCGCCGGGCAAAACTTGGCCAACCCTTCCGGTCTATTGCTGGGTGCCGTGCTGATGTTGAACCACATCGGGCAAAACGACGTGGCAACCAAAGTACACAACGCATGGTTGAAGACTATTGAAGACGGTATCCATACCTACGATATCTACAAAGAAGAGGTAAGCAAAGAAAAAGTTGGCACCAAAGAATTTGCACAAGCCGTTATCGCGCGTCTGGGTCAGAAACCCTCTTCGCTGAAAGCCATAGATTATGGCAACCCTCGTCCGGTGGAGTTGAAGCCTTTCGTATTCCGTCCGCATACACCTGCCAAAAAAGAAACCGTAGGCGTGGATGTATTTATCGACTTTGAAGGCTCTCCTAATATGATTGGCGATAAGTTGAGAACTTGCGATACAGACCGCTTGAAATTGGTAGTTATCAGTAACCGCGGCGTGAAAGTATATCCTGACGGTCTGCCTGAAACCTTCTGTACCGACCACTGGCGCTGCCGCTTTGAAAGCCCTGACCACAGCCCGATTTCACACAACGACATTCTTGACCTGTTGGTGAAAGTAAAAGATGCCGGTTTTGACTTCATCAAAACTGAAAACCTCTGCTACTTTGACGGCCAGAAAGGCTACTCTTTGGCACAAGGTCAATAATTGGCTTTGTAAGTGCTTGAAAAAAGTTGTAATTCCGACAGGTTTTCAAAGCCTGTCGGAATTTTTTTGCTTATTTACCACATTTTTGATTGAACAACATCATGTCTCTTCATTTTGCCCGCGCCGCTGTTGCCACTATGTTTCTAATTAACGGCTTTACCTTTGCCACATGGGCTTCGCGCATCCCGCTCATACAACAGCACCTGCAACTAAGCGCAGGAGAGTTGGGAAGTGCTTTGCTGGGGACTCCCATAGGTTCGCTTTTATCTTTACCGCTGGCAGGATGGCTGACAGCGCGGTTTGGCAGCAAATACGTTACCATTATAGCAGCTTTTGTCAGTTGCTGCATTTTGCCACTCATAGCACTGGCACCTTCTGCATTGGCGCTGGCGGCCGTGTTGTTCCTCTTTGGCAGTGCAGGCGATACTCTCAATATCGGCATGAATGCGCAGGCGGTAAGCGTAGAGAACCAATGGGGCAAACCGATTATGTCTTCCTTTCACGGGCTGTACAGCGCAGGCGGGATGTTGGGTGCGGCCTTCGGCAGCGTAATGGCAGAGGCAGGGTTCATGCCTTTGCAACATTTTACGATAGGCGGCATCATAGGCATGGTGCTGCTGCTCATTTTCTTTCGGTGGCTGCTGCCCAACGATTCGCCCACAGACAAAAGCAAGCCGCTGTTTGCCAAACCCGATGCCGTTTTGTGGTGGTTAGGGTTGATAGCCTTCTCCTGTATGCTGGGTGAAGGCGCAATGGCCGATTGGAGTTCGGTATTTTTGGCAGAGATAAGCGGCACTACCGCAGGACTTTCCACCCTTGGCTATACAGCTTTCACCATGGCAATGATGAGCGGCCGTTTTCTTGGCGACCGGCTGGCACAGCAACTCGGGCAAGTGCGCCTTATCCGCCTGAGCGGGCTGCTGGCAGGTAGCGGCATGTCGCTGGCACTGCTGGCAGCTACTCCTTTTTGGGTAGTAGTCGGCTTCGGTATGGTTGGGTTGGGGCTGGCAACCGTCGTACCGATGGTTTATGGTGCTGTGGGTCGCTCGCAAACCATGCCCGCAGGTGTAGCAATTGCTGCCATTTCTACTGTGGGCTATACGGGTTTCCTCATCGGTCCGCCTGTAATTGGCTGGGTAGCAGATTTTTTTAACTTGCGCACGGCACTCATTATTGTTGCAGTACCGGCATTCGGCATGGCTGTTATGGCTTCTAAAGCCCGAAGTTAGGGTTGTAAATGCACGCCTACCACCAATACATCATCTACCTGTGCTTGATTTCGCTTCCAATTGTCAAATATTTCTATCAGGTGTTGTGCTTGCATTTCTACTGAAAGCGCAGACAGCGAGCGAAGTGTTTCCTTAAATCGCCTTATCATGAACTTCTTACCGTCTGCCCCACCAAACTGGTCTTGCCATCGGAGAACAGGTACACCATAGCAGGGTGTTGCAACACAAGGCAGTCATGATGGAAAGTAATAGCCTCGCTGCTGCCGCCAATAGCTTTCTTGGTTGGTCTGAATTCGTAAAATTCTTGGTCGCTGATGCAATAAACGGGATTCATTGCCCCCGCATAATGAACAGTTGTGCTGCCGTTGGCTTTCTCTATGCTAATAATACTGATATCCATTCCATCTTGCGACATCATATCGGCATTGTGCCGCCGTGTCTGATAAATGCCTGCATGCAGTCCCGACAGGATTTGCTCGGGGCGATATACCTGTTTTTCTGTAACAATTTGCCGAAGCAAAGCAGTGCCCACCATGCTCAATAAAGCACCCGGCACGCCGTGTCCCGTACAATCGGCAACCGCCAGAATAGTGGTACTTTCGGTATGGTGTAACCAATAAAAATCGCCGCTGACAATATTGCGGGGGCGGTAAAATATGAAATGCTCGGGCAGTGCCTGTTTCAATTGCTTCTCGGAGGGCAAAAGTGCCTGTTGAATATGCCTTGCATAGTGAATGCTCGCGGTCAGTTCTTCATTGATAGCCTGTATGTTGCGCTTTTGCTGCTCCACTGTTTCCAGTGCAGATGAAAATTCTTCATTAGCCTGATTGAGTTCCTCGTTCTTCTCCCTGATTTGTGCTTTTTGTTTTTGAAGCAGGCAGTTGTCGCGTTGCTTGATGCGGTATTCCCAAATCAGGATAGCACCTGCCGCCAGTAAAAGCGTTGCTATGACAATGAAGGCTATCAGTTGCAACTGTTTGTTGGCATTGTCTTTTTCCAACAGCAAAATAGCCTGCTGTTTTTTGTCAATCTCCATTTGTGCCTGCAATCGCTCTACTTGTTTGGTGTTTTCCTGATTGACAAGGCTGTCTTTCAGACGGGTAAACTGCTCATGATGAAACAGTGCTTTTTCAGGTTGGCGAAGTGCCTTATAGGCTTCATAAAGGGTTTCGGAAGACTCGCGCATGTAGTCCATTGCGCCCATTTGCCGGACTGCCGTCATTGCGGCTTCGGCAGCACCAATGGCACCCGGCAAATTGCCCAACACGAGTTCTACTTTGCCCAAAGAGTTGTTGTTGGCTGCCGTAAGGTAAAGATTATTCTTCTCGGCAGCTATCCGATTGGAAAGCATAAGGTATTCCAAGGCTTTGGAGGCATCTCTCATGGCAATGTAAATGCTGCCGATATTGTGATAGATGCTGCCCAAGCTGTAAGGGTCGTTAAACTTTTTGGCAAGACTCGAAGCCCGCATTTGCGTTTGCAGGGCTTTTTCCAATTCCCCGATTCGTTTTTCTTCAATGCCTATGTTGCTCAGGATGTAGAGTATGCGGCTTTCCTCTTGGCCTTTGGAGAGGCGTTCGGCAATTTCCGGTGCTTTTCGGTAGTAATTCAATGCCTCATGCGGCTGCTGCAAATTTCTGCCGTAAACAATGCCTATGGCGTTGTAAGCATCTGAAAGCCCGAGGGAATCTTTGAGGGTTTCAAATGCTTTGATGGAAGTTAGTAGCTGCTCTACTGCCTGCGGAGCTTTGCCCTGAATATCGTAACCCTGCCCAAGTATCAGCGCGAGGTCTGCCTCGCCGCGTTTCCAGCCCTGTGCTTGTGCGAGCTTTAATCCCTTTTGGGCAAAAAAGATGGCAGTATCCGATTGTACAGCATCAGGTCTGCCAGCCGAAAAAGGTTTTTTGTGTAGAGTGTATCTATGGCTTTTTCCTGTTCCTGCATTTGCATCACCTTTATCAGGCTGTCAAACTTGCGCGATGCCTGTGCCGATACATGGAGAGGAAACAGTAAGGCAAGCGTCGTGATTATGTGAAGCAGTAGTTTCGGCATGGCTGTTCGGTTATTGGAAAGGGTTGCAATTACTGCCCAATCGGGCTATTTTTCAACAATTTAAACAGGCTGTGTGAAAATGAAAAACGTATGTGTTATCGGCGCAGGCCCTTCGGGCATTACGGCTGCCAAAAATTTACCGGATGAAGGTTTACAGGTTACGGTTTACGACTATGGCAAAGAGGTAGGCGGTAACAGGGTTTTCAGCGAAGATGAGTCCCACTCGAGTGTATTTGAAACAACGCATATTATCAGTTCCAAAACACTTTTGCAGTATGCGGATTTCCCTATGCCTGCCGACTATCCCGATTATCCTTCTCACAAACAACCGGCTGCTTATTTCCAAAGTTACGCACACTATTTCGGCTTATAACCATTTGTCCGCTTTCAAACCGAAGTAAAAAAAGCGGAACTGACTGCCGACGGTAAGTGGCTGATTACCACCGAACATAAGAGACAAATAGAAACAGCGATATTTGATGCGTTGGTGGTTTGCAACGGCCATCATTGGCAACCCCTCGGTGGCCTTCCTATCCCGGTCAGTTTGCGGGGGAATATATCCATTCGCACCATGTAAAAAGGTTCAGCCGCTTTAAGGACAAGCGCGTGCTGGTTATTGGCGGAGGCAACTCTGCCTGCGATGTGGCAGTGGAAAGCAGTCGTGTTTCCACCCGCACCGATATTAGTTGGCGGCGCGACTATTGGATTACCCCAAAATTCCTATTTGGCGAACCTGCCGATGTGGTGGGCAAGCGCATGAAATTTTTACCGCGCAGCCTCTGGTCGCGAGTGTAGGAGTTCAGTATCTGCCTCAAATTTGGTTCGCACAAGCATTACGGGCTGCCCGAACCCGACCATCAACAATGAATTGTATGATTTCATGCGACATGGCAAAATACATCACCGCCCCGAAATTGCCCGTTGGAAAGGTCATACCGTTTACTTTACGGACAGTTCGCAGGCCGAATATGATGCGGTAGTTGCCTGTACGGGATACGTTATCGCACATCCGTTTTTTGACAAGTCCTTTATTGACTATTCACAAGTCAAAGAGACACTCTACCTGCGCATGATGCACCCAACAATTCAGCATTTGTATTTTATCGGGTTGTTTCAACCTTTGGGCTGCATTTGGCCTGCGGCAGAATTGCGGGCAAAAATTGCCGCACGCGAGTTAGCGGGTAAATGGCAGCGGCCGGCCAATATTCAAGCTATGATAGACAAAGAATTAAAAAAATACTGATTTTCAACAGATTAATACGCCGCGTCATACTATTACGGTAAACTTTCACCGTTTTTCGGAACGCTTGCTCAAGCATTTGCTCAAAGATTATGTGCGAAAAGAGCCACGGCAAGCCGCTGCGACTGCTTCGGAACTCATCACCGACAGCAGCGCCTCCTGATTTTGCTGACTTCGGCAACAATAATTTTCGGAGGCAAGACGTGGCCATTTACCCCGAAAATCAGAACGCCATGCGCGGCATGGGGCTGACTTCTTGCCCGCAAAAATCGCCCGCAAGGTATTTGTAGTAGGCTGCCATTGCAACCATTGCTGCGTTGTCGGTGCAGTACTCAAAGCGAGGTACATAGACCTGCCAGCCTTCGGTTACGCCCATTTCGGCAAGAGCTTGGCGCAGCCCGCTGTTGGCAGATACGCCGCCTGCAATGGCAATGTGGCTGATGCCCGTTTGTCGGGCTGCTTTGCGCAATTTTTTCAGCAACATGGTAACAAGCGTATGCTGGATAGAGGCGCAAATATCGGCGAGGTTCTCGGCAATGAACGCAGGATTTTTTTGCTGCTGTTCCTGTAAAAAGTAGAGAAACGCCGTCTTGATGCCGCTAAACGAAAAGTTCAGGGCGGGCGTGCTTACCTCAGGAAAAGTAAAGCGCAACGGATTGCCGGTTTTGGCGTGTTTGTCTATCAGCGGGCCGCCCGGGTAGGGCAATCCCAGCATTTTGGCGGCTTTGTCAAAGGCTTCCCCTACAGCATCGTCTTGTGTTTCGCCGATGATTTGCATATCGGTCGGGTTTTTGACGTGCACAATCTGCGTATGCCCGCCGCTGACCGTGAGGCACAAAAACGGGAACGGCGGCTTGGGGTCTTCAATAAAGTGCGCCAATACGTGTGCGTGCATATGATGCACGTCTATGAGCGGAATATTGCGTGCCAGAGCCAATCCCTTAGCAAAAGAAGCACCCACGAGCAGCGAACCCAACAGCCCGGGGCCTCGCGTAAATGCGATAGCCTGCAAATCATCAACAGTAACGCGGGCTTGTTGCAGCGCGGCAGCTACTACGGGCACAATGTGTTGCTGGTGTGCCCGTGAGGCGAGTTCGGGTACAACACCTCCGTATTGCACGTGCACTTCCTGATTGGCGGTTACGTTGCTGAGCAGTTGACCGTTGTACAAAACCGCCGCAGAGGTTTCATCGCACGAAGATTCTATGGCAAGCAGAGTAATGGGGGTGTTCATGGAAGACTCTCAGCATTTATGCCTGCAAACTGTTCAAACAGTTCTTCGGCTTGTTGCAGGGCGGTGGGCAAATGGTCGTTGAGCAAAATGGCATCAAATTTTTCGGCGTACTGAACTTCGCGGCGGGCTTTTTCCACACGTTCGCGGCGTTTTTCTTCCGACTCGGTGTTGCGCCCCATCAGCCGCCGTGCCAGCTCGTCTATGGAGCTGACTTTAACAAAAATGGCCAGCGCATCATCGCCATACTGTTTTTTTATGTTCAACCCGCCAATTACATCCACATCAAAAATAACATGTTTGCCGGACTGACGAATGCGCTCAACTTCGTTTTTCAGCGTGCCGTAGAACGTACCGTTATAGACCTGCTCGTATTCCAGAAAATCGCCTGCGGCAATGTGCGCCTGAAAAGCTTCCGGACTGATAAAATAATAGTCTTTGCCGTCAACTTCGTATGGCCTCCGCTCGCGCGTGGTTGCTGAAACCGAAAAGGAGAGCAGCAAAGGATATTTTTGCAGTAAGTGTTTAACAATGGTTGTTTTCCCTGCTCCCGATGGAGCCGAAAAGATAAGGAGCTTCCCAAGCGCCATACAGTGCCGGATTAAGTTTTAGAAACGGAAAAATGATATTGAATTTGCTGTTGAATAGTCGGAAGCAGGTCACGAGGCGGCTGCTGGCGAGCCACGCGAGTTTTGATAACCTGTTTGATGGCATTTTCCTGCTCGTAAAGCTGTCTGCAATTAGGGCAATCGCCAATTTGCTTGTGGAAAAAGGCTCGCTGGTTTTCGTCTGCTTCACCATCTAAAACCAATGGAAGAATCTCTTTAAACAAGAGCCTATTGGGGTCTTGACTACTCATAGTGCTTTGAAATTAAAGAACATGACATGTATTAATTGCCTGCATAACCCATCTTGCGGGCATATTCGCTTAACTTATGCTTTAATAAGGTACGTGCACGGTGCAATCGCGAACGAACCGTACCAATGGGTATATCCAATATTTTTGACATTTCCTCGTATGTAAACCCTTCCAAGTCGCATAGAATAATAACGGTTCTAAAATCAACCGCCAAGGAGTTAATGGCGTTGGTTACTTCGTCTCCAATCAAATCCTGAACTGTTTCGGAACGCAAATCTATTGTTATGTTTTCATCTATGTCTTCGGAATTATATATGCTTTCTACTTCTTGGTAGTCAACTTTGGGAGGTTCTTTGGATTTCTTGCGGAAATCGTTAATAAAGGTATTTTTCAGTATTTTAAACAACCACGCTTTCGCATTAGTTCCTTCGGTAAATGAATTAATGAAGCGAAAAGCTTTTAAGTAGGTATCCTGCACCAAGTCCTTGGCTGTGTCTTCGTCTAATGTGAGTTTATAGGCAAAGTTGTACATTGCATCAATATGCGGTACAAACTCGCGGTTGAAAAGTTGCAGGTTTTCCTGTTCGGAACGCGGAACAGGCGTTGGACTGTCTGTCATTGATTGGTAGTTATAGGTTAGGTCCTTTGCCAATATAATAAAATTATTGTTTTGGAGTTGCCTGTTTGTAGTAAAAGTCGGGGTGTTGCGGGTGTGACCGATACCATCGGCGCAAAATCTGTAACCGGTCAAACAGGCGTATGTTATCGGTTGGCTTGGGGGCACAAATAATCAAGTCGGGCATATCGGCCATGATGTTCAAATAAACGGCCTGTGCGGTTGCGTATCTGTCCAGCATTTGCAAATGAGGGGCTGCCAGTTCGGGGCGCAGGTAGGGAGTGGCTAACTGTCGGCGGTAGTAATATTGCCAGCGGTTATCCAGTACCAATATGCGTTGTGCGTTTTGCGGCAAGGGCAAGGCATCTTGTGGCAGTATATAATCGTATCGAACGGCCGGTTGCATATCTGCCTGTTTGTTCAGGATAACCCACCCAATGGCAGGCAGTGCTGTCATAAGCATCATGGCGGTTATTTCGGTTGTCCATTTTTTGCTGAGTAGCAATACGTAGTGCGTCATAAAAAAGGCATAGGGCGCAGCAAGCAATATCAGGGAGTTGCCCGAAAAGCCGCCTGCAAAGACAAAGACCGAAACAACCACCGTCAATAACCAAAAAAGCATGATGCGGTGAGTGGTTTGCTGGAAATTGATGAATGACATGCCACTTGCATATACTTTGGATACCGCCGGCAAGAACGACATGGCAGGTAAGGCAAGCAATAAAAATAACAGGTTGTTGTCTAAAAGAAACCGCTCTGGCAGAAAGAGCGTGAACCAGTAGTTGCGGAGCAACAGTATAAACCCGTTGGTGTAATAATAGTAGGTAAATATCGGCAATGCCATAAAGACTACTCCTAAGCCGATAATCAAAAACTGGCGGGGCGAAAGGTTGCGCAAAAATACGGCAGAAATCAAAGCAAAGAGGATAAATAAAGCCGTTGGGTAATAAAACAGTATAGAACTGCCTACATATATGCCAAGAGAAAAGAGACGCTCATTTTCTATGCGGTCGCGCAGGCCAAAAAGGTTGTCTAACATCAACAGCAGCGGAACCGTTGCCAACAATGGCGGAGACAGCATGGCCATGTCGAAACTTACAAGGGCAAACAGACAGTAGAACAATGCCGGCAGGTAGTTTTTTTCGTTGTAGAGGTTGTAGCGCAACGCCATTCGGTTGAGCAGCGCTGCCTGTACAATAACCAGCAGCACTCCGATAATAAAATGGGCTGATTGAGAGTGCCCAAACAGCAAATGGACAAGCCAAAAAACGCCTGCCGAAAAAGGCGGAATATTTTCCCAAATATCCACGTACAACTGTTTGCCCTCGGCCATGCGTTCGCCTATAAGTTGATAGAGCATATCGGCACCTGTGGCGGGTTGCTTGCCATAGAACAAGCCGAAGCGTAGCAGTAAGAAAATTACTGCTGCCAGCAAAAAACGCAGAGGGTCGTTAATTCGGAAAAGAGAAAGCACGCTGCGCCCAAATGGTTTAGGTTATTCCTCAGGGTCTTCCGCTTCTTCAGCCGGAGCCGGTGGAATATTCAGCCCGGCGAGCAACTGATTGATACGCATGGCTTCTTCTTCTGTATCGTCTATGAAAAATTGCAGTTCGGGAATGATACGCACCTGATGGCGGATGCGGACAGCTAATTCCTGACGGATTTGCTTGATATTTTCGCGGAGCATATCCATCTTTTCGGTCTTTCCTTTGTCGGGCAGAAAGCTCAGATATATCTTAGCAATACTCAAATCAGGCGAAACCCGCACAACGGTAATAGTTACTAAATGATTGCCCGTGATTTCTTTCAGGTCTTTTTGAAAAATATCGCCCAGTTCTTTCTGTATAAGGCGGGCGAACTTGCGCTGGCGAGTGGATTCCATGTAATTTGAACTTAATTTAGTGCAAAAATAAAGTATTTCACCGATACTTATCCGATAGTCATATGGCAACCGATAAAAACAGGCGTATGCGCCGCATTTTCATTCCTATTGCAACCATGATTGCTGTGCTTGTGCTGTGGGTGCTGTTCAACGGTAGAGACCGAACACCCGGCTATGAACTGTCGCTGCGGATTACTCCGCCCGAGCAACCGGTCTTGCGCGTAGGTTTTGCCAAAGTAGAGATTACACCGATTGTATCGGATACATGGACAGATGCCAACGGAGATGCCCAATTTGATAAATCGGAGGGCGATCGATGGGAAGATGTTAATAAAAACGGGCGATTTGATGCGGTCTGGATGGCTGGTTTTCAGAATAAAAAGCCGGCACAAGGCGTACATGACCCGCTTTGGGCGCGTTGCATGGTAATTGACGACGGCCAGTCGCGGGTGGCGCTTGTTGCATTAGACATCATCGGGCTGGGGCACAACGAGGTGGTCAAAATCAGGGAGCGCATTGCGGCTTCTGCGGGCATTACCTATGCCATCATCACCTCTACACACGTGCATGAAGGCCCTGATACCATTGGCTTATGGGGTGAAAATTACTTTTTCAGCGGTGTAAATCCTGAATACATGGAAACCGTTCGCCAAAATACGGTGCAGGCCATAGAAACAGCCGCTGCCAATTTGCGACCTGCACTGTTGCGATTGGCTACCGATTCGGTGGGTGCTGCGCCTATGCTGGCCGATACCCGTCCGCCGTTAGTATTTGATAAAAGCCTGCACATTATTCAGGCAATTGATGCACAGGCAGACACTACGCTGGGCACTTTGCTTTGCTGGGGCAACCATCCCGAAACTTTGTGGAGCGACAACCTGCTCATCAGTTCAGACTTTCCGCACTACTGGCGCGAGTATGTAGAAAAAGGCATTTACAAAGGAGATAGCCTAATTGCCAAGGGATTAGGTGGTACAGCGGTCTTCTTTACTGGTGCTATCGGCGGATTGATGACCACCCATCCCGATATTGTCATTACAGACCCTTTAAGCGGTCAAACTTTTACTAAAGGCTCTTTCGAGAAAATAGATGCACAGGGAAAACAACTGGCACTGCTGACTTTTCGGGCCTTGGACACCGCCGCCCGAATACCCGAAAATACCGTCCGTTCCGCCGGTATTGCGCTGCGTGCCCAAACTTTTACCATTCCGTTAGACAATAAACTTTACAAACTTGCCGTAGCACTTGGCGTATTAGACCGAGGCTACAGCGGCTGGAATAAAATGCGCACAGAGGCTGCTTATTTGCAAATTGGCGATGCAATTAGTTTTTTATGTGTGCCAGGCGAAATCTACCCTGAAATAGTGGATGGCGGCATAGAAAGCCCTCAGGGACAGGATTTTGCTCTTAGCCCACAGGAAATACCGCCGCTTCGCAGTATGATGCAGGGCAGGCAGCGCATTGTGCTGGGGGTTGCCAACGATGAAATCGGCTATATCGTGCCCAAAAGCCAGTGGGATGCCGATGCGCCCTACACCTACGATTATCAGAAAGCGCCCTACGGAGAAATTAACTCTACTGGGCCCGAGGCGGGGTCGCTTGTGCACAAGGCGTTAATAAATCTTATTTACCAACGGTAGCAAGTTTTAACTTTTTAACGGATTATACTGGCTATGGTTATTAATTTTCTTTGAACATCTGCATAGGCATTGTTCTGCATTGAACAAAGCAGGGAGTAGGCTGTAATTTTTTTCAAAATATGCAAACCTAATATGCTTAAAAAATTGTCAGGTTTGCATATGTCTGCTAAAAATTATTGGCGTATTACCGCAGCGTTACCAATGTAATGCCTGCTCCGCCACGGTCAGCGTGTTCGTCTTCCAATCGCAGCACTTCCTTGTACTTGCGCAGATGGTCGCGGATGAGGGTGCGCAAAATACCATCGCCTTTGCCGTGTACAATGCGCAAGTGCTGGTGGCTGAGCATAATTGCATTGTCAATAAACTGGGAAACTTCTGTCAGTGCTTCCTCGGCACGCTTGCCGCGTACATCTAAGTCAAAGCTGAAATGCGACATTTTTTCGTTCAAATCGATGCCTACATTAGACGAAGGGGCGGCTTTTTCGGGCATCAATTGGCGATAGCTCTTGCGGCTGATTTTTTCCAGCCGATTGATTTTAACCGTTGATTTTAACTCGCCAATCACGATAGAGGCCTCCTTACCTTTGACAGCGACTACCTCGCCTACGGTTTGCGTACCTTTCAGTCGGATATAATCGCCTGCTTCAATCGGGCTGTCATCCAATTCTATTTCCGATTTTTCAACATGGGCGGGTTTGCTAATTGTTTTTATCTCTTCGGGCTGTAATTGTTGGCTGAAAGTTTCCAGTTCTTGCCGAAGTTGTTTGGTGCTTTCTTTTTCTGCCTGCTGCTCGCGTATTTGGCGAATGGTATTTTCTATTTTCTGGTTGGCTTCTTGTACAATGCGTTTGGCCTCGGCCTTTGCCTCGTTGATAAGTTGTTTGCGATTGGTTTCTATAAAATCGCGCAGGCGGTTATACTCTGCCTGTGTTTTTGCCAGCAGTTGCTTTTCGGTTTGCAACAAATCATTCTTTTCTTTGTAGAACTGCTTTTCTATTTCAAGGTCTTTGAGCAGTTTTTCTATATCAATTTTGTCTTTGCCAACTTTTTGGCGGGCACTCTGCGTAACAGCACGCGGCAACCCGATTTTTTGGGCAATCTCGAGCGCAAATGAGCTGCCCGGTTTACCTATTTCCAGTTCAAAAAGGGGCTCGAGCGCTTCTACATTGTAGCGCATGGCGCCGTTGATAATACCCGGCGTATTTTCGGCATAGAATTTCAAATTGGCATAGTGGGTAGTTATGACCCCATACACCTTGCGCTCGTTCAGTTGTTCAAGAATGGCTTCGGCAATCGCACCACCAAATTGAGGCTCGGTACCTGTTCCAAATTCGTCAATCAGACAAAGCGACTGATTATCTGCCAGTTGTAAAAATGCTTTCATGTTTTTTAAGTGCGAACTGTACGTACTCAGGTCGTTGTCAATGGATTGTTCATCGCCGATGTCTATGAACAGATGCTGAAAAATACCTGCACGCGAACCCTCTTCCACAGGGATGGGAAGGCCGCACTGCAACATATACTGTAACAAACCGGTTGTTTTCAGGCAAACCGATTTGCCGCCTGCATTAGGACCTGAAATGAGCAGAATACGATTTTTATCGTCTAACCGAATATTAAGCGGCACTATGTTTCTGCCGACTTCCCGCAGGTGTTGTTGTAAAAGGGGATGCCTTGCGCCTATCCATTGCAGCATGGGTTTTTTATGCAATTCAGGGAAAATTGCCTTGAAGTGCATTGCAAATCGGGCTTTAGCCCTGATGAAATCTATCAGTCCAAGAAAGAAATAGCCTTTTTTGAGGTCTTCCACATGCGGCCGCAAGCGCGCAGTAAGGCCTGTAAGAATACGCACGATTTCGCGCCGCTCCTCGGCTATCAGTTCGCGGATTTCATTGTTGATTTCCAATACCTCGGCAGGCTCAATAAAAACGGTTTGCCCGCTTGCAGAAGTATCGTGTACAAAGCCTTTGATGCGTCGTTTATATTCCACCGGCAGCGGAATAACAATCCTGCCTTCACGTACAGTCAGTTGTGCCTCGTCGGAGGCTATACCCTCTGCTTTGAGTGAACGCAGTATCTGCTCTATTTTCTTGCGAACGCTTGCCTGTTCGCGCAGGATATTGCTGCGGATGTTGCACAATTCGGGAGAAGCATTATCGCGCACTTTGCCGCGCTCGTCTATCACCCGCTCTATTTCGGAAAGCAGCAACTTATCTGTTGCCAACCCGCCGCTGAGCTCTTTGAGGTGCGGAATTTCTTTGTCGTCTTTTTTAGCAATAATTTCTAAACATCTGTGAAGCGTACCTAAGGAGAGGCGGAGGTCAAAAAACTCCTCTTCGCTTAAAAATGCACCATCAATGGCTGCTTTCTGCAAACTTTCGCTCACATCCAAAAAATTTCCTTCGGGAAAAGATTCTCCGGAGGCAAGCAATTTGCAAAATTCTTCGGTCTGACTCTGCAACTTGTGCACAACGTCGTAGCGTTCGCTGAAACGCATACGCTGTACGAAAGCACGCCCCAGAGGGCCACTGCACCATTCGGCTAACTGTTGACGGATTTTGTCGAAGCCGATTTTATCTTCAAAGTTCTTTGGATACAACATTTACCGCAAAGTTAGGGTATTATGGAAAGAGGCTTCCCAATCGGGCTGAATTTACCGCAAAATTGCATGATGTGCTTTACACAAAAAAAACTGGCAGCAGGCCAAACGAAAATCCCGACAAGGTTTTCAAACCTTGTCGGGATTTTCGTTATCACCTAATTACACAAACAAAGGCAGATTAGTAGCCTGGATTTTGTGTGATGTTAGGATTGGCATTCAACTCAGCAGTTGGAATAGGCCAAGTCCAGCGAGGACTGTTAGGGGCCAGTGAGCACTGGGTAGCAGGAGGCGTACAGTTCTGGCGGTTGATAGTGCGGGTAGTACGCTTGAGGTCAAACCAGCGGTGACCTTCCAAGAACAGTTCGCGACGACGCTCATCGGCAATTGCCTGTGTCAGGGCTGCACCTGTTTCAGTTCCCGGAACAAAGCCTTGGATGCGAGCTGCACGCAAAGTGTTCAAGTCTTGCAGAGCACCTGCGGCATCACCCGAGCGCTGACGTGCTTCTGCACGAATCAAGTACATTTCGCCAGTACGCAATACTTTGAAGTCGGTTACTCCGTCGCGGTTGTTGCCTTTACCCAAGTACTTGATAGGGATGAAGCGTGTGGCAGGACGTGGAGCACGTGTGCTGAAGCCGGCAGCCATGTAGCTGTTGAAACGGATGTCATTAATGCGGTCGTACAAAGCTACCATGTCAGGAGAGGCATCAAAAGAGGCGCGGTCGTTACCGGCAGGAGAGTACACTTCCAAAGCGGGTCCGCCTTCACCCGGGTTGAAGCGAATAGCCCATGCCACCTCAGCAGCGGTTTCATCGCGCCAAATGGCAGGAAATTGTGCACGGGTTGCCAGTGGCAGAGCATTGATAACTGTTGTTGCAAAGCGTATAGCATCTGTATGCAGTCCGGCATACAGAGATATGCGTGCCAGCATCGCATTAACTGCAATTGCATCAATGTTCACACGGCGAGAGGCGGTATTAATCGCACGGTCTACGTCGCTTAACAAACGCAATGCTTCGTTCAAATCGTTGAAAATACGGTCGTAAACTTCTTTTACAGATGCACGGGCAGGGCGCGCATTAGGGTTAGTGCTGGAAACAGTCGTCATCACAGGCACGCCTGGTTCATTAGAGTTGCGGTCGTAGCTGTTGGCATACCATTTCAGCAGGTCAAAGTGCAACCATCCGCGCAGCGCTAATGCTTGTCCTTTGATGCGGTTAGCCGTACGCTGGTTGGCAGGAGTTGTGAAAGCATCAATACCATTGATAACTACGTTTGCAGAGTTGATAATGGTATATAAACCGAGCCATCCGTTAGCAACTTCGCCATTGTCTGCTGCATACACCCAGTCCACCATGCCGCGAGTGCCTTGTGGTAAGTTTTCGGGCGACTCTTTCAGGTTGTCGCTCATCATATCGGGAATAGAAGACTGGTTGCGTCCGTAAGCATTCACACTGCGCAACTGAGCATAAGCACCGTTAAGGGCTGCCTCATAGTTCTCAATGGTTTTGAATGCATTGGAAGTATCCAAAATATGGGTTGGATTGACCTCATTCACAATATTGGCACAAGAAGTGGCAACAAAAATTACCGAAGATGCCAGAGCGTATTTTAATAGTTTCATTTCTGTTCAGGAATTTAATTTTATAAGCCCAGATTCAAACCGAAAGTTACGGTACGCATGGCAGGGTACTGAGCACCTGTCAGCTGACCGCCGGTAATTTCAGGGTCAAAGCCCAAGAAGTCGGTGATGGTGAATACATTCTGCCCCTGTACGAACATGCGCAATGAAGAGATTTTAGCTTTGCTCACCAGTGTTGAAGGGAAGTTGTAGGCCAGTATAACGTTACGCAAACGCCAGAAGTCTCCTTTCTCTAAGAAACGGGTTGTACCGCGCTGCATTTCTTGGTCAGGACGCGGAATGTCTGTAATATCACCCGGACGACGCCACTCTCTCAACAAGACACGAGATACGTTATCTATGAAGTAAGTAGGGTCTTCAACGTTTGTACGGTCGTTATTATAAACTTTATTGCCTAATACAAAGCTCCACAAGAAATTAAACTCTAAGCCTTTGAAAGAAAATGAGTTGGTAATACCGCCAAAGTAAGGCGCATCGCGCATGCCAAAAATCTGACGGTCATTCGGGCTGTAGTTTTCGGTGACTTCACCATCCGGGCGGCGATACAATGCATTACCGTTTTGTGGATTTACACCAACGTACTCAACCAAGAAGTTGCTGTTTACAGGGAAACCTACGCGGTTAATCACCAAACCGCTGATGATTTCTTTTTCGCCTGCCAAATCAACGATTTTGTTGCGGTTGATGGTAAAGTTGATGTTGGTGCTCCATTTGAAATCACCTGCTTTTACGTTTACGGTGTTCAGCGACAGTTCTACACCACGGTTGCGCATTTTACCTGCATTGCGGTTTTGGCTGGTAAAGCCTGTGGTACGGGAAAGTTGCACCGGCAAGAACATATTGGTAGTCAGGTTGTCATAGAACTCAATGCCGCCCGAAATACGGTCATTGAACAAACCAAATTCAATACCTGCGTTAAGCATGTTCTTCTGTTCCCAGCCCAAATCAGGGTTCGCCAACTGTAATAATGTCAAGCCTGCCACACCGTCATAAACGGCAGCAGCAGAGAACAACTCACGTGAGGCAAAGTCGCCGATACCGAATGAACCAAACGCACTGGTGAAACCTGCTTGGCTACCTACTGTACCATAGCTGGCTTTCAGTTTCAGCAACGACAGCGTGCTTTTATCGATACCCGACATGAAGTTTTCGTCAGATACAATCCAGCTGCCGCCCAACGACCAGAAGTTACCCCAACGCTTGTCGGCACCGAAACGGGAAGAGCCATCGCGGCGAACGGTAGCGCTTACAAAGTAGCGGTCTTTGTAACCATAGTTAGCAGTCAGGAAGTAAGACATCAAAACGCTTTCAGAGCCGTTACCGCGTACGATAGGAATAAAGTTGTTGGTTGGGCTACCCTGTGTAATACCTGCTTCGTTTTGCAGGTTGCCGGTCAGTCCGAAGCCTGTGAAACCGAACGTACCAAAGCGGTTACGCACTACTTCTTGGAATAAACCTACGTTCAGGTTATGGTCGCCGAAGGTTTTAGCATAATTTACGGAAGTAGTACCTGTCCAACGGGTGTTGCGGAAGAAGTTACGGTTCAATGAGCCGTTGCGGCGGTTGGCAGCAGACTGACCAACTACCGAAAAGCGGCTGAAGTAAGTTGTGCTTTCCTGATTTTCATAGTCCACACCCCATGCGGTACGAGCAGAAAGACCTTGTAGGAATGGGAAATTGTACTCGATAAATATGTTGCCTACGCCTTTAAACTCTTTGGTTCCGCGAAAGGTTTCCAGCATTTCCTGCACAGGGTTTGGCTGACCTGAACGGAATTGAGAGTAGCGACCGTCAGGAGTAAAAGGGGTTTCATAAGGGTTTGCCCAACGGATAGCGTTCAAAGGAGAGGCAATACCTGAGTTTGCTTCTGTTGTATTCTTATAGTCGGAGTAGCCTGCGGTAGTATTTAAACCAAAGCGCAGATTTCCTGCATTGTGCTCAATATTCATGCGGCCGGTGTAACGGTCTAAGCCGGTGAAACGAACAGTACCGGTTTGCTGGAAAAGGTTACCTGAAATGTAGAAAACGGTCTTTTCATTGCCGCCCGAAGCACTGATTTGGTGCTGAGAGGTTCTACCTACCTGAAAAAGTTCTTTTTGCCAGTCAGTCTGAATAGTGCGCAAACGTGCAATCTCTTCAGGTGTCAAATCTTCCAGAGGAGTACCGCCCTGACGCAGTTCGTAGTCAATTTTTTCATTAGTATTCATCAACTCCAAACGGTTGGGAGGGAAGAAAGACATACCGTACTGACCGCTGTATTCAATTTTGGCATCACCGGCCTTGCCACGGCGGGTGGTAATAACGATAACACCGTTAGAACCGCGAGAACCGTAGATAGAAGTTGCCGCTGCATCTTTCAAAACGTTTACAGACTCAAAGTCGGCAGGGTTGAGCGTAGCAAAGTTCTGTGCAGAAATTTGCACACCGTCCACAATGTATAGCGGTTCGTTGGTACCGTTGATAGAACCTACACCACGGATACGAACGGCAGCAGGTGCGCCGGGCTGACCTGAGTTAGCCTGCACCAGCAAGCCGGGAGCTTGACCTTGCAGCATTTGGTCAAAAGAACCCAGAGGAACAGCGCGAATAGCTTCCGCTTTCACAATGGCAGCAGAGCCGGCCAGTGCTTTCCTTTCTTGTTGGCCGTAACCGGTTACAACTACCTCTTGCAAAGTTTTGGTGTCCGGCATCAGCGCAATGTCAATAGTTGTGCGCGTACCGATTTCCACCTCTTGGGAAATAAATCCTACAAAGCTGAAAACCAATGTTTTAGCATTCGCCGGTACATTGATGCGGTATTTACCGTCTGCATCGGTTGTTGCTCCTGAGTTTGTTCCTTTAACCAAGATAGATACGCCCGGAAGAGGCACTTTCTCTGCACCGTCGGTAACAGTACCGGAAATTTGTCTGTCCTGGGCAAATGCTGCAAATCCTGTGAGCAGCATTACCACAAACAGCAGTAAGTTTTTTTTCATTGCAATTGATTTTAAATTATTGTTAAATCACAACCACCTGCAATTTTAAGGATTTAAACTTCATAGTTCAAAAAGGATATGTTAATTTATGAGCTAAGTTGTTGCTCGATTCGTTAAAAAACGACTTTATATTGCATATCCTAATCTATTTACCGTGAATGTATGATACCTGTTGCCGATACCCATTGCGACTTACTGAGCTACCTGCAAAACGTGGCCAATGCCTCTCCCCTCTCCGACGAGTCGCGATGCAGTTTGCCTTTATTGGAACAAGGAGGCGTTGTTTTACAAACCACCGCTGTTTTTACCGCAACTAAACCCGGAAGTACCTATTTGGCAGCAGGACAGATAGAAAAATTAACCGGCTTACTGCAAAACTATTCTGAAAGGGTATATGCTCTGTTGCAAACCGAGCAACTGCCCGATGTGCCTTTTACAGGAAAAACAGCCTTGTTGCCCGCCATTGAAAATGCCTCCGGTTTGTGCGAAGAACACGAACCACTCAATAAATGCTTTGAAAGGTTAGACAAAATACGGCAGCAACTGGGACGCATTTTTTATATCAGTCTTACACATCATACAGAAAACCGTTTTGGCGGCGGAAATCAAACTAACATAGGCCTGAAAGATGACGGCAGAAGACTGTTGGACTACTTGGCGCATCAACCGATTGCTATTGATTTTTCGCATACGAGCGATGCCCTTGCAAACGATATTTTATTACACATAGATAAGTGCCGATTGCCCTTGCAAGTAATTGCCAGCCATTCCAATTTCAGGGCGTTGCACAATCACCCGCGCAACCTGCCCGACAATATTGCCAAAGAAATTATTCGCAGAAACGGCATCATCGGGCTGACGTGGCTAAAAGCTTACTTGGGTGATAATCCGCTCAACTTGTTTGAACACCTCCGCTACGGAATAGCCATTGGTGCCGAGCATCAGATGGTATGCGGTGCCGATTTGTTTTATTACCTGCCCGAACATTTTCCGCAAGGTGTATTTTTTGACCGATATTCTAACGCAAGTCATTATAGAACGCTAATTGCAGACTTAGCAGCGCAAGGGCTACCCGAAAGTACGCAGAAAGGTTTTTTGCATCGCAATTTGCTGCATTTTTTGCAAAGACTGTGGCAAAACAATAACTGACAGATTGCATAAAACATTCATAAAAGCATATTTCTGACACAGATATTACATTAGCGAATCTAACAGCGTAAAACTTTGATTCAATAGGATGGCAGGTTGTGCGTTATCGCAAGTAATAATCCCGACATCCTATGGAGCAATACTATTCCGCAATTGCACGGCGATTGATTTACTCCGCTATCTGTCTGTTGTTCTTTACTTCTGCTGCTAATGCCCAGCAGCACTCCATTCAGGATATTCTGGTGTTGTTGGAGCGCGGTCAGTTCTCTTCTGCGAGCCACTTGTTGCAGGCCAACCTCCAATCTGACCCCTCCGATTTGGAATCGCGCATTCTGTTGGGGTCGCTCATGGAGCACAACGGTCTTCGGATGGAAGCTATTCGCTTGTGGCAAAAAGGATTGCAAAACAATCAAAGCGATTACCCTTTGCTGATATTCATAGGCGAAAGCTACCTGAAAGAAGCCGAAATACAATTGCAGGAAGACACTACGCCAAGTTCGCTCCTGCCTGTCAATACCACGACAACGGACTATGCTCCCTATCTGGATTCGGCAATAACACATTTTCAGCAAGCAGCCGCTTATTATCCTCACGAAGCCGACCCTTTGCACTTTCTAGCAAATGCTTACCAAATAAAAGGAGACTATGAACAGGCTTTGCACTATGCCAATCTGTTGGCGCGAATTTTTCCTTCCGATGAAAAAAATCATACCCTAGCGGGGCTGTTGCTAATGAAGTGTGGAGATTATGAAAAGGCAAAAAATACGCTTCAAACAAGTCTTTCGCTAAACCCCCAATATACGGCTGCACTAAAAGGACTGGCAGAACTGATGTTGTTCTACTACGACCACGTGGAAGATGCAGCCTTATTGATGCGGCAGGCGGCCTTTTATGATTTTATTCCGTCGTTTGTACGTTTATCTTTCCATGATAACAACTATAAGATTTATTCAAACCTAACAACCGCTGCCGGAACAGAAAACGAAAATGAACTGCGCAGAATTTTCCTGTCATTATTAGACGACAAATCCGATGAGAGCACGCAATGGATGGCACTCATGTTTTGGCATCAGTTAGTGCCTGCCGACTTGGACGAAATCGGCTGGGAAGATTTTGCCCAACGCGGCATGGAAAGCCAACGCCTGATTATGGAAATGGCACAGCGTACCGAAAACTGGGTATTGCTTGGCAGACTTTGTAAAGAAATGGTGGCACTGAACATTCCCGGCACATTTGAACTGCTGACTACGCTGCTGCCCAAAGACAAAATGATGGATTCGCCGCTCCGCATTGCCTACTGTTTGGCAGCCTTAGGAAATGAACTTGCCATTCCTTACCTCATCCGAGAGCTGCAGTACGATGACACCGAAAACGACAACGACGGCTATCATTTCAGCAAAGAAGGCAGACTGGCAGCCCGCCAGCGTGCCATTTTAGCACTGTCTTACTTCAATACTGCCACCGCCATTGAAACTCTGCAAAAAGGTCTGCAAAACAGCGAAATCAAACCATATTGCGCTGCTGCCCTGTACCGGCTGACTATGGAGGAACAATACCTTGAACCGCTGCGCCAAATGGCCTATCGCAGCGAAAAAAACCTTGAAATTGCACATTTTCTGCGTTTTATTGGTACACGTGAAGCAGACCAAATTGCGAGGCTGATGGAATAGCACCAAAAAGGATGTATTTTTAAGGCATGTTAGCTGCAAAAATATCACAGGCGCTGAACGACTACCTGCACCAACATCCGCCTATGCACTGGGAAATTGCCGAACATCCCGCACCGCGTATTGCTTCCGTACTAATTGCACTTTTTCAGGAAGATGGCGAGTGGCACCTTCCTTTTATATTGCGCAATACTTATAAAGGTGTACATAGCGGTCAGGTAGCTTTCCCTGGCGGCAGGTACGATATGACCGACGAAGACTTGATTGCCACAGCTCTCCGCGAAACATGGGAAGAAATCGGGGTGTATGTTGGCCGTTCGCAGGTAGTAGGCAGGCTGCACGAACTTTATATCCCTCCCAGTCACACAATCGTACACCCGATAGTAGCCGTATTGCCCGAACAGCCCGTGTTCAACCATGACCCGCGCGAAGTGGCAGAGGTTTTTACCTTGCCTGTCTCCTATTTTAAAAGACTCGACATAAGAGGCATTCGCGAAGTGATGCTGCCCAACGGCAACAAAATGCCCTTCACCACTTTCCACGTAGCCGAAAAAGAAATATGGGGTGCAACAGCCCGTATGCTCACCGAATTTTTGGAGGCCGTACAACCCGTTTTGTAAACATATTGGCCGGAAGACGTGTTATGAGCCATCTTAATGGGTCTTTTAAACCTATCAAGTTTAAGTATTCGCTTTTCAATAATAATATTTTTCGCAAATCACTTGCACTTCTATATAATAATTAAACATCATATTCCGTAAAATGGTTATATTCATAATGGCACATGTCCGCATATCAACTACAACTGCCGTCATTGTATTTCCCGTACCTCATTTTTCTAATTTATGAGTCTTTCAACTGTCAGTATCAGAAGACCTGTTCTGACTGTCGTGCTTAACTTAGCAATCGTTATTTTCGGCATCATCGGTTTCCACTACCTTGGCGTGCGCGAGTATCCGAATGTGGAAACACCTGTAGTTTCCGTATTTACCTCATTTACAGGTGCTAACGCAGAGATTATAGAATCGCAGATTACTGAACCGCTGGAAGAAGCCATTAACGGCATACCGGGTATTGTCTCCATCACCTCCACCAGCAGCGACGGTCGTAGCAACATCAATATTGAGTTTGATTTGGAAACCAATATAGATGAAGCCGCTAACGATGTGCGCGACAAAGTTTCCGGTGCTGTTTCGCGTTTGCCTGCCGAGTGCGACCCGCCGGTAGTTGCCAAAGCCGATGCCAACGGCAGTTTCATCATCAGCCTCTACGCGCAAAGCGACAAACGAAACACGTTAGAAATTACGGCCATTGGCGAAAAATTCATTAAAGAACGTCTGCAAACCATTCCGGGTGTATCGGGCATCCGCGTATGGGGCGAAAAAAAATATGCCATGCGCCTCATTATTGACGTGGACAAACTGGCCGCCTATCAGCTGACCCCGCTGGATGTGCGTCAGGCACTTCTCCGCGAAAATGTGGAGTTGCCATCGGGAAGAATTGAAGGCAACAATACAGAACTCACCGTAAAAACATTCGGACGGTTGGTATCGGAAGATGACTTCAACAATTTAGTCATTAAGCAAACCGGCGAAAAAGTAGTAACCTTTGCCGACATCGGTCAGGCCAAACTGACTGCGGAAAACGAAAAAACTATCTTCCGCCGCGACGGGCGCCACATGGTCGGCTATGCCATAGAACCACAGCCCGGTGCAAATCAAATTGCCATTAGCGATGAGTTTTATAAGCGATTGGAGCAAATTCGCCGCGAGCTGCCCGAAGATATAGACGTTTCTGTAGGTTTTGACGATACCAAATATATCCGCGCCTCTATTGCCGAGGTGCAGGAAAGCGTTTACATAGCCTTCGCATTGGTTGCAGGTATTATCTTCCTGTTTCTGCGCGACTGGCGCACAACCGTCATTCCGCTGGTTGCTATTCCTGTTTCGCTGATTGGTGCGTTCTTTATCATGTATGTGGCAGGGTTTACTATCAACGTACTGACCATGTTGGGCATTGTGCTGGCCATTGGTTTGGTGGTAGATGATGCAATTGTGGTGTTGGAAAACATTTATGCCAAAATAGAAGCCGGCATGACACCCATGGAAGCTGGTTTTAAGGGTGCCGAAGAAATATTCTTTGCCGTTATTTCTACAACCATCGCATTGGTTGCTGTATTTATGCCGGTGATATTTCTACAAGGCATCACCGGTAAATTATTCAAAGAGTTTGGCGTAGTAATCGCCGGTTCGGTGGTTATCTCATCATTTGTTGCCCTTACGCTGACAACGATGATGTCGTCTCGCCTGCTCAAACGCCGCGTCAAACACAACTGGCTCTACAACAGCACAGAAGGCTTTTTCGTATGGCTGAATAGGCAGTATGAACAATCGCTGGAAAGTTTCATGCGCGTAAAATGGCTGGCGTTTCCGATTATTGCCCTTGCCATTGGTCTGATGGTGGTCATATTCAAAATTTTGCCGCAAGAACTTGCACCGTTAGAAGACCGCTCAAGCATCCGCATTTCCATTACAGGCCCCGAAGGCGCTTCTTTTGAGTTTATGGACAGCTATATGGTAAAGTTGCTCGACACCTTGAAAAAAAATGTGCCGGAGGCAAAGGCCATAATTGGCATTACCTCTCCGCCATTTATGTCGGGTGCAGCCAATACGGGCATGTCTCGATTGGAACTTTCCGAGCCTACGCAGCGCAAACGTAGCCAGCAGGAAATAGCCGACATGCTCAATAAAAAACTACGCAGCCTGAGTGAAGCACGTGCCATTGCCACCCAATCTCCTACTATCGGCAATAGGCGCTCTGGCCAACCCGTGCAATTTGTAATTCAAGCCCCAACATTGGAAAAATTGCGCGAAGTACTGCCCAAATTTCTTGCCGAAGCACAAGCAGACCCCACACTTACGACAGTGGATGTAAACCTGAAATTCACCAAGCCGGAAATCAGACTCAGCATAGACCGCGACAAAGCCAATACAATGGGAGTAAACGTATTAGACATTGCCCAAACGCTGCAATTAGGCTTCAGCGGTATGCGCTTTGGCTATTTTATTATGAATGGCAAGCAATATCAGGTGATTGGCGAAATGAGCCGCAGCGACCGCAACGAACCCTTAGACCTTCGCTCGCTCTACGTAAAGAACAGAAACGGCAACTTGATTCAATTGGACAATATAGTAACGCTCAAAGAAGAAAGCAGCCCTCCGGCTTTGCTGCGCTATAACCGATTCGTATCGGCCACTGTATCGGCAACACCTGCCCCAGGCAAAACCATCGGCGACGGTCTGGATGCCATGTACGCCATTGCCGACCGAGTATTGGATGAGTCGTTTACCACTGCACTGGCAGGACAGTCCAAAGAGTTTAAGGAAAGTTCTTCAAGTTTGCTGTTTGCGTTCGGGCTTGCGCTGGTGCTTATCTACTTAGTGCTGGCAGGACAGTTTGAGAGTTTCCGCGACCCGCTCATCATCATGTTTACCGTGCCGCTGGCACTTGCCGGAGCATTGCTTTCGCTGTGGTATTTCAAACAAACGCTCAATATATTCAGCCAAATCGGGATGATTATGCTCATTGGTTTGGTAACAAAAAATGCCATCTTAATTGTGGAGTTTGCCAACCAGAAAAAAGAACAGGGCTTAAACAAGTTGGAAGCGGTTAAACAAGCCGCCACACAGCGTTTTCGCCCCATTCTGATGACAGCTCTTTCTACTATTTTGGGCACGTTGCCTATTGCGCTGGCGTTGGGTGCGGGTGCAGAAAGCCGCGTTTCAATGGGTATTGCCGTTATCGGCGGTATGATGATTGCCACAGGGCTTACACTCTATATCATCCCGGCCATCTATGCTTTCTTCTCTAAGGAAACTTCCAATACAGAACAGAAGCAAGTTGAGCAAGAACCCGAAGAGTTGGCCATTGGATAGTTTCAAGCACAAAAATCCCGACCGATTTTGCAATCGGTCGGGATTTTTATTTTCGGCATTCAGCAAGCCTAAATCTGTTCTAGTTCATCGGCAACTTCATCCATCGTGCGGTTATTCTCGGGGTTTTCATCGCGGATGGCCTCCATTTCCTGCTGTACGATGCGCAAGATACGGGCAATATAGGCTGCGTGCCAGCGCTGCCGCTCTTCTTCGCTTTTTGGGTCGGGGCGGTAGGCTTCTATGTCGGCGCGCGAGAGCGTACCTTTGGCTTCCAACAGGCGCTCAATGGTATCTAAGCGCTCGTGTACGACGGCTAATTCGCCGGCTACCGCCATAGTAATGTTCAATACGCGCTCTACTGCTGCATCATCAAAAAAGTAAGGGCGTTTACCCTTGGCTTTGCTGTTGGCAAGTACTATGTCATTGATTTCCATATCGTTTTGTTATTTTTTCCATGCCCCGAATACATTCCATACGGCTGCTCTGCCGTGGTCTTCCGGCTCGGGAGCACGTGGTTTGGTGTGGTCTTCGTTGTCGTTCACTGCCCGCACGCCAATTTGGAAGAAGTTTTCTGCCTTGAAGCCCGCTTGTGTCATCAGTTCTAATGTATCAATGTCATGCATTTTAGACCAGAATGGCTCGTTGTTGTAGAATGCATCCCAATCGCGGATAAATTGCTCATACAAATCCATTTCGGGTGTGTACTGCGGTTGCTCAATGTGCATGGTCAAACCGCTGGGCTTGAGCATCCGATAAATTTCCTTCATGATGCCATAAATAGACTTGCCGGAAGTTTCGTGCAGGAACATAGTCGTCTGAATCCAATCAAAACTTTCATCAGGGAATCCGGTATACTGCCCGTCCATTTGGATAAACTTTACATTAGTAATACCCATGGCCTGCGCGCGGGCATGTCCATAGCGTAACATGGGAGCACCTACATCTATGGCAATCACCTCTGCATCAGGATAAGCCTGTGCTATGGGCAGTACGTTGTGCCCCAGTCCGCAACCGATGTCTAAAATGTGCTTCGGCTTGAACTCAGGATGATGCGAAAGCAACCATTGTGCAATGGCTTTTCCCCCGCCGTCGTTGAAACGCCCCAGCGCTCCGCCTGTAGTAACAAACAAGCCCATGTCATAATTGGCAGCCGCCGAAACGTCGCCTTCAAACAATTCTGTATGATAGCTACCCGGCATTAGGTGGTTGTCCACTTTGGCAATGTAAGGGGGAATAGTTAAATTAGGATTGAGTTGGAGAGTATCTTTGCCCGCATTGAGTCGCTCTGCTTTTTCAGCCAATTGCTTTGCCTGACGCAGCACAAGCGAACGCCCTGCCTGCTGACGCATTTCCATAGCCGCGCGGCGCAGCGCACTCCACGTTTGGAAATGAGGGTCTCTCAACATAGCTTCACGCACCTCGCGGCGGTTTTCAAAATCGCGCCCTTTTTCACGGCGAAAACGCGGACGCACACGCTTGTCGAAAGCAATGCGGTTACCCGGAGAAACCATTGTTGCCAAATATTTATTCAAGTTGGACAAGAAATTGAAACGCGCAATTTCGTCGTGGCTTGCCTCCGGTGCCACCTCATGTTTGCCGATGCGATGCCATGCAGGCGGCACATTAATTGGTGCTTGGTTCATACTGATTCAGGCTTTTATTGTTAAACAAATAGTTAATCGCATTAATTATATAAGCGTAAGTTACGCGAAATTGTTTGGCTTTAAAAGCAAAGAAGAAAACTTCAAAGAAAGTTTTCTTCTTTCAGATTGACACATCTTGATTGTTGTAATTTAAACTTGGGTAATAAACTTACCCAAGCCTAATCAATAGCTTCCTGAGGCGCTACACGGCGTTCTTCAATCATCGTGAGCCCTTCAAATTTTCCGTTGCGGCTGTGCTGCCAAGTACGCATCCGATGCCCGTCTTCCAACAAAGTAATAATTTCATACAGGTGCGTGCCAGGCTGTTCGTTGTATTGCCATTCCAAACAGATAACATCGCCTGCTTCCCACGCCTTGCCGATGATGCGCTTATTGTTGTAATGCAAAACACCTTTCTCATCAAAAAGTGATGCGCCGAAATCGTGAACTTCTTTTTTTCCGTTGTCCCATGTGTATTCATTTTTCTGAATCCACTGGTTGTCCTTCATTTTCAGGAACAAACGGCTTTTGTGGCGGTCAATAACCTCTCCCTTTTCATTCAGGCGGGTGTACGTGCCTTCCCAGATACCGGTGTGAGCTTCAAAAAGTGGCAATTTCATGGCTAAAAATCGTTTTAGTGTGAAAGGAATGTTTGCTGGTATAAAGGTAAGCATTTTTCCGAAAATAGTTAATCAGATTAACTATTTTTTTTTGAAACAATTTTATTAATAAACGGCTGCATAGTTTTAAGCTGACAAAAAACCACTTTATTCAATTATTGCTTCTTTTGTTTTTTCTCTCACAATAACCATGTTACAAACCGTTATCAGCAATAAATACATCCTTGTCGGGGCTGGATAGATGATGGTCATATGTTTTATTACACATGGAAAGGCTTTGTGCCTCTCCACGAAATGACAATCCTTTTGGATGAAGTGTTAATGCACTTGCAAACAGGCAACGGCTTACCGATGTTACAGGACTTTCACACCACACAGGCAGTAGGTACGGAAATTCAGAAATGGTTAATCATCAACTGGGTGACGCGTACCGTGCCAATTGATTAGCCCTACTAACCCCACACTGGGCAGTTTACTCTTAATTAAGTGCACAATAAAATCATGATGAACGGCATAAAGCTCGACAATCAGTTTTTTTAATGATGAGGTCAAGGCTGTCCAATGGCTCAGGTATATCAGGTAGTTAGAATGCATATGTATAAACTTAAATAGTTTAAATGTAGTTTTGAACACCGATTTTGAGCGGATGATAGGGTCTTTACACAAAAAGCAAGCGATTTGCAAAAATATTTTGCGTAAGATATTGAAATACAGATATTTAAATCTGAGAGGTCTTGAAAATCTCTCAGATTTGTGTATAACTGTCTTAAAACACAAATCATGCTTCGGATTGCACTCATTGGCGCGGGAAATGTTGCTTGGCACTTAGCCGAAGCCTTAGAATCGGCGGGGTATCGCATTACGGAGGTGTTCAGTCGCCGCCGCAAAAATGCCGTAGCACTTGCTGAGCGATTGTATGAGGCTGCCCCGCTTGCTAAACCCGACTTATCCCGCTCAGCGGCAGAGTTGGTTGTTCTGTCGGTTACTGACTCGGCTCTGCCCGAACTGTTGCCCGAGTTGCGATTGCCGCCGCAGGCAGCGGTGGTACATACTTCCGGCACATTACCCATGAATCTGCTGGCAAACCTGAATTGCCCACATGGCGTTTTTTATCCGCTGCAAACTTTTTCCAAAGCCAAGGCGGTGGACTGGCAGACCGTACCTATTTGTATTGAGGCTTCTGACCAAATGACACTTGATATGCTTGCTTCGCTTGCTTCCGACATTAGCACCCGAGTATATGAAATCAACTCCGACGAACGCAAGCAACTGCATTTGGCAGCGGTTATCGCCTGCAACTTTGCCAACCATCTGTGGCATATGGCTTCGCAAGTGCTCAAACCCATAGGCGTAAGCCTTGAAATATTACATCCATTGCTTGAGGAAACCTTGGAAAAGGCCATGCAAATGCCTCCTCACAAAGCGCAGACAGGGCCGGCAGTACGGGGAGACTTGCTTGTAATAGAGCAACATATGGCACTCCTGCAAACTCATGCTCCACTGTGGGCAGAGATTTATCGACTGATGAGTCGCAGCATTGCAGAATCATCCCCTCATCAGTCGGCAAGCCGATAACCTGCAATGAATCGGCCTGCTGGAGGTTAGATTTTTGACTTAATTACACAAATGAGCTTAAGTAATTAACCGAGTTCCTGTTGCGGGTCCCAGAAAAGCTCTTTAAAATTTACCACGCGGTCGTCCACAACCTGCACTCCCTCAGCTTGCAGGGCTTCCTGCATGGCCGTAGGAGTACCGAAATGATGCTTCCCTGTCAGTAGGCCGCTTCTGTTTACAACGCGGTGTGCAGGCACTTCCGGCCGAGTATGAGCGGCATTCATTGCCCAACCTACCATGCGGGCACTCATTTTGCTGCCTAAGTATTTGGCAATGGCACCATAGCTGGTTACTCTCCCCTTCGGAATCAGGCATACGACTTCATATACATCCTCGAAAAAATTATTTTTCACGAAACCTATTGATTTTGTTAAAGTCTGCAAAAAAAGGCTTACATTTGAGCAAGTTCTTTTTTAATTTAAGTTCAATTTAATGAAAACCGGTAAAATTAAGTTCTTCAACGAGTCGAAGGGCTATGGTTTCATCGTAGATGATGAGACTCAAAAAGATGTTTTTGTTCACATCAGCGAGTTGGGCAATGCTACAACGCTCACTCAGAATGATGCAGTGCGTTTTGAGGTAAAAATGGGCAAAAAAGGCCTCAACGCCGTCAATGTAGTGAAACTCTAATGAAATTCTCTATAGATTTTTCTTTAGTGAAGTAACAAAATTGAATTCTGTGTAAAAGAGCATTCCGTTTTGGGATGCTCTTTTGCTTTATTAAGTAAGTAATCACATTAGGACGCACTTTTTACCGCAGCATTTGCAAAGGCTCAATGGCGGAGTATGCCAAAAAAAGATACTTATACACAGCCCTGACAGGTTTTAGAGACCTATCGGGGTTAAATACCTGTATGTCAGAAATTTAAATAAAGTATTTTTCACAAATCTCTTGTGCTTTTGTATAAAAAATTTAAGCCCATAACCACGCTGCACGCGCTGCCGTTGACTCAACTGCCTGAGTTGTTTTAAAATGCCAGCAGGCTTTCTATCTGCTTATTAAGTTGTCGCAGATAGTTTTCGTTTTGGATATAATTATCGGCCATACTTTTTTCTATGAAAGGCATTTTAACGCGATGCGCGAGCACGTGAATCCCCAAATAGTGCAGAACGTCGGTAAAATGGCTGAGGGCCGGCGCTGCTCCTTGTGGCCCCGACGAAATGCCCACCAATGCCGCTTTGCAGTCTTTCCACGGGTTAGGATAAGGCATCCCATCCAAAAAAGTTTTCAGCACGCCGGGGAATGAGCCGTTATATTCGGGAATGATGAAGACAAGTTTGTCCGAGTCGGCGGCCTGCTGATGAAAAGCAGTGAAGGCAGGGTTTTGTCCGCCTTTATCGTACAATGCAGAAAACGCAAAATCGTGCGGCAGGTGCGAAAGGTCTAAAATCTGTGCAGATGCTCCATGCGTTGCCAGCAGTTCCTGATACAATTGTGAAATGCGCAGTGTCAGCGAGCCGCTGCGATTAGTACCTGAAATGATGGTAATCATCCGTTTGGGTTGGTTTTGCAAAAGTAACCTGTTTAACCGTTAATTGTTTGCCTGTACCCCGATTACGCTTATCGGTAGGAGCGCATCAATCCCACAAAAAATAATCACCTTAAAACAAGCAGCAACGCCTCCGGATTGGCACCAATGCGGGGCTTTTCCTGTTTCATCGGCAACGACGGTTTTGTCAATTTTAGGAATGAGGCAGGCAATCCATAATTCATTGCCCCACGACAGCATTAAAAGCTTGTTTACCGATGAGCAGGGTAGTTTCTGGGTAGGCACTTTTGCAGGTTTGGCACGATAGAAGCCACAACAAAAGCGTTTCCGCACTTTTCGTTTCAATCATGTGGCATTGGGTGAGGTTATCCATGACATCCGCGCCGGCAACGGGCGCATGTGGGTGTCTACCGAGCATACGATGATGCAATTTGACCGCAAAAACGCCCTCTTTGTCCCGTATCGCATTGCCTCGCCTGCTTCGGGTTTGCAGTACACCATGCAGGCACTCATCAGCCCCGAGGGCGATTTGCTCATTGGTACAAATCAGGGCTTGGTGAGCATTCGCGCTGCCATTGCCGACCTGTACGCAGGGCGTTCGCTGCCGCGTGCTTCTTTCCGTTATGCTAACTATCAGGCAAATACCTTACCTTACAGATGCAAGTACCCTTAGGCGGCTTGTCGGAACTGACCATTCCTTATCAGGCAGCCAATATCAGGGTATCATTTGCTTCTCCGCATTTTGGCTATCAGGCTGCCCCTGTGTTCAGCTATCGGTTGAGCCCGTCCAACAGCCGATGGTCAGAACCGACTACCGACAGCGAAATGACATTGGGCAAACTTGCCCCAGCGATTACACACTCTATCTGCGCGTTTTAGGCCCAAAAGGGATGGAGTTTGCCAACGGAAATACTGATTCGGGTGCGTCCGCCGTTTTGGGAAACGTGGTGGTTTCGCTCATTGGGCTTGGGTTTATCACCTACCGCGCCCGCGTGCGCCGCATAGAGCAGCAAAATATGTAACTGGAACGCGTGGTGGAGGAGCGAATTTCACAACTTGCCAGTCAAAAAAATCAATTGGAACGCGCTTATCACAATGTGCGCATCATCAGCGAAATGGGGCATCGGATTATGGCGCAGTTACACGGCGAACTGGTAGAGGCTGCCCCATTCCGTGTAGGTATTTATGATGACAGCAGCCGTCAGTTAGTATTTTACGGCTTCTGCAATGGTGCGGCCATGCCGCTCATCCGCCGTGAAATTGAGGTAGGGCAAAAACGTTTTTCTGCTGTGTGTTTTCAATATCAAATGGAAATTGTGATTAATGATTTTGAGAAAGAAGCACCTGAATATATAGCCGATGAACACATTGAATACCAGACCGAACAGCCGCTGTCGGCCATTTACCTGCCTCTGACGCTGAACAACAAAGTTATTGGCATATTTACCATGCAGAGTTATCGCAAAAACGCCTATCAGACAGCCGATGTGGACTTCCTGCGAGCACTGGCGACTTATCTTTCTGTGGCGATTGACAATGCGCGTGCTTACGACCGCTTAGACGAAGCCCGTCGCCAGATAGCCCGCCGCAATGAGCAAATGATGGGCAGCATCCGCTATGCCGAGCGGATTCAGAAGGCTATCCTGCCTACCGAATCGGACTTACAGGCTTTATTTGAGAAATTTTTTATTTGGTATCAGCCCAAAGACATTGTTTCAGGCGATTTCTATTGGTGTCACAGTGAAGATAGGCGCAAATGGGTTGCCGTAGCCGATTGTACCGGACACGGCGTGCCGGAGCGCTCATGTCTGCCATCGGGCACAGCATCCTGACCGAAACGGTTGCCCGCCGACGCATTGTGCAACCTGCCGAAATTTTACAAACCGTCCATACTGAAATGCGCAAAGCACTGCAAACCGAAAATGGCATCCATGATGATGGGATGGACATCGCCCTCTGCCTGATTGAAGGCAACAAAGTAACTTTTGCAGGAGCTAAACGACCACTGTATGCAGTGAAACCTTCGGGTAATCCGGCTGAAAACCACCTAGTAGAGTTGCGTCCCAATCGGCAGTCTATCGGTGGCAGATTGCGCAGCAGCAAAACAGCTTTTGAACAGCACACAGTTTCGCTACCTGCCGGAATCATGCTATACCTGACCTCCGACGGTTTAGCCGACCAACTAAACGCCAACCGTGAAAAATTGGGCAGCATGACGGTGAAAGAGTTGCTTATAGCACTTGCCCACCTGCCCGTAGAGCGTCAGGCAGAAGAATTATCCGATATTTTTGACGAGTTCCGGCAAGGCGAAAGCCAACGTGACGACATCTGCGTGCTGGGGATTCGGTTGTAGCTGAGCACACGCCAGCCTGATATTAGGCAAGGGTAACATTTTTTACTACGCATGGAAAGGCTTTTTTCCTCCCAACGAAATGAAGCAAAAATTTCGCTGATGCTGCAAGCTTACAGCAAGCCCGGGCAATAGCTAACGATATACAAGAGTGGATGGCTGCAAGTTGGTTGCCGCCGTCGGTTTGCGAAAAATTCCACTGCTGACTCACCGTTCTGTTTTTGGACAAATGGCCGTTAATCAGGTTACAAATAAAGCCGGAGTGAATACTACCGAAATAGAAAGTATGTTCTTCGAAGACGAGGCAAAAACTATCCAATGGCTTAGACACAGCTGAACAGCGCAGTTCATTTGCACAAAAGGGAGAAAAACATTAGCTTAATAAGAAAACGTCGTACTATGTCAGCATTCAGATTTTTCCCTTACTTGCTCTTGGGTTGGTTTATTTTTTATACACCGCGCATACTGTCGCAAAGTTTTTGTGAATTAGGTGATTTTGCTCTGGAAAACGGACAAATCATTAAACAATGCCGCATTGGCTACCGCACTTTCGGCAGTCTAAATGAGGACAAAAACAATGCTATTCTGTTTCCCACCTATTTCACGGGAAAGTCGGACGCACTGCGAAGCCATGTGGGCGGCAAAGGAAAAATGCTGGACAGCACACGCTACTTTATCATACTGACCGATGCTTTGGGGAATGGGGTTTCTTCTTCGCCTTCCAACTCAACGCTGCAAGCAGGGCGCGAGTTTCCGCAGTTTACCATTGCCGATATGGTGCGCACGCAAGAAGCCATGATTCGCAAGCAGTGGGGTATTGAAAAACTCCATGCCGTTATCGGCATTTCCATGGGAGGCATGCAGGCGTTTCAGTGGATGGCTGCCTTTCCTGAAAAGGTCGGCAAAATGATTTCGTTGGTAGGCACGCCCAAGCTGGGTTTCAGCGACTTACTGCTTTGGCAAAGCGAAATACAGCCCATAGAAAAAGCCCTGCAAACCAATAGCAACCTGCAACAAGCCATGGAAATAACTGTGTTAATCCATGCTTATGCACTGTATACGCCTTCTTGGCGCAATAAAAACCAGAAGACCGATGATTTTCAGAGTTTTGTTCAGGCAGAAATTCAAAAATCGGCGAGTTTCTCCCCCTTGGATTGGGCATGGCAGGCCAAGGCGATGATGGCACACAATGCCTACAAAACCCTGCCTTTAGATAAACTTGGAGAGCTGCTGAAAACCCGCGGACTGATAGTGTATGCCTCGCAAGACCTGATGGTAAGCCCGCAAGCCTGTGCCGATTTGGTGCAGTACAGCGGTGCAGAACACATCGTACTTGCAGACGACTGCGGCCATTTGGCAACAGGTTGCAACATAGGGCGCATCGGCGAACGGGTACAGGCTTTTTTGCAGAAACAGTAGTTATGCCTATTTGTTCCCCCTGCTGAAAGGAAACTTCAGCGGTTCGCGGCTTAGTTCTACTTTATTGTGCGTAAACCGAAACGAAAGTGATGTTTTATTGCCTCCCGGCGGCTCAAAGGTAAGGTCTGCATTACACACAAAAGGAAAAAGCATGTTTTCCACGGAAGTAAAGTTGCCGTAAACTGCCTCCAAGCGATTGGGTGCGCTAAGGTCTTTCAGCGAAAGTTTTTCCATACGGGCTGTTTGCTTACCCACGTATCCTATCACGTCTATATTGGATTGCTGCTTGCGCAAGAGGTACTGTTCGCCTTCGGGAATGGGGTTGGCTTGTCCCAAATCATAAGGCAAATTACCCAGCAGCGTATTTTGAATCAGTTGAAAATCAACGGGAATATCTAACCGTTTACTGAGCGAATCGAACGTAAAGCCCAAAAAGTCGTCATTGAGCTTGTCCATGATGCGAACCGAATCGGGTGTGATGAAAATGCGGACTGCCTCTATGCCCAATCCGGGGCGCAGGGAAATCCATATCGCACTGTCTTTCTTCATGCGAATATCCGTATTTGCATTGACATCGCGCCCATTATTGACAAACACTAACCTGCCTTTGACAGTGAGATAGGTGAAATCAAAAGCATTGAATTGATAGACACTTTCTTCCTTACGGGCAGGAATGGGGGTTGTGGTGCTGCCTGTGGTAGCTACGGGAGGTTTTTGGCAAGCACTTAGCAAGGCAATCAATGCCATGCCGGTGTAAGCAAATTGTTTTATCAGCGGGTAAATTGACATTGTCGGAACAGATTTACTCAAACAGTTTTTTTTCTGCTATTTTTCGGTCTAACCACTGGCTGCCGATACCGTTTTTCTTTGCCAGTTGCCAATATTTCAGGGCTTCTTCGTTTCTGCCGACCTTATACAGCACATCGCCGTAATGTTCCAGAATAGTGGGGTTGGAAGGGTTCAGGCGCGCTGCTTTTTCTAACAGCGGCAATGCGGCCGCATATTCGCCGCGCACATAGAGCACCCAACCGTGCGTATCCAAATAGGTAGGGTTATCGGGCTCTAACTTAATCAGGCGAGCGGATAACTCCTTGGCCTTGTCCAGATTTTCACGGCGCAGCGCAAGGTAATAGCTGTAATTATTCAGCACGTAGCGGTTATTGATGTCGTACGTCAGTGCTTCCTCGTAGGCTTTGTCGGACTTTTGGTATTGCTTTTGTCCGTTGTAGGCATCTCCCAATTGCGGGTAGATGTTTTGCAGAAGTTCCTGATTGCCTATGGCCAACAATCGGCTTTGTTCCAGAGAAGCTACGGCCTCGTCATAGTTGTGATTGACCAAGTGTGCAGTACCGTTGTAGAACCAAAAAGTAGCATTGTTAGGGTAATACTCAATAGCCTGCTCGGTATGGCGGGCGAGGTCTTTGTAGTTTTGCAGCATCAGGTCGGCGCGTACAAGGCCTACCCATGCCTGATAGTTATCGACATTGAGTTTGACTGCTTTTTCGTAGTAACTTTTTGCTTCTGCGGCCTTGCCGTTTTCCAGCAAAATGGCAGCATATAAGCCCTGCATTTGCGGATGGTCGGGGAAAACCTGCATGGTTTTCTCCGAAAGCGATAACAGGGCGGTTTTCAATTGTGTATCATTGGTTGCGCCTGCTTGGTCATACAAATCGGAGAGGACTTGTAGGCGAAGGTCTATTTCTAATTGCGGGTAGTTAAATGCCTTCTCGAGTGCCCTGATTTGTGCCTCTTTTTTGCCACTGTTTTTTGCCAAATCGGCACTCAATAGTAATACACGCGGCTCACCGGGGAACAGATTCTCTAATTCGTCAATCAGTTTGCGTGCTTCTTCTGTTCTGCGCGTTTTCATCAGCAGTTCTACCTGCGTAATATAAGCGTCGAGGTCATCGGGCGTTGCTTCTATCAATTTTCTGCCTTCTTTCAGTGCACCTTCGGGCTGATTCATTGCCAGATAGAGTTTTTGTTTGCGCTGAATAACAGCAGGTTCTAAGCCAACCTTTTTTTCCAATTCGTCATAAATACGGATGGCTTCCTTGAACTTGTTTTGATAGAGCATGGCATTTGCTAAGTCGTAGTAATAGCTCACTTCGTTGGGCTTTAAAACGACTAATTTGGCAAATATTTTTTCGGCTTCATCGTATCGCTCTTGTTTTTCGTAAATTTCTGCCAGCAGACTTAAATAATTGGGATTGTCTTTGGACAGGTTGAGAGCTTGCTGTATCAGCCGAATGGCGTTTTTATAATCTTCCATTTTCAGATAGGTGCGTGCCATCTGATAGGGTATGGCCGAATTGTTGGGTGCCAGTTTTCGGCTTTCTTCCAGCGTGCGCAGGGCTTTGTTGTAATTTTCGGAAAGGAAGTATTGCATGGCTTCTGTAAAGAAATACTCGGCGCTGTTTTCTTCTACTTCCCGTGCCATTTCCAACGAGTCGGGCGGTGGCTGAACGACCTGCTTTTTAGGCTTCTGTGCCCGGCCATCAAAAAACATCAATAGACTTAACAGCGCTGCCAAGCCTACTGATGTACGTAAAAGACCTTTTCTGTTCATCAGAGTTTTACTTGCGTATAGTCACCAATGCTCAAATCGGAAGCACTACCTTGATATTTAACATGACTACCTAGCATAGAGTTTCCTATTATCGCGTTTTCAATCAGGGTATTCTGCTGAATCAGTGAGGAATGTACCACGCTGTTTTTTACAACCGAATGAGCCCCGATGGAAACGTGCGGCCCGATAACGCTGTTGTGCAGTTGCACATTTTCCCCGATATATACGGGCGGAATAATGATGCTGTTATGATTTTTTACAGATGCTGCCACCAGTGACTCCTGCAATTTCCCTGCCGACTCGCGCTCGTGCAAGTAGTCCAAATAGCGACTGTTAGTGCCTACTGTGCTGTCTTTATTGCCGCAGTCTAACCACTCGCTAATGCGCCCGGGAACAAATTTAATCCCTTTTTGCTTCATGTTTTCCAGCGCATTGGTCAGTTGGTATTCGCCCTTGTCTTTAATGTCGTTGTCCAGCAGATATTGCATCTCATCGCGAAGCATATCGCCGTTTTTCACGTAATAGATGCCGATAATGGCCAAGTCGGATACGAATTGTGTGGGTTTTTCCACAAAGTCGGTGATGTAGCCCTGTTCGTCGGTTTTGATAACGCCAAACGAAGAGGGATTTTCCATACGCTGCACCCAAATGATGCCGTCTTGAGTTTTGTCTAATATGAAATCGGCTTTAAACAGTGTATCTGCAAAAGCAATTACCACAGGGCCGGTGATAGATTCTTTGGCACAAAGCAAAGCATGAGCTGTACCCAGCGGCTGGTCTTGGTAGTAAATCTTTGCCTTAGCTCCTATGCGTTCGGCAATTGCTGAGAGGTCGCGCTCAACCTGTGCGCCAAAATCACCAATGATAAAGGCGATTTCTTCAATGGGTTCGTTGCAAACCACAGCAATATCTTCCACCAAACGTTGAACAATTGGTTTTCCGGCAATTGGTACTAATGGTTTGGGAACGGTGAGCGTATGTGGACGCATTCGGGTTCCTCTACCCGCCATCGGGATGATAATCTTCATAATCTGTTGTGAGGTTAATAAGTGTTTTGCCGAATATATGTGAAAAGGATTATTCCTGCAAGATAATCTGTATCCATCCTTTAAGTGTTTCACGGCTTGCTTGGCGGCTGAGGCGGAGGAATGTTACTACCGCTTCGTAGTAATACACACCGGCCGGCAACCTTGTGCCCGAATTGCTTACACCGCGCCAGTTGATGAAAATATCGTTATCGCTTTCATAAACCAATCTTCCCCAGCGGTTGAATACTTTAAACTCCACTCGTTCTACAAAGCGCGGGCAAACCAATGGACGGAAAGTATCGTTTTTGCCGTCTCCGTTAGGCGTAAATACATTGGGCAACTCATAATAGGGGCAGTTGTCGTTGCAAACAATGTTACTCAGGCGGCTTTCATTGCCTGCGCTGTCTAAGGCAGTTACTGCATAACAACCTGCTACTGTATTGATTTGCTCATGAATAAATCCGGTATCGCGGATGTTGCGTCGCAAAATGCGCAAGGTATCGCCTTCAAAAGGTGCAAAATACAGGTTGTAGCTTGCAATGCCCGTATCGCAAGGCGGGGTGAGATTAGGCCGCCAAGTCAATTCATTTTTATATACCGAATCGGCGCAGGTTGTGGGGTCTTTGGGGTTAAACCTTGAACAATCCAGCGGCACCAAGCTCAACACAGGCGGGCATGGGGCTGTCGTATCGCGCAGGGTTGAGCAAGCAATCTGCGACTTATTCAGCAGCGGCTCAAATATGTTCGGGTTGTCGTAAGTGCCTCGGGTGATAACATAGTAGCAGTAGCGTTCACGCTCTTGTAACGGTTGATTTTGGAAGCGTCCGCGATCGGTATAAGTATAGCCTCCTGTACTGACATCCACGCTGTCTATCAGGTCAAAGGTGCCGCGCTGTGTGATGCGCTCTCTGTAAATCAGGTGGTGGGAGAAACGTACGGAGTTGTTGTTCCACGGCACTTGGGCGTTCCATGTGAGGTTAATAGCCCCGGCGGCGGGCTGTGCGGTTAAGCGCACCGATGAAGCCACTGCCGAACTGTCTATCAGCCGCCCTTGCGAGAGAAAATAGACCCGATAGTTATACACGCGATTCTCCGTATCCAAATTGCGGTCGGTAAATGATGTATCGTTTTCGGCGAATGTTTGCGGCAAACGTGTCAAGTTAGTGGTTGTGCCAAAGCCTTCCGCACGTGCTACCTGATAAGTCCATGGGCGGGGGAATTGTTCGGGTGTGATACCGATAGGCTTTACCCACCGCACAAAAATTTCTCCGGTGGCGGTGGCCGTGCGTTCTACGCTTACGTTGGTAATCAGCGGCGCATTGGTTTGAACCGTTACACAAACTTCTTGCGAAGCAATGCTTTCGCCGCCTTTCGGTTCGGGGAAAGTAGCAAAAATGCGGTAACAGTAGGTAGTGCCGGGTTGCATACCGCGCCCGTTGTTGTTGTCTATAAAACGACCGGTGGAAGGGTCTATTCTGCCGATGAGTTCATAGCCTGCCGATGCGGGGATACCTGTTTCGCACTGTCCCGGATTCCAGCCCGAAGTGCCTATACGCCTGTAAATCAACATATTGTTGGCATTGGGGCAGGTATAATCAGCCCAAGTGAGTGTAACACTGCGGGTTTCGGGATTATACACCGCTTGCTGCAAATTGGGCGGCGGCCCTATCACGCGGATGCGATAGGTCAGATAGTCGGCCAATTGGTTGCGAATGGGGTTAGGGAAATCACGCGTAATGAAAGTGGCCACATACGGCTGTCGGCTGACATCGTTGCAAGTTGTTTGCCAGCGAAAAATGCTGCGGGCAGTGCCGGCAGGCGGCTGCGAACGGATACTGTCCAAAGTGGCGCGGTTACTTGGAGGAGTAAGGTTGAACAATTGCCCTGTGCCAAATATTGCTACGCCGTGGCGGTCGGCATCGGTGGCAACAATCAGGTCTTGCACCAGTGCTCCGGCAACTACGCAAGTATCTTTTGCACGATTGGTAAACAATGGGGGGCGGTTTACGCACTCGCGCACCAGAATTTGCATATCGCGGTTTACCGAGCCGATACGGACACCGTTGCGCCATTCATCTACAAAAAAAGCTACGTTGTATTCGCCCGGTTGAAGTGGTGCATCCCACACCAAATCGCCTGTGATGGGGTCTAAGGTTAGGGTAGCAGGTTCATTGCCGGCTTCGGTAGTCGCATTGATACCGGGCACCTGATTCAGCGGATAGTAAATATCTACGTTTTGGTTCAGGCTCTTTTTGGAAATAGTAAAACGATACGACAAACTGTCGCCGTCGGGGTCAAAAGCACCGGGGTTGTGTTTGAAGCGGCGGCGCGTACATGCCAGAAAGTCCACCGGCGGGTTGGTCAGAATGGGCGAAGAATTCAGCCCCAAAAAAGGCGAAATCAGGAAAGTGGACTGAACGGCAAAAGATGTATTCACCGAATTGGGAATATTTACCACGCCCGCATTTCGGTTGCGGATAACTACCCCCACGTTAAACTCGCCAGGCCCTGCAAAAGTATAGATGGTGCGGTAAATATTCTCGGTTGTCAGGTTGCCCACAGCGCGAAAGGCTGTACGGCGTATCAGGCGTGAGGGTGAACCATCGCCAAAGAAGATTTCTATTTCCTCATCGGGCGGCACTCCTTCGTCGTCCGTATAAATAGTTACGGTAAATTCGTAGGTGAGTGAGGTTCCGGGCAGCCTGCGGGCAATTAAATCTCCTGCCCGAATGTGCGTAGCATATGCTCCCTGCCAAAGAGCCAACAGCAGCCATGCAAAACAAAATAAGGCGATGTGCCTGCAATATTTCGTCATCTGATTTTCGGTTTAATGCAAATCCGCTACAAGGATTTTTGTACTTGTAAAGGATAGGCTGATACAATAGGTTCTAATTTAACCACTTGGTTACGCAAAACAAAGTCTGCCATGACTAAGGCTGCCATTGCCTCAACAATGGGTACGGCACGAGGTACTACGCAAGGGTCATGCCTGCCTTTTCCCGATACAACGACTTGTTCTCCGTTTTGGTTAATACTTTCCTGGTCTTGCATGATGGTGGCTACGGGCTTGAAAGCTACACGGAAGTAAATATCTTCTCCGTTGCTGATGCCGCCCTGTATGCCACCCGAATGATTGCTGTGAGTGCGCACACGGCCTTTCTCATCTGTATAAAAAATATCGTTATGCTGCGAGCCAAGCATTGCTACTCCGTCAAAGCCGCTGCCGTACTCAAACCCTTTTACGGCATTGATACTCAGCATGGCTTTGCCCAGTTGGGCATGTAATTTATCAAATACAGGCTCTCCCAAACCGGTAGGCGCACCTTTAATTACACAACTGACTACTCCCCCGATGGTGTCGCGGCTTTTGCGAACCTCATCTATCAGGGCAATCATTTGTTCGGCCATTGCCGAATCGGGGCAACGGACGATGTTGCTTTCAATAGCAGCCTCCGAAAGGTCAAGTTGCAGGTAACTCTTGTCAAGTTTGAGTGTGCCTACCTGCGATACGTAGGCTGCTATGCGAATACCCAAATGATTCAGAAACAGTTTTGCAACAGCGCCAGCGGCTACTCTGGCCAGTGTTTCGCGTGCCGAGCTGCGCCCTCCGCCCCGATAGTCACGAGTACCATATTTGGTTTGCCAAGTGTAATCGGCATGGGAAGGGCGGTATTTATCTGCAATATGCGAGTAGTCTTTGCTGCGTTGGTCTTCGTTCCAAACGGCTAAGGTAATGGGTGTGCCTTGCGTGTAGCCCTCAAAAATGCCGGAAAGGACTTTTACTTCGTCGCCTTCTTGCCGCTGAGTAGTAATTTTAGACTGTCCGGGGCGGCGGCGATACATTTCCCGCTGTATAAAATCTAAATCAAAAGGGATACCCGCCGGACAGCCGTCTATCACCACACCCACTGCCGTACCGTGGGATTCTCCGAAAGTGGTAATGCGAAATATTTTTCCAAAAGTATTGCTCATTTGCCAAACTGATTTCAAACAAAGATATAATCAAGTTTTGGCTTTGGCGTGTAAATGGCTTACTTTTGCGTGCAATTTAGCGTCGCAATTATTATTTCACTATAAAACGGCCTTTTACCATGAATAAAGCTGATATCGAAAAGCGCCTGCACGAGCTCAATGTGAAGCAGAGCAACATTATGAGCCAGAAAAAACAAAACCGCAACATGGACGAGCTGAAAGCCATTCGCGAAGAGATGGATAGTCTGAAAAAACAATTGAAGGCTTAATTGGCACAGTCGGGTAAAATCGTGCCCGACTTTTTCAATTACCCGAACCAACAAGCGACCCCGTAAGTTGCTCATTCTCAATACCTGAATTTTACATTTCAAAACATATTTCAATTATGTCTATTTCTGCATCAGACGTAAACAAATTACGCCAAATGACCGGCGCAGGCATGATGGATTGCAAAAAAGCCCTGACTGAAGCAAACGGCGATTTTGAAGCTGCGATTGATATTTTGCGCAAAAAAGGTCAGAAAGTGGCTGCTTCACGCGCAGACCGTCAGTCTTCCGAAGGTTCCGTATTCCTGCGCACCAGCGCCGACAACAAAGAGGGTTTTGCCATCTCTCTGAACTGCGAAACCGACTTTGTAGCTAAAAATGAAGACTTCGTAGCCATGGGCAACAAAATAGCTGATATGGTAGCTGCTCATAAGCCTGCCGACATTGTAGCCATCAATGCCATGAAAATGGAAGACGGCCGTACCCTTGCCGAGCACCTGACTGACATGATGGGTAAAATCGGTGAGAAAATTGAAGTTGTAAACTATGCGCACGTTAAGGGTGAGCGCGTGGTAACTTACATCCATACAGGCGCTAAAGTAGGCGTATTAGTAGCTATGAGCTCTGCATCAGAAGCTGCTGAGGCTGCCGGTAAAGACGTTGCCATGCAAATCGCCGCTATGCGCCCGCTGGCACTGAACCGCGAAGGTGTAGATGCTGCCATTATTGAGCGTGAAATTGAAATTGGTAAAGAACAGGCTCGTGCAGAAGGCAAACCTGAAAACATGCTGGAAAAAATTGCAACAGGCAAGCTGAACAAATTCTACAAAGAAAATACTCTGCTCGAACAGGAGTTTGTAAAAGACAACAGCAAAAACATCAGCCAGTATTTGGACAGCGTCGAAAAAGGTCTGACTGTAACTGATTTCAAGCGCATCAGCATTGTAGGCTAATCTTACCGAAAGTCAAACTCTATAAACTAGCGCCCCGAAGATTGACGTTGCATCTTCGGGGTTATTTTTTTTCCACTCAACCGCAATACCTATTTTTTAGGTGCTAATACTTCATCAATCAGACCGTAGGCTTTGGCTTCTTCCGACATCATCCAGTAGTCGCGGTCTGCATCTGCCCAGATTTTCTCGTAGGGTTGTCCGCTGTGTTTAGAAATAATTTCATAGAGTTCTTTCTTAATCTTTTGAATCTCACGGTGAGTGATTTCAATATCGGAAGCCTGCCCTTGTGCACCGCCCAATGGCTGGTGAATCATTACGCGGGCGTGGGGCAAGCCCGAGCGTTTGCCTGCTGCACCTGCACAAAGCAATACAGCGCCCATAGATGCCGCCAAACCCGTACAAACCGTAGCTACATCGGGCGTTACTATCTGCATGGTATCGTAGATGGCAAGGCCTGCATACACCGAACCGCCCGGGCTGTTGATGTACATGATAACATCTTTGGAGGCATCGGTAGATTGTAAGAAGAGCAATTGCGCTACTACTACATTGGCTACTTGGTCATCTATGGGAACTCCAAGAAAGATAATCCTGTCTTTCATTAGGCGCGAAAAAACGTCCATTTGAATCAGGTTCATGGGGCGCTCTTCCATAATGTAAGGAGTAAAATTGGTGATTGAGGTATCTATGTACTTATCAACCACCATGCTGCTGATGCCTTGTCCCTTAACAGCATATTTGCGAAATTCTTGTGAATAATTCATTCTTCAAATTTGATTTAGAAGTTTGGATTCCATTCAAATGTAACGAAAATTAATCCAAAACGGCAAGGCTGACAAAATGGCTGTTTAGCGCTGTCCCTGCCTCAATTGCTCCAATTCTTTTATCAATTGAGCTCTTTCTTTATCCTTTTTTACCTGTTCGTCAATATCGCGGAGGTAAATGACAAACTCATCGGTATTGAGCCGGTGAACGGTTATTTCGGCCATAAACACCGAACGGTCTTTGCGCGTGATTTCCTGTATGTAAGTTTCGCCCGATTTGAGCATTGCAGGATTCAACTGCTTGGCAAAGCGGACGATGCTGGTACCTAACAGCGCCTCGCGCGAGTAACCGGTCATGTGGCACAGGTTATTATTCATTTTCAAGATGTGCCAATCGGCATCTACTTGCAAGATAGCATCAGGCAGACTTTCAATAATTTGCTCGAGCGATTCGGAAGAAGATTTGGCTATTTCTATATTGCGTGCCGATTGCTCCTGAGTAGAAAGCAACTCTTCCAGATTCTGACGCATTTCTTCTTCCTGTACGCGCAGTTGTTCGGAGATTCTTTGCGACTCTTGCAACAATCGCTGAGTGCGCTCGGCCACGAAAGTGGCGGCCAATGTAGAGGCAATATTCGCGGCAACGCGCTTCAGAAATTCTACACGATAGGTTGGTAAAACAGAAAATGAGGCTAACTCGATAACGCCGTACACCTCGTCGTTGAAAATCAGAGGAACGGCTACGATGTTTTTTGGGTTGGCATCGCCAAGACCGGAACCTATCTCGATATAGTTTTGAGGGATTTCGGTGATGAACAGAGTGTCTTTTTCAGCCCAGGCTTGGCCAATCAGCCCTTCTCCCCATTGCACGGTTTTGTTGCGTACTCTTTGGCGATTCCATGCAAAGGTTGCCATTAGTTCCATTTGCGGTTCCTGACTTTGCTGGTCTATCACAAAGAAGCAACCTTGATTGGCTTCTACATATTTGATGAGTTCGGAGAGTACAACCTTGGTCAAGTTAGGTATAGAGTGGTTGTTAGCCCGCAGCAAATCAGCAAATTTAGCAGCACCTTCGTTTGCCCAGTTGCGGCGCTCATCTTCAATGGCTAGTTGTTTGAGGTTGTCGCGCATGGTAAGCAGGCTGTTGCCTAACACATCGTTGTCGCCCAGTTTCCGGTAGTCAATATCGTAATCGCCATTGCCGATATGTGTTGCAAACTCGCTTAACTTGGAAAGCCCGCCAATCAGTTGGTTGATGGCTTTTCCTATTTCTCCTATTTCATCGTTGGAGATATTGGTAACAGGCGGGGGAATTTCGCCAATGCTCAGGCTGCTCAATGCACTTTTTATCTCGCGGATGGGGTTTGTAATCTGACGAGAGGAGTACTGCCAAATAGAAATTGTAACAATAACTACAAGTATGGATGCAATCAGTTCAAGCGCTTTCTCGGATTGCAGATATCCCATAAAATTGCTGCGAACTTCATTGCGGTCTACTTTTTCCTGTGAAATTAGTCGTTCTAACCGTTGTGTGAGGTCTTTGGCCAGCGGTACTATTTTAGAGTTAAACAGGGTTTCCGATTCAAATCGTTTAATAGGGTCTTCGTAGTCGGTTTCTGCATTGAGTGTTTGCATTACTACTTTTTGATTAGTAAAAAGTGTATCTACCATTCGCATAATACCTTCCAGCAAATGCGATTTGTCAATCTGACCATTTTTTTCCAGATTATCACTTATTTGTTTAAGCTCTATTTGCAGGCTTGTGAAATCATCGCTGTGTATTTTACGCAAAGTAAGTTTGCTCCCAATATCTTTTTCGCGATAAATCCAGTCGCCGGTATGTAGTTGCGACTTGATAACCAGCATTCGCAACTCTGCCAGTTGCAGCATGGCGCGGTCTTTCGTAATGTAATCAGTGATGCTGTTGATTACCTGCTGCGAAAAAGTATAAGTAGCTATTGCATTCAGCAAGAAGAGGAAGGCAATCAGTAAAAGTCCCGCAGCAATTTTCAGTTGGACGCTGAAGAATGATTTATTCATGGATACCGCTCGTATGTCACCCCTAAATTACACTTTTCAAGATATTTTCAATAACTCATATCGGGAAAGGCAGGAATGCCAGCAGTTGCTCGTCCCAATTGCTCGTGTTGCCCCATTGGGAGGTGCGGTGATATTCGGGTGAGGGGTGATAGATATATAAGCACGTGCCCCCTTTGATAGTTGAGATAATACCTTCTGCCAAATGCTCAGGAATGGCGGGGCAACCTTGGCTGCGCCCGATACGCCCCATTTTGGCGATGTGTGCTTCGCTCACGTAGTCGGCTGCGTGCATAACTACCGCGCGTTTGCGGGCATTGCTGTTAAATTCGGCCTCCTGCCCGTCTAAGTAAAGAGAAAGGCCGTGTTTTCCCTGATAGGTTTCGCCTGTAATGTAGAAGCCCAAACTACTTTGATGAGAGCCTTCTTTGTTGGAAAACTTTTCGGCATAGTGCAGGCCGCTGTTTACTCCGTGTGCCACTAATGAATGGAACAGCACTCGCTGGGCAGCCAAATCAATCACCCAAAGGCGCGGCCGATGAGAAGGCAGTGAAAAGTCTATTACGGTCAATAAAGTTTTACCCGATAATTTGTTGAGTTGCTTGAACTGCAAGTACCCAAACAGTGCTTTTCTGAATGCATCCGGATGCATGCCCTGACGGGCAAGGCTAAGTTTATCATATATAAACTGTACAGCCTGTTCCATTGGCACAATTACATGCCGCCATGATGTGAGTATGCGTGGGGTAGCACTTATGATGAAAGTAGTGCTAAGGCTAAAAAATACACATGCTGCGAGCAGCGCCAAATACTTGCGTACCATACGATATTGTGTTGGTTAGAAATATTTGATTGCCTGTAATTTAACAGCGGAGTAAGTGTATTATTGCTAACCAACTTTTTTGGGAGAGAAATGTTTGCGTAAGATTCACTTTCATTCTAACAAAAAAGCATTGTAAAAAATGCTGTTGCATAGGGTTAATTCATATTAAAATTATAAAAAAGCTCAAAAATATATTGATTAAATACAATAAATAATCATCGGGGATAAAAACCAACCATGTAAAGTTTATTGATGATAATGTAAGTAATGTAAGCCGCTGCACAGCTTTCGCTTTGGTTGCAATCTTGTTGTAATTTTGGGCATGAATTCAACTGTTGCCAAACAAGTCGCCGCCATGCTGCTGGAAGCCGGCGCTGTCAAACTTAGCCCACAAAAACCTTTCACTTGGGCATCGGGCTGGAAGTCGCCTATTTACTGCGATAATCGCCTCACCCTCTCATTTCCCACTATTCGCACCTATATCAAGCATGCACTTGCCGATGCGACACGCACCTATTTCCCTGAAGCAGAGGCTATTGCAGGCGTAGCAACGGCGGGTGTGCCACAAGGGGCGCTTCTGGCCGACTTGCTCAATCTGCCTTTTTTATATGTCCGCCCCAAACCCAAAGACCATGGTCTGGAAAATCTGATTGAAGGCAAAATCATTCCAAGTGCCAAAGTACTTTTGGTAGAAGACCTCATCTCTACGGGAGGCAGCAGCTTAAAAGCAGCGCAAGCGGTTCGCTCGGCAGATATGCAGGCCTATGGCATGCTGGCAACTTTCAGTTACGGTTTTGACATTGCTCATCAAAATTTTGAACAAGCAGGCGTGCCACTCCATGTGCTTTGCACCTACCCTACCCTGATTATAGAGGCGGTTGCCAAAGACTTTATCGGCGAAGAAGACATAGCATCGTTGCAGGAGTGGCGCAAAGCTCCCGATGCATGGCAGGCATCATAAAAAACGCGCTTTCAACTCAGGTGTAGGCATACGGCAAGCATCTCGCTTGCCAAAGCACCGGTAGCGGTTGGCAGCAATCAGCCGATAAATGCCATCGCGCAGCAGTGGCGGGATGATGATGGCCCCGTATGCCAACCGCCACATACCGCCCAATTCGCGGGCTACTTCCAGTGCTGCCCGTGAGCGGGTATAAATGTGCCCTTTGCTGTAAAAAACAAACGTGTCAAAATCGGCGGTGTCCATGCCAAACCGCATAAGTATTTGTTGCCCCGTTTCCGATTGCAGAGAAGCAAATTTCAGCCGCTTCCGATGGTCTGCATCTATCAGAAAATTAACAATACCGTTGCATAAGTTGCAAACCCCGTCAAACAAAACGACCGATTCCGACTCCCAGTGATACATAATGGCTGTGTTACCTGAATCAGAAACAAAACTACGGCCCGATTGTTACACATTGCTTATTGATAGCCTTTGGCTTGTAAACGGAAAAGTTCGGCATACTTGCCGTTGAGTTGCAGCAGTTCCTCGTGCGTACCTATTTATTTGAGTTCGCCTTTTTCTAAATACAAAATCCGGTCTGCCATGCGCACGGTAGAAAATCGGTGAGAAATCAGTACGGCATCATTACCTTGCATCAGTTCGGAAAAACGCACAAAAACTTCGTGCTCAGCTCGTGCATCCAATGCGGCAGTAGGCTCATCCAGAATGAGCAGTTGTGCCTTGCGCATATAGGCACGGGCAATGGAGATTTTCTGCCACTCTCCGCCCGAAAGGTCGATACCTTCCGAAAACCGCTTGCCCAGCATCTGCTGGTAGCGCAGCGGCAGGGGTTCTATCAAAGGCTCTGCCAGGCTTTTGCGGGCGGCATCAGCAATTTGCGGTTCATTTTCGCAGTCGTTAATACTGCCAATGGCAATATTTTCGGCAGCAGTCATAGAGTAGCGCACAAAATCCTGAAAAATAACGCCGATATTTTCGCGCAAATCAGCCGGGTCATAGTCGCGCAGGTCTTTGCCGTCCAAGAGGATGCGCCCTTCAGTAGGGTCGTAGAGTCGTGCCATGAGTTTGACCAATGTGGTTTTCCCAGCACCGTTTTCACCCACTAATGCTATTTTTTCACCCGGACGCAGGGCAAAAGACGCATGGCGAATTGCCCACTTTTCGCTGCCCGGATAGCGAAAACCTACATTTTCAAATACAAAACCCGATTGCAACGGCTGATTGACCCGAAGCGCATTTTCAGGCGCTTTAATTTGTGGTTGAATGTCAAAAAACTCAAAATAATCCTGTAAATACATGGCTTGCGACGCAATACTCGCCAACCGATTCATTTGCTCCTGCAACAATTCGCGAAGCCTCAAAAATGAACCCGCCGGAAAAGTCAGTTGCTCGATGCTGATAGCTCCTTGCACGGCTTGCCATAAAATTGTCCCATAAGCACCGTAGTAGGCCAATGTACCCAAAAGAAAAAACAGGGCGCCAAAAATGGAAGTGCGCACACTTAGCTTTGCACTGTGTTGATAAAAGATTTTGGAAAGCTCGTCGTAGCAGGCAATCAGAAAATCGGAAAGATTGAAAATCTTAACCTCTTTGGCAGTTTGGGCACTTGCACCCACATAGCGGATATAATCCAATTGTCGGCGTTGAGGTGTCCACCAACCGTAAAGACTGTAGCGTTTACGGTTGAAATAGGTTTCGCCAATAAAGGAAGGTAGCACCGCTACAACCAGAATGACAATTAGCCAAGGACTAAATGCAATTACGCCAACTGCCGGTGAAATAAGACTAACGAATCCTTGTGCTTGCAAAAGCAACTCAGAGAGTAATGCTGTACGCACATTGGTTTGCTGGCGAGCTTTTTCCAATTTATCGTAGAAAGTAGGCTCTTCAAAGTGATATAAGTCCAGCAGGGCTGCATGGCGCATAAGTTCTATTGTGCTTTGGTTGGTAAAAAGCATTCCCAGCAGCGTATCGGCCAACCCTACGGCGCGCCGCAGCACATCACCTATAATGGCAATTGCCAACTCTATGCCCACCCAACACCACAGTTGCTGTGTATTTGAGTGGTCGGTATTGCTCAATACAATTACACATAGAGCATTGCCAGTGGCGAAAGCGATAAAAGCAGGCAGATAGCCATATTAATGGTTGTGTAAGTCGGGCTTGTGCGCCAAATGAGCCGCAGCAAGCGCGGTACAAATTTCAGCGATTGCAGTTGTTTGCGGGTTTCGACAGGTTTACCGGCATTATAATTATAAGAACTGCCTTCCAGCCACCAATGCAGTGCACGGGCTATTCCGTCGGAAAAATTTTTAAGTTCATGTTGTAGTTGATAAAATCTGATTATCAATCAGTTTTGTATTAACGGTACACGATTCTGTTCAATAACGGGTCAATTTATGTAAAAAATATGGGTAGAGGTATTGCAAGTAAAAGATGAGCTTTATAACTTTGCATCACCATAAAAAATATTCCTCCTTAGCTCAGTTGGTTAGAGCACATGACTGTTAATCATGGGGTCCTAGGTTCAAGCCCTAGAGGGGGAGCAAAAAACTAAAAACCACTGCCAAACGCATTTAAACAGCGTTTGGCAGTTTTGTTTTGGTTACGTTTCTAATATGATACGGTTACAGTAAAAAAGTTTTGGTTACGGTGATTTTACGCAGGTCGGCTGTTGAAAGGCTATAGAGCAACTTTTAACATTTTTTTAACAATTAACATTTCAGTCGTTGGTAGGCTTTCCTTTTAGCCGAAGAATGGGGTACGGTTGGGCACATTTTATTTTTACACTCCCTTAAAAACAGTATCCGAATAATTAAGAACAGCCTAAGTAAGTGAGTAGTTTACCGCGTTCTTTTCTCTTTCAACTGCTGGCAAGGAGGACTCCATCCGCTGACAGAGTTTTCGATTATCCCTACCGGCAGCCGAAAACCCTTCCATTGGATTTAGTTAAAAGCAATTTAATTTGACCAACTATTTGGAGTACATTCTTGCGTGTTTTTTTGAATGCGGATTGGGGAGGAGAACTTATTGACAAATTCGTATGCTTCATCATGCATTCTGTCCGCTTAACCGCGTAAAAACCCGTGCAAAGTCTTAAATTGCCTCAAAAGACTTTTGTATGCGGACAATTTTTGCTATTTTTTGCCTGTTGGCGGTTGCGCAACTCAACGCCCGCCAGTCTGCCATGACAAGCTATGGAATTGCACCTTTCAGCGAAGTAGTTTTCAGCGTCGGCGATTTGAGCCGTACCGAACGTTTTTATACCGATATTTTAAAATGGCAGGTTGTCCATCGCGGCAACACCGACCAAAGCGTGCTGCAAGCGTGGCAGTTGCCCGCGTCTGCCACTGCCCGCGAGGTTGTATTGGCTTCACTCGATAAGCCTGAAAACGGTCGGCTGCGGCTCATTGAGTTTGAAGACGTACCGAAGGCATACATCCGCCCGGGCGGCAAAATCTGGGACACGGGCGGCATCTACGACATAGACCTGCGCTGTGCCAACATCCATGCCCTCTACGACACCCTGCGCGAACATGGCTGGCACGGACTCAGCAACCCTATCCGCTACAAAATGGGACCTTTTGAGGTGTGGGAACTGCTCATCAAAGGGCATGACGATATTGTAATTGCCTTTATTGAGCGCATTCACCCGCCGCTGCCCGAACCGCCGCCGCGCAATTGGGTTTTCGGTAACATCATTAATTCCGCACAAATCGTCAAAAATTACGACCAAGCAAAAGATTTTTACATCAACAAACTTGGCTTTGTGCAAATTCTGGAAACAACCATCCGCAACGAACATCCCGGGGAAAACATCCTTAGCCTGCCCTACAACTTGAGCACACAAGTAGCCGCCAAACTGCTGCTTTTTTCGCCCGACGGCAAAGGCGAGGGCATGATGGAACTGCTGGCAATGGACGGAGCAACAGGCGAAGATTTCAGCAAAAATGCCGTTCCGCCCAATCGCGGCGTGCTGATGTGCCGCTATCCGGTCAAAAATTTGAACGCCTACTATGAAAAAATTCTAAAAAATGGCATTCAACCCGTTGTCAGCCTTCAAAAAGTAAATTGGGGCGGCATTGGCGAGGTGTGTATTTTTGCCGTGCAGTCGCCCGAAGGGGCATGGATTGAATTTTTTGAAGCCCCGTAAGTCGTATGCAACGGCAAAAACGGCTGCTTTTCGGGTTTTTATTGCCGATAATTTTAACCGTTGCCCACGTTCGGGCATCGGAACTGCCCGTAACACACCTGACGGCAGACCAACACGAGCAGCAAACAGTGGCTTATCAACAACTAAGCCCCGAACAATTTGCCCGCAAACAAGCCCTTGTTACTGCAAAAGCATCTGATAATCAATGGTATTACTTCGGTTTTACTCTGAAAAACGATTCGGGCAGCCCGCAGTGGCTGGCTTTGGATGTCGGGCGGTGGGGGCAAATAACAGCCCTTGTGCAAAGCGGCAACCGGTGGCAGCAGTTGCAAAGCGGCGGCGAACTGCCCATGTCGCAACGCAGTTTTGCCCACTACTACCCGCTGATAGCCCTTTGGCTGGCGGCAGGCGAACAAGCCGAAGTGCTGGTGGCAGCAGGCGGAAGGTTCAGCTATTTTGTGCCGCAGCAGCCCCAAATCAGTTTGCTGACCCGCGCCGCGTTCCATGCCGAACAGCAACAACGTTGGATAAGTCAGGGCATTTTTTTCGGCGTTATTTTGGTAATGGCAATTTATAACTTCCTGATTTACACCATCGTGCGCGACATCAGCTACCTTTGGTTCGTGCTTTCGCTAATGGGTGTGGGCGTGTATTTTGCCTTTTTCTACGGCTTTACGATAGAGTTCATTTGGCAGGAAAGCCCTCTTTGGGATTTGCACAGTTTTGCCTTTGTGCTGTCGTTGACGGGTCTGGCGCGGCTGCTTTTTACGCAAAGCTACCTGCATACAGCCGAAGAATTGCCCCTGATTAACAGGCTATTGTACCTTTTGGCAGCCCTCTACCTGATTCCGCTGACGCTGGCAACGGTCAGCCTGAGCGGCAGCGATTGGGTGGCGGAACTGATTCAAATCATCGGGGTGCTGGGAACTGCCGTGCTGCTCATGATGCTGCTGGCAGGCATTGCAGGCTACCGCAAAGGCTATAAACCCGCGCTGTTTTTCATCATTGCCAACGCTTTGTTTATCGTGGGGGCAATTTTATTCATTTTTCGGGAAACGGGCTTGTGGGGCGATAATTTTTTTACGCGCTATGTCGCTCAAATCGGCATTATTGCCCAAGTAATCATCTTTTCTTTGGGTTTGGCATATCGGCTCAACCGCGCACAGTTGGAGCTTGCCAACGAAAAATTAGCCAAAGAGCGTTTGGCAGCCGAGCAGGCGCGGGAAAAATCGGCACTCATTGCCCGGCAAAAACAAGACTTGGAGCGCGAAGTAGCTGAACGCACGGCAGATTTGCGCCAAAAAACGGCAGCTTTGGAAGAAGCCTTGCAGCGTATTTCCGATTCGGAACATCACTTGCGCGAACTTAACCGCGTAAAAGACAAGTTGTTTTCCATCATTTCTCACGATTTGCGCAGCCCCGTAGTAACGCTGGATTCGTTTCTGAACCTCATCAGCCGCCATGCCGAACGGCTCAGCCCCGAAGAGATGCGCAAACTTTCCGTAAAAACCCGACAGGCGCTTAGTAATTTGTCATTTTTACTGGAAAATTTACTGCATTGGTCTAAAACACAGATGGCGCATTACACCGTGCAGCGTGAGCGGCTGGACATCGGCGACCTGATAGAAAAAAACCTGCTGCTGTTTGACTACCGGTTTGAGGAAAAAAACATAGACCTCTATCGCCGCATGGTGCAGCCTTCGGAAGCCGCAGCCGACCGCACCATGACCGACATTGTATTGCGCAACCTCATCAGCAATGCGCTCAAATTTACGCCCGAAGGCGGGGCAATTACCGTAGAAACTTTTTTAAACGCCGAAAATCAGTTGGTTATTCGCATATCGGACACGGGCAAAGGCTTTTCAGATGCGCAATTGCGCTCAGTGCTGCAAGGCAACAAACCCGAACCCGAACGCGGCACGGCAGGCGAAAAAGGCACGGGGCTGGGGCTGATGTTAGCGCGGGAGTTTGTAGCGGCTAACAGCGGCAGCATCAGTTTTTCCAACCTGCCCGAAGGCGGGGCAATGGTAGAGGTGCGCCTGCCTTATGAGCCGTAATGTGCGGCAATTTTTTCTACAATTTGTGCTACGGCAGGGCAAATGGCTGCATTGCGGGCGGTCAAATTCAAAATTTGGTGCATCCGTTTGCGGTCGGTGTGCGGGTATTGGCGGCAGGCAGTCGGGCGGTGCGCATAAACGGTGCAATAGTTGTCAGCATCCAAAAACGGACAAGAGGCAGTGCGCAGCACATAGTCGCCGTCTTCGTCAATTGTGAGGTATTGCTCAATCAGTTCGGAAGGCATCATGCGCAGATGCTTTGCCAGCCGCTCAATGTCCGCCGGGCGAAAAATCGGGCTGGTGATTTTGCAGCAGTTGGCGCAGTTCAGGCAGTCGGTATAGGCAAAAACTTCATCGTGGAAGTGCTGAAACTGACGGTCTAAGTCTTTGGGCTTGCGTTGTTTCAGTTTTTGGAGGATGGAGGTGTCTGCGTGCAGCATCGGTTAAATATAGTTTAACCGATGCTTGAAATAGCTTTCTGCCAGCAAATAAATTTTACGTTTATCCGATACACGGATGCGTTCCGAAAGCACTTTGGCAGGGGCTGCATCCTGTATCTTCTTAAACAGGCGCAGGTAATACACGTAGGCCAAGTAAACGCCTAAGCGCGCAGTGCGCGGCAATTGGATAATGCCTTTGTAGGCATCGTCAAAATCTTTCTTGATGTCAGCTTCAATGGCGCGCTTTACATCACCGTCAAATCGGTTATAGTCCACACCCGGGAAATACACGCGACCACGCTCGTAGTAGTCGCTCTTCATATCGCGCAGGAAATTGACCTTCTGAAAGGCAGAACCAAGGCTGCAGGCCGCTGGTTTCAATCGCTGATACATGGCCTCGTCGCCATCGCAAAATACGCGCAGGCACATCAGCCCCACAACTTCGGCAGAGCCGTAAATATATTCGTGGTAGCGGTCGTCGTTGTATTCATGGAAATATAAATCCATTTCCATGCTGTGCAGGAATGCGTCAATTAGTTTCCGCTCGATGTGATAGCGATTAACTGCCCACTGAAACGAATGCAATATAGGATTCAGGCTCAATTGCTGTTCAATTGCTGTGTAGGTGTCTGCCCTAAATTGGTCAAGTAACGCTTTTTTATCGTGGCTGTGGAAGGTATCCACAATTTCATCGGCATAGCGAACAAAGCCGTAAATGGCATAAATTGGCTTATGCAGGGTGGGGTCGAACATGCGAATGCCTAATGAAAAAGAGGTACTGTAACTTTTAGTTACAATTTCGCTGCACTTAAGCGTTGTTTGGGTGAACAAGTCAAACATACCGACGATTTTCGTGTAAATAAGCTGATTAATCGTGCATTAAACTGTTTACTTGTCTGTTTAGTTTGGAGGCAATATAATAATTTTTTGTGAAACTTTATCGTACTGTGCGTTCAACAACTTGTGCAACAACCCGGCCCGAAATGAGCGAAGGCGGTACACCCGGCCCGGGAACAGTCAGTTGCCCCGCATGAAACAGGTTGCTCACTTTTTTGCTGCGCAATGAGGGTTTGAGGATGGCGGTTTGCGCCAGCGTATTGGCCAATCCGTAAGCATTCCCCTTAAAAGAGTGATACTCGCTTACAAAATCCTGATATGCAAAAGTTTCTTTCACTATTACATGCGGGCGAATTTCCTGCCCCGTGCGCCGCTCCAATCGCTCCATGACGATGTGGTAGTATTTCTCTCTGATTTCGGGCGTATCGGGCATACCGGGGGCTATCGGAATCAGTAGGAACATATTTTCGCAGCCCTCGGGGGCAATGCTCGGGTCGGTCAGCGAAGGTGCGGAAGCGTAGAACAGCGGACGCTCAGGCCAACGCGGCGTGTCGTAAATTTCGGCTGCATGGCGGTTGAAGTCTTCATCAAAAAACAGGTTGTGGTGCAGCAGATTTTTCAGTCGCTTATTGATGCCTAAGTAGTACAACAGGCTGGAAGGAGCCATTACGCGGGAGTTCCAATAGTCGTCCGAATAGCTGCGAAAAGCAGCAGGCAGCAAGGCCGTTTCGCAGTGGTGATAGTCGCCGCTATTGATGATTACATCGGCGGTGAAGGTGCTCTTATCGGTTACTACGGCTGTAATTTTTCTGCCTTTGACCTCCAACTGCCGCACAGGAGTGTTCAATTGAATTTTTACGCCTTTTTCTACGGCAACGGCAGTCATTCCCTCGGCAATTTTGTGCATACCTCCCATCGGATACCATGTGCCTAACTTGATGTCGGCGTAGTTCATCAGGCTGTAAAGGGCAGGAATAGTTTTTGCTGTTCCGCCCAGAAACAGTACAGGAAACTCCATGATTTTAATCAAGCGCTCATCTTTGAAAAACTTGCGCACATGTGCCGACATGCTTTTGAGCAAATCCAGACGGAAAACTTCCAGTAAAAGACGCGGGTCGGCAAATTCGGTCAGGGAAAGGCTCGGCTTATAGACAAATTCGTTGATACCGACCTTGTATTTGTAGGCAGCTTGTTTGAGAAACTCGTCTAATTTGGGGCCGATGCCGGGCTCTAATGATTCGCAAAGTTTGCGAAATTCTTGATAGTCGGCAGGTAAATCCACTCGCTCATTTCCTTCCAGAAACACGCTGTACGAAGGGTCTAAGCGCACCAATTCGTAGTAATCGCTTACTTTTTTGCCAAACCAGCCGAAGTAGGTTTCAAACACATCGGGCATCCAGTACCAGCTTGGCCCCATGTCAAAGCGGAAGCCGTCTTTTTCCATGATGCGGGCACGTCCGCCGGTTTGGTTGTGCTTTTCCAGCAGGGTAACGTCCCAGCCTTTATCTGCCAGATGGGTCGCGGCAGAAAGCCCCGAAAACCCCGCACCGATTACTATTGCCTTTTTTGCCATCGAATCAGAATTTGCTTTAAATATACGATTAACTACAAATTACCTGCCTTGGTTTGGAAAACAACGGCAGGCCGTTTGAGAGTGTACCAGATGAAGCGTCGGCTCGCATGGTTGCCAATGATGCAGTTTTTACGCTGAATTTTTACATCTGCAATCCCATGTCCGAATTCCGAGATGCCCATTCCAGTTGCCGGCTCACTTTACCATACCCAACTCACACTTAGCCCGCCAAAGAAATTGCGCGGTGCACCCGGGTAGTAGTAGCGCGGCACATTGCCCGTCGCATTGACCAGAATCATGCTTGCGTAGTGCTCGTCGGTAAGGTTCAGGCAGCCGCCGTACACGTGTGCTGCCAGATGCCCAAACAAAGTCCGCTTGTAACCCATGCGGCTGTTCAGTACGCGGTAGGCATCCGATTGCAGGGCATTATCGTCGCGCATGGGCATTGCTCCCACAGCCTGCAAGTTCAGCGAGGCATACCAACCGATGTCTGTTTGCAGGTCTAAACCTGTGGCGAGTACGTGGCGCGGCACACCCGTCAGCGGATTGCCCGAATAGTCGGCATCTAAATCTTTGAAATCTACAAAGCGGTAAGGAGAATAACTGTAATTAACAAATGCCTGTAAAACAGGCTGTTGTTGGCGACTTTTCAGCAAAGTATATTGCAATGCTGCCTCTGCGCCCGCATGTAGCGTTCGTCCTGCATTGATGCCCACGAAAGTATCATCACCCGTGCGGCGGGCTACCAGCAGGTTGCGGATGTCCATCGCATAAACAGAAACATCGTATTGCAGATTTTGCCACTGTCCGCGCCAGCCGATTTCGTAGTTCATGCCTGTTTCGGGGCGAATGTCGGGATTGATTTGCCCGCTCGGAGTGAGTGTTTCTGCCAATGTCGGCGGTGAAAACCCGTGGCTGATGCCGGCAAAAACTGCCTGTTTATCGGAAAAAGCATGATTGAGCGCAAGGCGCGGCGAAAATAACGCACCGAAGTTGCGATTGCCCGAAAGGTCGCGGTTGTTGGCGCGGAAAAGGTCGGTGTAGTCGTACTTGGTTTGGTTAAAATTCAGCCCTCCCACCAACGTAGTGCGCTCCCGCCAAACAATTTCGGCTTGCGTGAATAAGTTAACATAGCTGCGCTGTTCCTCATTGTCGCTCAGGATAGCACCCTGCCTGCCGCCTGCATTGCGGTAGGTTTGCCACTTGTAAAATTCACCGTAAATCTCTGTTCCCAGCAAAGCTCTGAAAATCAAATTCTTACCATTATTAGCTTTATATTGCAGTTTGCCCCTGCCGCCTGTTGCCTGAGCCGATTCGCGTAGGAAGTTGAAAGGGCGCGGTTCGTCGTTGGTGCGCTGCTGCATGAACAGGCTGCTTGTCAGTTCCCAGTGTGTGCCGAAACGATGTTCTACCGAAGTTCCTGACAGTGTTTTTTGGTAGGCCTCATAACCGCGCAGTGCAAGCCAATTGGCTGCGGCAGCGCGTGGATTGTTGCGGAAAGTCGCCTCATCAATTGAACTTGGAATATAGGATTTTACCTCTATACGGTTGGCCAGCAGGCTGATTGTCGTATTTTCACCTGCATAGAACTGCCCGTGCAGCGAGAGTAGGTTGCGGAAATAAGCACTGTTTTCGCGGAAGCCGTCGGCTTGCTGATAGCCATGCACTAATCGGATGTTGGCGCGTTCATTGCCCGACTGCACGTGGCTTACGATGCGTTGCAGCCCAAAACTGCCTGCCATGTATTCCGTTCCTATCTGGGATTGCTTAAAAGCCGACCGCCAAGCACCAAGCAGCAGCGTACCGCCCAGCCCCGCACCATAAACCGATGAAGATGGACCCTTAATAACTTCTACTCTATCCAAAAGGCTCAGGTCTATGTCTTCTAGTGTGGTTTCACCATCGCCCGCAGTGAGCGGAATATCATTGAAGTAGGCGCGAATTTTATTGGTAGAAAACAACGAACGTGAACCTATTCCTCTGATAATCAATTTATTGGTATTCAGTGTTCCACTTTGCATCAACACTCCCGGAATGCGGTTCAGTGCGGGGGCAATAATCAGGTTGTTGTCGCGCTGCAAATCGCGAAGGCTGAGCACTGCTACTGCCGCCGGTACGCGCAGCAGCGGTGCATCGGCTTCCATGCCTGTAATCAATACCTCGTTGAGTATGGTGTAGGTAGCTTGCAAGGCAATGGTAAAACTTCCCGTAGCAGCAGGAACGCGCCACAGCAATGTTTCATAACCTACGTGCGAAAACCGCAACGTATCGCCGACTTTGATTTCCGTAAGGTTAAAAATACCGTTATTGTCCGTTGCCGTTTGATTTTGCCCATATTGCACCGAAACCTGCGGCAAAGGAAGATTCGTGGCAAGGTCAATCACATAACCCCTGATTTGTGCAAGGATAGGCAGCGACAATAGCGTTGCTACAATAAAACAGAGCAGATGTTTGTATGAATCATTAAACATTTCAGCAATTTTAGGGTTTGTTTAACAAACTTTTACAAACAACCTTTAAAATCGGTTTACAGGTTTGTTTGTTCATTTTTATTTTGCCAACCGTTTTTTACTCAATGCCGATATAGCCCCTCTTTCAGCAAAATTTTGATTATCGAAAAATATGTGTCCAAACAATAGTTAAATTACTTAATCATTCTTAACTTTTCACCGTTCTTAAATATTTACTTACCCATAATTGTAATCAGCAATGAAAAAACTTTTCACTCTTCTTTTTACGTGGGGCATACTGCTTGCCTTCCATGCCGTTATGGCGCAGCGCGGTACTATACAAGGTACTGTTAAAGATGAAACCGGCGAACCTGCGCCGGGCATAAACGTTATCGTTATAGGTATAAGCACGGGAACTGCCGTAAAAGCAGACGGCACTTATATGCTTTCCGTTCCGGCAGGTAATGTACAATTGCAGTTTTCGGGTATTGGCTACAAAACGGTAGTCAAAAGCGTTAGTGTAAAAGATGGCGAAACCATAACCTTAGATGTTACCATCAATACAGGCACCAGCATATTGAACGACGTAGTAGTTTCAGCCACCCGCCAGCCGATTCGCAAAATTGAGGCAACAACGGCGGTGAGTATATTGAATGCCGATGAACTACTGAAACAAGTAGCTCCCACTATCGGTGATGCCCTGCGATTCACGCCGGGCGTATTTGTGGCTTCGCAACGCGGACGTGTACGCGCCAATATCATTATGCGCGGCTTCCCCGAAAACATCGGCACAGAAGACAAATACACCACCATGCTGATTGATGGTTTACCCGCCTATGCCGGCAGTGGCAACCCTTATGATGTGTATTTTCAGCAGGATTTAAACATAGAACGCATCGAAATAGTGCGTGGGGCAGCTGCCACCCTTTTTGGTCGCTCGGCTGCCGCTGGTGTTTACAATATTGTCAGCAAAGTAGGTGGTGAAAAAACTCATGGCACCATTGAGCAGATTTTAGCACCCTCACCCTCTGCCAAGGGCGGCATGATGACCCAAACAGGTATCAACGTAAATGGTGCCATTACGCAAAAATTGCGTTACAACTTAGGTGGCTTCTACCTGAACGACCCCGGCTTCCGTACACAAGCCGGACCGGACAAAGGCTATCAGTTTCGCGGTAATTTTGATTATTTGTTTGACAAAGGCAGCATCCGCTTGTACGGCACCCTGCGCAGCATAGATTTGTTCAACAACGTTGCCCTACCTACCCGTGTGAGCGACTTAAAAATGGACAGCCGCTTTACCAATCGGTTTACCGACTGGGGCGACGTTTGGAATGGTGTAAACTTCACCCGTCCGACAGGCATCACAGCCGCTACTGTGCCTCTTTTTCAAGGCAGCACCGAAACCATCAGCGGCAATCCGAACAACATAGAACAAGTTAATGTCGGCAAAGCCAACGAACGCGGTAACTATGGCGACGTGCACTCCATCGGTCTGCGTTTTAACTACAACTTCGGCAGCGGACTGTCCATTCAGAACAATTTCCGCTACCAACGCGCCGATTTGGGTACCAAATTCATTACCGCTACGGCTTATGTTACCTCCACTGCTAATCCCAATCAGTTATGGGCTAACGTATTCAACTCTACCGGTGAGCGCACCATGTTTGATGTCATTGATGAGTTGATTTTGAAGAAAGAAGCCAACATCGGCAATAGCAAGCACGTACTTACCGCCGGCGGCTATTTAGGTTACTATGAGCAACGGGCACTGGCAAGCGGTGTGTTTCTGGCCTCTGACATAAGCGATGGTACGGTAAGATTGCGCACGCCGTTCCCGGGCGCCATACCAGGCATTTTGACTACTAACCTGCTGCGCGGCTCCGATACTTATTCCCAAGTAACCAACACTTCGGTATTCGTAGGCGATGAGGCTTCTTTTGTAGGCGACAAATTAAAAGTCAATCTTGGCTTGCGCTTCGATAACAGCAACATTAATATTTTGCACTTCCTGCCTAAGTCTTCTAATGGACAAATTACAGGTCCGTTGTTTGTATCGGGATTTACCGACCGTCGCGAAGTGAGCATCGGTGCATTTAGCGCAACACTGGGTATTAACTACTTAGTGAGCAAAAACTCAGCTATTTACGGCAACTTTGTACGCGCGTTCCGTGCTCCCGACGAGCAAATATTCGTGAATATGCTTCGCGGTGTACCCGGACAGCAACCACCACCTGAACAGTTAGGCCCGGGTTTGGTAAATTATCGCCCGATTGACCCGACCAACCGCCCTTTTTTGACGCAAATAGACCGACCGGAAACCATTTACAATGCAGAAATCGGCTTCCGCACTTCGGCACTCAATGAAGACTTAAGTTTTGACTTAGCCGGTTATTACACACAAATTAACGACCGTATCATTTCCGGCTTCCGCGATGTAGCACCGGGCTTCCCACCACAATCAACATCTATCAGCGAGGGTTCGGTAGCTATTCGCGGCTTTGAAGGTACGATAACTTACACGCCTTCTTGGGCAAAAGGGCTGTTGCTGCGCACTTCGCTCACCCTCCAAAGCAGCGAGTTCTTGTCCATTCCGAACGGCTTGCGCCTGACTTCCGTATTCACTATTCCGGAAGCTGAACTAAAAGGCAAAAAAATCAAGAACGTACCCGGCACCATCTGGAACTTCAACGCACAGTATGAGCGTAAATTCAGCAAATCATTTGCCGCAGGTTTGGGTATAGACGGCAACTACATGGCCAACCGCTACGGCGACGAATTGAACCGATTCAAACTGGCAGATGTGATGTTGCTGAACGGCAACGTATTTGCCAAAGCCATGCTGAAAAACGGCAACGATATCCGCTTCTCGGTTCGTGTGAGCAACCTGACCGATACACAGGAAATTTTGTGGCTGCTGGACATAACCAACCCGATTGTAGCTGCCAGCGCACCAATCAATGCAACTGTAATTCCGGGTATTCCGTTCCTGCCACGCCGCACCTTCTTTACAGTGGCTTACAGTTTCTAAGTTTTTAGCAAAAAACGGAAAGCCGTATCGCAATTCCGACAAATTTTAACAACCTGTCGGAATTGTCTTTCTTGACAGACACATTAATAACTTCACTTAACGAAAATTTTACCATGCTCTACAACCGTCTTGCACCGCCTGAAAACAGTCGGCTGGTAGTTGTCGGGGGCTGTGGCGGCATCGGGCGCGCAGTTGTCCGATTGGCACTTGCCAACGGCTTGCAAGTAGCCGTTATAGACTTACCCCAATCTGTGGAAACGTTCCCGCCGCCTGAGAGTGTCATAACAATTACCGCAGATGCCACACAAGAATCGGCTGTCCGTCAGGCTTTTACCTACATTGGCGAGCAATGGGGCGCAATAGACGGGCTGGTTAATTTGGCAGGCTTCCTCACCACTTTTGAAACAGTAGAAAACATCAGCGCAGACCAATGGGAGTATATCTCCGACGGTAGCCTGCTGACAACGCTGTTCCCTTGCAAATATGCCATTCCGCTGCTTCGCAAAAGCGAAGGCACAGCCGCCATTGTAAACATGACCACCGGTATTGCCTATGTAGGACGCGCCCGCTATGGCCCTTATGCAGCAGCCAAGGCAGCAGTTATTTCACTAACAAAAACACTCGCCATAGAAAACGCCCCGAAAATTCGCGTCAATGCCGTTGCGCCCGGTGCCGTAGATACCCCCTTTCTTTCGGGTGGTACAGCCCACGGAGGCACAGAAGGAGGCAGCGCCCGCCGCGTTAATATGAGTGAATACCTGAAACTCGTACCAATGGGCTATCTGGCACAACCCGAAGAAGTGGCCGAGCCAATTCTTTTCCTCCTCAGCAATGCCGCCCGATATATTACCGGACAGGTTTTGCACATCAACGGCGGGGCCTTGATGATTTAAAAAAAAACACTACTATTGACAAGGTTAATGTAGCAGATTACGCAATTTTTTTAAGCTTTATTCAGGTTTTACGCCATTTGTAAACTAATTTGTAACTATCATGAATTACGAAGAAAAATGAGAACAATCGCACTCTTTCTGATGGCTGCCCTGCTGCTGGCAGCGCCCGAAGTATGGGCACAAAAAAACAAAACAGCAGCCGTGATGCGTTTAGACCCTGCCAAAGCCGAAGATGCCGTTAAAATTATGCGCAAGCTGCAAAGCAGTTTGAAAGACGATGAAGACGTGGTGTACTGGTGGGAAGGCAGTGTTTACAGCCGCGTACCGGGCGAAAAAGACCGTTTGCTGTTCACCTATCAGGCCATGAACATCCGCCGCAGCGCTACGGTTAATGACCCGGAAAAAGGCTACGGCTACCGCATGGTATCCCGTGAACTGCTGTTCTACCAAGACCCGCAAACCAAAGAAATTATGCGCACATGGAAAAATCCATGGACAGGCAAAGAAGTAGAAGTTATTCATATTGCCAACGACCCTGTCAACTCGCGCCCAATTTTTGCTGCAGTCAATAGTGCCAACCCCTACAAATTACCCGGTACTTTTAAAGACGACATGTTTTTAGCGACTTTCGAGGTGCCGCTGTTCTATACCAACCCGCTTGCCGGCGACTATCAGGAGTATGTAGGCGGCACTTATCAGGCAATGGAAATTTTTAATTTCGCTTGTGATGCCAATGACTTGTTAGATGCCAATAAAACCACCGCCGAGAAAGCCATCGTAGCATGGAACCGAGTTTCTAAATGGTTGCCATGGATGGAAATGGGCGACCGCACCGGCCAACTGATTTTCAGCGGCTTAGGTAAAAAACTCAAAAGCTGGGACGATTTGCCCGAAGTAGTCAAAAAAGAAATCAAAGCCAACTACCCTACCTACGTAACCGCACCGCCAACCAACGACGAACGCCCCAACGAAACCAGTTGGACAGTGTTCAAAAAATATATTGACGCTAAAAGACAGAAAAAATAAGAATGAAAAGCACGCATAACCCGTGGCAAACTCTTTCTTCCAGAGTTGTTTATGACAACCGCTGGATTTCCGTGCGGGAAGACCAAGTAATCAATCCCGCAGGAAATCCCAGTATTTACGGCGTAGTCAGTTTTAAAAATATTGCCATCGGTATTATTCCCATTGACACCAACGGCTACACATGGCTGGTCGGGCAGTATCGTTATCCTCTTAACGAATATTCATGGGAAATTCCGATGGGCGGCGGTCCGAAAGAACAAGATATTTTAACTTCTGCACAGCGCGAACTTAAAGAAGAAACAGGTTTTACTGCTCAAAAATGGACTTGCCTAATGAAACTACACACTTCCAATTCCGTTACCGATGAGGTAGGTTACGTATTCCTTGCTGAAGACCTGCAGGCAGGCGAAACCCAATTTGAAGAAACCGAGCAACTGGCATTGTGGCATTTGCCGTTCAGCGAGGCGGTGGCAATGGTAATGGACGGGCGCATTACCGATGCCATCAGCGTGGCAGGGCTGCTCAGAGCGGTGGCAGCTTTAAACAAGTGAGCCCAACTAAATCACATTTCTTTCGGATTTTAAAAAGAACGTAAAAAATTTGCCCAACTGTTGAAAGCAACATTCATGAATCAACGATTTGGTACAGACAGCCATTGTCGTACGCAATTATTACGACGAGGCTACTAATTTTTATACCCGCAAACTAAGGTTTGAATTGATAAAAGATGCCCCTATAAGAGAAACCAAGTGCCGATTAATGCTTGCCTCTTGAAATAAAGGAGAACGCAAGTTATTGCTTGACAAAGCAACCAACGAAGAACAAACTTCCCGCATTGGCAATCAAACAAGCAAGCGTATGTTCTGTGTACAGACAATTTTGACAGCAACTAAACGGCTTATTTATGAAGAAAAATAAACACCGTTCGCCCTCAATTGGAGGAAAGCTACGGCAAAGTAGCCGTTTCTGCCGACCTCTAAGGCAATTTTTGGGATTTGATAGAGCTGCACTGAGGAGCATGCAGCCAAATTATCCGCTGCCGCCAGTCAATTGTGAAGCGATAGCGGCGCAGGAATGCCAGCCCTAACAGCCCGTATCTGCTTTGCGAATGTATCACGGGCAAGTCATCAAAAGTATGCAACCTCTCCATGCGCAACGAATCCATTACTAAGCCTTGCCCTGATGTAACGCCGTGTACACTGTAATGCAGTTGCATCGGCTGTAATGCATTGTCATACATAAAAGACTTATAATTAGACGTAAATTCTGCATCTAATAAAATGCCACCGGCAAAACCCGTACTCAATTGCATCACCAATTGATACGGAAAGCGGTTAAACTGCACCTGCCATTTGGGGCTGCGATAAATCGTGCGGTTAAAAGGCAGCACAATTGTTTGCGGCAAACCGATAAACTTTTCAGGCGAAGGAGCAATAATAACGCGGTTATTTTCCCAGTCAAAATGCCAGGTGCGGTGCTGCATCAGGTTAGCACCTATAATTCCCTGAACACCTTTTTGCTGCAATGCGATTTGCAAGCTACCCGTCAGCAGGCCGCCGCCTATATCTTGAAAGATGCCATTACCAATGTGCAACGGCGGCATAATGCCAAAACTTTCTGCCAGCGTATCTCCCGTCGCATTAATGAGCGGAATGCGGATATGATTGTCCAACACCCGTACATCTGTCCATAAACAAGGTAGGGCTGTATCAATCAGCCACTGCTGCCGCTGATTTCCTGCAGTGATACTAACAATTGGGAATATGGAATCGGTAAACAAGAGCGTATCACAACCGACATAGTTGGTTGTCCCTGCCTGCATGAGTTCATGCAGTTGTTCATGGCGTGTTTGGCAACTACTTAATAAAAAACACAAGGCGGCTAAAAGTGCCACCCCGATGCATTTTCTACCGATAAGAAGGTATAACTTTTGGTGGCAGTTTGCAATTAAGTTCATAAGGCATACTACGCAGCGTAGGGTCTGTATTAGCAAGGTCTAACATACCATAGCCAGCAGTAGTGGCTTCTCCTAAGCCACAGAAAAAGACAAACTCCTGCACTTTGGGGTCAGCGTAGAGCACGAAAGGCATGGTGTAACCTCTCACTTCGGTTTTTTTATGATGATTGGGCAGCGTATAAATTCTAGCAAATTTTTTTGACTCTTTGGTGATTTTGGAAAGATAATATTGGTCAGGGACAATCTGAAACTTGAAAAAACTTGCTATCTGCTCAGGCGTGTACAACCCCGAACGCTCAATGCGATTCATGGTTGATTCGTAGAGCGCGTCGGAGAACTGGTCGGTATCAGGCATAATGAACTCTTTAGACCCTATTTCATCACCATTGGCCTGCATGGTGCAAACCAATGGTGAAAGGCATATGTACTTCATCTCCTCGCTAAACTCGGGGGCATGCTCGCGTTCCACCATTTCAGGCGACAAAATCAGTCCGCCTACCTCAATAAACTGATTGCTGAACAGTTGTTGCAGAAAATAATCTGTAAATTGGCGGTCTATACACGCAAACACCAGCGTTACACGGCTTGAAAAATATTGGAGCCCATTGCGGCTAACTTTGGTTTGCCCCTTAATGCCAGAGAAATTGTAGAACTCACAAGCAGGATAGTAGCTATCTGCACTGCCAGATGTTAAATCTTTAATCATAGTAGCCAGCAGATGCTGATGATGAAAGGGCAACAACCCGCCTTTGTTCCTTAGCTTAAAAATAATTCTCGTCCGTAACACAATTCGACATGGTTTAACCGCTTTCGCGAGAAAAAATTACTAATACTAATTCGGTTTTTTTAACATGCGTAAACGTAAATTGTTTTCCAAAAGTTTAACTTTATTATACTATACGCAGCTTTGCTCACGGAACAGGGTCGTACCCACTGTTACCCCAAGGGTGGCAACGCCCGATGCGCTTCAGCCCTAACCAAAAACCTTTCAGTATCCCGTGCTTTCCCACCGCCTGCACCATATATTCTGAGCAGGTAGGCGTAAACCGACAAGAAGCCGGATACAGCGGGCTGATTGCTGCCTGATAAACCCTCAACAAAAAAATAAACGAACGCCTGAGCATAAGGAGATAAAAGTAAGAGATTTATCTGCAAGATTCGTGCGCAAATACAACCCGAAAACCCTATTTTTGCCGCAAACTTAATCAATGCCGTCCTAATGAGCGTTTTAGTCAATAAATCTTCTCGCATTATTGTACAAGGGTTTACCGGTTCGGAAGGAACCTTTCATGCCACACAAATGATTGAGTATGGCAAAGAGTTTAACGGTGCACAGGTAGTCGGCGGCGTTCGCCCGGGCAAAGGTGGTACCACCCACTTAAACCTGCCCGTTTTTGACACTGTGAAAGATGCCGTAGCAGCCACGGGCGCAAACGTATCTATCATCTTTGTGCCGCCCGCAGGTGCTGCCAATGCCATTTTGGAAGCAGCCGAAGGCGGTATTGAATTGGTAGTATGTATCACCGAAGGTATCCCTGTTAAAGATATGATGAAGGTGAAGCACGCCCTGAAAGGCAGCAAAACTCGCCTGATTGGCCCTAACTGCCCGGGTGTTATCAGCGCAGGACAGGCGAAAGTAGGCATCATGCCCGGCTTTATCTTCAAAGAAGGTCGCGTAGGCATTGTTTCTAAGTCTGGTACTTTGACCTACGAAGCAGCCGACCAAGTAGCCAAGGCAGGTTTGGGTATTTCTACTGCTGTCGGTATCGGTGGCGACCCCATCATCGGCACTACAACCAAAGAAGCTGTTGAGCTGCTGATGAACGACCCTGACACAGATGCCATCGTAATGATTGGCGAAATCGGCGGACAATTGGAAGCCGATGCTGCGCGCTGGATTAAGGCAGACGGCAACCGCAAGCCCGTTATCGGATTCATCGCCGGACAGACTGCGCCCAAAGGTCGCCGCATGGGACATGCCGGAGCCATCATTGGCGGTGACGACGACACTGCCGCCGCCAAAATGCGCATCATGCGTGAAAACGGTATCACCGTTGTAGAGTCGCCCGCGCTGATAGGTGAAACCGTTGCCAAAGTTTTAGGAAAATAAGTTGTTCCATATAAAAAGCCGTTTGTAACTTCAACAAACGGCTTTTTTATAGGCTTATGGAAAAATTGCGATTGTTAAACGGGCAACTCTTAGACCTGACCATGCAGCGCCTCTGCCACCAATTGGCAGAAAAACACGAGGATTTTGCCCATTCGGTGCTCGTGGGTATGCAGCCGCGCGGGCGCTACTTTGCCGACCGCATCAAGGCGCGTTTAGACCGCATCACGGGCATTAATGTGCCCATCGGCTACTTAGACATCACGTTCTACCGCGACGACTTCCGCCGACGCAATGCACCCTTGCAGGCAAGCGAAACGCTGCTGCCCTTTGACGTGGAAGAAAAGCACGTCGTACTGATTGATGACGTACTGTTCACGGGCAGAACCATTCGCGCCGCACTGAGTGCACTGGGCGAATACGGCAGACCAGCCTCCGTAGAACTGCTGGTACTGATAGACCGCCTGTACAGTCGCGATTTGCCTATTCAGCCCGACTATACGGGGCGCACCGTCAATAGCATTCTTTCGCAGCGCGTGGTAGTAGAATGGACAGAACAGGGCGCTGCCGAAGATGCCATCTGGTTGGTTACGAAGTAGTGGGTTATCAGTGGGTACACCAACAATGGCATAGTTTTTAAGAACGCAGACAACTAGCGGATGACGCAGATTTACGCTGATTTTTTTAAATCTATACATCTTCTGGATGGCTAATATTTGCAATGAGCATACAAAATCGCAATTGATTCGCAAAAGCGACTTTTGTAAATTTTTAAAATCACATACTTGAAACCTGACAGGTCTTGGCGACCTGTCAGGTTGGTCTATAAACCATATTAATTGAAGGGATACACAAAATTTCCATTTTTTATATGGCTGCGCTTTCCGTTAATCATTTGTTAGGCATCAAAGGGCTGACCACCGAAGACATTGAGCTTATTTTCAATACCGCCGATAAGTTCAAGGAGGTGCTGAATCGCCCGATTCGCAAAGTGCCTTCGCTGCGCGACATTACCATTGCCAATATATTTTTTGAAAATTCTACCCGCACGCGCCTGTCTTTTGAGTTGGCGGAAAAGCGACTTTCAGCAGATGTCATCAACTTTTCGGCTTCGAGCAGTTCGGTAAAAAAAGGCGAAACGCTGCTGGATACGGTAAACAACATTCTGGCAATGAAAGTGGAAATGATTGTGATGCGCCACGCAAGTCCGGGAGCGCCGCACTTTCTTTCGCGCCATATCAATGCGGCGATTGTCAATGCGGGCGACGGCACACACGAACACCCGACACAGGCACTGCTGGATGCTTACTCCATCCGCGAAAAGCTCGGCTCGGTTGGCGGCAAAAAAATCGCCATCATCGGCGACATCAGCCACTCGCGCGTAGCTCTTTCCAATATTTTCTGCCTGCAAAAATTAGGTGCGGAAGTTATGGTTTGCGGCCCCGCCACGCTTATTCCCAAACATATGGCAAGTTTAGGGGTAAAAGTGGTGCACGACACGCGGCAGGCGTTGGAATGGTGCGACGTAGCCAACGTATTGCGCATTCAGTTGGAGCGGCAACAGGGCAAAAACTTCCCTTCGCTGCGCGAATATGCCCGCTACTACGGCATCAACGGCAGCCTGTTGCAGCAAGTCGGCAGGCCGATAACCATTATGCACCCCGGTCCTATCAATCGCGGCATAGAGCTTACCAGCGACGTAGCCGACTCGGCGCAATCCATTATTTTAGACCAAGTGGAAAACGGCGTGGCTATCCGCATGGCAGTCTTGTATCTGCTGGCTCAAAAGATTAAGGTTTATGGCACAGTCGGCAAGGCAGCGTAACTGATTACCGGATTTTGCGTATTTTTTATAAGACTTTTGGCTAATAAAATTATTTAATTTCTGATATGGATAAGCTGGATAAAGAGCAAAAAAGAAAAAATATGCAAGCCATAAAAAGTAAAGGCTCAAAAATCGAGAGTATGCTTGCAAAGGCTCTGTGGAGTCGCGGTTACAGATACAGAAAAAATGATAAGACTGTTTATGGTAAACCGGATTTCACCTTCAGGAAACAAAAGATTGCTATATTTTTGGACAGTGAATTTTGGCATGGCAAAGACTGGGAGCAACGAAAGTTTGACATAAAAAGCAATCAAGAGTTTTGGTATAAAAAAATTCAGAGAAACATAGAAAGAGATAAAGAAGTTAATATTTTTTAACTAACACCGGTTGGCAGGTAATTCGCTTCTGGGGGCGACAAATAGAAAAAGATTTACTAAATTGCATTCATATCATTGAGAGTAAGCTAAATGAAAGTAAAGGAACAAATACTGATTGAAGAAGTGGGAGGCAAAACATTCCAAGTCAGAATGGTGGAGCCTATGGAATGCGGCAGAGCTGCTTTAACTCATTACTTTCATAATTATGGAAGTGATACTGTAGAATATTATGAGGATGAGGCAATACGTTATATAAAAAATAATCCGGAGTATCTCGCTTTTAACGAGGAAAATATATCATCGATAACAGAAGAACAGTTACAGTACCTGTTATTTAATTTTAAGAAGAATATTCCGCTTTCGAGTCCTGAAAATCCACATTTTAAGTTTATTGATTTATTTGCCGGCATAGATGGATTCAGGATAGCTATGCAGAATATCGGAGGCAAATGTATTTTCTCAAGTGAATGGGATAAGCAAGCTCAAAAAACTTACGAAGCAAATTTTGGCGAAGTTCCGTTCGGAGATATTACAAAAGAAGAAACTAAAAAATTTATTCCGGACGGATTTGATATTTTATGTGCCGGTTTCCCTTATCAGGCATTTTCAATTGCAGGTAAAAGAGGTGGTTTTGAATACACAAGAGGAACACTTTTTTTTGATGTTGCCGAAATAGTTAAAAGAAAACAACCTAAAGCTGTTCTTTTAGAAAATGTAAAAGGATTAGTCAGCCACGACCGGGGAAAAACCTTAAAAACAATATTAAATGTTCTCAGAAATGACTTAAATTATTTTGTTCCCGACCCCAAGGTTCTTAATGCCAGAAATTTTGGTGTCCCGCAAAACAGAGAAAGAATATTCATTGTAGCTTTCAGAAAAGACTTAGGCATCAGTAACTTTAATTATCCTGAGCCTATTGACAAGAAAGTTGTTTTCAAAGATGTTAAGGAAAAGAACCCTGTCTCTGTTAAATATTATACTTATCAGATGTGTACTTAAGAACCCTTGAAAATCACAGAAAAAGACATGAAAGCAAAGGAAACGGATTCGGTTATGAGATTATTCCTGATGATGGAGTAGCTAATGCTGTAGTTTGCGGCGGCATGGGAAGGGAAAGAAATCTTGTCATTGATAATCGTTTGGTTGATTTCACACCTGTTATAAATATCAAGGGCGAAGTTAACAGGCAGGGGATAAGAAAAATGACACCAAGAGAATGGGCTAATTTACAGGGTTTTCCGGAGGAATTTGTTATTCCCGTAACCGATGCTTTTGCCTATAAGCAATTAGGGAATTCTGTTGCAGTTCCTGTTGTTGAAGCAGTTGCAAAAGAAATAATTAAACTGATTACTTAAAGATGGATATATTACGTGATTTAAATATTGTTCATGCTAACGACGGACAAGTTTCTTCAATCTTTGAAAGCCTGTTCCCTTCATTTTTATCGGTTGAATATTCAAGCCCCGCAGATTATGTATCCCAATATTGGCAGGCATATTTGGCTGTGAGAGAAAAACTGGTATCTAACGAACAAACCAGAAGAAATATTAACGGTAAAATATTTGAGTATATAATTTGCACAGCATTAATCAGAGAAAATATTTTGCCTATTTTTCTTGGCGCTAAAGTTGCCTTTGTTCCTAATATAAACTATGACTTGCTTTTATACTCTCAAGAAAATGGCCCGATATGCCTCAGTGCCAAAACTTCTTTCAGGGAAAGATATAAGCGGGCAGATTTGGAAGCTATGGCTTTGAAAAAATGTTCATCGTATTTCAAAAAGCTATTTACTTACACTATCGGATGCCGATGCTGAGCATGTCAGTAAAAAGATTATCAAAGGTGATACATTTGGTTTAGATGATGTAATTGTTGCTACATCTCCCAGATTTGATCAGTTTATCAGTGAATTAAAAGAACTTAACTTTTCACTGTCGCCCAATGTATCAGTTATTGAAAGTAATCAAATAATAACAAAACAGAGTCTGAGTAGTATTTCCAAATAATAAATATAACTGCCTGAGAAATGATATCTCCTAAATTCACTTACTCGGATAATTGGTGTAAGTAAGCAAAAGAAAACATCAGAGGGCAGTTGTCATAGCCTTGTTATGCTGCCATGTTAACTACCCTCCTTGCCAAAATTATCAGTGGTGCTTATGTTGGCTATGCTACCAACGACTTAGCCATCCAAATGCTGTTCCGCAAACGCTTTGGGCTGGGGGGCATTGTGTTGCGCACCCGCGATGAGTTTATTGCCAACATCAGCCGATTGGTCGAGCGCGACATCATCAATCACCACACGTTGAGCCGCGAACTGGTCGAAAACACCGGCGCTTTTCAGGACAGCCTCGCCGATGCTTTGCAGGATTTGGCAGGACGCAGCCTCTGGCTCTATCTGCCTGAAAATGAACCGATAAACGCTCTGGCAGGATTTGATGCCTCTGTTCGTCGCATTACCGACAGTACACAGCAACTGTTTCGCGACAAGCGTTTGCAACAGTCTTTGCGGAATATTACTGGTGCAGCCAATATAGAGCTGCTGCTGACACCAGATTTACTCACTGCATTAGAAAACCAATTGAGGCACTTGTTACAAGAGTCCCGACAAACACATCCTTTACTTGCCAATACACTTACATACACTGACTTTCAACACCTGACTTTTGCCGATATACTTTTGCCAAAAGACTATGAAATATTGGGTAGGCTACTGGCACAACCGCTGCGGCAACTCTACACTGCTGTAGCAGGGAGCGAAAGCACCGAAACCTTTTTTGAAGCCGCCGAGGCGGTGCTGCTCAACCCCGAATGGCTGAACCCTGTTGCCGAGAAACTGCGCTCGCAAACTTTGGGAGCTTTGCTGGGCGAAGCAAACGGCAAAGCATTGGTTAATACCCTCGCCGAGCGATTAGTAGAGTTAGTAAAATCGCCCGAAGGAAAACAAGTACTGGAAAATTTTGCTCAGTTTTTTTGGGAAGTACTTTCACAGGAAAAAACCACCGTTTTTTCATTGCTGAATGAAAATCTGGCCGAACGGTTTGCTTCATTTCTGCGGGGCTACTTGCCCGTAGTGCTGCAAAAGTTGATTGAGTGGCTGCAATCGCGCCGCAATCGGTTGGAGGCCATCATAGACAGCACTTTCCGAAAAAACATCAAATGGAAGTTTCAGGACATTATCCTGCAACTGTTCGTCGGAAGCATCAGCCAATATGCCGATGTGGTGCGCCGCATCACCGATATTTTAGACACACACAGCCAAAATCCCAAGGAAACCGCAACCCTGCTCACCGAGCAGATTATCCGTTTTCTTAAACAAAACACAATTGGGCAGATTGTCAGTCAATTGCGCCAAAACGATAAGCGCCTGCAATTGGCAGGTGCAAACCCTGCCTTTACAGGCGACCCGCTGGCAAACTTGCTGCAAAAGGCAATTATCGGGTTGTTGCGGTCTCCGACTGATTCTGTTTTGCAATTTTCTGCACTGGCAGAGCGTCCGCTGAGCAATTTTATTACACAGCAAGAAACTGTTAGGCTATTGCAACAAGCCATTGGCTACATCTGGCAGGAACAGATAAAAAAGCGATGGTTATATGCACCACGTTCGGGTGCGCAACTGGAACGATTGGCAATTGCTTTTATAGAAACGGCTTATTTTCGTCCTTGGGGAGAGTGGGTATCCGGCATGCGATTCCGCAGCCTTTTGCAGCAGGCCGATAACCGACTGCCACATTTGGTGAAAGGCGCTTTGTTGCAAAATAGGGCTGCCATCGCACACCGAATGCAACTGTGGATAGCTGATTTATCACCTGATGCGCAGGAGGCAGCTCAACTGACGGCTGCATACATAGACACAAGTTTGCGACGATTGGGTACGCAGCCGTGGGGCAGTGCACGTGCTGTATTTGATTCATGGTCAATTGCATTGCCTGCACGCCTGCAACAACTGCTGCTGCAAAATTTGGAATTTCTGCTTACGGGGCGCATAGAGGCGGTAGTTCGCAACAGCCTCCAAAAAATGCCTAATGAAAAGTTGCTGGACTTGGTAGAGCGATTTATGGGGCGCGAATTGAAACCCATTACGTTGCTGGGGGCACTGCTGGGCGGTATTGCAGGTGGAACGCTGGCATTTATGCCTGCTTTCAATACCGAAAACCTGATTTCGTGGGAAGATACGGCACTGGCTGCTGCTGCTTACGGCCTCACGGGATATGGTACTAATTGGCTCGCACTGCGAATGATTTTTCGTCCCTATCGCCCGATAGAATGGGCAAAAGGTCGGGCATTGCCGTTTACACCCGGTGTAGTAGCCAAAAACCAAAGGCGTTTTGCCGAAAATATGGGCAAGTTCGTAGCAGGCGGCCTGCTCAACCCACAAAACATTGCTGCTACTTTTGACGATAAAAAAGAAACCATCCACAAACAGGCACAGGAATACATTGCACAACCACACTTGCTGATTCCTGAAAAATGGTTGCAGGAAAACCGCACAGCCATTGCTGTCGCACTAACCGATTGGGCAGCGCAAGCAGTGCAAAAACACACGCATACGCTCAGCGAAAAAATCGGGCAACGAATTGCTGCATTCTCTGCGGAAAATCTGCCTTGGGAGCATATCAATCGGGTTGCCGCAGAGCAGTTGCAAAATGCCGATAGCAGGCAGCAACTGGCGGCAAAAGTGGCAGAAACAATACTGAAACAATTGCAAAACCCCTCTACCTTCAGCAAGCTTTGGGGAAGCAACTGGAAAAATTATGCAGGCAAACTGACCGAAGAGGTGCTGCCTTTTGCCATGCACACAGCCCAAACCCTGACCGCAGATAATTTGCGTAAAGCGTTATTGCCACCTACAGAACAATTGTGGCAACGGTTCAATGAAGCACCGATTGGGCAATACGTAGGCACTTTGCAACAGGAAAAACTCAAAATGCGGCTGCATGTTGCGTTAGAACAGCAACTGGCAGACGAATCGCTGCGCGAGTTACTGTACCAACTCATCGAAAATCGGCTGTCGCAAGAGTTTAGCCCCCATCGGAAAATCAGCGAATTGTTTGACGGCAGGTTGATGGAAGTAATCACCCGCAACTTGGACAGCGTTTTAGATGGGTTCATTACCACTGGTTTAGGCTGGTTGCAGGACAACAAAGAGCTACTCGCCGAAAAAGTTTACGAACAGGCCTATGCACAAAGCAAGGCAGGAGCATTTGTTTACAAAAGTACCATCAAAGACAGTGTTATTGAACTAGCCAATCAAGGCATCCCTGAATTTTTCAGGCACGAATCTGCAAGTTTAAAAGAACTTATCGGTGCATGGGCGGAGCAACTGGGCGAAACTCCGCTTTCGGCAGTCGACATAAAGATTGATGAACTGTATCTGAAACAACTCACCGATACGCTGCTGGCCAAGCCCGAACTGTGCGATGCTATCATGCGTGCACTCAATCTGCTGGTAGATGAATTGGTAAAAATGCCGGTGGCCTCATTTGCGGGCGTGCTCCAAATCACCGATGCAGAAATCCTTTGGCAACGCACAGCACCCATAATAGCAGTTGCTTGGCAGGAATTGCAAGCACCTTTGCAGCAGCATTTGCCGGAACTGTTGTCGCTGCTGATACAGGCGGCATTAGAAATAGCCGAACAACTCTGGGGAAAACTTTCGCCCCGCGAAATAACCGCCTCACTCAATACCGATGCCATCGCCAATCGTTTGGAAGTGGCTGTACGTCATTATCTGTCACAACCAACCACCCGGCAGTGGCTGCAACAGACTTTACGGGAGTGGCAACATCAACTTGCCAATGAACCGCTTGATAAGTTATTGCCTGCCAACCATTTGGCCTCGCAAGTGGTTGCGCTACTGCAACAACTGCTAACCCATGCAGACAGCCGCCATGCAGTGCAGCAATTTGTGGAAGAATTATTGAGTGCACTGCTGCCGAAGCTGCCACAAAGCCTTGCTCCTGAAACCCTGCAAGCTCTTGCCGATGCATTAGTAAGTGCAATATTGGAAACGGCACAGCAACATTTGCCCGCCCTTGTAAATGCGGTGGATATCCGCAAAGTAGTCATCCGCGAGGTATCGGAAATGAACCCCAAAGAAATAGAAAGCCTGTTTTACAGTTTCGCCGAGCAATATTTCGGAAAATTAATTAACTACGGGTTCGGGTTCGGAGTTGTTTTCGGCTTGGTGATTGACCTTGCCTTGGGCATGGGCTTGCGCCTGGTTGCAGGCAAGTAGCTGCTCAATCAACCGATTCTTACAGCAAGTACGGTTATGTCATCCCGCAATGGGACACCTTTTTTGTGCTCATGAAGCGCTTTTTCCAAACCTTCTTTTTGGCACTCCATGCTCATATGCCCATAAGCAGAAATTACTTGTTTTAGCTTTTGATAGCCAAACTTATCGAGTGATGGATTAGGTTGGTCGGTTATACCATCGGTAAATAAGTACAGCGAATCTCCCGGATTGACGGTGATATGATGGTCTTGGTAATGACGGTTGAGGTATTTCTTAAACCCTCCTATAGGCTTGCGGTCGCCTCGTATTTCTTCTAGCGTATCGGTTTGTGCCCTGTATATCAGCAAGGCGCGTTTGGCACCTGCAAAACAAACATCATGGCCTTCTATCAGGCAAATACCTACATCCATGCTGTCGTTGTTTACCTTTTGCTCCTGACGAAGGACAATGCGCAGGTTTTTGTCCAAGCCGTCCAAAATTTGGGAAGGTTTAGAGAACCCGTGTTGCTTGACTTGCTCGTTCAGCAGGTTATAACCTATCAGCGACATGAAAGCGCCCGGCACACCATGCCCTGTACAGTCTACAACAGCAATCAGGGTTTTATTGCCGTCCGAATAGCACCAGTAAAAATCTCCCGATACGATGTCTTTAGGTTGATAATAGACAAAATAGTCTTTGAAGGCTTCCTTAAAAGTGCTTGCAAGCGGCAGAATCGCATTTTGGATAGACTCTGCATAGCGAATACTGGTCGTAATCTGGTGATTTTGGCGTTCAATTTCAGTTTTTTGGGACTGTATTTCCAAATATGCTTTTTCCAGTTTTTTGTTTTTCTCTTCAATGCTATTGCGCTGACCGATAATTTCTTCTTTCTGTTTTTTGAGTTTTTGAGAAACGCTGTAAGACGCAACGGCTGCCCCGGCAAGCCCTAAGGCTACCAATGCAATAATCAACAAACGGGCGCGGTAGAGCGCTTCAATGGCTTCTTTTTCCTTCACGGCCGCCTCTCTCTCCGCAGCGATGGTTTCTATTTTCTGAACGGCTGCGGCATTGATAGAGTCTTTGTATATCACCTCTAATCTCATGCGCTCAATCACCTGCTTTATTTTCTCCTGTGCACTTTCGTAAGCGAGGTCGTTTTCTATCAATCGTTTCTCCAATCGGTTGAGGTATTTGCGGAGTTCTTGTTTGGCCTCATCGGAAAGTTGATGGTTGCCAAGTTGTGATGCTATTTTCTCTATTTCATCCCGAATTTTAATGCTGCGCTCATTGAGAAACTGTTTCTCCATCTCCAATTCGTTGAGCACATTGTTGAAGTCTTGCCTGATAATCTCCGAAACAGTTTTTTCGGTGCTTGGCAAAAGTTTTTCCTCCGGTTTGCTGCCGGTGTTTGGCTGCGGCTGTGTGATTTCTTGCTTGGCCGCGGTTGATGGTTTTACCCCTTTCAGGTAAACAAAAAAGCGCCTGTTGGTAGCTGTGTAGTAGGTGCTGCTGACTTCGTAGCCCTCAACGGAGATTGGTTCGCTGTTGAGCTCATCGGCTTTAAAATAGGGCGGACTGTTAAACTCTATGCAGCCTTTTTCATTGGTTCTAAACTTCCTCCCCTTTATGAAAACGGCAACCTGTGCAGGCAGCGGCAGGCTTCTTTCATCAAAAAACTCTATCAGTTGCACACCCCCCTCAGGCAATTCTTCTTTCAATCTGATTACCAAAGTGTTGGCAACTGCATTGTAAACATAGCCGCCACGCTCTATTTTTTTATTACCCACATAGACGGCCGTTTGCTCCGAAACAGCAAAAGAAGCAGGCATCGGCAATTCAAAGTTCCCGTTTCGGTCTGTTTCATCCTCAATATTATTGAAGCCCTCAAAGAAAACTTTTACGCCTTTGACAGGCTGATTGTCCGTATTGATAACCTGACCTGAAAACAGTCTGATTTTATTGCCCTGCGCACCTGATTGCCCCGAATGGAAAACTGATAAAAATAAATAGCAAAATACTACTATGTTGAACTTATGCAGAGATTCCATTACTTTAGGTTTGAAGGGCAATTTAGCGAAAAAGCGACGAAAAAGGAAAAGATTTACTAACTTGTGCAATTAATTATCCGCTAATGAGAAGCGGTATCTTCCGAGCCGTTTCCAAAATAAAGACTTATGAAGCAATTATTTACTTCTCTTTTTCTGTCTTTTACCTGCTATCTCGCATGGGGGCAACCACAAAGCGGGCTGGATTACTATATTAAAGCCTCGCAAGCAAAAAAATCAGGCCAATACGAGCAGGCTATTCAGAACTATAACTTAGCCTTGCAACGTGAACCGAGCAATCACTTCTACTTGTATGAAAAAGGGTTGTGTGAATATTTGCTAAAACAATACTCCAGCGCAGTCTCTACGCTTTCTTCGGTTTTAAAGTTGCAGAGCAATTACACGCCTGCTTACGTTCTGCTCGCCAAAATAGCCATAGCCTCCAACGACTCAAAAAAAGTAGTGGAAAACCTCAATATGGCGGCCAAATATGAAAAGGACAACAATAAAAAAATCAATTACAGGCTGTATGCCATGAGTCACTTGGTGAGAGACGGCGACTTGGCGCAAGCCTACGAGCAAATAAAACAGGCATACCAAATTTCGCAGGAAGACACTTTGGTAGTTTACTTCTATGCCAAAATTAATAATATTCTCGGCAAATATGCCGAAGCAGAAAACGCCATTCAAAAGTTCCTGCCCAAAATTGCCAAAAATGACCCTCCCGCAAAGGCAAAGTATTACTACGAACTTGGTTTTGCACAATTTCAACAAGGACAATACGAAAAAGCCGTCGCTACGTGGAAACAGGCAGAGTATGGCATTTTTAAGTCGCGTATAGAAAAATATTCTGCCAAAAACTTTGCAGCCATTGCCCTCACCTACTTCCGCATTTATGAGGACAGCATCTCCAATTACTATGCTGAAAAAGCGCTTGCCATGGAAAAAGGACATCCTAATGCGCATATCATTTTGGTACAACTTGCCAAACGCAAAGTAGATCACAGTGTAACCCTACCCCAACTGCAAAATGCCGCCCAATACGAGAGCAACCCGGTCAAAAAAAAGGAAATACTGATGAACATCAGCGAACAGCAGTTGCAGTTAGGCAGGTATGAGGAGGCTAACCAAACTTTAGGACAACTGCTCAGCACAGACCCGGACAACCAAAAAGCAAAATTGCTTCACCTATTGATTCCGTATCTTCAAAAAAATTATCGCGCAACTATTACCGCAACAGAGGCCGCCATTAAGAAAATACCCGATTTTAATGCACAGACACCTTTCATCTTCTTACAGGCAATGGCGCTTAAAAAAAGCGGACAAACCGAAAATGCCATCAAAACTTTCCGCCGTTTGCTTTCTACTCCGTTGGCAGGAGCCGCTACGGCAGAAATAGACCAGATGAAGCAGCAGACCAACTACTATTATGACGATTTCAACCTGCGACTCATTGACCCTCCCGAAAATGCAAAATAGTGCGAATTACCTATTTTTGCCTTATCAAATACCTTTTGCCACTCTGAAATTCTTATGGAAAAACATTTCCTGCAAATTGCCGGCGAACTGGCTATCGCCCCAAGGCAGGTGCAAGCTACAATTGATTTGTTGGACAGCGGTGCTACCGTACCGTTTATCTCCCGTTATCGCAAGGAAGTTACCGGTAGCCTCGACGAAGTAGCCGTAGCAACCATTCGCGACCGAATAGCCCAACTACGCGAACTGGACAAGCGCCGCGAAGCTATTTTGGAGTCTATGCGTGAGATGGGCAAACTTACGCCTGAACTGGAAGCGGCTTTTATGGCAGCCGAAACGCTGGCACGGCTGGAAGACTTGTATCTGCCCTATCGCCCCAAAAGGCGCACCAAAGCCACAGAAGCCAAAGAGAAAGGACTGGAACCCCTTGCCGACATCTTGCAAGAACAAGACAGCAATACAGACCTTTTACAGGCCGTATTGAGTTTTATTAACGAAGAAAAAGGCGTTAAAACCATAGAAGAAGCGCTGACCGGCGCACGCCACATTATTGCAGAACGAGTAAGCGAAGATGCGCAGGCGCGTGCCAACATGCGTGAACTGTTCCTCAAAAAAGGCAAATTCAAAGCCAAAGTATTGGCAGGGAAAGAAGCCGAAGCGCAGAAATACAAAGATTATTTTGACTGGGAAGAAGATATTGCCAAGGCTCCTTCGCACCGCATACTGGCCATGCGCCGCGCGGAAAAAGAGAATTTCATTTCCCTGACCTCATTCCCCGAAGAAGAGGAAGCGCTATTTTTGTTAATCAATCAGTTTGTAAAAGGCGACAGCCCAAGCTCCGAACAGGTAAAAATGGCCGTAGTAGATGCCTATCATCGCCTGTTGGGTCCTTCTATGGAAACCGAAATCAGGGCTATTACCAAAAAGCGCGCCGATGAGGAGGCCATTAAAGTTTTTGCCGACAACCTTCGCCAGTTGCTGCTTGCCTCCCCCTTGGGCGAAAAACGCGTGCTGGCCATAGACCCGGGCTTCCGCACAGGCTGCAAAGTCGTCTGCTTAGATGCACAAGGCAAACTGCTGCACAACGACACCATCTACCCGCACGAACCGCAAAAACAAACCGCCGAAGCGGGTATGAAAATTCGCAAACTATGCGAAGAGTATGACATTCAGGCAGTTGCCATAGGCAACGGAACAGCAGGACGAGAAACCGAACGGTTCGTAAAAAACATTCACCTGCCCAAAAATATTCAGATAGTGATGGTCAACGAAAGTGGTGCTTCGGTATATTCCGCCTCCGACATTGCCCGCAAAGAGTTCCCTAACCATGATGTAACCGTGCGCGGTGCTATTTCCATCGGTCGCCGCCTGATGGATCCACTGGCAGAGTTGGTTAAAATAGACCCCAAATCTATTGGTGTAGGGCAGTACCAGCACGATGTAGACCAATCAGCACTGAAACATTCGCTGGACGACGTAGTCATAAGTTGCGTAAATGCCGTTGGGGTAGAGGTCAATACGGCAAGTAAAGAATTACTCACCTACGTTTCAGGGCTGGGGCCGTCGTTGGCACAAAACATTGTAGATTACCGCAACCTCTATGGACCTTTTAAAACACGCAGCGAACTGAAAAAAGTACCCCGCTTAGGCGACAAAGTATTTGAGCAGGCCGCAGGTTTTTTGCGCATTCGCAACGGGGAAAACCCCTTAGATGCAAGTGCGGTTCACCCCGAAAGCTACCACATTGTTGAACAAATGGCTGCCGACCTGCAATGCACCATACAAGACCTGATTTGCAGCGAAGATTTGCGCAAAAAAATTGACCTTAAAAAATACATAACCGATAAAGTCGGGCTACCGACTTTACAAGATATCCTTAAGGAATTGGCTAAACCGGGTCGCGACCCGCGCGAGCAATTTGAGGCTTTTGCCTTTGATGACAGCGTGCACAGCATCAGCGACCTAAAAGTAGGCATGAGACTGCCGGGCATAGTTACCAACATTACCAATTTTGGTGCTTTTGTAGATATTGGCGTACATCAGGACGGCCTCGTACACCTCAGCCAAATGGCAGACCGTTTTATTGAGCATCCGAGCGAGATAGTAAAAGTACATCAACGCGTAATGGTTACGGTTACAGAGGTAGATGAATCAAGAAAGCGTATTGCCCTAAGTATGAAAGGATTGCAGACCTCGCCTCCTGCTGCCGAGAAGAAAGCCAAGACCAACAAAAATGCCGAATCGGGCAACCGACAGGGTAAGCGCCCGCAAGCCAAACCAGAACCTGAAGAAGATATGAGCATCCTGCTGGCAAAACTCAAATCCAAATTCAGATAATCCTCGCGTAAATCGTTATGTAACATTTTACGGCAGCGTAGTTATTATTCTGACAGTATTTCTCTGGTAGATATTTCATCAGGGAAATGCTTTGGAACAAACTGCAACAATCATTAGAGCCTCCGAAACGGCAACCGTACCCAACCCCTCCATAGCGAATTTTTGCAATCTATGATGAAAATCTTCATAACCCTGTTGCGCTGTTGCTGGTTCAGGTAATCGCAACTGTATTTTTTGCCCGTTTAATCGGCATTTCAGCCACCCGCATCGGGCAACCTTCTGTTGTGAGTAAAATAGTCGCAAGAATTATTTTAGCCCCCTCGGCAGTAGGCAGCATCTTCCCCAAATTTTCAGCCGTACTTTTCCCTGCTGAATCTCTAAAAAGTCCGCAAGCACTCAGTCAGTTTGGGCTGGTGCTTTTTATGTTTATTATAGACATGGAAATGGGGACATCCCCTCACAATAATTTACAAATCACAACGTTATATATTACACATAATTCGCAAGTTAGTCCGATTGATGCGCAGATATTTTGAGCAGGAAGGTTTCGCCCCCGTAAAAGAAATGGCAAGCCAATTGCAAATAGATATTAACTGCATTTATCGGACAATAACAGATGATTTGGTTAAAGAAGTAGAAGATACAGTAGAAGAAGGCAAGTTTGATTTTCTGCTGGTAGACAGTACGCGTTCTTTATTTACCGCAGACAGAACTATCGGCGTAGTACAGCGCTTCCTCCATGAAATAGATACTGAAATCGGTATTTTGGTGGACAGAGGCTTAGACAAAATCAAAAAATTGCTGCTATTGCTCAATGCTCCCGGCAATATGGCACTGTTGCCCTGCGTGCAGCGATTTGCCGAGGGCGGCGCTCAACACCTGACAGTACTTCAAACCGACCAGTACTTGTCTGATGAAAAAAATTTGATACGGAAAAACTTTTCCAAAAGTTTCACTGTTAATATGCCGGAAGTTGCGTCTGCTACCATAGATTGGCCGCTGAAAAGCTATGATTTGGTGCTGATTGGCAAGCGCACTTACGAAAAACAATCAAACAATTGCCTGAATGGGCAGCAAAGCCTTGATATATTCAGGTCTGTAAAATAAACAAACACTATGAAAAAAGCACGCAGTTATTTGCATCGTATTTGTTGCTTTTTCTAACTTTGCACCCTTATTTGTTTTTACTTACAAACAAACTATCTGTTAATCAATTGCTTGCATGTAAGTTTCCTGCATTAACTCAGGAAGGTTAAGCTTATGTGCTTATGGGTCAAGAAACTATTTACCATGTAATTATTGTTACCATTATAAAACATTTGCAAGCCAATGCGTCAGTTAAAAATCACAAACACCATTACCGACCGTCGCGAAAGCGCTACTCTCGAGAAGTATTTCACAGAAATCAGCCGTATTGAGATGCTGACTGTGGACGAGGAAGTAGAACTTGCGCGTCGCATTAAGCAGGGCGACAAAGCCGCATTAGACAAGCTGACCAAAGCCAACCTCCGATTTGTAGTATCGGTGGCCAAGCAATATCAGAATGGGCACATGCCTTTGAATGACCTGATTAATGAAGGTAATTTAGGTCTGATTAAGGCTGCCCAAAAGTTTGATGAAACTCGTGGCTTTAAGTTTATTTCCTATGCAGTTTGGTGGATTCGCCAGTCCATTATGCAGGCAATTGCCGAAAACGGTCGTATCGTGCGCTTGCCGGCCAATAAAACCAACGCATTAAACAAATTGAAAACAGCCACCGGCGAGTGGGAACAGCAATATGAGCGCGAGCCAACTCCCGAGGAATTGGCTGAAATCCTTGAAATGGATTTGAAAGAAATCAAAGGCATTATGACAACTTCGGTTCGTCAAGTGTCTGTGGATGCGCCTTTTGACAACGAAGACGGTGGCACGCTGCTGGACGTTATGTCGGACGACAGTACCGAAAGCACCGACAAAAACGTTGAGTACAACGAATCGCTCAGCATTGAAACTGAACGTGCCTTGTCTATTTTGAGCGAGCGCGAGCGCAAAATCTTGAAATTATTCTTCGGTATTGGTATTGAGTCGCCCATGACTTTAGACCAAATCGGCGAAATTATGGGCACTACCCGCGAACGTGTTCGCCAAATCAAGGAAAAGGCCTTGAAGAAAATGCGTGCCTCTTCCAAAGCTGGACAACTAGCTGAATATCTGGGATAGTTCACCCGATAGAGCTAACATCATTCTTTTTATGCATCAAAGGTTGTCTTTTACAGGCAGCCTTTAATGTTTTATGGGTTTATCCCTTGTTTCCTTCCCGCTTAGCACTCAGGTAGGCATTGCCTAAATTGAAAAATCCGAAATTATTGCGGTAGGCTTTCACGATGTGCCGCACGTAGCGGTCATAGTAGGCCGCAAATGCCAGCGACATTTTTGCTTTTATCTCTGCATCTTCTTCAAAAATGGCCAAGATATTCACCTGTGCCAGCACCCATAATTCGCACACCTCTGAGGCGGCGATTGCATTGAAATTGCGCCGCGCTCCTTCCAAAATAGCATTTTCGCCAAAGGTTTCGCCGCGGGTGAGCGTAATGAGCTCCTCAAAGTTATCTTCCACATCTAAGTTGAGCTTTACCTCGCCCGACTTGATAATGTACAGCGCTTGACTGGGGTCGCCGCGAAAGAAAATAGCCTCATTTTGCAAATAGCGGCGCGGATGCAGATGCGGAATGAACAATGCCAACTCATCATCGGTTAGGTTGCGAAATATATCGCTGCGGCGCAAAAAACGAAACATGACTTTCTCGCGCGGTGAATACGATTTCTGGTCAAAAAAGCGAAACATGCTGAAATCTATGAATTATTTCATGCTTGTACAATTTTACTGCCTTTTCGCTCTTTGATGACCTCAATTTTGACGGGAATCCGCTCTTTGAGTTCACTTACATGCGAAATAATGCCGACAAGTCGTTGGCTGCCTTCCAATTCGGCAAGGGTTCGGATGGCTAAATCCAGCGTTTCGCTGTCTAGCATACCGAAACCCTCGTCTATGAACATGGACTCTAAGGCAATGCCACCGCTTCGCGAAGTAATCACATCTGTGAGCCCCAGTGCCAGTGCTAACGAAGTAAAGAAAGTTTCTCCGCCGGAGAGATTTTCTACAGGGCGCATAGTGCCGGAGTATTGGTCAAAAACTGCCAGCCGCATTCCGTCTTTGCCGCGCCCAACGGTTTCATCGTTCAGCAAGGTATAGCGCCCGCCCGAAAGTTGTTCCAATCGCAAATTGGCTTTGGCAAGTACTTCATTAAAATAGAAACGAAGCACGAAGTGTTGTAGGCGAAGTTTATCCGCATTGTCGCCCGAGGCAAGTGCAAAAAGTTCCCGTAAAGGCTTAACAACGGCTTCTTGGTCGGTAATTTGTTGTCGTAGGGCAGTCAGTTGCTGTTGTAAATCCTGCAAACGCTTGATATTGTTGCCAATTTCGCCTGACTTACTCTGATAATTGCGCAGCGTTTGCGCAGCGGCTTGGGCTTTCTGCGCAGTGGTATCTAAGTCGGGTTTTTGCTTTCCTGCTACTTTTTTTTGGGCTTCGTTGAACGTTGTTTGCAGGGTCAGTTCCGTTTTTTCCCAATCTTCAATCTTTTGGGCAAGGTCTTTTAATGCCTCTTCGGAAAACTCTTTGACCCAAGCAGCAACCTCATTCATGGCGGTAAATCCTTTGGCCAAGCAGGCCTGCTTGGTTCGTTCACGCAATTCGTTGAGTTGCTGCTCTTGCTCATTGAGTGCTATTTGCTGTTGTTCGGCTGTGATTTGCAGGCGTGCATATTTTTCGCGGGCTTCGTTGAGTGCCTTTTCTAAGGTTTGCTGCTTTTTTTCCCATTGCGCATATTGGTTAGCCAATGTAGCAACCTGTTTTTCTGCGGTTGCCGCATCGGATATACCCGCAGGAAGCCGCTCTGTAACGGCTTGCCAATTGCTTTGCAAACCACTCAAAGCAAGCTCATGCTTACGCACCTCTTCTTCCACAGCTTTTGCTTTTGCTGTTTTATCCTGCTGCTGCTGTTTGAGTTGCTCGGTTGCTTGTTGCAATACTTGCCACTGCTTTTGCGCTGCTTCGGCATTTTTGCGCTGTCGGGCGGCCTGTTGCCACTGCTGCTCCAACTCTTCCTGCGAAGGGATGCTGTCGGTAAAACTTGCTGCCAATATTTGGCAAGTGTTCTCCTGCATTGCCTGCTCGGTCTTTGCGTCTTGGTAAGCAGTAAGCGCCTCCTGTTCGGCTTTTTCGGCTTTTTCTTTGGCTTGGTGGGCTTTTTCTAATTCAGTATCATCCACACGCTTATCGGCAGGCTGTGCGGGATTCGGGTGTTCGGTTGCCCCGCAAACGGGGCAGGGCTGTGTCGGTTGCAGCGTTTCTGCCAATAAGGCTGCCTGACTGCTGCGCCACAATCGCTCGGTTTGGCGGTAGTGTTGATGGGCTTTTTCTGCCGCTTTTGCCGCCAAGTCATACTTCGCCGCCATCTTGGCAGTAGCTTTTGCGGCTTCCTCTACTGCTGCCTGCGCTGCCGTCAGTTTCTGCAAAGTCTCCCGAAGTGTGTTCAGGTCTTTTTCTTCGCGCTCGTACAATGCCAATTGCCGGGCGGTTTGGTGCAGTTGGGTCAGTTGCTCATCATTGGCAGCAATTTTCTCCTCTATGCTTGTAATTTCTTCTTGCAATACCTGTAAATTGTCCGACCAGGTAGCCAATTGCTGCCGCGTCGCCGCAATTTGTCGCCGCAATTCCGCAGCTTTGGCAAAATCGGGCAACTTCTCTCGCAGGCTTTGTGCGGCTTCCCGCGCCCGTTCGGCAGCATTTTTTTGCTCTGCATGATTAGCCAAATCCTGCGCGGTTTGCTGCATGTGCTGCTGTGCTTGCTGCTTTTCCTTTATGTTTTTTTTCTGTGCTTGCTGCTTTTCCTCTATGTTTTTTTTCAATTCAGAGACACGGTCAAACAGCGGCTTTAAGTCGCGTACATTTTCCAAACGGGCTTTTTGCTGCTTCAACTGCTCGTAGGTTTCTCGGCTTGCCAAATGCGCATGGAGTTGCTGCCGTATTTTTTCAAAATGCTGAAAATCATCGTTTAAAGCACGTTCGGTAACTAGCTGCTGCTGAGCTGTATTATTGGCTGTCTCCAATTCCTGCAAATAGTCGGTAAGTTTTTGCGCCTCCTCGTGCAAACTTTGCAGGCGGTTTTCTATGCTCTCGCCTTCGGACAATTGCCCGTTGGCAAGTAATGTTTTCTCGGCGGTTTGCAGGTTTTGGAGTTCCCCTGATGCAGTGTTCAATCGCTCTTGCAGGCGCTTCTGAAACTCTGTAAATCGTTCGGTGCGAAAAATTGCACTCAGAATTTTAGCCTTATCATCGCCGTTTGCCCGCAAAAAACGCTGAAATGCGCCCTGTGGCAGCACCACAATCTGCAAGAACTGCTCTTTGGTAAAGTGCAAAATGCGACTAACCTCGTTTTTAATCTCATCTTTCTTGGTCAGTATTTTTTCATCGGGCAACGGGTTGCCGTTTTCATCGGAGCGATAAAATTGGCGTTCGTCGTCAAAGCCTTCGCTGCGCTTTTTCTTTCGTTTTTCGTAATACGCTACGTAGAAATTGCCGCGCTGCCTGAAACAAAATTTTACGATAGTAGGCTGATTATCAGAGGCAAAGTCTGAACGCATTTGTTGCTCTTTGCGGTCGCCTGTGGTATCGCCAAACAGCGCACAACTCATGGCATCAAAGATGGTGGTTTTGCCTGCACCCGTCGGGCCGTGCAAAAGGAACAGGTTGTTGCCCGAAAACTTGCCGAAATCAATGCGTTGATGGTCTATATACGGGCCAAATGCCTGTATTTCAAGAAAGTGCGGTCTCATGCTTCGGGTTGAATTTCGCGGATAATTTGGGTGATAATTTCTTCGTGTACTATGTCCAAAGCGGGTAAATAGTGCAGAAAAAATTCGCGGGCTATCTCCCTGTCATCCATTTTAGAGAGTTGTTCGGTAGAAAGGCGGCGTTCCGATGTGTTGCGGTAAGCGTTGGGTTGCCGCAGCTCGAGCGCACAGGTATATTGCCGTCGCACAATTTCCATGGCGTTAATAACGGGTTCTTCGTTGAGCAGCGTTACTTCCAGCAAGTCATCCTGATGAACAGACGACTGATTATCAGCCAATTGAAATACTCCATCGCATACGTAGCCCTGAACGCGGCGGATGTCCTGTTTGTGCGCAATCGGAATTTTTTCGGTTTGCACATTGCCTTCCCCGTCCATTTCTACCATCAAAAATACTTTTTGGTGGTCGGCTTCGGAAAAGGAATATTTGAGCAGTGAGCCGGAATAGCGCACTCGCCCGTCCATGAATGACTGCGGACGGTGCAAGTGCCCTTGTGCGGTGTAGTGGAACGGCGTAAAGATTTCGGCAGGCACAACGGAAGCCCCACCAACGCTCAGCAGCACCCGTTCCGATTCACAACCCTCGCCGCCACTGATAAAAGCATGACCAATAGCCACGTGCCGCCCCTTTGCCGACATGCCATTCACAATATTTTTTACCACATGGCGCATGATGGTCTCGTGGCTGTCAAAAAAAGCATTCTTATTTTCGGGCAGGTGCAAGTCGGTTGGCTTGGTGTAGGGTATGGGGTAGAAATATACCTCACCGTGTGCATCGTGCAGTACGACAGGTTTGACAACACCGGGCATACCGAAAATATGCAAGCCCTGCCGCTGTAAAATTCCGTTGAAGTAGTCAATGCGCTCGGCGCTGTCGTGATTGCCTGCAATGGCTATTACGGGCACTTTCAGCCCCAGCACAATTTCCGACATCACCTCGTCAAACAACTCCACCGCACGGGCAGGCGGAAGCGTGCGGTCGTAAATATCGCCTGCAATAAGCAACACGTCGGGTTTTTCGCTGCGGATAAGGTTTGTAAGCTGTTGAAGCGCGTATTGCTGTCCGTCCAGCAAGTCAAAGTTTTTTAAAGATTTACCCAGATGCCAGTCGGCTGTATGTAGAATACGCATAAAAAATTGTAATTTTTTTACCAATTTACGCCAAATTTACCCTGAAAAGTTGGTTTTATGATAGGTATTTTTCAATTTTTTTGGCTTCCAACTTTCTGAGGCGCACCCGCAGCGAAGTAATCCACACGCCGAGCAGTGTCCAGCCGATTACGGCCGGGTAGAATACCAGTCGCAGTTTAGAGTCTAAGTCATAGGCATTGAAGCCGGGATTGCCGCCCGAACCCGGGTGCAGCGAATCGGTCAGTCGCGGCAAAATCCAGATGAGAGGAATGTATGCCGCAAAAGCAAAAATGTTGTACACTGCACTGATGCGCCCACGCTGTTGCGGGTCGGAAAATGAGCCGCGCAACAACCCATAGGCCATATAAATGAGCATGGCAATGGCTGAACCGTTTTGTTTAGGGTCGCCGTGCCAAGGGTCTCCCCATGTGTAGGTTGCCCAAAACATGCCCGTGAGTAAGCCCAAAATGCCAAATAAAATGGCTGTATTGGCGGATTCAGCTGCCCATTGGTCGTATTTTTCCAGCGGATTGCGCAGGTATTTGATGGAATAGACTAGCGAAACCGTCAATAAAATCATCATACCAAACCACATCGGCACATGAAAGTAGAGGTTGCGAATGGTTTCGTTGAGGATATTTAGGCGCGGCACATCCAACAGCAGACCGCCCAGCAGGGTGTAGAACAGCAAGGCTATGGTCAGTAATTTCCACCAGGCTAATTTCATGGTTATTGGGGGATTAGTTCGCAAATTTACGTCTAACGCAAGGTTTTATCGCTACAAAATTTCTCAGAATAGCTGCTAACATCATTTCTCTATAAGCTATTTATAACTCTCTTACTGAAATATGTTCTTTGATGCTATTGGTTAGCCGTATCAATACTTTTTTTGCAAGGATGCAAATTTTTTATGATGATTGATGGACTTACCGTAAATAACTCATTGGTGCGCACTTCGCTGGTATATTTTAATTCTCGGTCAATATCGTTGGGGGTAATCAAAAAAGAAAACTGTTCTCCCCTAATGACAGATGTTATTTTGGCAATAATATAGTTTTGCTTATTTGTCGCATCATTGGAAATAATGACTGCCGGGCGTTGCTTAGTCTTGGATAAATCAGTGGATGGATATGGAAGAAGAATAATATCGCCCTGATTATACTTCATATTCATCCATAATTATCCCAGTGTTTGTCTTCGTTACTATCCCAGTCATTTGCTAAAACGGTATGAGACAACTCGTAGGCAGCGTTCACATTCGCTATGTCCTGTAAATTAGCTGATAGTGTATCAACTGTATCAAAAAAGTCTAAGGCAGCAGATTTGAAATCCTGCAACTCTTGTGTGTCAATCGGCTCTATCATCCTTCTGAGTTTTAATAAAACAGGAATCAGCGGACGAGTGGATTGCCATTCTGCGGCAGCCTGTATCGGGATTAAATTCTTATGATAGAAAAATGAACCTCTCAGTTTGCTCGTAATATCTCTCATTTTAATAATTGCAAACTGTTCATACTTCTCCCGTATAGCCTCGGCTACACTGAATCCTGACAGAATCCCAAGAGAATCCAGCATACTGTCAGCATATGACGGCTGATATACCATATCACTAAAATACAATTTTTCTCACTCACTCACCAGCAACTTCTCTACCGCTACTTTGCCATTGCCTGCTGCCAGATGGATGAAATACATACTGCGTGCTGTTGGCAGTTGCAGGGCGTGCTCCCCTGCGGCAAGGCTGAACTGCGACCATGTGCGCCCTGAAAGGTCTGTGATGCTGACAGCAGCAGATTCAGCCAGTTGCAGGCGCACCCTGCCCTGTGATGCCGGATTGGGGCTCAGGCTGTACCAACTGCGCGGCAGCAAGTTGTCAGCAGGCAGGGCAGTCGGCACATCCTGCTGAAAACGAAGCAGTTGCAAACCGCCACCGGCAGTACCCAAAATCAGGTGATTGCCTAAAACAATCGGCAGTACCTCTCTGCCAAAGTTTTTTTCTTCTAACCGATTAGTCAGGCGATTAAACATCAGGTTGCGCACCGGTTGCGGATTACCGTTTAGAAAGTTGTTGTAAAAAAGCAACTCACCACTGCGATTGGAAGCAAATAAGTCTAATCGCCCATCGGTGTTTACATCAGCTACGGTAATGCTCAGGCCGCGTTTCAAAGCATCGTTTTCAATGCCTGCCACGTTACTGCTGCGCAAAGTAAAGTTCAAGTTCCCTGTGTTTTCGTAGCGCTCGAGCGCGCCCTGAAATTTAGCCACTAACAAATCCGCATCGCCATCGGCATCCGTATCGGCAAAAAGCAGTTCATCGCCAATAGAAAGCGTGCTGACTGTCAGGTCGGTCGCATTGGCAAGGCTAAACTGCACGGGTTCATTGCGGCGTGCTGTGTTGAGAATATAGGCAAAGCGTCCGCGATTGTCGCTGTTGCGCTGTGCGGAAAATGCCAAGTCCATTGCTCCATCGCCGTTCAGGTCGGCAACCGTGATTTTGAGTTGGCGCAAATTGGCGGTGGCAAATCCTGCAAAATTGTCATTGGCCAACCTGAAAGCAGGACGTGCGTTGTTGCCCGTGTTTTCAAAATAGTAGATGCGGCTAACAATTCGCTCTAACTCTGCGGGGTTAGTGTCGCTGCGCTGCCCGGTGGTACTCAACAGCAGGTCTAAGTCGCCGTCGCCGTCCACATCCAGCACGGCAGGGCGGGCAGTTTCTCCAATTTCCACCATATCGGCCTGCAAAAAGTTGCGCTGCCGAAAGCGAAAATCGGGACGCTGCAAAGTTCCTTCGTTTTTGTAGAACCACGCCGAGCGCGTAAAGTCCAGCGAGGGAGCAGTGGCAGGCTCATTAATGAATACGTTGGGTGCTGCCAGCAAATCGGGGATACCGTCAAAGTCTGCATCTTCGTAGAAAGCAGCCGGAAACAACTGAAAATCAACGGGATTAACGGCAGGAAACGCCTGCTGAAAGCTATTAAAATTGGCATTGGCGGGCGTTCCTACGTTGAGCATAGCTACTAAGTTGGTGCAACTCACATCGCCAAGCAACAGGTCTTTGGTATTGTCGCCGTTCAAATCTATGGTCAGCAAAGTGGAGCCGGCATGTTCCACCGCCTCAACGCGGCAAAAACTGTTGCCGAAAAGAAATTCGTTACAGTTAGAACACTCTTCAATATTGCCCCAGCGCAAAGTGGCCTTCTCAAATACAAGGCTGTCTGAGTGGCCGAAGCGTTCGCGGCTCAGGTTGCGATTCCACTCTATGTTGAAGCCGCTGGTAGGGATAAAATTCAGAATATCTAAATCGCCGTCGTTATCAATATCGGCAATTGCGGGTATGTCGGTAAGGTCTATGCGAAGGTTGAGATTTACACCCGAAATGCCGCGAACCTGCAAGGGGTCGTGCAGGGTTTGAAATTGCAGCCTGCCACCCTGAGGGGTTACGTTGCGCAACACACGGATGCCGAAATTGGTGGTTGTGAATATGTCTTTGCGTCCGTCGCTGTCATAGTCTGCCAGCAAACACCAAGCATTCAAATCCTTCGGAAAAAGTGATTCGTATTCGGGGGCATATTGCCAACGGTTATTGATATTCAAAAAAGTACTGACTTTGTTGGTGTTGCGGTCAAAGATGAATAAGTCGCTGCGCCCGTCACCGTTGAGGTCTACGGTGGAAAACTGCGGAGCATTGAAACCTCCTGCCCATGCCAACGGCAAATTGCGTCCATTGATTTGCACGGGGATAGAATCGGAAAAGACAAAAGTCGGATTTTGTGCCGCGGCGGCAACCGCTAACATCCACGCAAACAGAAAGGGTAGGTATTTCATAGCCATCCGATGCCTACATAACTGTCAGAGGTACAAAGTTATTCCCGACCGACCATTACAAAGTTAATACAAACGCTTTACGATGAGCCACAGCTAACCGCGAAGCATGCAGAAAAATAAAATTGACTTTTTGTGATGCCCGATTGTACGGAACTCATAAAAAAATCAGCAGCCCGAAAACCTTTTAATCTTCGGGCTGCTGCCATGAAAACGGTTAGAAAACTATTATTGCACAACTTTGGGAGCTACGGGCTGCTTAGAGTAAAAGTTGGTTGACGGGTCTTTTACCAATTCGTACAGCGTACTGTCGCCCAGTTGGCGAAAGTAGAAGCCACTTACGCGGAAGTTACCCCAAACGGTGTCTTTGCCTTTTAATTGATAAAGTGTTGTATCCCAAATAACGGCCACATCTACCAGTACATCGCCGAATCGCTCTTCCTTCATTTTTACGGGGGCATAAGCCATAAAGTCGGTCAGCGGAAATACTTCTTTGGTAGGTTCACCAATGGTAATATTTACTATTTGGCGGATGTTATTGTCAAAACGCACAAACTTACCGGAGTCGCCGCCCATCATTTTCAGTTCATTGGTAACTTTTGCGAGGATGGAATCTACACGCGTCCAATCGGCTTTCAACTCATACTGTTTCTCTTTTTTGCCGCCACCGCAGGCATATGCAAAAAGTGCAATTACAGATAAGATAACAATCTTTCTCATAAGAAATATAACGGGTTTAGGTTAAGTTTATCGTGAAAAAGATTATTGCAACAACTTGGCTTGCTTGATGTAATATTCGCCCTGCTTAACCCAACGATAGCGTTCTTGCCCTTTCAATACACGAACTTCGGCAGCAACGAGCTTAAACTCACCCATCGTCGTGTCATTTACCTTGATATCAGGATCCCATTGCAGTTTGAAATCTACATTGAGCGAATCGCCGTTTAAACGATCCTGCATCAGAACACCCAATACGGTCATATCCTCTCCTACGGGATAATTTACCGTATCGTAAGCCAGTGGATAAGTTATGATTGGGAACTCGCCCCCGTCCATTACTTCAAAACCTGCCTTGCCCTGTTTTACAATCAAATCGGTAATCATACCGTCTATCAGGCGAACCATGCGCTTGTTATTGGTCAGTTCTGCTTTTACTTTGGCCTTCATTTCGGCGCGGCGTTTTTCTTCTGCGCTCTCACAAGCCCATGCCAGCATAGCAATAGCTATGAGCAGATAGATTTTTTTCATTGCGAAAAAACTTTTTAGGTTGAATTTTTATCAAAAATGAGCCTGCCTTTCCAAACAGGCGCGCAAAGTTAGAGTCTTAGCAACTGAGCAGCAAGATTTTAACAATATTCAACACATGAAATTTTATGCTGCTGCATTGCACCTTCTCACATAAAAACAGTCGAGTATCAGTTGTAGGTAACGTAGTGTTCCCATTTGTCTAAAACAGCGCGGAAGTCGTCGGGCAGCTCAGAGTCAAACTGCATGTACTGCTTGCTGACGGGATGCTCGAAGCCCAACGATTTGGCGTGCAGTGCCTGACGCGGCATGAGGCTGAAGCAATTTTCCACAAAGGCGCGGTACTTGGAAAAAGGCGTGCCTTTCAGAATCTGGTCGCCGCCATAGGTGGCATCGTTAAAGAGCGGATGCCCCAGATACTTCATATGCGCTCTGATTTGGTGGGTACGTCCTGTTTCAAGGCGGCATTTGACTAACGATACATAGCGCAGTGTCTGAATAACTTCGTAGTGGGTAATAGCATGTCTGCCGTAGGGTACCATGTCACCTTCGTAAACCATGGTGATGCGGCGGTCTTTGGGGCTTCTGCCCAGCGGCGCATTGATGGTTCCTTTGGATTCTTTAGGTTCTCCCCACACAAGGGCATAGTAGGTGCGCTCAATGGTATGATGAAAAAATTGACGTGCCAGACTCATCATCGCTGTTTCGGTTTTGGCAATGACCATCAGCCCACTGGTATCCTTGTCTATGCGATGAACAAGCCCCGGACGGCCTTCGTTGCCTTGCATTTCGGGCAATTGTTGGAAGTGATACACTAAGGCATTGACCAGTGTGCCTTCCCAGTTGTTATAGCCCGGATGTACTACCATGCCCGGCTCTTTGTTCAGCACAAGCACATGTTCATCTTCAAAAACAATATTGAGCGGAATATTTTCAGGCTTTACCTCTCCGCTGCGTGGCGGCTCGGGCAATGAAACGGTAATAACATCTAAGGGATGCACCTTGTAGTTGGGCTTAATCAGCTGATTATTGACCAGAATAAAGCCGTTGTGAATGGCATCCTGAATTTTACTGCGCGAAGCGTTGGGCAAGCGGTCGCATAAAAACTTGTCTATGCGCAGCAGAGACTGCCCCTTGTCGGCCACAATGCGATGATGCTCAAACAGCTCGTCATCGTCTTGCTCACCCGCAAAATCGTTGATTTCCTCACTCATTGAATTACCTCCGATGATTGGGCTGCCGATTTTTTGTTGCTGATAACTTTTAGCCTTTGTTTCACCAAAGCCACTTTTTGAGGCAGTTCTTCCGTCGTATCGGCAAGGATGGTAACGTGCCCCATTTTGCGGAAAGGCTTGGTAATGGTTTTACCGTAGAGGTGCACATAAACGCCCGAAAGCCCTAAGACTTTTTCTATGCCCGTGTAAACAGCCTCGCCCGTGTAGCCCGGTTCGCCGAGTAGGTTTATCATAGCGGCAGGACAGCGTGCGGAAGTATCGCCCAGCGGCAGGTCGAATATGGCACGCAGCAGTTGCTGATATTGCGATGTATAGTTGGACTCTATGGTGTGATGCCCGCTGTTGTGTGGGCGCGGGGCTACTTCGTTTACCAAAATTTCACCGTCTTTGGTAAGAAACATTTCCACTGCCAACAAACCGACAAAGCCCATCGTTTTAACGACTTGCTCTGCTATTGTCTGCGCTTTGTGGGCAAGATGAGTCGAAATGCTGGCAGGTGCAAAAAGGTACTCTACCAGATTATGTTCAGGATGAAAAACCATTTCCACTACTGGGAAAGTCTCCATTTGCCCTGAATGGTTGCGGGCAACCATTACAGCCAACTCTTTTTCAAAATCAATTTGTTTTTCTAATACGCCCGGCGCATCAAATGCCTTTTCCCAATCGGCCAATGTGTTGATTTTTTGCACACCGCGCCCGTCGTAGCCTTCCTTGCCGAGCTTATGAACGGCAGGCAGCATGTCGGCATACAGGCGTACATCCGTGCGTTTTTCCGTCAGTACGAATGGTGCGGTAGGAATGTCGTATGCCTTGTAAAACTGCTTTTGCAAGCGTTTATCTTGAATCAGGCTAATCAGCTTGGGGTCAGGATAAACGGTTTTGCCTTGTGCCTGCAAGGTTTCCAATGCCTTTGTATTAACATTTTCAATCTCAATCGTGATGATATCCACATCCTGACCAAAGTTTACTACCGTTTGGTAGTCTGTCAGCGCACCGCAGACAAATTCGGATGCCAGCGAACAACACGGGGCATCGGGTGCGGGGTCTAACACTTTTACGTACACATTCCAATCGGCGGCAGCTTGAATCAACATTTTACCCAACTGACCGCCTCCCAAAATACCTAACCGAATCTGCTTAAATGCCATAATGAAAAAATGAGACGCAAAATTCATCATTTTTCCTTACTTTACACCCTGTTTATGTGCTTTTCACATGTTTATTGAGCCTTATCATCCTAACAAAACACCACATGGGTGGATTGAAGTTATTTGCGGGTCAATGTTTTCGGGTAAAACCGAAGAGTTGATTCGTCGGGTCAATCGGGCGCTGATAGCCCGCCAAAAAGTAGTTATTTTTAAGCCCGCCCTCGATGTGCGCTACGACGAGGTAAAAGTTGTTTCACACAACAAAACGGAAATCCACTCTAACCCCGTTCAAACTGCCAAAGAAATTCTGTTGGTAGGTCGTGACTGCGATGTGATAGGTATAGACGAAGCCCAATTTTTTGACGAGGGGTTGATTGAAGTCTGCGAAACTTTGGCGCGCCGCGGCAAGCGAGTGATTCTTTCAGGGTTGGACATGGACTTTGAAGGTAAACCGTTTGGCGTAATGGCTCCGCTGATGGCTATTGCCGAGTTTGTTACCAAAGTACACGCCATTTGTGTGCGTTGCGGCGGCATGGCTTCTTTCTCCTATCGTTTGAGTACTTCGCGCGAGCGCTTGTTACTTGGCGAACAAGATGCCTACGAACCTCGCTGCCGCAGTTGTTTCCTCCAAGGGAAATCAGTTACCGAAGGCGAAGGAAGAAGAGATAACTGAGCGTCGCTTTTTAGAAAATCAACTTTGTCAGGCTGCAAAGCAACAACAGCAGTAAAGCTGCGGGAGTCAGGTATTTCCAGCAAAGCGACATGAGTTGGTCTATTCGCAAACGCGGATAAGTCCAGCGCACCCACATTTGCAGGCCGACCAGCAGCAAGCCTTTCCCAAGCAGCCAAAAAGCACCCCAAAGCCATGCGGAAATGTGCCCGGGTGTGCCACTTGTCCATTCGGCCAAGCGTACTATCCCTACATTCGGGAGTGGCGTATTCCATGCACCAAAAAATAGAACAGCTGAAAGCAGGCTGACCAATAACATCATACCATACTCGGTTAACATCAGGATGCCCCAGCGGAAACCCGCATACTCTGTCTGATAACCTGCCACCAACTCCGATTCAGCTTCGGGCAAGTCAAAAGGAGCGCGGTTACACTCTGCCAGCGAGGCTGTAAAGAATATCAGAAACACAGGCAGCAACAGCGGGTAGCGAACTACATACCAACTGAAAACGCCGCCCCACGCATGGCTTTCAATAGCAAAAATACCTTGTTGCCATGCCATTTCCTGCAAATTGAGCGTGCCTGCACAAACGGCCACACAAAGCACTGCCAACCCGAGCGGCACTTCGTAAGATACGATTTGTGCCACCGAACGCATGGCACCCAACATGGAAAACTTGTTATTGCTCCCCCATCCGGCCATCAGAATGCCCATTACATCCAGCGAAACAATGGCAAGCAGCGCAAAAATGCCGGTAGTACTTTCCGAGCCGATGCCCTGCGGGGCAAGAGGAATAAAACAGAACCCCGCAAACACGGAAGCAAAAATAACAAAAGGAGCAGCCCTGAAAAGCACGCCATCTGCACCGCGCAGTACGATATCCTCCTTCTGTAACATTTTCAGCAGGTCGGCGACAGTTTGCAATAGCCCGTAATAGCCTGTTTCCATTGGGCCGAGGCGGTCTTGAATAAATGCTGCCATTTTCCGCTCCGCATACACAGCAAGAACGGTATAGAGCAACAAAAAGCCCAAGAAAAACAGAAAGAGCAGTATGGTGGTGGGCATGAGTTAGGTGGCCAATCCGAATATAGAGATAAGGTTGCGAATGTATTTTTTATTCATCTGTTCATAGCGAACGGTTTGCAAACCATTCGGTAGGATGGATGGGTTACAAAATGTAACGGCTCAAATCGCGGTTTTGCACCAATGAGCTCAGGCGCTGCTGCACTATTTCCCGATTAACCACCAGTTTGGAGTTGGGCGGGATAGTATCGGGAACTTCAAACAAAAACTCGTTGAGCAGGTGGCTCATCACCGTATGCAAACGGCGTGCGCCAATATTTTCTACCTCCGAATTGATAGCAAAAGCTACTTCCGCAATGGCTTCCAGCGCATCATCGGTAAAACTCAACTCTACATCCTCGGCGGCCAACAGCGCCTGATACTGCTTGGTGAGTGCGTTTTTGGGTGTTTTCAGAATCTGGTAAAAATCGGCTTGGCTGAGGCTTTGCAACTCTATGCGTATAGGGAAGCGCCCTTGCAGCTCGGGGATGAGGTCGGAAGGTTTAGATACATGGAAAGCTCCTGCCGCAATAAACAAGATATGGTCGGTGTTGATGATGCCATATTTGGTATTAACTGCGCTACCTTCTACAATAGGCAGCAGGTCGCGCTGCACACCTTCGCGGCTTACATCGGGGCCGCCCGATTTACCGGAAGAAGATGCGATTTTGTCAATTTCATCAATGAATATAATGCCCATGTTTTCGGCTTTTTGCAGGGCAACCTGTTTTACTTCGTCCATATCAATCAGTTTGGACGATTCTTCTTCCATCAGAATACGGCGAGCTTCGGCAATGGCTACTTTGCGTTTGCGGCTCTTTTTAGGCATCATGTTGCCTATTATTTCCTGTAAATTCATCATAGAGACTTCGTCCATAGCACCGCCAATGATGCTCATGCCGCCTGTATTGTTTTCTACTTCAATTTCTATTTTGCGGTCTTCCAGTTCGCCGTTGCGCAGTTTTTCGCGAAATCGCTCGCGGGTGCGCTCGTTGAGTTCTACGTCCGAATCGCTGGCCTGAAAGCCTATTGTTCCTTCGGGCTGGCTGCGTTTTGACTTCACGGGTGGAATCAGCGCATCCAAAATAATTTCTTCCACTGCTTCGGCTGCTTTTTCCTGTACTTCGGCGCGCTTCTGCATCTTCACCATATTTACGGCCTGCTCAGCCAAATCGCGCACCATGCTCTCCACGTCGCGGCCTACATAGCCCACTTCAGTAAACTTAGAGGCTTCTACTTTGACAAAAGGCGCATCGGCAAGTTTGGCCAAACGGCGGGCAATTTCGGTTTTACCTACGCCGGTAGCGCCAATCATGAGAATATTGTTAGGCACGATTTCGCGCTTTATATCGCCGGGGGCATTCATGCGCCGCCAGCGGTTGCGCAGGGCAATGGCTACGCTGCGCTTGGCCTGGTGCTGCCCGATGATGTATTTATCTAATTCGGCAACTATTTGCCTCGGGGTCAAGTATTCGGGTTGTTCAAGCATTGACTATCGGCTTTAACTATGGACAAAAATACAATAAAAAAGCCATCCTGAAATGGGAGGGCTTTTTGCATATATGACCAATCGGTGGCAAGGTCTTACATGAGGATACACTTGTTGTCTTTCAGGTCTTGTTCAACATTTTTGAACTTGGTTTCCACCACCCGACCGTCCATATAGCGCACGGTTACTTTATCGTTGCGCCTTGGTAATTTTTGTGAGATAATCGGCTTAGTAACTTCCACGTTTTGGCGTTTGGTCGTACTGTAAGCAGTTTTGTTATCGCTGCGGGTGCTTACTGTTTCGGTTTGCGGCTTATTGGCCGAAAGTTTAGCCTGCTGTTGCCGTTGGCGATTCATGGCTGCCATGGCTTCCGCATTCTGTACGGCATTCTGTCCCTCATCGTAAGGCATAGCGCGGAACAAAAAGGCTGTAATTTGCGTATTGAGTTCGCCAATCAGGTTTTTAAACAGCTCGAAGGCTTCAAACTTGTAAATCAACAGTGGGTCTTTCTGCTCCAAAGTGGCAAACTGTACTGACTGGCGAAGGTCATCCATTTCGCGGAGGTGTTCTTTCCAGTACTGGTCAATCAGTGCAAGTGTAATGGCTTGCTCCATATTCTGAATCATGGCCATACCGCCTGTTGCAACGGCTTGTTGCAAGTTGGTAACGATGTTAATCATTTTCCTGCCGTCAGTAAATACTAAGGCAACATCGCGGAATACAGCACCCTGCGTCTGGAAAGCATGGTTCAGTATGGGGAAAATCATTTCTGCCAAATGCTTGTTCTTTGCTGTGTAGCGCCCGTACACCTCATCATAAAGCATTTGGGTAATGGCATCGGTGTTGTTTTTAGCAAAACTCTCCGCTGTGATAGCAACAGTAAGGCCGAATTGTGAAAGCACCGCCAATTTGAAACCTTCATAGTTGCCTTTGTTGTTCTCGGTAATTTCCTGACAGGTATCATAGAACATGGTCATGATGTCTAATGACAGACGCTCGCCAAAGAGTGCATTACGGCGACGGCGATAAATCACCTCGCGCTGTGCATTCATTACGTCGTCGTATTCCAGCAGGCGCTTGCGCATACCGAAGTTATTTTCTTCTACTTTCTTTTGTGCACGCTCAATAGACTTGGTAATCATGGAGTGTTGGATTACTTCTCCCTCTTCCAAACCAAGCCTGTCCATAATGCTAGCAATGCGCTCCGAACCGAAAAGGCGCATCAGTTCGTCTTCAAGGCTGACAAAGAATTGTGATGAGCCCGGGTCTCCTTGACGGCCTGAGCGACCGCGTAGCTGGCGGTCTACACGACGGCTTTCGTGACGCTCTGTACCAATAATTGCTAAGCCGCCTGCTTGTTTGGCTTCGGGCGTAAGTTTGATATCCGTACCGCGACCTGCCATGTTGGTAGCAATTGTTACCGTGCCGGGGATACCTGCATTGGCAACAATCTCTGCTTCGCGGGCGTGCTGCTTGGCGTTTAGTACCTGATGCGGAATTTTGCGCAATTGCAGCATACGGCTGATAATTTCTGAGTTTTCTACCGAAGTAGTACCCACAAGCACCGGCCTTCCGGCTGCTACTAATTCCTGTATTTCTGCTACTACGGCGTTGTATTTCTCGCGAACGGTTTTGTAAACCTTGTCCTCATAGTCTTTGCGGATAACCGGCTTGTTGGTTGGTATTTCTACTACGTCCAATTTGTAGATTTCCCAGAACTCGCCTGCTTCGGTACTTGCCGTACCGGTCATGCCGGCCAGTTTGTGGTACATGCGGAAGTAGTTCTGCAGGGTAATGGTAGCATAGGTTTGCGTGGACTCTTCTACCTTTACGTTTTCTTTGGCTTCCAGTGCTTGATGCAGGCCGTCGGAGTAGCGGCGGCCTTCCATTACACGGCCGGTCTGCTCGTCTACAATTTTTACTTTGCCGTCCACCAAGATGTAGTCCACATCACGCTCGAAGAGGGTATAGGCTTTGAGCAACTGGTTTACGCTGTGGATGCGCTGGCTCTTCATGGTATAGTCGGCTAATACTTGGTCTTTGGCACGCAGTTTATCGTCATCGCTTAGCTCAGGGTTAGCATCTATATTAGCTATTTCAACACCGATATCAGGCAATATGAAGAAGTTGGCATCTTCGCCTGCTTCGGTAATGAAGTTGATACCGTTTTGTGTCAGTTCTACCGAGTTGTGTTTTTCATCAATCACGAAATAGAGTGGTTTGTCGGCTTCGGGCATCATTTTGGCGTTGTCTTGTAAGTAGAAGTTTTCTACTTTCTGCATTTTAGCCTTTACGCCCGGCTCGCTAAGGTATTTAATCAGAGGCTTACTTTTAGGCAGCCCTCTGTAAGCGCGGAACAACGCCAAACCGCCTTCTTCGTCTTTGCCTTCTGCCAACAATTTTTTGGCTTCATTCAAAAACTTGATAACCAGTTGCTTTTGGGCTTCTACTAATCGGTTGATGCGTGGTTTGAGTTCGTAGTAGAGTTGCTCGTCTTCGTTGCCTGCACCTACCGGCCCTGAAATGATAAGCGGCGTACGGGCATCGTCTATCAACACAGAGTCTACTTCGTCCACCATGGCATAGTGGTGTTTGCGCTGCACTAATTCGGTCACTTCACGCGACATGTTATCGCGCAGGTAGTCAAAGCCGAACTCGTTGTTTGTGCCGTAGGTAATATCTGCCATGTAGGCACGGCGGCGCATGGGTGTATTGGGCGGGTGCTTGTCTATACAATCTACTCGCAAGCCATGGAACTCAAAAAGAGGTCCCATCCACTCGCTGTCGCGTCGGGCCAGATAGTCGTTTACAGTTACTATGTGTACGCCTTTACCACCTAAGGCATTCAGGTAGGCAGGCAAAGTAGCCACAAGTGTTTTACCTTCACCGGTGGCCATCTCGGCAATTTTGCCTTGGTGGAGCACGATGCCGCCGATAAGTTGTACATCGTAGTGCACCATTTCCCATGTTACCAAGTTTCCGGCAGCCATCCATTGATTGTGCCAAATGGCTTTATCGCCATCAATGGTTACGCCTTGACGCGTGGCAGCAATTTCGTGGTCAAAGGGTGTAGCCGTTACAACCAATTGCTTGTTAGTAGTCCAGCGGAAAGCTGTTTCGCGCACAACGGCGAATGCCTCCGGCAGGATGTTCATCAGCACTTCTTCCAATTTTTTGTCGTGCTCTTTTTCCAAACGGTCTATCTGTTGGAAAATCTGTTCCTTTTCCTCGATATCCATCGCCGGATTTTCTGCCACTCGTTGGTGTAAATCTGCCAGTTGGCTTCCAAAATCGGACAATTCTTTTGTAATCAGCTCTTTAAAGGCGAAAGTTTTGCCCCGCAGTTCATCATCGCTCAACGATTTGAGCTTAGTGTATTCCTGATTGATGGAAGCAACCAATGGATAAATTTGTTTCAGGTCGCGCTCGGACTTGGTGCCAAACAGTTTGGCGAAGCCTTTGGTAAGAAAGTCTAACATAGTAGTTTACAGGTGGTTCAAAAACGTGCCAAACAGCCACCCGACTGATATTTTGGCTGTGAATTTGCAAAGTTACGAATCCGATTTGGGATTTCCTGCCCATTTAACGTATTTGCGATTGGTTAATGAAAACAAAACAATTCGCATATCTATTACTTTATGGAACTGAATTGGATAGACTGGGCGGTTATCATCGCTTTTTTGCTTGTTTCGCTCGGTATTGGGCTTCGCTATGCCAAGCAGGCAGGTAAGGGAGTAGAAAATTTTTTCTTGGGAGGGCGCAACCTGCCTTGGTGGATTGCCGGAACATCTATGGTAGCAACTACTTTCGCTGCCGACACACCGCTGCTGGTAACTGAGTTGGTAGCCAAAAACGGCATCAGCGGCAACTGGCTGTGGTGGAACTTCCTCATCGGAGGTATGCTTTCCACCTTCTTTTTTGCCGACTTGTGGCGACGCGCCAATATCATTACCGATGTAGAACTGGTAGAAAAACGCTACAGCGGCAAACCTGCCGCCTTCTTGCGCGGCTTCAAGGCAATCTATCTTGGCATTTTTATGAATGCAGTCATTATCGCATGGGTCAATTTGGCGCTGGGCGCGCTGCTTAAAATTTTTTTCAATATTCCCGATTATGAACTCCTCTGGTGGGTTGGTGCTGCCATGCTCATGGTTGTTGCCTACTCGAGCCTTTCAGGCCTGATGGGGGTGGCCATTACCGATTTTGTACAATTTATCTTAGCCATGTCGGGCTGTATTCTGCTGGCTGTGCTTATTGTCGGCTCGGAAAAAATAGGCGGCATCAGCGGCATGAAAGCACAACTGCCGGAGTGGACACTGCATTTTTTCCCTTCGCTCGATTTTAGCAGTTCGTCTGCCGCAGGCATGACGGCCAAAGCGTTCAGTCTTGGTTTAGGCAGTTTTTTAGCATATGTAGGTATGCAATGGTGGGCAAGTTGGTATCCGGGAGCAGAGCCGGGTGGCGGCGGCTACATTGCCCAACGCATGATGAGCGCCAAAAATGAAGAACATGCCGTAAAAGCCATGTTGCTTTTCCAAATAGCACACTATGCGCTGCGCCCGTGGCCGTGGATTTTAGTAGGCTTGTGCGCACTCGTGCTCTATCCGGAACTACCCGAGACAGATAAAAAGCTCGGATATGTGCTGGCCATGAAAGACTTCTTACCGACAGGGCTGCGCGGAATGTTGCTTGTTGCCTTTTTGGCAGCCTACATGAGCACGGTTTCCACACAGTTAAACTGGGGGGCAAGCTATATCATCAACGACCTTTACAAGCGATTCATCCGCCCCAAGGCCAGTCAGGCGCAATTTGTAAAGGCTTCACGCCTGACAACTTTCTTGCTGATGATTGTTTCGCTCATCATCACCTCGCAAATTGAAACCCTCTCGGGTGCGTTCAATTTCATGATTGAATGTGGTGCAGGTTTAGGCTTGGTGCTGATTCTCCGCTGGTATTGGTGGCGGGTGAACGCATGGAGCGAAATTGCGGCAACCCTTGCGCCTTTCGTCGGCTATTCGGTTTCGCGCTATGTATTCCACATGGAATTTCCCGACAGCTTTTTCCTGACCATTGGTTTTACTACCGTCGTATGGCTGGCGGTAACATTCCTGACCCCACCAACCGAGCAGGCACATTTGCAGCAATTCTACCGCGATGTACGCCCGCAGGGAGCATGGAAACCTATTGCCGACTCCCTCCAAATACCCGTAGAAAATAAACTGCCCGTTCTTTTTGCCAAATGGGGTACAGGCTTGCTGCTGTGCTACTCGGCACTGTTCGGTATCGGCAAGGCTATGCTGTTAGAGTGGTCGGCGGCAGCCGTGTATGGCTTGGTATTTGTGGCGGCAGCCCTGCTGCTGAACAGGCTGTTGAAGCAATAAAGTATGCTGTCGGTCAAATAAAAAACCTGACAGCAATCAACATCTGTCAGGTTTTTTTGCAAATCACGGTTGTTGGTCAGGCCAACAGTACTGATTTATTTTTTCTCGGCACGCATTTTATCAAAGGCATTCATTACCTCTTTTACGTGTCCGCGAGAAATTTCCAGCAATTGCTTTTCTTCATCGTTTAGTTGCAGCTCGATGATGCGCTCGATGCCGTTCTTACCCAACAAGCAAGGCACGCCAAGGTAGCAATCTTCAATGCCATATTCGCCTTCCAGTTTCACGCATACCGGCAGGATGCGTTTCTGGTCGCGAACGATGGCTTCTACCATTTGCGCAGCGGCAGAGCCCGGCGCATACCATGCAGAAGTACCCATCAGTTTTACCAGTTCGCCGCCGCCTACTTTGGTGCGCTCCACAATTGCGTCGAGGCGCTCACTGTCAATCAGTTCAGTTACAGGGATACCACCTACGGTTGTGTAGCGAGGCAGCGGGACCATTGTATCGCCGTGTCCACCCAAAATCATTGCCTGAATGTCTTTCGGAGAAACGTTCAGCGCTTCGGCCAAAAACGCACGGTAGCGAGCAGTATCCAAAATACCAGCCATACCCATTACGCGCGTGCGGGGCATTTGCGAAGTGATATGCGCTGCATAAGTCATTACGTCTAACGGGTTAGAAACTACAATGATAATAGCATTGGGTGAGTTCTTTACCACGTTTTCAGTAACCGAAGTGACAATGTCGGCATTAACGGCAATCAAATCGTCACGGCTCATACCGGGTTTGCGCGGTAAACCGGAAGTAATAACCACTACGTCAGAACCTGCCGTGCGAGTGTAGTCGTTAGTTACCCCCACGGTGCGGCTGTCGTACAGGTCAATCGGGGCTTTTTGCCAGATGTCCAGCGCTTTACCTTGCGCCATACCATCTTTAATATCCACCAATATAATTTCATTGGCAATTTCCTTATATGCCAGAACGTCGGCGCAAGTAGCTCCTACATTGCCCGCTCCTACAACGGTTACTTTCATAAATTTATAGCTGTGTAATGATTGGTTTGACAAAACACTGCAAGTTACGCACTGCCCGCAAAATATGGAAATAGATAGGCAATCCTAATAGCGCATTTATTAATTTTGTGTAACATAAACTTACAATATGCACAGTTCATCGGATAACGACTCATTCCTGCACACCTTCTACTCCAATTTGCCCTATGAAAATTACGAAGAGCGGGAACGCATTGCGCTCAACACACCGCATGGCGACAGTATGGCAGTTATGAATGAGATGTATCTGCACGATTATCGCCTGTATTTCAAACTGTTCGGCAAGTTTCCTAATATCTGCCTAATAAATGGGCTGGATATTGCCAAAGCAATTGAGTTTTTTAAAGAACATTTTGCCGAGCGCATTGTCAATTGCTACTTCAAAAAAGAGTACCGCTGGCGAAAAAAGAAATTTGAGTATGCCGAAATTTTCTTTGTATTGAACGATGATACGATTGTTTCTTTCAACGAAGGCACTAATTGTCGCGTGATGCACTATCATCCGGCGGCTGGCTGCTATGCCGAAATTTCCAAAAAACTGTTGCCTTTCAAACTCAAAGAACGGCAGCGCCGCCCCCATGAAATCAACCTGATTACGGTTTCCAACATGGGGCTGGAACTGCACAGCATGGAAATTAAGCGCATGCGTTTAGATTTGAATAAGAACTACAACGACGACTTTCCGCCGGTGCATCAGCAAATCGTAAATCGGCTCAACCACCGCAACGACAAGGGCATCGTACTGCTGCACGGCATACCGGGAACAGGCAAAACCACTTACCTGCGCTATCTTATCGGGCTGTTGCGCAAAAACATGATGTTTATCCCGCCCAATATTGCAGTTAATTTGGCCAACCCCGACTTTATCAAAATTCTGATTAACAACCCTAATTCGGTGCTGATTATTGAAGATGCCGAAAACATTATTATGGACAGGGCGCAAAGCCACAACTCGGCCGTTTCTATGCTGCTGAACCTTTCCGACGGTCTTCTCTCCGATTGTCTGAACATTCAAATTATCTGCACGTTCAACATGCCAATTCAACGCATAGACGACGCATTGCTGCGCAAAGGCCGACTCATTGCCAAGTATGAGTTCAAAGAACTTTCAGTAGCAAAAGCTCAACGCATTTCCAATGAACTTGGCTACAAACGCACCATTACTGAACCTATGACCCTCAGCGACCTGTACAATCAGGATGAGCCCGATTTTGGCAAGCAAGAGTACCCGAAAATCGGTTTCTAATGAAGTTGTTTCATGGCATTTACTTTTATCCCAGTACCGTCTTTAAATTATTTGTGCTGAATATCAATGAGATGAATTTCTTGAAACGTTTCTTTGTTCAACGACGACTGCGGCAGACGCTTCAAAACAAGAAGTGCCGCTTTGCGCCTTTATTCTCAGAAGCCAAACAAATAGGCATCCTGTTCGATGCCGAAAATCAGGCTATAGAGAAGCCGTTAGCTGCCTTTATCCGCCAATTGGAAAAAGAAGGCAAAAGCGTTTCATCGCTTACCTACTTTGACAGCGAGCGACAAGCCGCTTTCCAATTTCTATATGAGGTATTTACCGGCAACGATATTGACTGGCTGGGAAATATCAAGTCAGCAAAAGCCAACAAGTTCATGGAAAAGAAGTTTGACTACCTGTTTTGTTTCAGTGCACAGCCCATACCAGTAATAGACCTGCTGCTGGCCAACAGCGAGGCAAAATGCAGAATCGGGTTTTATCAGGAAGGCAGAGAGGATTTCTACGAACTTATGCTCATTCCTGACAAAGGCGCAAAAGAAGAGCAAATGATACTCTTAACTTTGGAATACACTAAAAATATTTGTCAAAACTAAAACCCAAGATGACTAACGTAACAACAGTTTTGTATGGCACAGGGGTAGCCCTTGTAACCCCTTTTGATGCAAACGGACAGATTGATTTTGCCGCTTTGCACAAGTTGCTGGCGTTTACTGCCGAAAGCGTAGATTACTGGGTAGTGAATGGTACTACCGGAGAATCCCCCGTCCTTTCCAAGGAAGAACGAAAGAAACTGTTGGCGTTTGTCAAGGGAAACAATCCTAAGAAACTGCCTATTGTTTGGGGTATGGGCGGCAACCATACGGAGGAACTCGTTGCACAAATCAAAGAAACCGATTTGAGCGGCGTAGCTGCCGTTCTTTCCGTATCGCCTTACTACAACAAACCATCGCAAGAGGGCATTTTCCGCCACTATATGGCCGTTGCCGATGCCTGCCCCGTGCCTGTTTTGCTCTACAACGTACCCGGCAGAACCGGCTCTAATATATCGGGAGCAACTACCGTGCGGCTGGCTGCGCACCCGAACATTATCGGTACAAAAGATGCTTCGGGCGATTTTGAACAATATACTTACATTGTCAAAAGCGCACCCGAAGGCTTTTTGGTCATTTCAGGAGATGATATGCTCACCGTGCCGCTCATTGCCATTGGTGGCAAAGGAGTTATTTCCGTATTGGCCAATGCTTTCCCTACATTGTTTGCACAAATGACGCGCGCAGCTCTGCAAGGCAACTTTACCGAGGCAGCACAAATTATGTACAGCTTTGCCGATATTAACGGCCTGCTCTACAAAGAAGGCAATCCGACAGGCATCAAATATGTGCTGAGCCGTTTGGGCATTTGCAAACCGCATCTGCGGCTGCCCAACGTGCCTCCTTCGGAAGAACTCAGCAAAAAACTGGATGCGGCGCTTGCTGCTATAACTGCCGACACCCGACAGTTATTAGGCACATAAGTAAGCAAACTTCTTCTGTACAAAAGCACAAAAGATTTGCGAAAGCGCTCTGTTAAATCGCTGAAAGTCAGTCATTTAAACCTTAAATATCTCTAAAACCCATCAGGTTTGTGCGTAATGTATAACTTAGACCCGACAAGTCTTAAAAAAACTGTCGGGCTTAGGTGCTTTTACAGCAAATTGCAAAAAATTATTTTCTGCCAATCGCTTAGGCTTTTGTGTAGATACGGTTGTGAAGTAAACAAGGCGGTTTTTTTACCGGATTTTTTGCAATCCGAATACCAAAATGTTGGTTTATTGTACTCAGTTGCATAAATTAAACCTCATCAAAATACTTTGGGCTGCATGATTTCAATCGTAGATTACCCGACATTCAAAATCATCTTTGACGAGGAGAGCCGAACGCTCATCGTCATAGACACCACATCTGCTGAAGTGCAAGACGATGATATCCGCAATATTCGAGCATGATTTTCTCAATCATGCTCGAATATAAGCCCGTTAATTGCTTGATTGACAACAAATTGCGCAAATATGTTTTTAGCGTTGAGATGCAGGAATGGGTAGCCAATACACTTTTACAGGCCTGTTTGGCAGTAGATTTGAAAAAGTTTGCCGTTGTGCAGCCCGAAGAGTTGGTGGCAAGCCTTTCCAACGAACAAGTGGCCGATGAAGCAGGCAAAAATCCGGTACAAGTCGGTTTTTTCCACACCATGGAACAAGCCAAAAACCAGTTAGGTATTTAATCAAAGTCCTATGAAATTTCGCATAGCAGCATGGCTGGGGCTTTCTTGGCAGGAAATGAAAGGCTTCGTGCTGACGCTTTTGGCAATGACACTTGTGTTAGCACTGCCTTATGTTATTGCCTCCGGACAGGAAAACCCTGCTTACGATAAAGCAGCGGATGAAGCGGTGCTGGACAGCCTGCTAATGGTAATGCAGGTTGCCAAGCCAATAATGCCGGAAGAAGAACGCGAAACTGCTCTCAGCGAAGCCGTTGCCGCAAATGCAATCAAGCCTTTCAACCCCAATGAGTTAGACGTTGTGGCATGGGTAAATCTTGGCCTGAAACCCTACCTTGCCGAACGCGCAGTAAAATATCGCGCAAAAGTTGGTCCGTTTCGTGCCAAGCGTGATTTGCTCAAAGTTTACGGCTTCCCCGAGTGGCTCTACCAGCGATTAGAACCATTCATTCTGTTGCCTGAAACCGCTCCGGCAGAAACGGCAAAAACCGACCGACCGTTGGAAAAAACGGTTGAACCTGCCGCAGACCATCATGCACCTGCTGCCTATGGCTTCAAAGAAAGCCGTCCTCTGCGCAAGCAGCCTCAAAAATTTGACCTCAATACGGCAGATACAACCCAACTGATGGCGCTGAAAGGGATTGGGGCAACTATCGCAGGGCGCATCATCAAATTTCGCGATGCGCTGGGCGGCTTTCACAGCCTTGAGCAACTTAACGAAGTATATGCCATTACGCCCGAAGCACTGGCATCATTGGCTACCTACACCGAACTTTCGCCCGACACCCACAAAAAAATAGCCATTAACACCGCCGATGTAGAAACACTCAAAAAACACCCGTACATCGACTCTAAACTTGCCGAGGTTTTGGTAAACTATCGCAAACAGCACGGCGCTTATAAAAACGCATCCGACCTGCAAAAAATCCGCATCCTGACACCCGAAAAGTTGGGAAAAATATTGCCCTATTTGGAGTTTTAAGCGGCGTGGCATCCTTATTTTGGCAACCATTTTGTACCTTCGGAAGTTATTATAGTTAAAACATCCGAGCAATTATGAAACAATTTGCAGCCAAAACAGGATTCGTATTGAGCACATTTTTATTTTGCTTAATTTTGACCAGTTTTTCACACAAAACCTCTAAACCAATGGCATTTGAACTACCTAAATTGGCCTACGCATATAATGCGCTGGAGCCTCATATTGATGCAATGACCATGGAAATCCACCACAGCCGTCATCATCAGGCCTATGTAAACAACCTGAACACAGCCATTGCAGGCACAGAAGCCGAAAAAATGAGCATTGAAGACATCTGCAAAAACATCAGCAAGTTTTCAATGGCCGTTCGCAACAATGGCGGCGGCCACTACAACCACACTTTCTTCTGGGAAATTATCGGCCCTACTAATGCCGGTGGAGAACCCAAAGGAGCTTTAGCTGAGGCAATCAACAAGAAGTTCGGCTCTTTTGCTGCCTTCAAAGAAGAATTTACCAAAGCTGCTATCGGCCGTTTCGGTTCAGGATGGGCATGGTTAGTAGTAGATGGTGGCGAATTGAAAATCGGCTCTACTGCCAACCAAGACAACCCACTGATGGATATTGCCGACGTAACCATTAAAGGCAAGCCTGTTCTTGGCATTGACGTTTGGGAACACGCTTACTACCTGAAATATCAAAACAAACGCCCCGACTACGTAGCCGCTTTCTGGAACGTAGTAAATTGGGATGTAGTAGGTGCTAAGTACGAAGCTGCTATTAAATAATATAGCCTGAGGCTATTAAATTAAAGCCTAACCTGTCAGGTAATAATATGCCTGACAGGTTTTTTTATTATCCGGTTGCTGTTTGATTACCTGCTGCCTGCGCTTGTAAGATTCATTTGCAAAACAACCAATTATAGGCTAACATTGCCCCACATGTTATCTTAAACTTTCATTCATCAACACATGAAAAAACTATTCTTCTTCAGCCTCACCTTGTGGCTGACGGCAGTTGCCTATGCTCAATCCAAAAGCTATGAGTGGAAAACCGGCAAAACCGGCAAATACACTTATCGCTACGTAACCAATGATCCGTTTGGGGCGCGTTTCTACAAGTTAGACAACGGCCTGACCGTAGTGCTTAGCGTAAACAAACGCGAGCCGCGTATCTACACCATGATAACCACCCGTGCAGGCGCAGTAAATGACCCCCGCACCGATACCGGTCTTGCGCACTATCTGGAGCATCTGATGTTTAAAGGTTCGAGCAAATTTGGCACTATCGACTGGGAAAAAGAAAAAGTTCTGCTCACCAAAATCGAAGATTTGTACGATGAGTACGGCAAAACTACCGACACAGCCAAGCGCGCTGCCATCTACCGCGAAATTGACCGCGTTTCCAATGAAGCTGCCAAATTGGCAATTGCCAACGAGTACGACAAACTGATGTCCGGCATGGGCTCACAGGGAACAAATGCATTCACCGGCTATGAGTACACCAGCTATCTGGAAGACATCCCTTCCAACGCCTTAGACCGCTATTTGGCCGTACAATCTGAACGCTTCCAAAACCCCGTGTTCCGCATTTTCCACACCGAATTGGAAACCGTTTATGAGGAAAAGAACATCTCATTGGACAACGATGGCCGCAAAGCAAGCGAAGCCCTGTATGCTGCCCTGTTTGAGAAATATCATCTCAACAAGTCCATTCTTGGCGACCAAGAACACCTGAAAAACCCTAACCCGCGCCGCATCCGCAAGTTCTACGAAACCTACTATGTGCCTAACAACATGGCAATCATTCTGGCAGGCGACCTGAACCCGGAAGAGGTAATGCCTAAGGTAGAAAAAGCATTTGCTTGGATGAAAAGCAAACCGTTGGAAGACTACAAGGCTGCACCTGAGAAGGAAATTACCGAGCCAATTGTGCGTGAAGTATTCGGGCCAACACCCGAAAACGTAATACTCGGCTTCCGTATGCCCGGTTTGTTAGACCGCCGAGCCTCTCTGTTGCTAACCGTAGCCGATGACATTATGTCTAATCGCGGTGCAGGTTTATTAGACCTGCACCTGAACAAAAAACAGTTGGTACAAAACAGTTTTTCAGGCACTAACCAAACACGCGGTTACAGCGTATGGCAGTTTGGCGGAACACCCAAAGCAGGCCAATCGCTCGAAGAAGTACGCGACCTGATTTTGGCTCAGTTAGAAAAACTCAAAAAAGGCGATTTTGACGAATCTATCATTCAAGCAATTGTCAATAACGCCAAATTGAGCTATCTGCAACAGTCGGAGAATAACAACGCACGTGCACTCACTATCATGCGTTCTTTCAGCTTAGACTATGCAAACTCTTGGGATGCCTACCTGCGTCAATCCGATGAAATGAGCAAAATCACCAAAAAAGACATTGTTGATTTTGTAAACAAATATTGCGGCAACAACTACGTAATCGTTTACAAGCGCAAAGGTGAAGACAAAAACGTGCTTAAACTGGCAAAACCACCTATCACACCGGTTTCACTTAACCGCGACGCACAGTCCGACTTCTTCAAGCAGGTGAACAATATTCCGATGGCAGAAGTAAAACCCGTGTTTGTGGACTTTGAGAAAGACCTGAAACGCAGCAAAATTGCCGACAAAGTAGAGTTGCTGTATGCACAAAATACCGATAACCAACTGTATCGCCTCATTTTCCGCATAGAAGGCCTTGGTTCTTGGAACAACAAACTGCTGCCCTACGCTTTCCAATACCTGCAATTCCTCGGTACGGACAAGTACTCTGCCGAAGACCTGAGCAAAGCGTTCTACGCCCTTGCAGCAAGCTATAACGCCAATGCCAGCGGAGAAACTACTTCGTTGGTGGTGAGCGGTTTGCAGGAAAACATGGAAAAAACACTGGAACTTTTACAGCACGTGCTGCGCAATTGCAAAGCCGATGAACAGGCATGGCAAATGCTGAAAGCACGTATCATAAAATCGCGCAATGATGCCAAACTGAATAAGCTGGCGATTATGCAAGGTCTGCGCAGCTATGCCACTTACGGTGCAAAAAATCCGTTCAATACAACATTGAGCAACGAGGAAATCAACGCCATTACGCCGCAACAATTAGTGGACATTCTGCACACAGTGCTCGACTATCCGCACATCGTCATCTATTATGGCCCCAAAGCAATGAACCAAATCAGCGCCGATGTTGCCCGCCTGATGCCCCTGCCGACCGAGTTCAAACAATTGCCCGCACCTATAAGCTACAACCGCATTCCTACCGAAAAAAATCAGGTATTGTTTGCCGATTATAACATGGTACAAGCCGAAATTTCATGGATTCGCGTAACCGAACAATACAACCCAACGCTTACGCCAACCGTGCAAATGTTCAACGAATACTTCGGCGGCAACATGAGTTCGGTAGTATTCCAATCGCTGCGCGAAGCCAAAGCATTAGCCTACAGCACTTTTGCCACCTATAGCCAGCCTTCCAAAAAAGAAGACCGCTATACGCTGACCGGTTACATCGGCACACAAGCCGACAAAATACATGATGCAATGGAAGGCATGAACGAGCTGCTGAAAGACATTCCCGAAGCACAGAACATGTTTGAACTTTCACGCAAGAGCCTAAAAAAATCTATTGAAACCGAACGAGTAACCCGCGATGGCGTTATCTTCGCTTACTTGTCGGCTAAAGACTTGGGGTTGAAGGAAGAAGCACGCAAAGCCACCTACGAAGCATTGGAGAAGTTTACTTTTGACGATTTAAAGCAATTCCACAAAGAAAAACTGTCCGGCAAACCGTATGTGTATTGCGTAGTAGCTTACGAGCAAAAAATCAAGTTGGACGAACTCAGCCGCTACGGCGAAGTAAAAAAACTGAGCTTGGAAGAAATCTTCGGCTACTAATTTGCTTTTGGCGTAGTATCTACGTTAAACCCGACGACTCTTTATGAGCCGTCGGGTTTGTTTTAACTTTTTACCACATACTACCCCGCGTTACTTACTGGCTTGCAAGCCAACAGAATCAATATGCAGACACGCGAAGGCTGACGGATTGTATAATTATACAAAAACGTAAAAGGTTTGCGAAAAATGCTTTACTTAAATTGCTGACATACAGGTATTTAAACCTGACAGGCAGCTAAGCCTCGTCAGTTTTATGCATAACACGGTTTTCGCCGATATTTAAATCCGCCCTCCATCCGAATTCCGAAATGCCGATTTATTTTGCTACTGATTTACTTTTATCATGATACCTCCTCAAAATCCCCTTTGGCATCTCCTGGCCGCATTGCCTGCCGCCTTGTATGGTAGCCTCATGCGCTTCCGCAACCACCTGTACAATATCGGCAATAAGCCTGAAATTTATTTTGAACTGCCCGTTATCAGCGTGGGCAACTTGGCGGTAGGCGGAACAGGCAAAACCCCCATGACTGAATACCTGATTCGGTTGTTGATGCCTGAGAAGAAAATCGCGGTTTTGAGTCGCGGCTATGGCCGAAAAACCAAAGGGTTTTTGTTGGCCAATGCAGATGCAACCGCTACAAACATTGGCGACGAACCCATGCAGTATTTCACCAAATTTGGCAATCGGATAGTTGTAGCCGTTGGCGAAGACCGCATAGCCGCCGTTCCCAAAATTTTGTTTGCTCACCCTGAAACAGAGGTAATTCTGTTAGACGATGCCTATCAGCACCGCAAAATAGGTCGTCGGCTCAACCTGCTGCTCACCGAATACAGCCACCCGTTCTATAAAGACTTTGTGGTGCCGCGCGGTAGTCTGCGGGAGTCGCGCAGCGGGGCTAATCGTGCCGATGCCGTTATTGTTACCAAATGCCCGCAAACCATCACAGCAGACAACAGAAGCCAAATAACGGCAGCCGTTCGCCGATATACCAAGCCTGAAACACCCGTCTTTTTCACCAATATTACCTACGCTCCCCCGCAATTTTTTTGGGGTACAACCAAAAACCTTAATCGAGGCGAAAAGGTTATCCTTGTATCGGGCATTGCCAAACATCAGGCGTGGGCAAATGCCATGCAAGAGCAATTTACCATTGCGGCAAGTTATCACTTTGCCGACCATCACCAATACCAAATGAAAGATGTAGCAACAATCATCAGTGCCTGCCAAAAACACGAGGCCGTATTGCTATGCACCGAAAAAGACATGGTCAAACTTAAACCCTTGCTACAACAAATCCATGCGCCTGTTACGGCGTTTTTTCAACCTGTTAGTGTACAGTTTCTTTTCGATGAATCGCTTTTTAAAAAACTGATTTTTAACGCTTTACAGCAATGACACAACTCAATTTAGACAAATCATATTGGAGCAACCGCTACCGTGCCTGCGAAACAGGCTGGGACATTGGCAGCATCAGCACACCGCTGAAAGCATACATAGACCAATTACCCGAATCAGCCAAAAACAGCCGCATCCTCATTCCCGGAGCAGGCAACGCCTACGAGGCAGAATACCTCTGGCAGCAAGGCTTTCGCCATGTGTTTGTGGCAGACATTGCCGCCGAGCCATTGGAAAACCTGCAAAATCGCATACCCGACTTCCCCAAAAAACAGTTGCTGGAAACCGACTTCTTCCACCTGAACGGCTCATTTGATTTGGTGATAGAGCAAACTTTCTTCTGCGCCCTTCACCCCAACCTGCGGATGGACTATGCCCGCAAAATGCACGAAATAATCGTTCCCGGAGGCAAACTGACCGGCGTACTGTTCAATGCGCCCATGAACAGCGACCGACCGCCTTTTGGCGGACATGCGGACGAATACCGCCGCTATTTTGACCCCTACTTCCGCTACCGGCATTTCTCTCCCTGCTACAACAGCATCCAACCTCGCCAAGGCAACGAATTATTTATCTGCTTAGAACGTTTTTAACGAATTTTAGGCATCCGATTAGCGGGCAATCGGGGCTTAGTTCGTAAATTGCCGTATAAACTGTCTCGATACGTATGTTGTTAAAAATTGCCAATGGCATAGTGGCGAGCATTTTTACCCTGTTTGCATGGTTTCAACTGAACGACCCCGACCCCTATTTGTGGGTAGCCTTATACGGGTATGCGGCGGTTGTATCCTTTCTGGCAATATTTCACTTTTATCAACCGTGGATGATTACAGTGGGGATAGTGGTCTATACGGGCGGCATTTTGTATTTGCTGCCAAGTGTTTTTGACTGGCTGATGAATCATTCTGACGTAAGCCTGATTAGCGGCATGTCGGCAGAGCGTATGTACATAGAAGAATCACGCGAGTGTTTCGGGCTAATGATTACACTGGCTTGTTTTGTTTTTCATTATTTTTCGGCAAAAAAATTGAATTAAAAATGGTTGGCATTATCATGGGGAGTAAATCGGACCTGCCCATTATGCGGCAGGCAGCAGAGGTGTTGCAAGAAATGGAAATAGCCTACGAGCTAACTATTGTTTCGGCACACCGCACCCCATTGCGCATGGTAGAATATGCACAGAGTGCGCGGGAAAGAGGCTTCAAAGTAATTATTGCGGGTGCAGGCGGAGCAGCACACCTGCCCGGCATGGTGGCTTCCATCACCACACTGCCTGTAATTGGCGTACCTATCAAGTCTTCCAACTCCATAGACGGCTGGGACTCAGTTCTTTCCATCTTGCAAATGCCCGCAGGCGTACCGGTTGCTACCGTAGCACTGGACGGTGCCAAAAATGCAGGTATTCTGGCTGCGCAAATCATCAGCACCTACGACCTTCGGGTAGCCGAAGCACTCTCGCTTTTTAAGCAATCGCTAACCGATAAAGTTATAGAAACCGTTCAAGAAGTAGAACACTTAGAAAATCTTAAACAATGAACCGAATAATTTACATAACAGCAGGGCTGCTGTTGGTTACAGGGCTGCTTACCGCAACACACGCACAGGCGCAGGGCGAGCGCAAAGTAATTACCTTTTCGGGCATCATCGTAGAAGGCGACAGTTCCTATGGCGTGCGAGGCGTACACGTGTATGTACCCCGTGCCGGACGCGGTACCGTAACCGACCAGTTTGGCTACTTCTCTATGCCTACGCTGGTAGGTGATACCGTTGTTATCAGCGCCGTTGGCTACAAAACACATAAAATGGTTATTCCACGCCGCGAAGACAACGCTTTCTCGGTCATGATTAACCTCAAAATAGAAAGCACCTTCCTGCCCGAAGTAGAAATTTTGCCGTTCCCTACCGAAGAACTGTTCAAAGAAGCCTTTATCGCACTCAAATTACCCGACCAAGAAAAATATGAAAATATGGAACGGAATTTGGCGCAAGAAAGGCTGGTGCGCATGTCGGCAGCCATGCCTATGGACGGCAGCCTGAACTATCGCAACTACATGAATACAAGCATCAACACAATGGCTAATCGTAACTTTGCAACAACTTTGCCTCTGTTAAATCCCTTTGCATGGGCACAGTTCATACAATCCATCAAACGAGGAGATTTGAAGAAAAAGAAAAACGATTAAGCTAAGTTAAATTGCATAGTTTTGCACTGCTAAATAAAAAGTAATCAAACGCCGATAAAGTAGAGTAAGAGATGGGACTTTTTGACATGTTCTCTAGCGACATTGCCATAGATTTAGGTACGGCAAATACACTGATTCTGCACAAAAATAAGATTGTGGTAGATGAGCCATCTATCATTGCAATGGACAAAACAACCAATAAGGTAATTGCTATCGGCAGGTCGGCAATGATGATGCACGAAAAAACGCATGAAAACATCAAAACCATACGCCCGCTGCGCGATGGCGTAATTGCCGATTTCTACGCCGCCGAGCACATGATTCGCGGCATGATTAAAATGATAGACACCGGCAAGCGTTTGATTACACCTTCTCACCGCATGGTTATCTGTATCCCTTCGGGCATTACCGAAGTAGAAAAACGTGCCGTTCGCGACTCTGCCGAACATGCCGGCGCAAAAGAGGTGTTCATGATTCACGAGCCTATTGCAGCAGCTATCGGTATAGGTATTGACATAGAAAAACCTGTAGGTACTATGATTGTGGATATTGGCGGCGGTACTACCGAAATTGCCGTTATTGCGCTTTCAGGTATCGTTTGCGACCAATCGGTACGCACCGCAGGCGATGTTTTCAACCGCGATATTTTGGACTATATGCGCCGCCAGCACAACCTGCTTATCGGCGAGCGCTCTGCTGAAACCATCAAAATACAAGTCGGCTCAGCCCTTGCCGAATTAGACAACCCACCCGATGACTATGAAGTGCGCGGACGCGATTTGATGACCGGTATCCCCAAAGTAGTGAAGGTATCCTACCCCGAAATCGCCTTTGCCATTGACAAGTCCATTTCTAAAATTGAAGAAGCCGTTCTCAAAGCATTAGAAAGTTCGCCTCCGGAGCTGGCTGCCGATATTTACGACAATGGCATCCACCTAACCGGCGGCGGTGCACTGCTGCGCGGTTTAGACAAGCGCCTCTACATGAAAACCAAATTGCCTATTCACGTAGCTGAAGACCCGCTGCGTGCTGTTGTAAGAGGTACAGGCATCGCGCTTGCCAAACTCAATGAGTACAAAGGTGTTTTAATGACTTAATTCTGACTTGGAACAGTGCGGCAATTACTGCTTTTGCTGGCGCGTTACAGAAACTTCTTTTTGTTTTTGTTTTTGGAAGCGGTAGCTTGGGGGCTCATACAAGGCAGCAACGCATATCAAAGTGCCTTTTTTTTCACATTGACCAACAACATAGCCTCCTCCTTTAATCAGGCTAGGGAGTCGGTATTTCAATATCTCTACCTGCAAAAACACAATGAGGTATTGGCAGAAGAAAATGCACTGCTCCTGAAAAGGCTGGCGCAGCACAGCATAGCAGGCAGCAACAAACGCCCCGATTCACTTTATACCAGAGGATACAGTTTTATTGCCGCACGTGTCATTCAAAATTCGGTAGCCTTTGAAAACAATTTCATCATTCTTGACAAAGGAATCGACGACGGCATAGAACCCGGCATGGGAGTTATTACGGCCAATGGCGTGGTTGGCAAAATACGGTCGTGCACGAAGAACGCATCTGTGGCCTACTCGTTTCTGCACAACGACCTAAGCGTATCTGCACGAGTAAAGCGGTTGGGGGTTCTAGGCACTCTCAAATGGGGGCGCGGCAACATCACGGAAGCCAACCTGCTCTACATAGGTCAGCACGAAAAAATAGCTCTTGGCGATACTGTTGTTACCGCCGGTTTCAATGCCGTTTACCCCCCCGATTTACCGTTGGGAGTTATCTCTCATATCAACTATGGCTCTTCGGCTATCGGAGGGAGTGCCTTTTTGGACTTAAAAGTGCGGCTCAGCACCAACTATGCAACACTGAACCATGTTTACATTGTCAAACATAAACTGGCCGAACAAATCAACAAGCTCCAACAACAAGCAGCCATCCCGAAAACAGATTAATACAACAATCCAATGATTGAAAAGTACCCCGCTATACTCATTCGGTTTGCTGTCTATCTGTTGCTGCAAATCATCTTTTTTAAAGACATTGCTCTTTTCAATCGGGCTGTCTGTTTGGTTTATATTCTACCGCTGCTGTTGTTGCCACTGAATACCAAGCCATGGCAGCTCATGCTCATTGCATTTGCCATGGGCTTCCTGACCGATGTTTCTTATGCGACCGGCGGGCTGCATACCGCCGCCTGCGTACTACTGGCATTTGCCAGACCTTATATACTAAACCTAATTGTGCCAAGCGGAGGCTATGACATGTCGGCTGAACCCTTCCTTTCTTTAATGGGTATGCGCTGGTTTTTGACTTACGGTTTTATTACGGTCGTGCTACATCATCTCAGCCTTTTCCTTTTTGAATCACTCACCCTCAGCAATATTTTCCAAACTATCCTGACAGCACTGCTCAGCAGTTTATTTACACTGACTGTTATTGTCATTTTGCAAGTACTCTTCCACCGAAACTAAAATTTTCCCTGCCATTATGTCAGGCTTATTGCTAAAATACAGGCGTGGCACATGCCTTGCGAAATAGTAATAAAGCGTTTTTACGCCTCCGGATTACAGCGTTCAATCTTACAACAGCAATAAAACGACAAACAATTATGGGAAAAATTATAGGCATTGACCTTGGTACAACAAACTCTTGCGTGGCAGTAATGGAAGGTAACGAGCCTACCGTTATTGTAAACAGCGAAGGCAAACGCACAACGCCTTCAATCGTAGCTTTTATGGACAACGGCGAACGAAAAGTTGGTGACCCTGCTAAACGCCAAGCAATTACCAACCCTAAAAATACGGTAATGTCCATCAAACGCTTCATGGGCAAAAAATTTAACGACGTGCAAGGCGAACTTGCTACCGTTTCCTACACAGTGGAACGCGGTAACAACGATACGCCACGCGTGCGTATCAAAGACCGCCTCTACACGCCACAGGAAATTTCTGCTATGATTCTTCAGAAAATGAAGGCAACCGCAGAAGAATATTTGGGAACTACCGTAACCGAAGCAGTTATCACCGTACCTGCTTACTTCAACGATGCAGAACGTCAGGCAACCAAAGAAGCCGGACAAATTGCAGGTCTGGATGTAAAACGCATCATTAACGAGCCTACAGCCGCAGCATTGGCTTACGGCTTGGATAAGAAGCACAAAGACATGAAAATTGCCGTATTTGACCTTGGCGGTGGTACTTTCGATATTTCCATCCTCGAGCTTGGCGATGGCGTATTTGAAGTGAAAGCTACCGACGGCGATATTCATCTGGGTGGCGATGACTTTGACCAATGCATCATCAACTGGCTGGCAGATGAGTTCCAAAAGGACGAAGGCGTAGACCTGCGCAAAGACCCGATGGCACTCCAACGCCTGAAAGAAGCGGCTGAAAAAGCTAAAATAGAGTTGTCAAGCTCTTCAACGGCAGACATCAACCTGCCCTATATTATGCCTGTAGATGGCATTCCGAAGCACTTGGTACGCACGCTGAGCCGTTCTAAGTTCGAGCAGTTGGTTGACCACTTGGTACAGCGCACATTGGAGCCTTGCCGCCGCGCCATGAAAAATGCCGGTATGACTCCTGCCGACATTGACGAGGTAATTTTGGTAGGCGGTTCTACCCGTATCCCGAAAATTCAGGAAGAAGTTGAAAAATTCTTCGGCAAAAAGCCTTCTAAGGGTGTAAACCCCGACGAAGTAGTAGCGATTGGTGCAGCTATCCAAGGCGGTGTATTGACAGGTGAAGTAAAAGACGTACTCTTGCTGGACGTAACTCCGCTGTCGTTGGGTATTGAAACCATGGGTGGCGTATTTACCAAACTGATTGAGGCTAATACAACCATTCCGACCAAGAAATCACAGATTTTCTCTACAGCGGCCGACAATCAGCCCTCAGTGGAAATCCACGTGTTGCAAGGCGAGCGCGCTATGGCAAAAGACAACCGCACTATCGGTCGCTTCCACTTAGATGGTATTCCACCTGCACCGCGCGGCGTTCCGCAAATCGAGGTAACGTTTGATATTGATGCCAACGGTATCCTGAACGTTTCAGCAATGGATTTGGGCACACAGAAAAAACAGCACATCCGTATTGAGGCTTCCTCCGGCCTGACCGAACAGGAAATCCAGCGCATGCGCGATGAGGCACGAGCCAATGAAGCGGCAGATAAGGCTGAGAAAGAGAAAATAGAGAAAATCAATGCGGCAGACTCTATGATTTTCCAAACCGAGAAGCAGTTGAAAGAATACGGCGACAAACTCTCGGCAGGCAATAAGTCAGCCATTGAAGCAGCTTTGGCTGACCTTCGCAATGCACATGCCCAGAAAGACGTAGCAGCCATAGACCGCGCCATGGAAGCCCTGAACGGTGCATGGAATGCAGCATCTCAGGAAATCTACCAAGCCGCAAGTGCTAATGCCTCAACCAGTGGCAATCCGGCAGGTGCAAATGGTGCAGCAAGTAACAGCAGCAACCCGGATGTTACCGATGTCGATTACGAAGAAGTACAGAAGTAATTAACCGTTAACCAATAAAAAAACCATCCTGAAAATCAGGGTGGTTTTTTTATTACATCATAACTGGTGGAAATAAAAAACTAATTCATATTAGTGGCGTAGATGCTCAGTTTTTCCTTCAACTCTTTGCGGGCTATATGGATGCGGTTTTTTACCGTGCCTATAGGTATTTGCAATTTATCTGCTATTTCGTGGTATTTAAACCCGCGGAAATGCATCATAAACGGCATACGATAAGTCTCATCCAGATGCTCGATGGCTTTATTGATATCAGCCATCATAAATGCGGAAAATGCCAGATTATGTGTAACGTTTGCCGATGAATTGATGTAGTGCAAATTTTCGGTAGAGTCAATAAACGTATTACGACGTACTAATCGCTGATAGTTAGTAATGAAAGTGTTCTTCATAATCGTGTAAAGCCATGCTTTCAGGTTAGTACCCTCCGCAAACTTTTCACGATTGATAAAAGCTTTCAGCATCGTTTCCTGCAAGAGGTCGTTCGCCTCCTCCGCGTCTTTGGTGAGTTTCATCGCGAATGGTTTCAGCGATGAAGTCATATCTTTAATTGAATGGCTGAATTCTGATGCTGTCATGGCGATGATGATTTTTGTTTAAGCAAATTTAAAAATCGTTAAACAAAAATACAAGAATTTGTTTAATTTTTTTTGAGCATTGGTTTAACAAAACTCACATCATTAACGCCCGCTTTCGGTTCTTATTGTGCAAAGGCAGCATTAAACATCGTTTTGTCCGCCCTGCACTTGTGCAATGGCCGGCCTTACAAGGCTAAAGAGTGCTGCTAAAGGCTGTTTACCTGTAATAATTTGTGCTGCCCATTCGCCAATCGCAGGGCCGTGTTTGTAGCCGTGCCCGCTGCCGCCACCTAAAAACCAACAGTTTTCTGCCTCAGGATGACGGTCTAAAATAAAGTTCCCATCGGGGGAGTTCTCATACTGGCACACGCGCGCCTCTACTAGGGGTGCAAGCACCATCCCCGGGAAGCGACGTGCCAAAAAACGACGCGACTTTTCTATCAGTGAAGGAGTTGGCTGCCGCTCCATGTGCGTAGGATGCACATCTTCCCCGCGCTTATCGTAAGCCACTTTAAATCCCCGATGCGTGCTGCCGGGAATGCCATAAAAAAACTCATCGCCATTGTCCCAATCTATCCATACCGGCAGATGCTCCCATGCCGCCGAACAATTTTCGGGAACACCAAAATAGTACACCTCCTGACGGGTAGCTGTAATCACTTTGCCCAAAATTTCGGGGAACAGATAACCCAACCACGCACCACATGCCCATACATATGCCTGCGCCTGCACAACACTGCCATTGGATAATTTGATGCCTGCTAACTGATTATGATTGACAGACATAGGTTCGGCCTGCGCCTGTATGTAACGCCCACCCTCTTCTATAAAGGCTTCAGCCACTGCTCTACATCCTTCACGCGCCATTAAATAGCCCGCCTCCGCATCAAAAACCGCATGATGAAGGTCGGTGAAATTAATCAGCGGATAGCGGTAAGCGGCCTCCTCTGCTGAAAGGTATTCATATGCAAGCCCGTGCTTTGCCATAAAAGGCATAGTAGCTTCAATAAAGGGCATTTGCTCATGGTAACAAAGCCATAAAATCCCTGTCCGATGAAACAGTTTCTTGCCCCATCGCTCCTGATTTTCGCACCAGAGTTGCAAGGCGCGTCTGTTAAGGTCAAAATAGGTTTCATTAGCTCCGTAAGTGCTGCGAATTACACGGGTTTCATCGCCCGAGCTGGCACGCGAGTTGCCGGGTCCGAAAGCGTCTATCAGTGTTACGCGGTAACCCTGCCGCAACAGATGCAAGGCTGTCCAACCACCAAAAGCACCTGCCCCGACAACGGCAATTTCCGATTGTGTTTTAAGTTGAGGAATAGCTTTCAGTTGCAATACAGAATGCACCTCGGGGGGTGCAAAAGTTCTAATTTCCATCAAAAGTAACTGGTTTAAAGAAAAGTAAAACAAACAAAAAAGTCGTCTTGAGCACTTCAAGACGACTTTTCGACAGCCATTTGGTTGTCGTTTACAAAGTAATACCCATGAAACTCAAAAAGCCAAGCGACATCAGACCTACCAAAATAAAGGTAATACCCAGTCCTTTCAAGGGTTTAGGTACGTTGGAATAGCGCAGTTTCTCGCGAATGGCCGCAAGTGCTACAATGGCAATCAGCCAGCCAATACCGGAACTAAAACCATATACACCTGCCTCTATCAAACTGTAAGGACGACCTTGCATAAATAATGAGGCACCTAAAATTGAGCAGTTTACTGCAATCAAAGGCAGGAAGATGCCCAGAGCGCCATACAGGGCAGGCGCAAATTTCTCTACCGCCATTTCTGTCAATTGTACGAAGCCGGCAATAACAGCAATAAATACAATGAATGAGAGGAATGACAAATCTACTTCTGCAAATTGGGGGCTAATCCACGACAAGGCTCCGGGTTTCAATAGATAGTTTACGATAAGCCAGTTCAGCGGAACGGTTGTTGTCAATACAAAGATAACCGCCAATCCTAAACCTAAAGCGGTAGGCACCTTTTTAGATACGGCTAAATAAGAGCACATACCCAAAAAGTAGGCGAAAATCATGTTGTCTATGAATATGGAGCGAACCCCTAAGCTAATCAGTTCCATGTTTGCAAACAGGTTTACAGAGTGATAATTAAATCAGTTAGATTAATGGTCTTCGGAGTAACCGTTGCGTGCACGTTGTGCCCAAATCAGCAGGCCAATGACAATACAAGCACCAGCAGGCAACATCATCAGGCCGTTGCCCTGATAAGGTAGACCGGTGAGGCTGTCTGCGCCTAGCAGTTTGATGCCGAAAACAGAGCCTGAGCCTAACAACTCACGGAAAAAAGCTACAATAATCAGAATCACACCGTAGCCGATACCGTTACCCATACCATCAAGGAAAGACGGCCATGGCTTATTGCCCAAAGCAAATGCTTCCAAACGCCCCATGATGATACAGTTCGTAATAATCAGACCAACGAATACAGAAAGTTGTTTGGAAACATCATATACATAGGCTTTCAGCACTTGGTCAACAATAACTACCCAGCTTGCCACTACTGCCAATTGCACGATGATACGTATACGCGTAGGAATTGTATTGCGGAGCAGTGAAATAAACAAGCTCGAGAAACTTGCAACGAAAATAACTCCCAATGACATTACAAAAGCAGGTTTAACTTGTACCGTTACTGCCAGTGCCGAACAAATACCTAATACCTGAACGGTGATAGGGTTATTGCTATCTAACGGGTCAACTAAGAGTTTGCGATTTTTCTTTGAAAAAAGCGGTTCTGCTGGCTGTGCTTTTACCGCGGTTTCAGTTTGTGCGCTCATTTTGGAATCATGATTATTGATTGAGACTTATTTTGTTGTTGATTTTAGACTTGATGAAGTTGTAATAACCGCCAAAATACTCCAACAGCATTTTGTTTAAGCCTTTACCGGTAATAGTAGCACCTGACATGCCATCTACTTGATGTGGATTATTACTATAATCTTGACCTTCACCTTTTTGCATAACTACCGAAACGATTTCGTTGCCTTCAAATATTTTCTTGCCTACGTATCGGGCTTGAATTTCTTCGGTTGCGATGCGAGCACCTAAGCCCGGAGTCTCACCCTTGTGTTCAAATTTTACACCTTTAATAGTATTCATGTCTTCCTGCAAGGCAACAAAGCCCCAGATATTATCCCAAAGGCCGAAACCATACACAGGGAACACATAAAATTCGGTTTTGTTGGGGTTGGTTTCAGAAACAATTTCATAAACCGGATACAGACGGTCTTCTTTGGGCTTCTTGTATTCGTCAGCAGCCACAACACTTTCAGCCTTAACACCCTCTCTCACTTCTCCTTCAAAATCAACCACATAAGACTTCACACGTTTTTCATAAATGGCTTTTACATCGTCTGTTTCTTTGAGTGTCATTACAGAAGCAAGAATGTTTTTCTTCTGCTCAAGAGCGATGTTTTCATCTTGACGAGGTTTTAATCCGGTTGCTGTAACCGACAACAGCAGGCCGCAAATAACGGTAAGACCTACTGTATAAGCTAAGATATAAAAATTAGACTGTTGCACGGCTCAATCTCCTGTTTTTGTTTGCTTGAACTACGTAATAATCAATCAGTGGAGCAAATACGTTCATCAGCAATATTGCCAACATGATGCCTTCGGGATATGCTGGATTGAACACACGGATAATCACGGTAAAGAAGCCAATAAAGAAACCGTAAATCCACTTTCCTGTTTCTGTATGAGCGGCCGATACAGGGTCGGTTGCCATAAAGACCGCACCAAATGCTAAACCGCCAATTACCAGATGATAGTGAGCGGGCAAATCCATGTAGGCATTAACAGCTACTGCGTTTACCAGCAGGCCTGTTATATAAGCGCCTGTAAATACGCTTACGATAATTTTCCAACTGCCTACACCCGTAGCAATCAGGATAGCCGCACCAATTAAGCACATCAGGGTTGAGGTTTCACCGATAGAACCCGGAATTGCGCCCAGAAACAAGTTCTCAAAAGAGAACAGCCCGGGAGCCCATGAAATACTGTTCAGTGCTGCTACGGCAGCGCCCGGTGTAAATCCGCTTCCCTGAGCCGTAGAAGTTTCGGCAATGATGGCAAGGGCTGTTTCACCTGAATAACCGTCCACGGTAGATGCGCCGTCCAGCAGCGTCCATACAGAACCTGAAATATCGGTAGGATAAGCAAAATAGAGGAATGCACGGGCTGTAAGAGCAACATTGAGAATATTCATACCTGTACCGCCAAATACTTCTTTGGCTACCAATACGGCAAAAATAGTTGCTACGGCAACCTGCCACAGAGGAATGGTAATAGGCATTACCAAAGGAATCAGCATACCTGTTACTAAGAACCCTTCATTGATAGGGTGTTTGCGCATAACCGCAAAAACAACTTCTACCAAACCACCGGCAGCATAGGCAACCAGTATGATAGGCAGCGTATGTTTCAAGCCCAACATAAACTTGGTCATAAAGTCAGCTTCCCGACCAATTGCCAAATAATGCTGATGGCCGGCATTCCACATACCGTAAATCAAGCACGGTAGCATGGCAACTACTACGGTTATCATCATGCGCTTCAAATCAATCGCATCACGAATTTGCGTGCCACGCGCCGGAGTGGTTGATGGAGGCGTAAACATGAAAGTTTCTGCTGCCTCAAACACGTAGTAGAATCGTTCAAATTTGCCGCCTTTTTCAAAAAGCGGGCGTTGCTTTTCTAATAGATGATGTAAGAAATTCATGGTTTTTTGGCTGGTTTGCTCTTTAGGATTCACGCATCATATTGATGCCTTCACGAATGATTTGCTGGATGGGTTGTTTAGACACATCTATAAACTCACATAGCGCAAGGTCTTCTTCGACTACTTCATAAATACCAAGCGCTTCCATACCGTCATAGTCGTTTGCCAGAATGGCCTTTATCAGGTGCATCGGAAGGATATCCATTGGCACAACCTGCTCGAAAGTGCCAGTAGCTACGAATGCTCGCTCTTCGCCATTAGTGCTTGTGTCGAGCACATATTCTTTGTTGCTGCCGTTTAGGAATGACAGCAAACCAAGCGCACGATGGAAGCTCAAACGCTTGGCAATAGGCGCTAACCAACCGTCGGTTAGGAAGAAGCGAGGCTTATCGCCCTCAGGAATTACGGTAAGCATGTGGTCGTAGAAACCGATATGGCCGTCGGCAGCAATTTTCTGACCACACAGCACATTGCCGCTGATATAGCGCACATGGTCGCTTTTCAGATTGCCGGCTATTAATTTGCTGATGTTTGCTCCCAGAGCGGTTCTGTAATATTGCGGCTGTTTAACTTCCGAACCAACAACGGCAATGGTTTTGGAAGCATCGTAGCGGCCTTCCATAAATAACTTGCCGATTTGAATAACGCCGTAGGGATGGAGTGTCCAAACCACATCTCCTTTGTTAATAGGGTCTATATGATGAATTTGTACGCCTACGTTTCCGGCAGGATGAGGTCCTATGAATTTGTGTAACTTGGCATTTTTTACACCACCAAACACTTTGGACACCTCTGCTCCTGCATTCAGACCGATGTGGACATCGCACTTGCCTACTTTACGCAATACATCTACACCCGCCTGAAAATATTGCTCCTGTCCTTTAAACAAGAAGTCATAGTCGGGCGCCAAGGGACTGGTATCGAAGGTAGAAATGAAAATGTTTTTAGGTGCTACGTCAGGGTCAGCCACAATCGCATAAGGGCGCTGCACAACTTGTGGCCATACGCCGCTGCCTACCATATGGTTAAGCGCATCTTCGGCGCTCATGCTCGCAATATTGGATATGGTAAATTTGCGATATTCTACGTATTCTGTCTTTTTATCGCACAAAATAACGATTTCGATGGGCTTGCGTTTTTCGCCGCGCTTAACAGCCACCACCTCACCGCTCACAGGAGAAGCATAAATGACCTTTTCCATGGCCTTGTCGAAGAATAGAGGCGAGCCGGCTTTTACTGCATCACCTTCTTTTACAAGGATTTTCGGACGATATAAACCCGGAAAATCATCAAATTTAATGGCTACTGTTTCAGGAGTATGTTCAGCAAGTTGGGTAGCTGCCTTACCTGCTAAGTTGATATTGAACCCTTTTTTGAGCTTGATTACCTCTGACATCGTAAAGTAAGTTCTTTTTTGGCACGCAAATCTAATAAAGAGACGTTATCAAAACTAATGAATGTAAGAGTATGTTTGCTTTACCTTCATTTTTTGTGAATACTCCTTTTGTCTGAAAACCAAGCCTCTATATTTGCCAGTGAAAAGGCGTTCAAAATGTGGCGGCTTTCCGCACCGCCTTTGCGGGCAATCGGCAGCCCGTAGCGCATGTCGTACAGTCCGTCAGTTTCGTGTGCATCGGGATTGATGCTCAGCAAACAACCAGCCTCAATGGCACGATATACCCAACGCCAGTCTAAATCTAATCGCCAAGGGTTGGCATTGATTTCAATAACCACGCGATGCTCGGCACAAGCTGCAATAATCTCTTCATAATCAATTGGGTAGCCTTCGCGGCGGAGCAGTAGCCGCCCGGTAGGATGCCCTAAAATGGTGGTGTAAGGATTTTCTATGGCTTTCAGCAATCGGCGGGTGGCTTTGGCTTTATCCATTTTTAAACCCGAATGAACGGATGCTACCACATAGTCAAAAGTTGCCAGCACTTCATCGGGATAGTCTAAGCTGCCATCTGTCAAAATGTCCGATTCAATGCCTTTCAATATTTTGAAGGGGGCTAATTGTGCATTGAGTTGGTCAATTTCTTCATGCTGACGCTGTACGCGCTCTATGCTCAAACCATTGGCATAATATGCCGAAACCGAGTGGTCGGCAATTCCAAAATATTCATACCCCATCGCACGGGTTGCCTCTGCCATTTGCCGCAGGGTATGTTTGCCGTCAGAATAGGTAGAGTGGTTATGCAGAATGCCTTTCAGGTCTTGTAACTCAACGGGGCGGGGCAATTGATTGGCTTTTGCAAGTGCTATTTCAAATGTTCCTTCCCGCATCTCGGGAGGCACGAAGGGCAGCCCAAGTGCTTGGTAAACAGCCTCGACAGAAGCAAAATCGCTCTGTTTTTTCAGCAGTTCAGGAATGCCCAAACCGTTGAAGTGTGCGGGAGTAGCGCTGTTTTTCAGGCTCTCGGCAGCAAATCGCGCCGGCGTTACCCATTTGATTTCGGCGGAAATGAGCCTTGTGCCGTCGGCCTCATTGAGCAACCAACCGCGCCACGCAAAAGGCGAGCAGGCCGGCCAGTCGGTTTCAACAGATGTATTTGCGCTTGTCCATCGCTGAAAGGCAAGTTCAAAATCGGTAACTGCCACAGTGAGTTGCAGCAGGTCTATCACCTCCAAGCACCGCGCCACTTGACCCGTTACTGCCACCTGCACGGGAGTTATTTTTTCTTGTAACAATTGCAGCAGACGGGCTGCCATTGGCTCGGCATCGGCATAATGCCATTTTTTGGCATTGGCTTCCATGAACTGAATCTGTTCCACAATAGCTGCCTGCGTTTTTTCACCGAAACCTTTCAGTTCGGCTACCTTGCCGGAACGGCAGGCTTCGGCAAGTTCATAGAGGCTTGTAATGCCCAACTCCTGCCAAAGAGCACGCACTTTTTTAGCACCGATGCCTTTGATATTGAGCATCTCCACTACCCCTTGGGGAGTTTGCGACTTCAACTCTTCCAACTCCTCAAACGTACCTGTTGCAATAATGGCCTGTGCTTTCTGCGCCATATTTTCGGAAAGCCCCGCAGCTATTAACTGCTCAACAGTAATTTTATCATTGGGAAATTCGGCTTTTTCCAATGTAAAAACCGCATTGGTATAATTACGGATTTTAAATGGGTTGGCTTCGTGCAACTCCATTAGTGCAGCTGCCAGTCGGAAGCCCTTAATCACAGCTTTTTTTGACATACTGCGAAGATAATGTATGGAGTCATTTCCTTTGTAACTTTGCAACCATGCGCCCACACTATTTGCTTGCGCCTGTATTAGTGCTACTTTTGCTACTCTGCATAGCCAATGTTGCTGTAGGAAGCGTGTATATTCCCTTTGAGGAGGTGGTTGGTATTCTCACAAAAAGCATTGCGAATTCTAATAACTACTTGATTATCTGGGAATTTCGCCTGCCTAAAATGCTGACGGCAGTTTTGGCTGGTGCTGCACTGTCGGTCAGCGGGCTACAGATGCAAACGCTTTTTCGCAACCCGCTGGCAGGACCTTATGTATTGGGTATCAGTTCGGGAGCAAGTTTGGGGGTTGCATTGGTGGTAATGGGTGGCAGCTATGGGGGCTTGCGCTGGAGCAGTGTTGGGGGGAGTTGGCTGCTCATTGGCGCCGCTGTTACCGGAGCAATATTGACGCTGCTGTTGATGATGCGCATGGCTGCCCGTATGCAGGTCGGACAAAATACGGCTTTGCTGATTGCCGGGCTGATGTTAGGAAGTACGGTTAGCGCCATTGTCAATTTACTGGAATATTTCAGCTCGTCGGAAGAATTGCAACGCTATGTGATGTGGGGCTTTGGCAGCCTGACTACCGTAGATTGGCAGAAGATGCAGGTGCTTGTGCCTTTCGTGGGCGTAGCGCTGCTCATTTCGCTGTTATATTTCAAACCTTTGGATGTGCTGCATTTGGGCGAATTGTATGCGCAAACTTCGGGGCTTCATGTGCGCAAAGTGCGTCGGCGATTAGTGATTTTGACAGGTCTGCTGGCAGGCAGCATTACTGCTTTTTGCGGGCCTATCAGTTTTATAGGGCTGGCCGTACCGCAAATAGCGCGCTTGCTTGCAAGAACTGCACGCAACAACATTCTGCTCACGCTTAGCGCCATGCTCGGCGCGTGCATGTTGCTGCTCTGCGATATGCTTTGCTACCTGCCGCCTCGTGGACAGGTATTGCCAATTAATGCCATTACTTCGCTCATTGGCGCACCCATTGTCATATGGCTGGTGCTGCAACGTTGGAAGTAATACTTTTAGAAGCTATAAAACAATCACACCTCACTCTCCGGCTGAAAGAAAAGAAAAGCCGACCAACAGCCGAAATGTTAAATATTGTCAAAAAGTGTTAAAATTTATCCGAAAACCCGCCCAAAGCCTGAATTGCGGAAAATGTTGTAACCGGTTTTCAAAATGTGTAACCTGAGTGCGAACCTTTGTAGAAAAAACAAAGCCGCCAGACACCGTTAAAATGCGTCCGGCGGTGCGTACAACGGCAATTTTTTCGTATTTGTGGGCCCAACAGGGCTCGAACCTGTGACCCCCTGATTATGAGTCAGATGCTCTAACCGACTGAGCTATGGGCCCCTTGCGTTTCAATTGTGGCTGAAAACGCTGCAAATATAAGCCTTTTGCCCGTTTGTAAAACATTGCGCTTGTTTTTTTATTTCGCAGGGCGGGCTATGGTATAAAGAAAGCCCACATTCAGAATCTGATTCCACTGAATAGCCGTGTCTTGGTCGGTATCGTAGAGTATGGTTGCCCCAAAATTGACTTTTATGTACTTGTTCACTGCCATTTCCAGCAGCGCATCCAAACGATGGTCAGGGTCAAACTGTTGGTAATTGGCAAAAAGCAGATAGCGCGCTTTCAGGGAAATATTTTCGGCCAATTTGGCATTGATGTCTGCCTGAATTTGTGCGGCGGCAATTTCGCTGCGTACTGTTTTGCCAGTCTCGACGCCGTAACGCCTGCCGTCGGGCGAAGTCGGCAAGATGCCGTTGTCGGTAACAATGGTGAGGCGTGGCGAAAAGGGACTCATTTTCAGTGAAAACCATGGCTTAGGCTTGTAATCAAAGCCAACGGCAAAAGTCAGGAAGGCAGGCGCAAAAAAGTTGGAGATGCGCGGCTGGTCGGTTTTGGCATAGTCAAAACCCGGCGCAAATTGTGAGAGGAAATTCCCCGAAAGAAACACATACCAGTGGTTAGCGACTTGGTAGCCTGCCACACTGTTTAGAAATATTCGGTCTGCATTTTTGCGCTGCCCGATGCCTTCTGTCCAAACTAAACCGTAGAGCAACTCGGCATCATTTGCCCACGACCATTTAGCTTTTTTGTAGTTGGCTTTGGCGGTAAAAACCGTCCCTATGGCAATGGAATTAGTACCGCCTGCCTTCCAATTGCTGCTGAACGAGCCCTGATTGAAATTAATGCCAAGGCTCATTTTTTGGTCCCAATAGGTCGTGTCTTGGGCAGCTGCCGCATCGGATTGTGCATGTAAGATGTTTACCCACATCATCAGACTGTATAAGCAAGTGGCGAACAGCACGCGGCTAAAAAATCGGTTTGTTTGCATGGCACAGTTTATTTAGCTTTTGCGAAAGATAAACAGGCTATGTGCTAAAAACGTATTTTTGCGGCATGTTTTTCATCCGATTGATTTCGCGTTTGCCTTGGGCTGTGTTGCACCGCATCAGCGATTTTCTTTTTTTGCTCACCTACTACCTGATTGGTTATCGGAAAAAAGTTATCATGCACAACTTGGCACTTGCCTTCCCCGAAAAAACAGATGCCGAACGCAAGGCTATTGTCAAAGAATTTTACAAACATCTGTGTGATATTATCGTGGAAATGGTGAAAACGCTGACCATCTCGGCGGAAGATTTTCGCAAGCATATCTACATGGAAAACCCCGAACTGTTGGCACAATATCTTGACCAAGGGCAATCGTGTATCATTATGGCGGGGCACTTATCGCATTGGGAGTGGACACCGCCCATCCTGAAACTATTATTTCCGAAATACGACGGATTGCCTGTGTATAAAACCTTGTCCAATCCTTTTTCTGACCGTTTGGTATTGAAGATTCGTTCGCGTTTTGGCGTAATCCCCATTACCAAAGAAAACACCCTGCGCGAAGTGGTACGTCGCAAAAAAGCAGGTGAAACATTCATTCTTGGTTTGGTAGCCGACCAAAGCCCAGCCGGCCATGAACTGGATTTTAAAACTAATTTTTTCAATATTCCGACTTATTTTTATACAGGCAGCGATAAGCTGGCACGGCAGACAGGTTTTCCTGTTTTTTATTCGGAAATTGAGCGACTTGCCCGCAGCCGATATGTGCTTCGCCTGCAACTGATAGAGCCGCAGCAGCATTATCCGAATGAAATTATAGAAATTTATGCACGGTTATTGGAAGCCTCTATCCGTAAGCACCCTGCCCACTGGCTGTGGAGTCATAAACGTTGGAAATTTTTAGCCCATGAGAACTAAGGTTATTCTTTCGGCAACTTTGCTTATATGGAGCAACTTGGTTGCTATCTTGGCACAAACTGATGGCATTCGCTTTGAGGCTGCCTCCTTTGAGGCTGCACTTGCAAAAGCACAGGCAACCAACAAATACATTTTTGTGGATGTTTACACCGAATGGTGCGCACCTTGCAAAAAATTAGAAAAAGAAGTTTTTACCCATCCGGAAGTGGCCTATTTTTTCAACCAAAACTTTATCAACCTGAAAATTAATGCCGAAAAGGGCGAGGGGGTTGAGTTTTCCAGCGTGTTTGATGTCAATGCCTACCCCTGCGCCTTGTTTTTTTCGCCCGATGGCAAGTTGGTGCATCGCACCGTAGGTTATTTTGAACCGCAGGCGTTTATTGAAAACGGTAAAAATGCGCTCAATACTGACCGCCAGATAGTTACATTGAATCAAAAATATGAAAACGGCGACCGCAGCGAGCAGGTTTTGCGCAATTATGCCTATGCGTTGCTCGCCGCCGGGGATATCAAAGCCTCTGCTATTGCAAGGGAGTTACTGCAACAGCTAACCCCTGCCAAATGGCATCAGCCCGAAAACTGGGAGTTTATCCAAAAAATGGAACTGGATGTGAACAGCCCTGTTTTTGACTATGTGGCAAAAAACCCGCAGTTGTTTGCTCCTTACGAACCCGAATACAGCGCCTACATCCATTTAGTAACGGGCAGGGCGATGTTTATGGCAGGCAGAAGCCAAAAAGTGGAACGATTGCGATTAGTGAAACAAGTTTTGAAATACTACTTTCCGCAAGATTCGGCAAAATATATGGCCAGAGCCGATTTTTATTTTTACACCATGGGTAACCATGATGAGAAAAAGTATGCTGCTGCCGTCCGTTATTTAGACAACTACTGCGACGATTGGCAAGAACTGAACGAGATGGCATGGAACTACTACGAGCAGGAAGAAACACAACTGCAACTGCAAAAAGCGCTGCAATGGGCAGAAAAATCGGTGCAGTTACACAAAACCTATCAGAATTTAGACACAAAAGCACATCTGCTGTATACATTGGGTCAAAACGAAGCCGCAGCAGCGACCGCAAGAGAAGCCATCACGCTGGGAGAATCTGCCAAAATGGATGTTAGTATGACCCGAAAACTGTTATTGAAAATAACACAGCCCAAAAAGTAAACTGCAAACAACTTCCGGCTATTACTCAGATTACTTCTTAAAATTTATTCACATACGCTTACACATGAAAATTCTAAAATTTGGTGGCACTTCGGTAGGAAGTGCGCAGCGGATTCAAAATGTTGAAAAACTGATTAATACGCCCGAGCGAAAAATCGTGGTGTTATCGGCTATGTCAGGCACTACCAATGCCTTGGTAAAAATCAGTGAGGCATTGTTTGCCAAGAACTATCAGGAGGCACATAAACAGATTGACGAGCTGGAGGCCAAATATCACGCAGTAGTAGCAGAATTGTACCAAACCGAGGCAGGTAAAGCCAAAGGAACACGACTGATTTATGACCATTTCGGTTACATGCGTGTATTGGCCAAGAATATGTTCAATACACGAAAAGAAAAGGCAATGCTGGCAGAAGGCGAAATTCTTTCTACCCACCTGATGCTGTATTACCTCGAAGAAATAGGCGTAGATGCAGTCCTACTCGATGCGCTGGATTTTATGCGCATTGATGAAAACGAAGAGCCCGATTTGCCATTCATTTCCGAACAACTCACCGCAGAATTAGCCAAATATCCTGATAAACAACTGTTTATCACACAGGGTTACATCTGCCTCAATTCCTACGGAGAAGTAGATAACCTCAAACGCGGCGGCAGCGATTACACGGCCTCGCTCATTGGTGCGGCAATTATGGCCGAAGAAGTGCAGATATGGACAGATATTGACGGTATGCACAACAACGACCCGCGCATTGTAGAACGCACAGTGCCCGTTGCCGAGTTGTCGTTTGATGAAGCAGCAGAGCTTGCCTATTTTGGTGCAAAAATTTTGCACCCGCAAAGCGTAAACCCTGCACGATTGAAGAAAATTCCGGTGCGTTTGCTGAATACAATGCAGCCCGAACAACCCGGTACGCTCATCAGCGACCACGCCGCCGGCCACGGTATTAAGGCAGTCGCAGCAAAGGACAATATCACGGCCATTCGCGTACAGTCGGGGCGCATGTTTCTTGCCTACGGTTTCCTCAAAAAACTTTTTGAGGTATTTGAGCGCTACAAAACACCTATTGATATGATTACCACTTCGGAAGTGGCTGTTTCGCTCACTATTGACAATACCGCACATTTACAGGAAATAGTGGCCGATTTGCAGCAGTTCAGTACGGTGGAAGTAGAACATGACCAAACCATCATCTGCGTAGTAGGCGATATGATGGAACAAAAGCAAGACTATGTAGCCCAAGTATTAGAGTCTGTAAAAGGAATTCCTATCCGCATGGTTTCGTATGGCGGCAGCAAAAATAACATTTCCCTTTTGGTGCACAGCAGCCGCAAAGCCGATGTGTTGAAGGGACTCAATAAAGGCATTTTTGGGTTGTAATTAGATTATGGATAATCCTGACCGGTTGTTAAAGCCTGTCAGGATTAAACTTTTGACTATCACTAACTTCATTACAAATTTCTCTGCCAAATCTTTGCATCTGTGCAATGGCGGGGCAAGTCTTAAAGCTCCTCGCAGCCTTTATAATTTTTGCTGTTGCTGCCCCGCTTGCCTAATTCAATGACCTCTAACTGACCAATACTTGCCAGCCCCTGTTTTTCGGTATCTATGGCAAAACGGAGCAGTGTACGCACTTTGTGAAAGCCTTCTTGCCCCGCAGACCCGGGGTTCAGGTGCAGCAGTTGCCGCTCTGCATCGGGAATGACTTTGAGGATGTGCGAATGGCCGCAAATAAAAACATCGGGCCGAATGTCAGCCAATTGCTTTTTTAAAGCTACCGTATAGCGGGGTGGATAACCGCCGATATGTGTCATCCATATTTTCAGATTACCGCAAGTAAAAATCTGGTTTTCAGGATATTGCTGACGAACAATCAGATTGTCAATATTGCCGTAAACGGCTCGCAACGGCTTAAATGCGGCAAGTCTTTCGGCTAAGGCCAAATCACCAATATCGCCTGCATGCCAGATTTCATTACAGGCAGCAAAATAATCAAATACGCACTCGTCTAAGTAGCCGTGTGTATCGGAAATTAAGCCAATGCGAATCAAGGCCATGACTCTTTTTTACAGCAAGTTAAAGGCTTGACTATCAGATATTTTGCCTTTCAGCAATAAGTGTTAGGAAAATAAATCAATGCAAATTACGCAGTGAAACATTTAAAAATTCAACTTTTGTTAAGAATACAAAATTTTTGACCGTTGGCCGGGTTAGAACATCGGCCTGAAAAGCCGCAGACCAAAGATTATCTCAACGATGAGTCTTTTTTAACAAATTGTTTTTCACCTTGCCAAATTTTTTATGTTACGCCTCAGTTTGGTGATGAGTTTCACCCCTTCAATAGCAGTTGTAAATCATCCGGCTTTAAACACACTATTCTGTACCCTTTTCAAAAAAACGCTGCAATAAAAAACCGCCTGAAAATCTTCAGACGGTTTTTCCATAATTGTTCAAAGCATTAATTACATGTTCTGATAGTCTTTTGAGCGTACTTTAAACGCCTCTTTAGACTCCTGCATCTGGTCATAATCTTCTTTAGAGAACACACGATTATTTTGGAAGACTCTCATGCCTGTACCGGCAGGAATCAAATGACCTACAATAACGTTTTCCTTCAAGCCTGCGAGGTAGTCGGTCTTACCGCGGATGGCAGCCTCGCTGAGCACTTTGGTAGTTTCTTGGAACGATGCGGCAGAAATCCAGCTCTTTGTACCCAATGATGCTTGCGTAATACCTTGCAAAGTTGGCTTAGATACGGCAGGTTGTGCGTCACGCACCTTCACTAACTTCTGGTCTTTGCGCTTCAGGCTCGAGTTTTCATCACGCAGTTTGCGGGCGCTGACAATCATGCCTTTTTTCATTGTGGTTGATTCACCGGCATCGATAACAACCTTTTTGTCAAGAATGGAATCATTAGCCTCACGGAACGTCCACTTGTCTACCACTTGTCCGGGCAGGAAAGTAGTATCGCCCGGGTCAATGATTTCTACTTTCTGCATCATCTGACGAACGATTACCTCGAGGTGCTTATCATTGATTTTCACACCCTGCAAGCGGTAAACTTCCTGAATTTCATTCACCAAATACTCCTGAACGGCAGTTGGGCCTTTAATGGCCAAGATGTCGGCAGGCGTAACAGCACCATCGGAAAGCGGCATACCTGCTTTTACGTAGTCGTTTTCCTGCACGAGAATGTGCTTAGAAAGCGGCACCATGTATTTCATCTGTACCCCTTCTCGGCTCTTTACGTAGATTTCGCGATTACCGCGCTTAATGCTACCGTAGCTTACCTCGCCGTCAATTTCACTTACAACAGCAGGGTTAGACGGGTTGCGAGCTTCAAACAATTCTGTTACACGTGGCAGACCACCGGTAATGTCGCGGGTTTTGCCGATTGCACGCGGAATTTTCACCAGTATCTGACCTGCGCGAATATGCTGTCCGTTCTCAACTACCAAGTGAGAACCTACCGGCAAGTTGCTGCTTGCCTGTTCGCCGGTTTGCGGATTGCGAACCGTAATAGTCGGGTTCTTAGAACGGTCTTTGGTTTCAATAATTACTTTTTCGCGGTGGCCGGTCTGCTCGTCATACTCTTCTTGGTAAGTAATGCCTTCCTCAATGGCCTCAAACTCAACAATACCGTCGTACTGTGAAAGAATAACAGCATTGAATGGATCCCAGAAGCATATCTCCTGTCCTTTCTCTACCATATCGCCTTCTTTCACGCGCAGGAACGAACCGTAAGGCACGTTGTTACTAATGAGCACTTGGCCGTTTTCAGGATTGACGATGCTTACCTCCGCAGAACGCGCCATCACTACATCAATGCTTTCGCCTTCGGCATTGGTGGTCGTAACCTTGCGCATTTCTTCAAACTTGATTTTGCCGCTGTATTTGGCAACAATGCTCGAATCTACGGCAATGTTAGAAGCCGTACCACCTACGTGGAAAGTACGTAATGTCAGCTGAGTACCCGGCTCACCGATAGACTGAGCAGCTATTACGCCCACTGCATCACCTATCTGAGCGAGCTTGCCTGTGGCCAAGTTGCGGCCGTAGCACTTGGCACATACGCCTTGCTTGGTTTCACAGGTGAGCACCGAGCGAATTTCAACAGATTCAATGCTGGTTTCCTCAATACGGCGCGCAATATCCTCATCTATCTCTTGACCTGACTCAACAATCAGTTCGTCGGTCAGCGGGTCGTACACATCGTGTACGGATACACGCCCCAGAATACGCTCGGAAAGTTTCTCGATAACGTCTTCTTGGTCTTTCAGGGCTTCCACGGTCAGGCCGCGCAGTTTACCGCAGTCCTCTTCATTAACTACTACGTCTTGCGCAACGTCCACCAAACGACGGGTCAGATAACCGGCATCGGCAGTTTTCAAAGCTGTATCGGCCAAACCTTTACGCGCACCGTGAGTAGAAATGAAGTACTCCACAACGTCTAGACCTTCCTTAAAGTTAGAAAGGATGGGGTTCTCAATAATTTCACCTACCGAACCTTGCAGGTTTTTCTGAGGTTTGGCCATCAAGCCCCTCATACCGCCCAACTGACGGATTTGCTCGCGAGAACCACGTGCACCGGAGTGCATCATCATGTAAATGGAGTTGAAGCCGCCTTTGTCTTCTTCCAACTGCTTCAACAGTGTATTGGTGATGCTGTTATTCACGCGTGTCCAGATGTCAATAATCTGGTTATAGCGCTCGTTGTCGGTAATCAGACCCATGTAGTAGTTATTCCACACGGCATCTACTTCTTTCTTGGCTTCGGCAATCAGTTGGTGTTTCGATTCAGGAATCATAATATCATCCAAACCGATAGAAAGACCGCCCTTGTAGGCAGTTTGGAAGCCAAGTTGTTTGATATCGTCCAAGAACTGAGCCGTGCGTGCCATACCCACAATTTTGAATACGTGGGAAATGATACCCTGCAACTTTTTCTTAGTCAGTTCTTCATTAACAAAGCCTACTTCTTTGGGCACTACCTGATTAAAAATCACGCGACCGGCAACAGTTTGTACTAATTTGGTTTCCAGTTGCTTGGTCTGCTCGTTGCGTACAGGTACGCGCACTTTGATATAGGCATTCTTATCGAGTTGTCCTTCGTTGATAGCAATAATCACCTCTTCGGGAGAGTAGAACGATTTGCCATAGCCTTTTACAGGATGTTCAGGCGTAGGTTTACGTTCTTTGGAGAGGTAATACAAGCCCAATACCATGTCCTGAGAAGGTACGGCAATAGGCGAGCCGTTGGCAGGGTTCAAGATGTTGTGAGAAGCCAGCATCAACAGCGATGCTTCCAGTATAGCCTCATGCCCCAGCGGCACGTGTACTGCCATTTGGTCGCCGTCAAAGTCGGCATTGAAAGCCGTACAAACCAACGGGTGCAACTGAATCGCCTTACCTTCAATCAGTTTTGGCTGGAATGCCTGAATACCTAAACGGTGTAGCGTCGGAGCGCGGTTGAGCAGCACCGGATGGCCTTTCAACACGTTTTCCAGAATATCCCACACCACAGGCGACTTGCGGTCTACTATTTTCTTGGCAGATTTTACGGTTTTAACAATACCGCGCTCAATGAGTTTGCGGATGATAAATGGCTTAAATAGCTCGGCTGCCATATCTTTCGGCAAACCGCACTCGTGGAGTTTCAGCTCGGGTCCTACCACAATCACCGAACGGCCGGAGTAATCCACACGTTTACCCAACAGGTTTTGGCGGAAACGTCCCTGCTTGCCTTTCAGCATGTCTGAAAGTGATTTCAGCGCACGGTTGCCGTCTGAACGAACAGCATTTACTTTGCGTGAGTTGTCAAACAGCGAATCAACCGCTTCTTGCAACATACGCTTTTCGTTACGCAAAATCACCTCCGGCGCTTTGATATCTATCAAACGCTTCAAGCGGTTGTTGCGAATAATTACGCGGCGGTACAAGTCGTTTAAGTCCGAAGTAGCAAAACGTCCGCCATCCAGAGGCACCAACGGGCGCAGTTCAGGCGGAATCACAGGCACCATGCGGATAATCATCCACTCAGGGCGATTTTCCACACGTGAGTTGGCGCTGCGGAAGGCTTCCACTACTTTGAGGCGTTTCAAGGCTTCCGACTTGCGCTGCTGAGAGCTGTCATTGGCAGCCATATCGCGCAGTTCATAGGAAAGTTCATCCAAGTTCAATCGGGAAAGCATCATTTCCAATGCTTCTGCACCCATCTTAGCAATGAACTTATCAGGATTGCTGTCTTCCAGTTGCTGATTTTCACGAGGCAGCATATCCAGTTTTTCTAAGTATTGCTCTTCGGTCAAGAAATCGCCTTCTTTCAAATCCTTATGAATACCGGGCTGAATAACTACATAACGCTCGTAATAAATAATCTGGTCTAGTTTTTTTGTGGACAGACCTAGCAGATAGCCGATTTTGTTAGGCAGTGAGCGGAAATACCAGATGTGAGCCACCGGAATAACCAGCTGTATATGTCCCATACGCTCGCGGCGGACTTTTTTCTCCGTTACTTCTACACCGCAGCGGTCACAGATAATGCCTTTGTAGCGAATACGCTTGTATTTGCCGCAATGACATTCCCAATCTTTCACCGGGCCAAAAATGCGCTCGCAAAATAAGCCTCCCATTTCGGGCTTGTAAGTGCGGTAATTAATGGTTTCAGGTTGTGTAACCTCGCCGTGAGAGCTTTCCAGAATGGATTCAGGAGAAGCAAGACTGATTGTGATTTTCGTAAAGTCGTTGCTAAACTTCTTGTTTTTCTTGAATGCCATGTATAATGATGCAGTTTATGCTTTGAACCAACAAAGGTAGCATAAAAAAGCATTTTAACCATATTTGCAAGTTTTTTTCCGTTGTTTTTCAGCATTTGTTGCTTAAATTTCAATGATATAGCGTTGTTTTTATGTAAAAAAACACTACGTTTGCAATTCTTTTTTGAAGGCATGTAAATCCGTAGCGTCATGAACGATTTGATAAAATTAGTAGAGAAAGAGTATGCAGGCAAAAGAGCTGATATTCCTGCATTCAAAGCCGGCGATACCATCAATGTACACGTGAAAATTGTGGAAGGCAATAAAGAGCGCATCCAGCAATTTCAAGGCGTAGTGATTCAGCGCAAGAATACCAACACCAACGGCGAAACTTTTACCGTGCGTAAAATTTCTAACGGCATAGGTGTTGAGCGTATTTTCCCTATCATTTCGCCGAGCATTGATAAAATTGAGCTGGTACGCCGCGGTTCGGTGCGCCGCGCAAGAATTTACTATCTACGCGGCCTTTCTGGCAAAGCCGCTCGTATAAAGGAAAAATTGAACTAATTGTTTTTCTCTCTCAATGGGGTCGCCAACAGTTCAAAGCTGTTGGCTTTTTTTATTTACTTGCAGTTAAAATAACTGCACTACCGGCTTATGACTACCGGCCTACCAAACAAAACGCTCTTTTTTATCTAATCCATTCTTGTTGGCATATTCGTTTTTGCTCTGGCAGCCCTCTTTCATATAAATCCGATTGAATGCGGCTTATGTCCATCCCCTATGGCGTAAAAGGTTCGCTTTATTTATTATTACCACTATTCAGTACTCCGCAGGGGCTTTGCCGGGTTACATTTTGCTTGGTGGTATCAAAAAGAACAAAGCCTCAAGAGGTTGTACCATCGGAATCGGCATTGCTGTCACATTTTCGTAATGCGCTTCAATATCATTGCAAACAACTTTTGCAACTGCATCGGCTGTTGTAATAAAGCAATCCTAACATTTATATATACCTGTCAGGATTGTTTTATTGCAATTTTTAAGATTAATACTCCCAAAGCTGTGCCTCAAAATCAAGCAGCGCGTACTCTACTTGTAAAGCAGCATACAGAGCCAAATCACCGTCGCCATAGATATCTGTAATGGTTTCATCTTGGCTGTTAGAGTATTTAATCAAATGCGCAGCAAACAGTCGCAAATCAAATGCCTCTGCCATATTGCGGTGCTCTTTCGGGTTCGCATTATTGAACCATATCGCATCAGGATTATCCTTAAAAACGTTTTCTACGAGCTCCTTGTAAGAGAAAGATGCAATAGGAATGTCAGCTTTTTGATTGATTTCAAAGGGTATAAGTATTGTGATACTCTGTATATCCCGATACATGCGAGAACGCTTTTTATCAAAAATCAAATCTTCTTTTAATTCTAACAAGTACAACTCTTTACCAGGAAGATATGTATCAGGGCCTGTAGCCCCCGCGTCGTCGCCCCCGTTACTAAACTCATCACCCCAACCGCCTCCATCATCTTCTAACCCAAAACCAAGTGCTTTCTCTTCTTCGGTAAGACCATCTCCAGCAGAGGGCCGCGTGATTTTAGCCATAAACTCATCATAGGTCAAACGATTTTTCAAAGAGTCATTTACAAATGCCCTGATGATACCCGTCTTTACGGCCTCAATAATAATTTTTGTGATTTCATGATTCTTAGCATTTAATGGCTTATTCTGTTTTTCACGCAAGTCTATACGCCACCAAAGCCTTTTACTGAATAACTGATCGTGGTACTTGATAGGACGAAGCGAGTTTGAGTTATACCCGTATTCATCTCTTTCCTGCGCATAGGATAGGGTCGCAAAAACCATTATACATGCTGCTGCTGCTAACCTAATCAACGATTTCATATAATAGATATATTTTTTAAACATTCACAACAATAAATATGCCGCTCGATAAAAAGAAAGCCCTTTTCATGAAAGATGAAAAGGACTTTCTTTTTACAAACCACAAAACTGTTATTGGGTTATTTGGAAGCTGATGGCATCTACGTTTGCTTTAACATCCAGAATATCGCCTTTGTAGTTACGGCGTTTTACCTGCTTCACCTCAATGATCAGGCGATCTCCTTCTTTAGCTTGCGCACGGAAATCAGCCAGGTTAGCCTCTTCAGTGGTAAATTTCCGCTCCGGAATAATCGGACGACGACCGCGCACCAACATTACAGTCCATTCTGTAACGCGATAGTTAGCATCTTTCGGAATTACATCGCGAATGCTTGGGTCGCCAAGAGCACGTGCTTTCAGCGAATTAGGACAAGCACCACCATTTTTTACATCCAAAGGCTTGCCTCCATTCAAAATTTCAACCTTAGGTTCAGGCAGCAGTTTTACTTTGAACTCTTTAGGCTCAATCAGGTTGCCATCGCTGAATACTTTGAGTACTACTTTGTTAGCAGTAGGCACCACAATAACTTCGCTCTTAGAAGCTCCTTTGATCACCTCTGCACCCTCAGCTTGGAAAGACGGGTTGTAAGCAGCACCCAATGCAGGTACGTTTACTTTCAACTCATTACCACACTGGAAGTAGAGAGCAGAAACATTAGCTGCCTGAATATCTACCACAGGTTTAGCTACGATATACTCTTCCTTCACACGGAATACAGTGTCTTCACCATCAGCTTTCTTGATTTTGATGGTACCTTCCCAAGATTTTTTCAGGTTACCGTCTTTATCATAGTTGCCGCCCTGAGCAGTAAATTCTACGGTACCGATACCATTTTCAACTTTCACCGGACCAGCTGTAGAAGACATCTGAGGTGCAATATTGGAAGCAGAAGCAGCCAAAAACATGGTTGCGCGATATTTTGTACCGGCAGCTACAATCTTAGATTCTGCGCTTACCATGGCATTGATGCGGTCAAATTTAATTTCCACACCACCTACTTTGGAACTCAACTTCTTGATAACATCGCTCTCTGCACGCACTACATCTGACTGGAATTGACTAAGAATAGCCAAACAAGCTACCAAAGGAGTGCGTTCGAAGTTAATTTGTGCAAAATCCTTATGATTTTGGTTGCCGTCGTTTTTGAAACGCGGCATCTCTTTAGCATCAAGAGCAATTTTCGCAATCTGGATTTCTTTATCGTAAGTGCTCATTTTTTCGGCAAACTCATTGAGTCGTTTTTTCAACTCATAGGCTTTACCATTTTTCGAGCCTTCCGGACCAATAAGAAATGTAGTAGACTTATCGTAGTTTTTCTCATCGACATATTTACCGTCGTCTTTCATACCACCGGTATACTCGATTAAGTCTTTGCGTATTTTTTCGATGAAGTCCATCATTTCCGATGTCTTGGCCTTAGCTTCTTCTGCCTGAGCAATAATCGCCAAATCTTTTGGCTTATTGCCTTCTTTGGCCACTTGGGCTTTCATACCCTCTAATGTTTTATTGGTTGCTTCACGAGCAAGACCGTTGGCATAACGGAGACTGTCATCCATATAATAGAACTTCTCCAATACCGTGTTGCTCACTTGCAAGGCCAACAAACAGGTCAGTACGAGATACATCATGTTAATCATCGCCTGCCTTGGTGTTTGCTTACCACCTGCCATAACTCAGTTCTCTTTTTTGGTTAGAAAATTATTGAAATTAATATGACAAGTATTAGCCTTTCATTGCGGTAAGCATGTTGCCGTAAACTTTGTTCAGAGAAGTCAAATTGGCTGTCAGTTTTGACATCTGATCTTTGAACAATTGGGATTCTTTACTTGCATCGGCCATGCTCTCCATAGCTACTGTAAGGTTGCCATAGAATTTATTCATTGCCTTTAAATGACTGTTGGCATCTTTCAATTCCATTTCATACACTGCGTTCAGCGCACCCAAGTTTTTGGTAATAGTCTGTACTTGTGCATGATATTCTTTTGCCTGTGCAGAGGCATTAACCATGGCAGCCATTGCTTCTACAGTAGAAGCATATGATTTATTCAGCGTTATTAAAGACTGAGAAGCTGCACGTAGGTTTTTAGAATAGTCTTCGGAAGCAGCAGCAGCCTCACTAATGTCACGCATTTTCAACGCTGACTCGTTGAGGGTTTTGATGCCTTTGCCAAAGCTTTTGAAGGATTCGGTAGAAAGTTCTGCTTCTTGCAACATTTGGTCGAGGCCAACAAGTACACCTGTAGCGGCAAGTTTATTAGCAGCCTGAGAATCTACTTTAGTAACTTGACCTTCCTCTGCCAATTCAGGATACACACGCTCCCACTCATAATGCTTCTCAGGAGGAGGAACAGGGGCAATCACACCCAGCAAGAAGATGAAGGCTTCCACAGAAAGTCCTACAACGAGCATAGGACCAGCACCAGGCCATGACATAATCTTGAACATAGCACCTACGATAACCACTGCAGCACCTACGCTGGTGATTTTTGGAACTATCACGCGATTAAACTTCGCGACAGCGCTTTCTTTTCCGCTACCCATTTTGTTTGAAGGTTAAATGATTGAAAATTTAATTAAGTTAAAAATTGTAATTGAGGTTACCAAAATAAGGTAAATTCCTACGGATTGTCAATAGGGGATTTACACCATTTTTTACTTTTAACGCAAAAAGTCCGGCGATATTGCATTGGAAGCAACCCATTGCCAGACTTTTTACAAAAAATTAATGTTGTAATATTAGAATTCAAAGCCCGAAGAGCGTCCCAAATAGGTCATTGCGCAACGGAAACCAATAAATGAACGGGCAGTATCTCCATACTCAAAACTGCGTGTGCCGGTTTCAATTAGGAAAGCAATGTCTTTCCATGAGCCGCCACGGATGAGTTTGCGTGGTTCGTTTTCGTCGTAATAGGTGGGATTCAAGTCCCATACCAACGGTACGCTTACAGGGCTGAAAGCGTCCTCGCACCACTCGGCGACATTACCGGCCATATCGTAAAGACCATAATCATTAGCAAAGTAAGATGCTACCGGGCCTGTATAGGAGAAGCCGTCGTCATAATAGTTGCCACGTCCGGGTTTAAAATTGGCAAGTGCACAGCCTTTTGCGTTTCGTACATATGGGCCGCCCCAAGGATATTTTGCCATATCGCGGCCGCCACGAGCTGCATACTCCCATTCAGCTTCAGAAGGCAAGCGGAAGTTTGGCATCGGGAATTTGCCTTTGTCTGTTCTGGCCTGATTCAACTTTTTGGTGCGCCATTCGCAAAACAGCAGGGCGGCCTTCCATGAAACACCTACTACGGGATAATCGTCGTAAGCAGGATGGTCAAAATAATAAGTCGTCATGGGGTCGCCCATGTGATAGGTGAAGTCTTTCATCCATACCATTGTATCCGGATAGGCCACATCTTTCAAAGACTGTTCGTCTTCAATCAGTGGCAGAACTTTTCTGTAGCGTATAAAAATGGTGCTGTCGCCGCCCAAAGGAAAATATTCAGCGGCTTCATATATAAACTGGCGGTACTCATTGTTGGTAATTTCGGTATCGTCCATATAAAAGCCACTGATGGTAATTTGCTTGTTCATAGCAATTTTAGAGGAAGCTACGTCCTCGTCTGCCTGCCCCATGTGAAAAGTGCCGGGAGGAATGGAAACCATGCCGTATGGTAATTCCTGCTTCCATCCTTCGCGCCCTTTAACACCTGTCAGTTCACCGGTATCTTTGTTCTTACCGCCAAAAATACAGCTTTGTAAGACCAGCACTATTGCCAAAGTGCTGTAAAGCGGTGATACACTACGCAATCGGCTGTATCGTGTCATAATTCTGAGCATGATTTCTATCAGTTTATCAGACATTGGTCGTATCTTCTCAATAGGGTTTGATAAGTAACGACTTTCAGCGCAACTTCTTGCAAAAATAAGTCCAAAAGTTTTAGTCAAATCTGAATCTTGGCGTTCTGATATTAAATAATTCTGCCTTTTTAGGGGCAGGTATGCGATAGCCAATTCTGAATTCATGCGAAGTGGCAGCTTTTGCCGCTGCACCGGTTATCTCATAATCAAATGCATAACCCAGTGTCATGGAATTGTCTTTCAATATAGAAGCACCGATGAGCATTGAAACACTGCTTACAGGGCCTAAATCGCGAAAGGAGGCTCCCGCATAATATTTGCGGCTGATATCCAGCAATACGGCACCTTCATAAGAAACAACGTTGCGCAAGTTAGTTTTAACAATGGCGGAAGGCCGAATAGAAAAATCAGAAGACAGCACAAAATCTCCGCCTCCCAATAAAGTATAATTTCGTTCAAGAGGACTGATTGCAAATGTTGTACTATATTCAAATCCGGGTTGCAGCAAGTGGTTGGCACTAATGCCGGCAAAATACTTTTGAGTAGAGTAGTACATACCTACTGCAAAGTCGGGTGTAAATTGGCTTTCTCTACCCTTGCCTGTAATGAGCGGGTCGTTGGGTTCATTCGGACGCAATTTCCCGAAATCGAAGATTTGATTGTAGAAACCGCCTCGCATACCCAAAGATAAACGCACACCGTTTTTTAATGCATGATGATAGGCATAGGACAGTTGTATGTCGTTGTTAGTAATTGGACCCAATGCGTCGTTTAGAATATGAATACCCACACCGCTTCGTATGGCATTAATGGGCATGGTGGCAGACAATACGGTGCTGACAGGTGCCCCCCCATCACCATCGAGGGTGGTGCTGTAACCTACCCACTGCCTGCGATGAATTAAATTGAAATGTGTAAAACGACTGTCTATACCCGCAGTGGCTGGGTTCAAGTAAAGCTGATTAAACATAAACTGGCTGAACTGCGCATCTTGCTGTGCCGATGCTTCCCACCCAAAATCTAACGTAAACAGGGTAATGAGAAAGTAAACAAGGTTTCTTTTCATAATTGCCAAACAGAATGCCGGGCAATATAGCAAATTATTGCTTATTGCTTTTTTCTGTTTCTTTGATATAAAGCTCAATAGCCCCTGTCATGGAAGGTGCATCGGGATGAGGAGCCTGAATATCGAGTATCAGGTTATTGTCTGTAACAGCTTTGCCGGTGGTCGGCCCGAAAGCGGCGAATAATATGTCCCCTTGTTTAAATTCAGGGAAGTTGGTCAGCAGTGAATTAACGCCCGACGGACTGAAAAAAGCAATGAGGTCATACTGCTTAATGTCCATATCTTTCAAGTCGCTGGGGACTGTATGATAGATGATGGCTTCGGTGAACTTAATACCGCTTTTTTCCATAAATGTAGGCAGGTCGTCCTTGCGGATATCTGAACAAGGATACAGGTAGTTTTCCGTTTTATGTTTTTTAATCAAATCGAACAGGTCGGTAACAGTTCTTTTACCCGTGAATATTTTCCGCTTGCGGATGGTAATATATTTCTGCAAATAATTGGCTGTCTGGTCAGAAATGCAGAAATATTTCATCTCGGGCGGCATCTCTATTTTGCTTTCGTTACACAGCTTAAACAAATGATCAACGGCATTTTTGCTGGTAAAGATGATGGCTGTATGTTCTAATATATTGATTTTTTGCTTCCTAAACTCTTTGATACCAACGGAATCGACCTGAATAAAAGGACGAAAATCTATCTGCAAATTGAATTTGGCAGCCAGCTCGGAATAAGGATTTTTGTCGGATTCCGGCCTTGGCTGTGAAATCAAAATTCTTTTGATTGGCTTGAGACGTTCAGGATGCAGCACAATGGATGAAACTTTACCCTCTGTCATATGCAAATTTATGAAGGAATCAGAAATAGCTTGAGTACTAACAATAAAGGTAATACTTCGGTGGTGCAAAGATAGGCAATTAAATAAATAAATCGCTGTGTAACGGATAAGCACAACATAAGTCCTGTGAGGACGGTTACTGTTACCCACCCCCAAATCAGCGAATAATACAGTACGTGCGGTGAAATATACAGCCGATAATAATGGCTCAAATGGTAGGCTGTAAACAGCGCAAATGTGAGCAGAATAAATATTTTGTAAATATTAAAACTGATGACTATATGCTTTTCGGCCAACATACGATGTGCAAAAACACTATGCAGCAGTTCTATTAACAGGTATTTCGACAATACAAAAAGCATCAACCATCCACCGGTTTTCAAGTAGTTGCCGATAAACCGATTGTTTCCCTCGGCAACAGTGGCAACTTGTGCGAAAGAATCGGAGTATTCAGCAACAAGCATCAGTAGGTAGGTTGCTAACGCAGCAAACATTACTGCAAATACCAACAATGCGTTAAAGTCTGTTTTTTCCTGAACTTCACGGTATTTGAACAGTTGAATGAGTGACTGTAAGCTATCCATAGTGGAAACGTAGCGTGGGTTGATTAACGAAAATGTAGCAAGCATCGCACTACACGCAACAGCAACTGCCAGCAGGTAATTCTTATGCTCGGAAGTACGGCGTGCTGTTGCAATTGGCTGATTTATTTTCTTAGTGGCCGGCAGATTTGTTACACTTTTTATTAAAGAATCTACATTGCGTACAACAGCAGGTTTGGTTTGTTGCTCGCCTAAAAACAAGGGAGGCAGTTTTGCCATCGGACGCTCAGAGGCATAGGTTAGCAGCAAAGTGGTGTTACCTGTCACTAAGCTGTCTAAGTCCCATACCATTGTTTGGGGCTGCCGGATATGGTGACTGAGGTTATTGTTAATAAACAATAATGTTTCCTTTTCAACGGGCAATACCAACTTACCAGCAGATTGCCCTGCCTGAGGTTGCAGCACTATATGCAGATAGCGGGTGGGCGGATGAATGCCAGGCAGGTACGGCACGTATATTTTTTCTTTGTAGTCGTATATCAGCCACTGGTGGCTGATGTCTTCATAGACGGCAAGACCTGTTGCAGACTGCCCCAAAGCATTATATGCTACAAGGCTCATCCACAACAAGCCTATCCAATAACTACACCAACGCTTACCCATCTGCCTCGTTTCTTGCGGACTACTTAAATTTCTGATGCCCAGTTGAAGCGGTCGGAAGCAGAAAATGCCCACGGAGCCGCATTGTTTTCAATATTGGCAAACATGGAGTTCCATGATGCAGGCGTAGCGGACTCTTCCATGGCTATATATTGCCGCACTTGTACAATGATGTCCAACGGATTAATATTAATCGGGCAGGCATCTACACAGGCGTTGCAGGTAGTACATGCCATCACTTCTTCTTTGGTGATGTAGTCGCCGTACAGGGATTTGCCATCATCATAACCCTCGCCGAACTTGGCAATCAGCTTGCCTTTTTCTTCCAGACGATCGCGGGTGTCCATCATAATTTTGCGCGGGCTGAGCAGCTTACCGGTAATATTGGCAGGACAAGAGGCTGTGCAACGCCCACATTCGGTACAACTGTAAGCATCCATCAAGTTTTTCCATGTCAGGTCTTCCACATCTTTTGCACCAAATCGTGAAATTTCTTGCAGAGTGGCTGCTTCTTGACCATCGTTGATACCCAGCATAGATTTTACTTCGGCGGTAACTACTGCCATGTTTTCAATCTTACCCTTAGGTTCCAGATTGGAAAAATAGGTATTGGGAAATGCCAGCGCAATATGCAGGTGTTTAGAGTAGGTTACGTAGACCGCAAAGGACATAATGCCTAAAATGTGCAGCCACCACGCACCGCGCTCAAGCAGTATCAAAGAGCCGGTATCCAAGCCTTTATACAGAGGAGTAAGCAGGCTACTTACCAGAAATGTGCCTACTTCGGGGTAGTGAGCCATGACATATGTGCTGTCTTCACGGGTTTGCAGGATGCTGTCGGCAGCGTTCATGGTGAACAGGCAGAACATCAGTGCAATTTCGGCCGTAAGGATGATATTGGCATCTAAACGCGGCCATGCGGTCATTTCACGACTCCAAAATCGGGGCACCAATCGGGCATTGCGACGAATCAGGAAGATTACGCAGGTAATTACAACGCCCAACGCAAGCAACTCAAAGAAGTTCAGCAACAAGCGGTAGGCACTGCCCAAATAAGGCGCAAAAAGGCGGTGCGTACCCAGCAGCCCATCCAGCACAATTTCCAGCACCTCAATATTGACAATGATAAAAGCCGCATAAATGATGAAGTGCATCAGACCCACCAAGGGCTTATCAAACATTTTCTTTTGCCCGAAGGCAATCAGCAGCATAGTTTTCAGGCGCTCTGAGGGGCGATCGGTGCGGTCGAGTGGCTTACCCAACCTGATATTGCCCGCAATGCGTTGTACGCGAGATGTTACGGCAATCGCAGCTGCCGCAAGCGCTGCCAAAAAGAAAAGTTGCTGCACAAGTGAAGTAAATAGTTCCATAAGTCCTTGCAATAGTCTTGTAGCGTTCTGACAAATTTAATTGATTTTCCTAAAAACCATTCGTCAGGCGATTGTGTTGGCCATGCGCATTTAATTCCTGCCGTAAAATGCAGCGAATTTCGTATTTTTTGGAAATACTGCTTTTGTTGCAAGGGCATAGTAACTATTCAGATGAGATAAGCAAATTACAATAAGAAAACTGCCGGCAAAGACTTCATCCGCCGACAAATTAGGTAAAGTACCTTAAATTACTTATTTGCACACATGCGAGAGCAAAGCATTTTGTGAAGAGAATTTTTGCATAAAAAATCAAAACCGGAGATTAAAACCTGACAAGCCTTAACGGTTTATCGTTTGTATGCAACATGCGAAAAAGTATCACAACTATTGCCCGAATTATTGCATTACTTTTGTTTTTTGGCTTAGGAATCGGACTTTTAAGGATGATTTTTAAGTAATCGCACAAACCGGCATGAATCAACTCATCACCGCCTACTCTCCATGGTTCATTATCCTTTGTATTGGGGCAGGTCTCCTGTATGCAGCCCTGCTGTATTCGCAGAATGCCCCTTGGAGCAAATCTACCAATCGGATATTGGCTTTTGTTCGCTTTCTGCTGGTCAGTTTACTTGCTTTTTTGCTTCTTGAACCAATGATTCGGCAAATCAACAATGAGTATGAGAAGCCCGTGGCGGTTGTAGCCATAGACAATTCCGAATCACTGGCACTTACCAACTCACCCGAAAAATTGAAAAAGGCTGTTCAAACCATGAACAGCATAGCCGAACGCTTAGAAAAACGAGGATTTGAGGTGCAAATGCGCAGCCTCTTGCCTAATGCCCTTCTCAGTTTTGATTCCGTGCGGTTCAATCTGCCCATTACTAACTTACAAGGGTTGTTTTCTTCCATTCAAAACAACTTTGAGAATCGCAACTTGGGCGCTGTAGTATTACTCTCCGATGGCATTTATAACCAAGGCAGTTCGCCTTTGTACCAACCCGTCAAGGCCGGTATTTACACTATCGGCATAGGCGATACGCTCCCCCGCAACGATGTCAGCATTCGCGCAGTTTATCACAACAAAATAGCCTACCTCGGCAATCAATTCCCGATTGTAACGGAAATTACCCACACCGGATTTGAAGGTCGCGAAGTTCAGTTGAGTGTTTCACAGGCGGGCAAAGTGCTTGATTCTAAACGCGTGCTGTTAGGCAAAGAGGGTACGCTGCAACAAGTACAGTGCTTAGTAACTGCCTCTCAAAAGGGCGTACAACGCTATGAATTACAAATTAGCCCGCTGGAAGGCGAGTTTACGCAGCAAAACAACGTAAGGCAGGTCTATATTGATATTCTGGATGGGCAAGAAAAAATTCTGATAGTGGCCGCTTCTCCCCACCCCGACATCAAAGCCCTAAGAGCTGCCTTAGAAAAAAATTCTAACTACCAGATAAGCCTTTTCATCCCTAATGTGATGCCTAATGAGGCCTTAAAACGCAACGAAAAATACGACCTGATAATTCTCCACCAGTTACCCAATGCCAATGCTATCACGGGCAATTTGGTGAAAGAACTACTGGCTGCCAAAGTGCCTGTATGGTTTATCGTAGGTACGCAAACTTATATTGCAGCTTTCAATGCTTTGAGCCCGGGTGTCAGCATTGCCGCATCGGGCTATCAAACAGACCGCGTAACAGCTGCCATTCACCCGCAGTTTGACAAGTTTTTGCTCAGCGACGAAAACAAATCGGCCATTGCCAAATATCCGCCGTTAGTTGTTCCTTTTGGCGACTTTAAACTGGCACAGGGCACTGTTCCTATGCTGATGCAGCGCGTAGGCAGCCTGCAAACCAACAAGCCGCTCCTTGTTTTTGCCGAACAAGACGAGCGCAAAATCGGCATATTGCTTGGCGAGGGCATCTGGCAATGGCGATTGCAGGAATTTTCCCGCAGCGGCGAACAAGCCACCTTTGATGAAATGATTGGGAAAATTATGCAATACCTCACTGCAAGGCAGGATAAGCGCAAGTTTCGCGTCAATACTGTTGCCAATGAGTATTTTACGGGTGAAACCGTGGAGTTTGAAACCGAAGTTTACAACGACATCTACGAAAAGATATACGGGCAAACCGTGCAGTTGGAAATTATACCCGAAAAGGGCAATAAAAGCACATTCAGCTACGTAAACAGCGGTGAGGGGTTCCGCTATAAAGTCTCCGGATTGAAGCAAGGCGTGTATAACTTCAAAGCAAGCACCATATTGCCGAACGGCAAAACCGAAACTGCGGAAGGTCGGTTTGCGGTAAAGGAAATACAGGCGGAAGCACTCAACACCCGCGCCGACTTCAACCTGCTGCGTCAATTAGCCAAACAAAGCGGCGGCGAATTTTACACATTGGAAAACGCCTCGCAACTGATAGATAAATTGGAAAATCTGGAAGCTGCGGCCGTTATTCACAGCAGCGAAGAAAACAAGGAAATCCTGTTTTTGAAATGGCTGTGTTTCTTGTTGCTGGCACTCGCCACAGGCGAATGGTTTGTACGGAAATTCAGAGGCAGCTACTGATGCTCTGTTTGTACGTGCCTGCAAGCAAGTAGAATCAATCGGATTTCGGACTTTATAAAAAATCAGCGAAAAGCTGCAACAACCTGTTTTATTTTGCTTATGCTTACAACAATGCCTGCAACATACGGTACAAATAAGCTGCCGAATGGAGGGCTATTAGAAACAGAAGAATAGCCTGCTTCTGCTTGGCAAAAGTCAACTTTTTAATCGCATCCATCAAGTGCGATATATCGTGCCCCTCGGTGGTTGCCAACAGCGCAAACGAATACGCTATACGCCATAGGGTAACACCAATAAAGGCATATAACACAGCAGCAATGCTTTCATAAGCAAACTCCGTCCAGTCAATCCGAATATTTAAAGAATCTACGGAGTAGGCCTTGGCAAAGGCTACTAATTCTTCAACAAATGCTACCGTAATAAAAGCCAATCCCGTAACGCGTAACATACGCGCCAAACGTACCATTTGCTGTTCCTGCTCGGGCGAGAACTCGTAATTATCTGCCATAAGTTGATAAAGTTGCTTTTTCCAAAATTAATTGATTTTATAAGCAGATACAATACTTGTTTGATTTTTTGTGCGATTCGGTGAATTTTGCACACCAATTTACCCAACGCAATGAAAGCATACATTTTTCCGGGACAAGGCGCACAGTTCCCCGGCATGGGCAAAGAACTGTACGAGCAGCATGAGGCTATCCGCCAACTTTTTGAGCAAGCCAATACTTTGCTGGGTTTCCGCTTGTCCGATATTATGTTCAACGGCACCGAAGAAGACCTGAAACAAACCAAAGTTACGCAGCCTGCCATCTTCCTACATTCGGTAGCGGTTGCCAAAACAGCAGCAAACTTCAAACCCGACATGGTAGCCGGCCACTCTTTGGGTGAATTTTCTGCCTTGGTAGCTGCCAGAGCCATGAGCTTTGAAGACGGGCTGATGCTGGTATCGCAGCGTGCACAAGCCATGCAGCGCGCCTGCGAAATTAACCCATCTACTATGGCAGCCGTGCTGGGACTGGACGATGATAAAGTAGAAGAAATCTGTGGACAAATTACCGATGAAATAGTGGTTGCGGCAAACTACAACTGCCCGGGACAATTGGTTATTTCGGGTTCTTTTAAAGGCGTAGAATTAGCAGGTGAAGCATTGAAAGCCGCAGGAGCTAAGCGTGTGCTGCCTTTACAGGTGGGCGGAGCTTTCCACTCGCCGCTAATGGAATCTGCCCGCGCGGAACTGGCTGCTGCCATTGAAAAAACATATATTGTAACACCTGTGTGCCCCGTTTATCAAAACGTGGATGCCAAACCTTACACCGACCCTGCACAAATAAAGGCCAACTTGATTGCGCAACTAACCGCCCCCGTGCGCTGGACACAAAGCATACAAAACATGATAGCCAACGGCGCTACCGAATTTTTAGAATGTGGACCCGGCAAGGTTTTGCAAGGACTTGTGAAAAAAATCAATAAAGACGCGGCGGTTGCTTCCCTGTAACCATTTCGGATGTAGCAGCACGCTTTTATAAAAAAACCGACAGGTCTTGACAGCCTTTCAGGTTTTTAAATGCTTATTTTTCATCAATTTACATAAAAAATTCCTACAAATCACTCGCGCTTTTACATAGCCGTCAAATCCCAGACTACCACTGCCCAATGCTCATCATGTTGGTAGCTGTGAATAATCTCGTAGCCCATGCGTTGGTGTGCCCGCATAGAGCGTGCGTTGCGATAAGAAACTTCGGTAACTACCAAGTCATAGCGCCCCCGTAACTGCTCGCGCATGGCCAGATACAACTTGTCAAAAATCCCCTCGCCCCGATAGCCGGCTGCCACACATATCTGCCCCATCAGGCAGTAGCGATAATCCGTAATAGGTTTGCCTTTGTAAGCAAGTCCGGTAATCATCTCGGATGTGGATTGTAAAAATTCGGAAGCAGCGGCAACCGTTAAGGGAGTCGGCAGACAGTACCCCACCACTTTATCACCGTCATAAGCCACCAAAGGCGGCTCTGCTGCATACAGCCGCTCCAAAAAGGGAATATCATAGCGCGCTACCACAAATCCTTGCAATTGCCGGGCAGATTCACTGATGTTTTCGCGCAAGTTAGCGCGTTGAAGGCCTATAATCTGTTCCAGGTCTTGCGGCAAAACATTTCCTATCCGAATCATGTATTTTGAAAGGCTTTTTGCAAATTTAGCTGTAACAAAGCCATTCCAACAGCACGATAGCTACATTTGCACAAGATTTGCGCCTATTTCAATTTATGAAACAACTGTTGCTGCTACTGTTTGTGGCAGGCACGCTGGTTGCCTGTAAAAGTAACGTTGCTCCCGAAGGCGAGCCTACGGAAATCAGTTTTGACAGCCTTGCTTTTCACCCCGATATTACGCGGCGCAACACTTCACGTGAGCGCATCATCCGCCCCAAAATAAGTCCCGAAGAAGCCCGCGGGCGTTTTGAAACCGATATTGCGGGTTTAGACATAAACGAGTCGGATGGCAGCATCAACATAGACCGCAGCGAGGCAGGCATTCGCTACACGGTGCGCTTTGTACCCAACAACCCCAAACTGAAACCGGATACTGTCGGCCTGCTGATTGCCGGACTTGATTACTTGGACAGCATTTATGTGCTGGCACGCAACCGATTTCGTGCTTTCCCGATAGTGAACGCAGACCGCAACTATAAGGCCTCTAACGGTCAGGCAGGGTTACCGCGCAGCATGAACGGGCGATTTACAGGCAATTTTGGCTTTGCTTCTGCTCTGCCGCCGCTATTGAACGACTCGCTGGGCATTATAGACCTGAAACGCGCCAAAGATATCATTTTGGAGCGGCGACGCACCAACTCGGCCTTTACCAATCCGCTCAACCTGACGGTTCGCTATACGCTCCGCGACAGTGTTAAAAATGCCGTGCGCGATACTATCCTAGACAGGGCAACATCTTTTGCAGTAGTACAAAACACCATCAGTGTACAAATTTATCATTACCGGTTTCGCAACGACATTCCCGCTTTTGTATCGGATGCACTGCGCGAACGCCGTACTTTCCCTCGCGGACGCACCGAAAATACACCCCGCACCGAACGGCCTGTTATCTTGGTTGTCGTGGACAGGGATTAGCATAGGAAATTCAGATGTGGGATTTCGGATTTGGGAGTAAACCAAAGGCAGCGATTACTTGTTTGCCGTTTTTATGAATCAAGCTATATGCAAAACTCTTTGCGGTCAACTGCTGCTTTCTTTACGGTAAACAAGATACCCCACAGTGTGTGCGGAGTATTACACGCGGAGAGGCACATTTACCAAACCCATTGGGTATTGTGTAAAAAATTTGCGCCGCCAATGGAACGTTTACACGCATGGAGAAAGTAAACAATGAATGGAACTAATCGGTAAAAATACATGAACACTCCTTGCTCCTTCCCACTGCCAACCATCGTAGCTTTTATCGGCAGTTTGTATTTGTTGCTGCCCATATCGGCTTTTGCCCAAAAGACAGACTTAAAGAAAGGGCTTCAGTTGCTGTCAAGTAAACAACTTGGCGCAGCGCAAGAATTTTTTGAAGATATCATCAAGACAGACAGCACCCATACTGCTGCTTATTTTGCACCGGCACAGACCTACTTTGAGCAGTACAAAACGCTGTGGGAGCAGCAAAAACATCAGGTGCGCCTGTGAATATCCAGCCACAATTGGACTTACTTAAAAAAGTCATCAGACAGCAGCCGATTTTAATCGCCTCTACGCCAAGTTGGAGAGCAGGTCTAAGAAAAATATCAGAAGTTTATTAGCCGTAAGCGAGCAGATGCTTACAAACGATTTTGCGCAAAGCATTACCAAAGAGGCTTTTCAGTTAATCAATCAGGCACCCTATCGCCGCTCATTAGACCAACTATTCGACAGTAAAATTTACGACCGTGTTACTGAATCGGATACGGTAATTGCACTGCGCCACCTGCTGGCTCAGCGATGCGGGCAATACATCAGCGCATTTCCGAAAAGTACGCATGTCAGTACGGTGCGTCAGATTGCCCGCGAGATTTTACAGGAATACCTGAGCATGGAACGGTTACGCCGCTCCGGTGAACGCCATCGACGGCAATATGAGCAGTTCTGCGAGCTTATTTTGGCATGCAGCACGGCTGATGAGTATAGGCACGTCTTGCCTGAATTTTATGGAGCTTACTTTGGTTTTAACAAACAGAATTATCTCAAACACCACAACTACTTCAAACTGAAAGAATTATCACAGGAATTCGGTCTTTCGCCTGAAAATCTTCTGTGTGAACTCAACCTGCATAATGCCGGTTACACACCCGAAAAACAGGCTCTTTATGAGGCTTTATCAACACTTTTGTGCCCGAAGACGTAGTGCTGGTAGCCGTAAAAAAAATGGCTGAACCTGCTATCATAAAGCGTGAATGGGAAAACGCACGCACAATTTTTAAACGCTATTCCCAACTTTTTCCTAACAAAGATGATTATTTCGCAAAAATGGATGCACTACTGGCTGAACCCGAAGGCGACAAAAATTAGAAAACTTAGGGCCTGCCATTAACTCCAACAAATGCGAATATGCACCTGTTTTAACGCCGGACAGTCGCACACTCTACCTCTGCCGCCTCTCCTACAATACAGGCGAAGATGTATTTGTCAGCGAATGGGACGGCAAAGAATGGTCGAAAGCAAAACCGTTAGACAAAGAAATCAATACAGAACTGTCCGAAGCACCGCTTGCCATCATCCCCGATGAACAAACCTTGTTCCTGTTTGGCAACTATCACAAGCTGCCTAATTTTTTATACGTTATACAGAATGTAGAATTAGGCAAAGGCGATTACTACTTTGCCGAAAAACAGGGCAACACTTGGAGTAAAATCAGTGCCATACCGAACCCTATAAATTCTGTGCACTTTGAATCAGGTTTTTGTATGAGTGCAGACGGCAGCGCAATACTGTTTGCTTCCGACAGGCCGGGCGCTGTGGGCGGCCATTTCCCTAACTACAACCCCAATTACCTGTATTATCACGGTTCGGGAGAGTTTAATGTTGGATATCTACGTATCGCTGCGCACCCAAAACGGTTGGAGCAACCCCATCAATCTGGGGAAAGTGATTAATACGCCCTTTGCAGAAAGCAGCCCATGGCTGCATCCGGACATGCGCACCTTATATTTCATTTCCGATGGGCATCCGGGGCTGGGCAATTACGATATTTTTGTCAGCCGCCGCCTGCGCGAAGACTCATGGACAGAATGGAGCGAACCCGTTAATTTGGGCAAAGCCATTAACAGCGCAGGCAGCGATGCCATCCACATAACAGCCGACGGTAAAACTGCACTGATTGTTTCTTCTCAATCGGGTAATTCGTATGGAGAAACCGATATTTATCGCATTACGCTACCAGAGTCGTACCGCGCAGAACCGGTCGTAGTTGTAACGGGTACTGTTATTGACAGCAACGGCAAACCCGTAAAAAAAGCACAAATAACATGGCAGGCAACCGATAACTCAAAGAAAGGCACGGCAAGCGTACAGCCCAACGGACGGTTCTCTATTCCTCTGAAAAGAGGCAAAAAATACCGCTATCAGCCCGTTGCTCACAACTACTTTTCGGGTTCGCAAATTATAGACCTTACGCAGACACCCGCAACAACTCTTGTGATGAAACAGCCCGTCATAAAAATGGGCAGTTTAAACAAGTCCGAATCTAAGGAGTTTGTCATCAATTCTTTTCTTTGGAGTTTGACTTTGGCAGCGATGTTATTCGCCCGCAGTCCTTTCACGACTTAGACCGATTGGCGGCACTTTTGCAAGACAACAGCCTGACACTCCACATTGAAGGCCACACCGACAATAAAGGCAGTGATGAGTTCAACCTTTTATTGTCGCGCCAACGCGCCGAAGCTGTCAAAAAATATCTGCTTGCCAAAGGTTGCAAAGCACAGATGATAGCCAAGGGTTTCGGCAAAACACAACCGATAGCACCTAACACGACCGCAGAAGGCCGACAGAAAAATCGCCGAGTAGAGTTTCGGGTGGAGTAGTCCTACTCAAATCGCAGCGATTCTATCGGGTCTAATTTGGAAGCTTTGAAGGCAGGATAATATCCGGACAGGATGCCTACACCTATGCATACAATAAGCGCAACCAGCATCCATGCCCAAGGCACAAGGAATCCTCCTGCCTTTACCAGCACCGCTACCAAGTTGCCAATCAGGATGCCGAGGATGATGCCGACCACTCCGCCAATGATGCAAATAACAACGGCTTCAATCAAAAACTGTTCGCGAATGCGCATAGGGGTTGCACCCAAGGCCTTGCGAATACCTATTTCGCGTGTGCGTTCCGTTACCGAAACGAGCATGATATTCATCAACCCGATGGATGCGCCCAAAAGGGTGATGAACCCGATACCGAAACCGCCTATGCGAAGTTGTCCGCTGATATTGTCTAAGGCTTCCTGTGCCGTTTCATTTTTTTCTATCAGGAACGATTCGGGTTTGCCGAGCGCATCGCGGCGAATGAGCCTGAATTTACCCGTAGCTTCGCCCATGAGGTATTCCAAATCGGCAGGGTTACGAACGATGCAGGTTGCCCGATAGTACAGCCTGCGCCCGTTGGCAAGCGCTACGGCTTTTTCAAAAGGGATGAGCACGTTGCGGTTCAGACCGCCGCCGCCGCCAAAGCCCGCTTTGTTTTTCAACACCCCAATAACACGGAACTGATTGCCGAGCAACAATATGTGTTGATTAAGGGCTTTTTCAGCACTTGTGAACAGCTTTTGGGCAACTTCGTTGCCGATAATAGTTACGGGTACGCCGTTGCGCAGTTCTACGGTCGAGAAATTTCTGCCGACTTCCAAGTCGCCACCGACAGTGGCCAGATAGTGTTCATCTGCTCCGATAACCGATATGTTGGGGTTAGTTTTTTGAGAGCCGCTCTTGATTTCCGCCGTTCCCGAAAGGTTGGTTTGCAAAGCTACGGGCGCATATTCTTCAAACTTTCGCTTAAAAAGCATGATTTCTTGGTAAGAAATCGGTTCAGCCTGTGTCGTATTAACCCCCATTTGCTGCCTGCGCCTGCGGTCTAAATCGGTGATGTTGAAAGTATTAGCCCCAAGGTCGGACAACCCTTGCGAAACAGAATTCTGAATGGCATCTATTGCCGTCAAAATCCCTACCAACGCTGTAATGCCGATGGCAATAATGGCAGCAGTCAGTGAAGTTCTTAACAAGTTATCGCGAATGGCTTTCATTGCCTCGCGAACATTTTCGGTAAAAATCATCTTATAGAGAACGTAAGCAAATATACGGGAAAGTTCCCGTTGTTTGGGTGTAACTTTGCAACTTTCAACGATTGCCGCATGACCGTAGTTCCATATAAAGACAGAAAAGAGGGAAAAAAAGAGCAGATAGCCGATATGTTTGACAGCATTTCGCCGCGCTACGACTTGCTAAACCGACTGCTCAGCGGAGGAATTGATATTTACTGGCGCAAAAAAGCCATACGCAAATTAGCTCCTGCCAAGCCTCAACTCATCCTCGATATTGCAACAGGCACAGCAGACCTTGCCATAGAGGCGCTTTCGCTGCATCCGCAAAAAATCATAGGCGTTGATATTTCGGAAGGCATGCTTGCTTTCGGCAAAAAGAAACTGGAAAAAATGGGCTTGCAAAATAAGATTGAACTCCGCAAAGGTGATTCGGAGGCGCTGTTGTTTGATGACAACACCTTTGACGCAGCAATGGTATCTTTCGGTGTGCGCAACTTTGAAAACTTAGACAAAGGGCTGGCAGATATCTGCCGCGTGCTGAAACCCGGAGGCATGTTAATGGTGCTGGAATTTTCACAACCTACCGCCTTCCCTGTCAAACAACTGTATGCGTTTTATTCAAAACATATTCTCCCCCGAATCGGCAAAGTCATTTCCAAAGACAGTTCGGCCTATGACTACCTGCCCGAATCGGTAAAGGCTTTTCCCTACGGTGAAATGTTTTTACAACACATGCGCCGTGCAGGTTTTTCCGAAACCCGCTGCGAGCCGCTCACTTTTGGCATTTGTTCCATTTACACCGGCAAAAAAAGCGAAGGTTGATACATTATGGCATGAATTTTTACGCCTATCAACAACAGTTCATCAAGTCAATTATTCATGCGATTTTTATTGATTGGGGCAGTGTTGCTCTTGACTTTGCTTGTTTGCGATGCAGCGGCGCAGAAAAAGCGCAACAATACAGGATACGGGCGCAGCAAAAATCTGCCAACTTACGATGACCGCGTATTGCGCTACGGCTTCCAGTTAGGGCTGCACCAGTCGCGGTTCAATATTCGCCATTCCGATTTTTTTGCCAATAATGGCGACAGCACCACTGCTGTTCACCCCAAATGGTCGCCCGGATTTATGCTGGGGCTGATTACGAGTTTTCGGCTGGGCAATGAGCTCTGGAATCTGCGCTTTGTACCCAATGTGTCGTTTTATGAACGCAGCATTGAGTACCAGTACCGCAACAATCCTGAAAACCTGCACAACGAAATTTTTGAAAATACGATGATTGAATTTCCCGTACTGCTCAAATACAAGTCCTTGCGGCGAGGCAATCATCGGATGTACATGGTAAGCGGGCTTTCCGCTAATTTTAAGGTGGCAGGAAAAAAGGAGCGCCTGAACGATTTGCAATTGCAATCCATCAATCAAAACATAGAGGTCTGCTACGGCATTGGCTGGGACTTGTATTTTGAGTTTTTCAAATTCGCGCCTGAGCTCCGCTTTTCGCATGGCATTCCCAATCTGCTCATTAAAAACGGCAATGCGGCATCCAACAACTTAGACCGCCTCACTACGCATCGGGTAGCACTGATTCTCAATTTTGAATAGTGCCTTTCATTTGCGTAAATTGCAGCATGAGATTCATTCGGCTTCATCATTTGATAGCCTTCCAATGCCTGATTTTGGCAGGCATGTTTGTAAAGGCTTATTACCCTCTTTGGGTAGGCAAGGAGGTAGTGCTGCGGGTAGTACCCCGCGACCCGCGCGACTTTTTCCGCGGCAACTATGTGGCTTTGCAGTATTCCTTCTCGTTGCTTGTTTTGGACAGCCTGCCCAACGACCTGGAAGCCGGGAAAACCTATAACTTCGGCGATGCACTCTATCTGGAACTTCGCTCCAAAGGCAAATTCTATGAGCCCGCAGCCCTGTACCAAAAACGCCCTGAAAATAAGCTTTGCCTGCGCGTGACGCCTTCCTATGCCTATACGCATAACGGTAACGACGGCTATCATTATATCAACCTGCAAGGCGGGATAGAATCCTATTTTACCAATTCACAGCAAGCCCAAAAACTGGAAGCACGCACTTCTTGGCAAAACCGCGACTCTATTACCGTTAGCGTAGCCGTAAAAATAGCCCCGGACGGTACGGCGCGCATCAGCAAAGTCCTATTTTGACGGGCTGTATGCCGTTCTTTTGTTTTCGTTGCGTAGAAAGTACTTCACCAAATTCAAACGCACTGCAAAATATTCAAGCGGAATGAAGGCGGGAACCCCTACTTTTCCACAATCATCAGTTTGGCGAAGTTGAGCAGCAGGGTTTTCTCCCCTACTTTGTCAAACCGAATAACTGCGCGTTTGTCTGCCCCTAGCAAATCTAATTTTACGATTTTGCCGAAACCGAACTTGGCATGCTCTACGAGCATACCTTCACGCAGAAGCGCCGGGTTGCTGGCTGTAAAATTGGCAGAAGGCTTATGCAGATAATTATTGGCAGGCGGTGGCGGTATCATGCCGCAGGAAACAGGCGAAGAAGATTTTTCCAACATTTTTTCGCGCAGTGGCGATTCTCCGCGCTGAAGTTTGCCGGGTATGTCGGTCAGGCTGACTACTTTTCCCACGTTATCTACAAAACCCTCGCGGCGGATATGTCTGATTTGCACATAGCGCTGGTCTAATTCGTCCAGAAAACGGCTCGGTTCGCAGGGGCGCAAGTTGCCGAATCGGTAGCGTTGCAGCGCATAACTCAACACCAATTTCTTCTCAGCGCGGGTAATGGCCACATAGAACAGGCGGCGTTCTTCCTCCAAATCGGCACGGGAGGCCAGCATCATTTGCGAAGGGAACAAGTCCTCCTCCATACCCACCACATACACGTACTTAAATTCCAAACCTTTGGCCTGATGGATGGTCATGAGCGAAACCGCGTCTTCGTTGTCTTTGTCGCCTTCTTCGGCGGTGGTGAGCAAAGAAACTTCCTGTAAAAATGCCGACAGGCTTTTGTCTTCACGGTCGGGTGTGTCGGTAAATTCTTTGATGGCATTGAGCAATTCCTGCACGTTGTCGTAGCGGGCGCGACCTTCTATGGTTTTGTCTTCAAAAAGCTCACGCAGCAAGCCCGAAGCCTTAGCAATATGTGAAGCAGTTTCATATGCATCTTTTTGTGTCAGCGTGAGCATGAAATCCTTAATCATGGTGGCAAAGTTGGCAATGGCAGCACCAATCCGCGACTTGCCTAAGTACTGTTCAGGATGGCAAACCACCTCCCATATAGGCACATTGTGCTCTGCCGCAGCTACCACCATTTTCTGAATGGTAGAATCGCCGATACCGCGCTTAGGTAGGTTGATAATGCGCTTAAATGCTTCCTCATCGCGCTGATTGACCGTAAAACGGAAATAGGCAATCAGGTCTTTGATTTCCTTGCGCCGGTAAAACGACAGCCCTCCATAAATTTTGTATTTGATACCCAACTTGCGCAATGCCTCCTCAAAAGAGCGCGACTGCGCGTTAGTGCGGTACAAAATTGCAAAATCGGTGTTGGATGCCTGATGTCGCATTTTCAATTCAAAAATAGAATTGGCAATCAGGCGGCCTTCGTCGTTGTCAGTCGCTGCACGAATAATCTCTATATGCTCGCCTTCGTCGTTGTCGGTCCAAACCGTTTTCTGCAACTGGTTGCGGTTCTGCGCGATTACTTTATTGGCAATGTGTACAATTTTTTTGGTAGAACGATAGTTTTGTTCCAACTTAACCGTTACCAAGTCGGGATAATCCTTAGAAAAATTCAGAATGTTTTGAATGTCTGCCCCGCGGAAGGCGTAAATACTTTGCGCATCGTCGCCCACCACGCAAATATTCTGATGAACAGCCGCTAAGTTCTTTGTAATCAGATACTGGGCAAAATTGGTATCCTGAAACTCATCTACCAGCACATAGCGAAACTTGTGCTGATACTTGTGCAATACATCCAGGCAATCGCGGAAAAGTACATTGGTATTGAACAGCAAGTCATCAAAATCCATTGCATTGGCTTTGAAACAGCGCTGCACGTATTGTTTATAGACTTCGCCGAGTTTTGGTTTAGCAGCTTCGGTATCCTCCGCCAAAAAAATCGGATTGCGAATGTACTCATTCCACGAAATTAGGCGATTTTTAGCCGCCGAAATACGCGACATCACTGCCGATACCTTATACACTTTATCGTCCAGCCCCATTTCGTTGAGAATGGTTTTGATAAGCGACTTAGAGTCATCGGTATCGTAGATAGTGAAATCGGAGGTGTAACCCAAACGATGTGCTTCTATGCGCAAAATTTTTGCAAAAATGGAGTGAAACGTCCCCATCCAGAGGTTGCGCGCATCATGCCCAACTAACTGCTCGATGCGGTGGCGCATTTCGCGGGCAGCCTTGTTAGTAAAAGTGAGTGCCAAAATATTAAAAGGTTCTATGCCCTGTTGCATCAGCCATGCAATTCGGCAGGTCAGTACACGGGTCTTCCCTGAGCCTGCTCCGGCAATAATCATTAGCGGGCCTTCAGTATGCAACACAGCATTGCGCTGAGGCTCGTTCAGCAAAGCCAGATAATCGGCGAAGCGCTTTTCCATTGTGCCGCAAGTTACGATTTAATCTGTTTTCTTTGCATTATGAACACCCTGCTTGTCAACCAATCGCTGCGTACTTTCAATACTTTCGGCATTGATGCCGCTACTCATTATTTTATGGAAGTGGACAGCGTCGCAGCCTTGCAAAATGCCCTGCAACTACCCGAAATTCAAGATTTACCATTACTGGTGCTCGGGGGTGGCAGTAATCTGCTCCTCACCCGCAATTTTGAAGGCTTTGTGCTGAAAATCAATCTGAAAGGCATTGAATTACTGCATGAAGACGCGCAGTTTTACTACGTGCGGGCAGGTGCAGGTGAAAACTGGCACAGCTTTGTACAACACTGCATCGCCAACGATTGGGCAGGCGTGGAAAACCTGTCACTCATTCCCGGTACGGTGGGCGCTGCACCTATACAGAACATCGGCGCTTATGGTGTGGAGTTGAAAGATGTTTTTTATGAATTGCAGGCGCTTGCCATTGCCGACGGCAGTTTGCATACGTTTTCACACAGGGATTGTCGGTTTGGTTATCGGGAAAGTGTTTTTAAACACGAAGCCAGAGGAAAATACATCATCACATCGGTAACTTTTCGCTTGCGCAAAACACCGCAAATTAATATTTCATATGGTGCCATCTGCCAAATATTGGAAGCGATGGGCATCAGTTCACCGACGATTGCCGACGTAAGCCGCGCTGTGATTCACATTCGCCAGAGCAAATTACCCGACCCTGCGCAATTGGGCAATGCAGGCAGCTTTTTCAAAAATCCCGAAATCCCGAAGGTACAATACGATGAACTCAAAAACCGCTATCCTAACCTGCCCGGCTACCCGACCCCCCACCCCGACCAGATGAAAATAGCCGCAGGCTGGCTAATTGAACAATGCGGCTGGAAAGGCAAACGAGTGGGCAACACGGGTGCACACAAAGACCAAGCCTTAGTATTGGTAAACTATGGCGGGGCAAGTGGTGCGGAAATTTGGCAGTTGGCACAACAGATTCAGGCTTCGGTAGCTGACCGCTTCGGCGTACAATTGCAGCCGGAGGTGAATGTAGTGTAGTCGCCCGCAAACCAAAAATCATTGTATTTTTGCATATGAATTTTGCCGAATTACTGCACCAAACGCCTGTATTCATGCAGGTAGCGGAGGCCGCACACGAACTTAATGTACCCGGCTACATGGTAGGTGGCTATGTGCGCGACCTTGTGCTACGTCGCCATCACAAGCCCGATGTAGATTTTGTTTGCGTAGGCAGCGGTATCTGCTGGGCAGAGCGCGTTGCCGAGCGCTTAGAGGCACTCTACGGGCAACCGGTCAGCCTTGCGGTGTACAAAAACTTCGGCACGGCAATGGTACAAGCCCCCGATATGACGCTGGAATTTGTCGGGGCACGAAAGGAGTCTTACCGCGCCGATTCCCGCAAGCCCATTGTGGAAGACGGCACCCTGCAAGACGACCAACTGCGCCGCGATTTTACTATCAACGCCATGGCTATCAGCTTGAACAAGGCAGACTTCGGCACGCTGATAGACCCCTTCGACGGGCAGGGCGACCTGCGGCGAAAACTCATCAAAACACCCTTAGACCCCGATATTACATTTTCGGACGACCCGCTGCGCATGATGCGGGCAATCCGATTCGCCACACAACTCAATTTTGACATTGCGCCCGAAACCTTTGAGGCAATCATCCGCAACCGCGAGCGCATATCTATCCTTTCCATGGAGCGCATCACGGACGAGTTGAACAAAATCATCCTCTCTAATGTGCCTTCTTATGGATTTAAACTGCTGTTTATCAGTGAACTGTTGCATCAGTTTTTCCCTGAAATGGTGGCGCTGCACGGTGTAGAAACCGTCAATGGACATTCGCACAAAGACAACTTCTACCATACACTCAAAGTATTAGACAACCTCTGTGCCTATTCAGATGACCTCTGGCTGCGCTGGGCTGCCATTCTGCACGACATCGCCAAGCCGGCCACGAAGCGCTACTACCCTAAACAGGGCTGGACGTTCTACGGGCACGAAGAGAAAGGCGCACGCATGGTGCCGCACATTTTCCGCCGCCTCAAACTGCCGATGAACGAAAAAATGAAGTTTGTACAAAAACTCGTTCGTCTGCATTTGCGCCCCATTGCATTGGTGAAAGAAACCGTAACCGACTCTGCCATCCGTCGCCTGTTGTTTGAAGCCGGCGATGACATTGACTGCCTGATGAAACTTTGCCGCGCCGATATTACCTCCAAAGACGGCGCAAAAGTGAAAAAATACCTACAAAATTTTGACCGTGTAGAACAAAAAATTGCCGAGGTAGAAGCTCGCGACAAAATTCGCAATTTTCAACCCGTTATTACCGGAGAAATTATCATGGAAACTTTTAATATTACTCCGGGAAAAGCCGTCGGCGATATCAAAATTCAAGTGCGGGAAGCTATATTAGACGGGAAAATCCGCAACCAATTTGAAGAAGCTTATCCTTTCATGCTGGAAATAGGCAAAAAATTAGGCTATGAGCCTGTCAAAATCATTACACAAGCATAGTTGGATGTTGCAAGGAACAAAAATTGTTGTTACCGGAGGCGCAGGCTTCATTGGCAGTAATCTGTGTGAATACCTGCTAGCGCAAGGCGCATCAGTCGTTTGTTTAGATAATCTCTCAACAGGCAGTAGAGAAAATATAACCGATTTAGAAAAAAATCCTCATTTTACCTTCATCCAAGGTGATATCCGCGATTTATCAACTTGCCTTGCGGCCTTTGCCAGAGCCGACTATGTGCTGCATCAGGCTGCGCTCGGTTCTGTGCCGCGTTCTATTAAAGACCCTCACACTACCAACGAAATAAATGTGGCGGGCTTTCTCAATGCGCTTGAAGCCGCACGTCAGACAGGCGTAAAGCGTTTTGTCTATGCTTCCAGTTCATCGGTTTACGGCGACCTGACTGAATCGCCCAAGGTAGAAGAGCGCACGGGCAACCTGCTGTCGCCTTATGCGGTCAGCAAATACACTAATGAGTTATATGCAGGTGTTTATCAGTTGTTGCACGGGCTTCCCTGCATTGGTCTGCGCTACTTCAACGTATTCGGCAGAAGACAAAACCCGCTGGGCGAGTATGCTGCGGTAGTCCCCCGATTTATCAACCAGCTGAAAAAAGGCGAACGACCCACTATTTTCGGCGATGGCACGCAATCGCGCGATTTTACCTACATAGACAATGTGATTCAGGCGAATGTAAAAGCCTTGACAAGCTCCCCTGAATCGACGGGTAAGTGCTATAACGTTGCTTGTGGCGCAACCATTTCGCTGAATCAATTATTTGCTACCATGGTATCACTCGCAGCCCGTTATCAGCCCGACGTAGTCAATATTCAGCCGATATATGCGCCCCCCCGTCCGGGCGATATCCCGTTTTCACTGGCAAGCATCGAACGCAGTAAAAAGCTGTTAGATTACCATCCTACACACTCTTTTGAAGAAGGTTTGGCAGAAGCCATCGATTGGTATTGGACGCAGGACTATTAGTGATAGCAAGGCGCATAGACAAAACAAGTCAGTATTTCGGACTTCGGACTTGGGATTTGGAAGTTAAAAAACAACGAAAACCCCATCCGCAACCATCTTTGTGACTTTGTTATGCAATTGAAATTGTTTGATACTCTTATTTAAAAATATTACAGCTTTAAAAATATTACAGCACTCGCATTTGAAAATGTGAGTGCCGATAAAAGCCAAACGACAGCCTAATAAGCTTGCCATCTTATCACAAGCACCTCTGCATTGACAAAACTTGAATCGTCACCGGCCCAAAAAAGCTGCTTTAGCAATTTCAATAGGCTCACCTATGCGCGGGTTTAACATCATCCCTGACATGATTCTGTCATTGACCAAAGGAGTAATTTTAGTGAAATCTATGGTTTCGCTGATGCTTGTATTTACCACCCCCGACACAATGACATTGCAACGAATCCCTGATTTGCTGTACATAAAGCCCGTATTTTTGGTCAAACCGATGAGTGCACGTTTGCCGGCAATCGGTATAAGCTGCGCCTACACGTATCCCCTGCAAACCTCCTACCGAAGCAATATTGGTGATGTTGCTGCTGCCTTTGGCAAGAAAAATTTTGACAGCACTGCGCATGGTCTTCATCGGACATTCTGCGCTCGCTTTCATCACCTTATCCCACATGGCATTATCCAACTCTCCTACAGGAGCAAAGTGTTCCATAATGCCCGCCGCATCATTCACCACAATATCCAAAATGCCGAATTGCAATACTGCCATTTGAATCATGTTTTGGATGCCAGTATCTACTGCCATATTGGCAAGTATGGTAACAACCTGCCCGCCTGATTGTGTAATTTCCTCGCGAAGGGTATCCAAACGTGCCTGTTGATATCGGCGGCTACTACTTTGCAACCTTCGGCCGCAAAAAGAAGGGCTATGGCTTTCCCACTCCCGTGTGACGGCCACTTTGTTTGTCAGTTGTAATCAGAGTTAAAAAATTAGGGCTGAATTCCGGGCTTTACAAGTGTTCCCTTGTTGTAAATATCAGCCAGTGCAATCATACACTGGCCAATTGGGATGGTTCTGCTTTTGTCTTTGGCAGACTTGAGCAACCAATCGTCTTCGGGTGTGCGGGTAGAAGTATCTACCGAAACACGCTCATAATCAACTACTACGTGCTGAGGTACATCGGGGATGGTTTTGTAGCATTCAAACTTTTCGGTTAAGTCATAAACAGCCGTGCTTTCGGGAAGTACTTCAATCACAATATTGGGATTGAGCAATACGTCTATCCCTTTTTGGCGTTTTTCGGCAAATTTTACCTCATCGTACACAATCACCACATTGGCGTAAACATAGCGTTGGCAATCAAGAATATGCATGAGCATATCGCCGGGATATATCCGGCAGTTTTTATTTTTCCTGACGAGTATAAAGCTCACCTATCAAATTGCTGACAATCAGATTGTTCGGTTCTTGTGCACCTGCCATTGCCACAATTTCGCCGGCGTGGTATTCGCTTTTGTATTCTTCCTGCAATTCCTGAACGAGGTAGGCTTCTTCTTTGGGCGAAAGGTACGAAACAGGATTTATACGCATATTGACAATATTTCAAATACATACAGCCTCTTGCATATTTTCATGTTAAAAAGTAGTTACATTCCGGTATATCACATACATTTGCGAAAACTATCCTGATTTTCAACACATAAAGCAAGTACATGTCCGACTTTCAATTGTACCTTGTCGAAGGTTTCAGGCACATCTCTGATTTAGGCGCGTATGACCACATTCTGTTTATCACCGCTTTGTGCGCCATTTATCAACTTTCCGAATGGAAGAAAATCCTGATTTTGGTTACTGCTTTCACTATCGGGCACTCTGTTACTCTTGCGCTGGCAACGCTCCGCATTGTTTCTTTTCCGACAGAAGTCATTGAATTTCTCATTCCTATTACCATCGTTATCACGTGTCTATTTAATTTCTTTTCAGCAACAGACAGCAGGAACATCACCAAACAGCTCATGGGCTATCGCTATGTAACGGCGGCACTTTTCGGGCTGATTCACGGATTAGGTTTCTCTAATTTTCTGCGCAGCATGTTAGGCAAAGAGGAAAGTATCGTTACACCACTTTTTGCATTCAACGTTGGGCTGGAAATCGGACAACTGGCAATTGTGTTTGCCATCTTGTTACTTTCAGGCGTAATGACTAATTTTCTGAAAGTGAAACAAAGAGAGTGGAATCTCATCCTTTCAGGCATTGTTTCAGGCATATCAATCACACTGATACAAAAAACATGGATTTTTTAAAAAATTTTGTTCAATCATGAATAGACTATTTGGACTGTTGAGCAAAGGGCTGGCGGTTTGTCTGATGGCAGCAGCATGGAATGCTTTGGCACAAACACCGCGCAAAGCCGATTACGTAAACAGGGCAGCCCAAAAGTTTGCTCAATTAGGCACTGAACTGCCTACGCCCAATTCTTTCCGCACAGCCTCAGGTGCGCCCGGTTATAACTACTGGCAGCAGCGCGCCGACTATGACATCAAGGTGCGCTTAGACGATGAAAAACAGCGCATCAGCGGCGATGAAGTAATCACCTACTTCAACAACTCACCCGACCCGCTCACCTACTTGTGGTTGCAGTTAGACCAAAACATCTTGGACAAAGAATCGGACACCTACAAAACTGCCACAGGCAAAATAGAAGAGCGCATGAGTAGCAGCGAACTTAACGCACAGTTCGACCGCAGTTTCGATGGCGGACACAAAATCCAGTACGTGCGTGATGCAACGACCAATCGCCCGCTGCCCTATACCATTGTTAAAACGATGATGCGCGTAGAGTTACCACGTCCGTTGCGCAAAGGCGAAAACTTCAAAATGGCTATCGGCTGGAACTACAACATCAACGACCGCAAAAATCCTGCGTTGCGTGCTGGCTCGCGCGGCGGTGCCGATTTCTTTCCCGAAGACGGCAACTGGCTGTACAGCATCACCCAGTGGTTTCCCCGCATGGCGGTTTATGACGACTATAACGGCTGGCAACACAAGCAATTCCTTGGTCAGGGTGAGTTCACGCTGCCTTTTGGCAATTACAAAGTGGCTATCACCGTTCCGGCAGACCATATCGTAGGAGCAACCGGCGAATGTCAGAACTATTCACAGGTGCTGACTTCTGAGCAATTGCGCCGCTGGGAGCAAGCCAAAACAGCGAAAAAACCTGTGGTAATTGCTACACAGGAAGAAGCCGTTGCCCGCGAAAAAACCCGTGCAACAGGCACTAAAACATGGGTGTATTATGCACAAAACGTGCGCGACTTTGCTTGGACAAGCTCGCGTAAATTCATCTGGGATGCAATGGGTGTAAACATTGGCGGACGTACCGTAATGGCCATGTCGTACTACCCCAAAGAAGGGAACCCGCTTTGGGGGCAATACTCAACCGAAGTAGTAGCTCATACGCTGCGTGTTTACTCCAAATACACCATTGACTATCCGTATCCGGTAGCCATCTCGGTAGATGCCGAAAACGGTATGGAATATCCGATGATTTGCTTTAACTACGGTCGCCCCGAAAAAGACGGCACCTACTCCGAGCGCATCAAATACGGCATGATTAGCGTAATCATCCACGAAGTAGGACACAACTTCTTCCCGATGATTATCAACTCCGACGAACGCCAATGGACATGGATGGACGAAGGCTTGAATACATTCGTTCAATATCTGACCGAACAGGAATGGGAACGCAACTACCCATCGCGCCGCGGACCTGCCCGCTATATTACCGACTACATGAAGGCTGACCCTAATACTTTGGAGCCTATTATGACCAACTCCGAGTCGATACAAAATCTTGGGGCTAATGCCTATGGAAAGGCTGCCACGGGGCTGAACATATTACGTGAGACCATCATGGGGCGCGAACTTTTTGATTATGCCTTTAAAGAATATGCGCGCCGCTGGGCTTTCAAACACCCGACTCCCGCAGACTTCTTCCGCACAATGGAAGATGCTTCGGGTATCGATTTGGATTGGTTTTGGCGCGGTTGGTTCTACACTACCGACTACTGCGATATTGCTATTGAAAATGTCATTGAAGCCGTACCATCCACAGGCAACCCCGAAGTAGAAAAACCATTTGCTAAAGCTAAAGCCATGGGCGGCGAACGTGAAGATATTGGTATCATCCGCAACCGCACCGACATAAAGCAAACTGCCACCGAAGCTAATCCGGCATTGAATGACTTCTACAATACCTACGACCCGTTTGCAGCTACTAAAACCGACAAAGAAAATTATCAGCGCTACTTAGCCACGCTTGGCGATGAGGAGAAGAAGATGATTGAAAGCAAAAACTTCTTCTATCAGATTGACTTCAAAAACTACGGCGAACTGGTTATGCCTGTAATTGTTGAGTTTGAATTTGAGGACGGCACCCGCGAACTGCAACGCATCCCTGCCGAAATCTGGCGCAAAAACGATAAGGAAGTGAGCAAAATTTTCAAAACAGAGAAGCGCGTAAAGCAAATATACTTAGACCCTTATCAAGAAACAGCCGACATCAACATGGAAAACAACTTCTTCCCGAGAAAGAGTCAACCTTCCCGCTTTGAAATTTTCAAACAACGCCAAATGGGTCGCGGCGCAACAGGCGGTGCCGAAAACCCCATGCAGCGTGCCCTTCGCGAAAACCGCAGCACACCTAACGGTGGCAATGAATAATATTTCCGTCTAACAAAAAGACCGCACAACCGTTTAACAACCTTACAGGGGTAATTCTGTAAGGTTGTTTGTTTATTCCGAATCAATCATGCAACGAGTACTCATCACTGGTGGCACTGGGCTTGTAGGCAGCCATCTTACGAAACTATTATTAGAAAAAGGCTACGATGTATGCTGGCTGGGGCGAACCTCGGATACAGCCGCTAAGATTATAAAATATAAATGGGATATTGGCAAAGGCTACATAGACCCCGAAGCCCTTGCCCAAACCGATTATATCATCCACTTGGCGGGGGCCGGCGTAGCAGATAAGCCTTGGACAACCACACGCAAACAGGAAATCTTGGAAAGCCGCACGCACTCTACCGCCCTGCTGACCAAGGCATTGCGCGAAATGTCGCATCGGGTAAAGGCAGTTATTGCTGCAAGTGCCATCGGGCTATACGGATTGGATACAGCCGACCGCCTGCTGACGGAAAATGCCCCCGCAGGTCAGGATTTTCTGGCGCGTGTAGTGCAGGCTTGGGAAGCCGAAACCGATTTGATTGCCCAATCAGGCCTCCGCACGGTGAAACTGCGCATTGGCATTGTATTGAGCAATAAAGGTGGTGCTTTGCCCAAATTGGTGCAACCCATACGACTATGTGTAGGTGCACCAATTGGCAGCGGCAAACAATGGATGTCGTGGATTCACATAGACGACCTTTGCCGCATGTTCATTTGGGCAATGGAAAATCCGCAGGCAACAGGAGCTTACAACGCCGTAGCGCCCAATCCTGCCACGAACGAAGCGGTTACCAAAACCGTCGGTAAAATTTTGCATCGCCCGATTCTGCCGCTTAACGTGCCGGCTTTCACCATCAAACTCATTTTTGGCGAAATGGGAAACATTATACTCGGCGGCAATAAAGTAAGCAGCCGGCGCATGGAGCAAGAAGGCTTCGTTTTCAGATACCCGCAGTTGGAAGAGGCTTTGCACGATTTGTTGGCAGTACAAACCGTCTAAGGCTACTCAATCAAAAACGGCTGCGGCGAAAAACAAAGAATAAATATAAATAGGGCTATCCAGCCAAGTATTTTTCTGCCCGTGCTTAGCGGCGTTTCATCGGCGGCTTGCGGATGATAGATGCCCAGCACACGCCCCAGCAAAAACCCGAAAACTAACCAGCCCTGATAACCTTTGAGCGTAGGAAAGAAAAAAACCGTTACAAACTGCGCCCCAAATACGCTGACGGCAAGTAGCAAAACAGTTAGTTTATTGTCCGAAGTTTTACCGAATACCAAGTACAAATACAGCAAATAGAGTGGCAATGAGGTTGCCAAGTCTTCAGGGGCATCATTGGGCGTAATCATACCTAATCCAGCATAAAAGATGAAAATCCAGAACAACACCAGCGAAAAAAGGCGATGCGCCTTGCCGCCAATCAAGCCATAAAGAATGTGTCCGCCGTCCAACTGCCCGATAGGAATCAGATTCAATGCCGTAAAAAACAACGCCAAGTAGCCCGCCAGCAACCAAGGGTAGTGCATCATTTCTTGTGGTGGCGGAATGCGCTCAGAGTCTGCCACATAGGTTTTGAAAAACTCAAACAGCAAGTTGCTGCCTAAGATAACGTTGCTGCCCGGCGGCAGATTCTTGTATGCCTGCTCGTAGAACCGCACCCCAAACTGACGATACTCGGGGTGGATGTTGAAAATGTAGTCTATGGGCGGCAGGTTGGCAAAGCCGTACCAAAGTACCCCGACGGCGACAACAAATCCCGCCAGCGGTCCGGCAATTCCCACATCAAAAAATGCCTTTGCACTGCGAATGCGGCTACGAATGCGAATGAACGCCCCCAAAGTACCGATGGATGTCGGCAAGCCCAGAAAACCCAACCACATGGGAATGTAGTAGGGCAGGCTTACCCGCAAACGGTATTTTTGAGCAGTTAAATAATGTCCGAACTCATGCACGGTCAGGATGCCCAAAAATGGCAGCGAAAAGGTCAGCCCTTGCCAAAATTCCTGCCAGCCCATCGGTCGGGCAGAATAAAGGAATGAATTGCCAAACATCCACTCTGCCCCCGCCAATGTGGTACAAATGAGAGTGATAACAAAAAGCGACAGGTGAAGGATATAATTGCGGATTTTCGGGGGGATGCTCATCTCTTACTGATTTTATTGAATGAAATTGCCCGTTGGCGACTGCAACGGTGGCGGAATCCTGTATCGGGTGATTTGGCGGCATGTTTGGTGGCTCTGCCCTGTACGCGCTCGCGCCACATTTTCCACGAAGAAAGTTTCATTTCTTGCCGCATGAGTTTGATAACGTCTTTTTCGGGCAGCCCAAATTGCGCCAAAATCGCGTCAAACGGTGTGCGGTCTTCCCACGCCATTTCTATGATGCGGCTTACGTCTTCTTCCGAAAGTTGATATTGCTCGGCTATGCTCATCGTTGGCTCAGCTCTTTTTCTTTGTGCAACAGCCACCAAGGCGTTCCCGGGCGGTTGTGATGTTCGTAATGATAACCAAAAAAGTAACAACTCAAAAACGCCCACCAATGGTTCAGTTGTTGGCTGCGCGATTTATGGATATTTTCGGGCGCATGTTCGCCCATATGGGGCACATACGTGCCGAAATAGAATAATTGCAAGGTTGAAAATACGGCAGGCAGCATCCAGAAAACAATCAGATTTGCCATTGGCAGCACCAACTTTAACAGGTTGTACGTTACAGCCATCAGTAAAATTTGCCAAATATTAACATATTGTTTGGCAAAGTGGAAATACCAGACAAAAAAATTGCCGCCGTGATAGTCGGGGTCTTTGTCTGTGCCTACAAATCGGTGATGCAGGTGGTGCTTGCGGTTCAGGTTATCGTAAAAGTTGAACGAAAACAGGATGCAGCAAATCCGCCCAATCCATTCGTTGAGTTTTTTGTTGGTCGAAACTACGCCGTGCATGGCATCATGCGCTGTGATAAACAAACCCGTGTACAGATGCGTAAGCAATAAAAACAGCAGGTAAGTTATCGGCGAATAGAAATCCAAGCGATAAAAACCGATGGCATAGCTCATCACCAATGCCCACAACCCGATAATCACGGCTGCAATCCATACCCCTTTCCCCGACTTGACCTGCCGGCGGAAAGAGGTTTGAGCGGCGTAATCGGCTACTGCTTCGTTTGACATAATTGGTGTTTTATGGTTAATAACCGATGTAGCTTGCGTTTGTTCTTTTCACTCGGCTAAAATCCGTTCTATCTCGGCAACCAACAAGCCTGTCAGGCGGCTGATTTCCGCCAAGTTCTGCCCCTGACTGTGCAGCAACCTGACTGACACAACTTGCAGTTGTAATTTTTCCTTCCGCTCTTGCTTGGCTTTCTGCTCGGCAGTTTGTCGCAAGCACTGCGCTTCTTCTCTTTTCTTTGTTGCCTTTCCTCACCGGCTCGTTTTCCGCTGTTTCTATGCGAAACTCGTAGTCGTTCAACTCGCACAAAAAGTCATCCTCTATCTGCATCTTATTGCGCATCTCTTTGCTCTGTACCGCCGCCTGCAAACAGCGTATCACCGGACGATACCGCTCGGGAAAATCCCCCTCCCGAACATTCATGATGTGATGACTCTCGTCTATCTGCTCTTGGTCGAATATGCCCAACAGCGTTTCCAACTCGTTCCGCCAACGATGACTCAACGCGGGCACGTTGATTATCAAACCCTCGTAAAACAGCGACGGCACAAAATCACCTTTTAAACCCAACAACTCGCCCGTGTGGTGGTCCCGAACCGATGTTTGCGGTTTCACTACCGGAACGTCGGCGTATTCCTGCAAGCTCTTGCCTAAAATGAAAATGGCATATATCGGGATGCCTGACTTGTAACGCCAACCTTGACGGCTGACTATCCACCGAAACAAGTCCGTATTCATGTATTGCCTGCCCAAATACGACCGAAACCGAATCATGTCGTTGGTCAGCTTGGCTTTTTGCAGCTCGATGATGATTTGCCGTTCTTTGCCTGTTTGGGTGCGAATCTGCGCGGCAAAGTCCAAAGAGTAGAACGTTAAGCCCGTAGTAAACTCGATGCGCGAAGACTGCCCTTCCTGACCGAAGTCGGTGCTTAATTCCTGCGGCTGAAACTGCAACCCAACAATTTCCTTGCCCAACAGTGCCGACAGGAAAATCCGCGCCGCCTTGTTGTCTTCCATCAGGTACTTGAATACCACGTCGTATATCGGATTGGCTATTTGCATGGGCTATTTCAATTTCAACAGGTTGCCTATTCGGAAGGAAAGACTTAAAAACGCCATTCGCGGGTTGGCGTTGCGCTCAATTTCGTAATACGTCCGATTGAAAACATCGCTCAAAAGCGCAAGGTTTCTTTCATTGATGACTTTTGAAAAGTTGCGGACAAATTCCAGCGCATCGGCTGTGAGCCGCGTGCCTGCCTCGCCCAAGTGTTGAAAAGCAAGCGACTCGCGCAGAATGGTAAGCCCGTATTGCAGGATACCTTTTTGTGTCTCTTTGTCCAATCCCGCGAATCGGTCGGCTTCTTTGATGAGCGCCGCCACGTCGGGCTTGAAACAGAGGCGCATCCAATTGCGAAAGGCATTTTGCCCCGTTTGGTCGGCGGCTTCTGCCATCCGTAGGGCCTGATTGAGGTTTCCGTTGGCAAGCAGTGCCGTTTGACGAGCTTTTTCCGTCGGCATTCCGTACTTTCGTTCCAATACCGCTATAAGTTCGGCATCGGTGTAGGGGCGCACGCTGACCAACTGCGTCCGCGAAAGAATAGTCGGCAGCACCTGTTCGATTTGCTGAGCTACCAACAGGAAAACGGTTTTTTCGGGCGGCTCTTCCAAAATTTTCAGAATGGCGTTGGCAGCACTCACGTTCATCAGCTCGGGCAGCCAAATGAGCATCACTTTGTAAGTTGCTTCAAACGATTTGAGCGACAGATTTTTGATGATGTTGCGCCCTTCCTGCACGGGAATGATGCACTGCTTGTTTTCCGCACCCAATTCACCCGCCCAATCTGCCAGATTGCCGTAGGGTTTATGTTTCAGAAATTCGCGCCACTCTTTCAGAAAGGCACTGCTGACTGCTTCCTCGCGTTTGGTGATTTGCTTGGTGGTTGCTGTGGGAAAAACAAAATGTAAATCGGGGTGGATATAGCGGTCGTATTTGTAGCAAGAAGCGCAAATCCCACAGGAATCGGCGCTGTTTTCGTTGCGGTTTTCGCAATTCAGAAACGTAGCATAAGCCAGTGCCAGTGTGAGGTTTGGGCTGCCTTCACGCCCCAGCCAAAGTTGCGCGTGCGGAATCTGCCCCACCTTAACGGCAGCGATAAGCGATTGTTTGAGTTGGTCAAAACCTGTGATGTCGTTGAAACGCATGGCTTACAACTTCTTCTGAAAGTGAAACCCAAGTATTTTGTAGCCTTGATTGAACCAGAATTTATGCCCACGCTCGTTAGTTACATAGGCGTTCAACTCTGAGGCGATGCAGCCGATAGAGCGGGCGTAGTCAAAAATCCAATGCATCATCAGTTCACCTACGCCACGGCTGCGATAGTCGGGATGGATGATGACATTATCGGGTTCAATGTGTTTGCCTACATAAAATTTAACCAAAATCCAGATGCCGGAAATGCCAATCAGGCGGTCGCCATCGTACACGCCAACGCACTGATAGCCCAGTGGCAGCATCTGTTCCAGCCGTTCGCGCAGCACTTCTTCGGGCAAATCGGGGTTGGTCATTTTCACCAGCGGCAAGATGGAATGTATTTCTTCGGTGGGAATGAGTCGGACTTCAAACATAAAAAAAGCATTGTGCGTAGCGCCAAAGTTAGCGGTTTGTCCAGAATTGTTTGAAAAAACAATAGCATTGCCGTCTGTTGCTGCTAAATGTAGATAGTAGGCTTTTGCCTAAAATTCTTGTTATCGGAAATTTTTCTTCTGACAGATTGCGTAAATTGAGCAATTCTTAACTATTGCTTAACTTATGTCATTCCTACTGTTTCCTTATACCGAAGTAGTATTTAGCGTAGGCAATATTGAAAAAGCAGCTGCTATTTACCGCGATTATATGGGCTGGCAGGTTGTGCATACCGCCCAAGGCGACCGCCAACAGCCTGCATTTTGGCAGTTGCCCGAACATTGTACGGCAGATGAAATGCTACTTAGGCTACCCGGCACCGACAAAGGGCAAATCCGCCTGTTAAAATTCAACGGTGTGGCACAAGAGTACATCCGACCCGGAGCCCAGAGTTGGGATACGGGTGGCTATTTAGACATTGACCTGCGCGTAGATGACATGCAACAAGTCCAAGATGACCTGCGCGAAATGGGGTGGCATGGCATTAGTAATCCCGTAGAAATGCAGATGGGGCCTTTTCTATTGCAAGAACTTTTGATGAAAGGCCACGACGAAATTATGATTGCCTTTGTGCACCGCATAGACCCGCCGCAACAAACAATGGAAGGTGGCCGCCATATTGTCAGCAACGTTTACCTGTCGGCAATGATTGTTAAAGACTTGGAGCGTGCCAAACACTTCTTTATCCATCAGTTAGGGTTTCAACTGCTCAATCAAATGACCATTTGCCGCAATACGCCCGGCCCTACCATTTTTGGTTTTCCGCATAATGTAGCACCTCATGCACCTGCACATCTGGCTATTGTTTCGCCCGACGGCTCGCGCGACCATATGCTGGATATTATCAAAATTGATAACGTAATCGGAGAAGATTTTTCTGACAGAGGCGTACCGCCCAATCGCGGCGTACTGATGTTTCGCTTTCCGGTGCAGGGGCTGCGCGCCTATGCAGACTTTGTGCTGCAGAATGGCGCAGTGCTGCAAATTCCTGTTACGCGCACGCATATAGCCCCGTATGGCGACGTAGAGGCGTTCGCTGTGCGCTCTCCTGATGGTTGCTGGCTGGAATTTTATGAAGTAATACCGTAGCAGTTGTCCGACTGTGTGCTTAATCGCACATTTCCGAACAACTATTTACCCGTTTGTGTTAGCCATGCATTTGCTTGCTGTCATCAGAGGTTTATGACTGCCAACAGCAAGCAAAGACCAATAAACCTGTCCCTTGTATTTAGCAATTTTATGAAAGTAGAAATCTGGTCGGACATCATATGTCCGTTTTGTTATATCGGGAAGCGCCGTTTTGAGCATGCCTTGTCACTGTTCCCGCAGGCTGACAAGGTGCAAATTGAATGGAAAAGTTTTCAGTTAGACCCCGAAAGTACTACCAATACTTCCCAAAACTATGCACAGGTTTTGGCAGAAAAGAAAAATATGCCCTTGCTACAGGTGCGCGAGATGTTTGCCAACGTGGCAGAAATGGGACGCGACGAAGGTTTACGCCTGGATTTTGACAAGGCAATAGTAGCCAATTCGTTGCAGGCACACCGATTTACATATCTTGCCAAAGCACATGGTAAACAAAATGAAGCCGAAGAATTGCTCTTCAAAGCACACTTTACGGACGGTAAAAACATAGATGATACAGAGGTACTGGCACAATTAGGCGAAAAAATCGGTATTGGCGCAACTGCCGTGCGCAAAATGTTGGCATCGGAAGCCTACATATCCGACGTGCAGCGCGACCAGTACGAAGCCTACCAGATAGGAGTGCGCGGCGTGCCGTTCTTTGTTTTCAATAACAAATATGCCATATCGGGTGCACAGGAAAGCCGCGTATTTCTTTCTGCCCTGTAACAATCGTTCAGAGAATGGCAGCAAAACAATGCCGCCATTCAAATATTGACAGAGGGCACAAGTTGCTCAGCGGACGGAATTTGCTAAAATCGCTTTACAGGGTTTGCCCCATCACCATATGAAAAAAACAAACTAAAGAATTAAGTTTGAGACTATGAAAAAGTGGATTGCATTAGTTTGGTTTTCTATGGTAGCTTTTTCGATGGCTGCTCAACAGGAAGCAGAAACTCGTTGCGGTTTTTATCTTAGCCCCGAATCGCGGGAAAAAATGGCTTACTTTTTTGACAATGCCGATAAACTGGGACAAGCACCTGCCAATGCCCGCACGGAAAATGTGGTCTATCGCATTCCGCTGATTTTCCACGTATTCCACTATGGCGAACCTGTCGGCACGGGCACCAACATCAGTGCAGCACAGATTTATTCGCAGATAGAAGTTTTGAATGAAGATTTTCGTCGCCTGAACCCCGACCGAACCGAAACATTGCCAGAATTTCAGTCGGTAGCGGCAGATGTAGGCATTGAGTTTTACCCGGCGGCTTATGACTCTGCGGGTCGGTTATTGCCCGAAAGAGGCATTCGCAGATATCGGATTGAGCGCATTCCGGGCTTTTTCTGGACAAATGAGACCTTAGACCGCGACCTGAAACCGCAAACCATCTGGGACCCCACTCGCTACCTGAACGTGTGGGTTATAGACAGCTTGCGCCTCAACAACCGCGTAGGGTTAGCCTATGCACAATTTCCCGACCTGAGCGGCTTGCAAGGGCTTCCGCAACAAGGCGGGCTTGCACTTACCGACGGGCTGGTTATTCGCTATAACCGCATCGGCTCTTACAACAAAGTGCGCGTTACACAGTTGGAACGCGGACCCTATAACTTAGGCCGTACACTAACCCATGAAATGGGACATTTTTTAGGCCTGCTGCATCCGTTTGACCAATACTCCTGCACAACAGATGGAGACTTTTGCCCCGATACACCGCCGACCAATACAGAAAATTTCCGTTGTAACCTAAGCACGCGCTACTGCACCAATGCCCCTACCCCTACCATGATTCAAAATTACATGGACTTTACCGATGACTTCTGCATGAATATTTTTACGCAGTGTCAGGCACAGCGTATGAGGCGCATAATGGAGGTCAGTCCGCGCCGACGTGAATTGCTGACTTCTACAGTAGGTCTGGAATCGGAAGAGATACGCCCCGAAGTACGGCTGTATCCCAATCCTGCGCAGGGCAACTTTAAGGTTGCAATAACAGGTGCACAGGCAATTGGCTATCAGCTGTATGATACCATGGGAAGGCAAATAGCCACGGGCAGCCTCACGGATAATGAAGTTGATTTTTTGCTGGAAGGCAATCCCAAAGGATTGTATTTGTTACAAATACATACTTCCAAAGGCACGGTGTTAAAGCGGTTGATGGTAAAGTAAATCAGGCAAATGAGCAAAACACTTGGACTTTTTACAGAAACATATGTCGGTATGATTTGCTTACTTACTCACAATTCCACCACCACAAAGCGATTGTCAAAAGGATTAAAAGTTGCTTTTAGTTCATCTAACAACTCCATATTGTTGAGAAGGAACGTTAAAAAATTCTCCGAACGCTCCTGTAATCCACCCGAAGGAAACAGTTGCTCTCGCAACCATGTCCATTGCCGAATAGTAGCTTCGTATTTACGTTCCTGAGCTTTGCGTATTTTACCTGCTATATGGAGCAACTTCTTCTGGGTTAGTACTTTTTGTGCCTGTGCAGTTTTCAATAAGGTAGCATCTGCCTGCACGGCTTTGGCTATGATTAGGTCAAATTGTTGGGCAATTGCCTCTATTTCCTGCCGTATGTGCGTATAATGATTTTGTTCGCGCAGAATAATTTTTTGCTTGTTATCGGCTTCGGATGCAAAAATATCCATTACGGTAAGCCCGATTTTTTCCAACCTGTTTTGATGTGCTTCGTTCAGCAGCAAGGCAAAATTACGGGGCAGCAGCAGCGGCATCGGCACATCAAATGCTTCAAACATTTCTTTGAGTTGCAGCCAGTAGGCCAACTCGCCGGGGCCTCCCGTGTAGCTCAGGTTGGGCAGAATCATTTCCTGATACAGCGGGCGCAAAATAACATTAGGACTAAACTTTTCAGGATGTACTTCCGCAAGCCGGAGCAGTTGCTCTTCTGTGAAGGTAAGGTTGGTATTGAGTACCCTAAAAATGCGTTCTTGCACCTTGTGCTCTACTGTAATGCGCTCCCGTAGGTGATTGTCTAAGTAAAAAAGATTGATTTCGCGGGGTGTAACCTGTGCCTTATACCCTAAACTTGTCAGTTTTTCGGTTGTATGCTTCACTGCATAAAAAGAGGTCTGCTCACTTATTTCACGACGCAAAGCAGGCAAAAACAGGCGTTTCAGTGCCGCATCATCGCCGTCTATCACCATCAGTCCGTCCTTGCCGTAGAAATAATGTACGATTTTGCGGGTTGCATCTGCTAATGTCGGGCTGTTTGCATAGGACTCTGTAAATATATGGTGCATTTCTGGGGCAAGGCGTGCTAGCTGCACAAGGCTCTGCGGATTAAATCGGCCTACTGCACCTTTTTCGGTGGTGTGCCAAGTATATTTTTTACCAAACAGCCTGAAATGGCTGATTTCGTCGGCATCGTGGTCTTCGCTTGCCATCCAATAGACCGGCACAAAGTCATAGGCTGGGTACAATGCTTTGAGGCGTTTGGCCGTATTGATAACAGTAATGATTTTATAATGAAAATACAGTGGCCCGGTAAAAATATTGAGCTGATGGCCGGTAGTAACCGTAAATGTGGTCGGTTTGGTAAGCAGTGCTACAGTTTCAGGCAACATACATTTTCCCTGCTCATATTGCCTCATAATTACCTGATGTAATATTAATCTATTTTCTGCATGGAATACTGACTGTTTTACATCAATTATATCACCAAAAGCAGTTTCCACAGGCCATTCCCTAATAAAAGGTTTCAATGAGTCATCCTGACGAACATATTGTAAAAATAATTTAGAGAATTGTCGGGTTTCTTCAGGGGCAAAGTAGGCAGTGCTCTTCATACAATGAGACGATAAAATTGATGTAATATTTGCACCATTTGTAGCAAATGGAGTAAATTTGAAGGTTTTGTTCGTGTAAAGTTAAACCTATAAGTATCGGAATGAAATTACTTGCCGCAATTTTCTTGTTCTTATGCTGTATAAGGGGCACCTACGCACAAACTAACTCACTTAGATTTCGCATCACGCATTTCAGAGAAGTCAGCGGATGTACGAAAAATCAGGGCATCGTTTTTGAGCAGGGACACATTTCTGCCAAAGACATGACAAAGCCGACAATCGTAACTATTTACTTTGAAAAAAATAACGGAGCTTTTGTAGCTATGCGCAGAACCTACCCTGCGGGCACGGTCAATGTTAAACTCAACATATTTGACTGCGACTATACCGGCAATCACTACGCCTACATCAAATACGCCGATGATATAGATTTCAACTTCCCCACCGTTGATGAAGTATATAGAAGACATAAAGAAGTATTGGCAACCAGCAAGCCGGAGTGTTTGGTTGCTACCGTTAGAGCCAACCCCAAATGCCCGCATTCTTACCGCATTGAAAAAGGGATTGTTTACTCTCCCGCCGGAGGCCGTGTAGATGTTAAGCTGCTCATAGAAACCACATCGGGCGAATGGCGCACCCTGCATTTGTATCGCTATGGCACAGGGCCTATATCTATCAACTATGCCGCCTGCGACTTGACCGGCAAAACCAACCCTATTGCAAGTTTTGGATACAACGTAAATTTGTCCGAAGCATACAAAAACTAAATCATGTCGGCAAACGCTGAAAGCATACTAAAAGACCTCAAAGCAGGAAAAACCGCCCCCCTGTATTTTTTGCAGGGCGATGAGCCCTACTACATTGACTTGCTCAGTGATTATGTTGAAAATGAGCTGCTTCGCCCCGAAGAACGCGGTTTTAACATGACCGTTGTTTACGGCAGAGATACGAACATGCAGGGAATTATCAATGCGGCAAGGCGTTTCCCCGTAATGGCACAACGACAGGTGGTGCTGGTAAAAGAGGCGCAGGATATGAGCGATTGGAACAGCGACAAAGCCAAAGAAATGTTGCTGCGCTATACAGAAAAGCCTGTACCTTCTACTTTGCTCATGTTTTGTTACAAATATAAAAGGCTGGATGCGCGCACGCAACTTGCCAAGGCACTTGCCAAAAATGCAGTTGTGGTAGAAACCAAAAAACTTTACGACAATCAGCTTGTAGGCTGGGCAAAACAGTACTTTGCGAGCAAGGGTTTCCAGTCGTCGGATAAAGCCAATGCCATGCTGGCCGAATTTATCGGAAATGACCTCTCGCGCATGGCCAACGAAATAGACAAACTGCTGATTAACTTTTCTGACAAAAATATTACCATCACCGATGAAGAAATCACACGTTATGTCGGAATCAGCAAAGAATACAACTCTTTTGAGTTGCAAAGTGCCATTGCCCAGCGCAACATTCTGAAAGCCAACAAAATAGTTAATTATTTTGCCGCCAATCCAAAAAACAATCCGGCCATTCCTGCTATTGCGTTGTTGTTTGGCTACTTTACCAAAATTTTACAGATACACGAAAGCTCTGATAAGAGTAAGCAGGACGTTGCTTCGCTGTTGGGTATCAATCCCTACTTTGCTGAAGAGTACATAGCTGCTGCTCGCATCTACACCCGCGAGAAGGCAATACAGGCTATTCACCTGCTCTATCAGGCAGACTGTCGCGCTAAAGGCATTGACAGCACCATGGAAGACGAGGACATCTTGCGTGAACTTGTTTATCGCTTGCTTCACCTGTAAGGACATAAAAAAGGCTGCCCGAAATGGACAGCCTTCATTGCGGCAATATTTACAATTCAATGAATTGGTCTTGTTGGTTCTTGAAATGAAATTCAGTAACCCCCAAGGAAGAATCTTTCTCAATCCTTACCCATCTTCTGTATTTAAAGAACCAGTTCAACCGAATGGAAGGCCACCCCGCCGTAAAATAGGCGTACAGATAAGGATGGACAATCAGAGCGATTTTGCTTTCATTTTGTCGGGTCAGGATATAATCGAGTTTGCTTTCAATTTGGTCAGCTACTGATATAGAAGCATTTATTTTGCCTGTTCCGTTGCAAGTCGGGCATTTTTCTACGGTAGAAATATTGAGTTCAGGCCGTACACGCTGTCTGGTAATTTGCATCAGACCAAATTTGGTAAGCGGTAACACGGTAAATTTTGCACGGTCAGACTTCATTTCGGCTTTAATATGCTCATAGAGCATTCGCTTGTGTTCGGCAGATTTCATGTCAATAAAATCTATGACAATGATACCGCCCATATCGCGCAGCCTGAGTTGGCGGGCTATTTCGGTAGCAGCTTCCATGTTTACGGCAAAAGCCGTGTTTTCCTGCGTACTTTCCGAATTGGATTTATTGCCGCTGTTCACGTCTATTACGTGAAGTGCTTCTGTGTGCTCAATTACGATGTATCCGCCATTGGGAAGACTTACAGTCGGACCGAAAAGTAATTTGATTTGTTTTTCGATTCCGAAGGCCTCAAAAATTTTGGCTTTGCCGGTGTGTAGCTTTACGATTTTTTCCTTTTCCGGAGCAATATTCCGAATGAAACTTTTAATGTCTTCAAACATTTCGCGGTCATCAACCGTGATGCTGTCGAAAGTTTCGTTGAGCATATCGCGCAGCATGGAGTTAGCGCGCCCCACCTCGCCGATAATTTTTTCACGCGGCTTGGCGGTCTGTAGCTTTTCTATGCCTCTTTGCCAATTGCTCAGCAGTTCGTTAAGGTCTTTATCCAGTTCGGTAATGTCTTTGCCTTCGGCGACCGTTCGGATAATGATTCCAAAATTTTCCGGCTTAATAGAAGAAAGCACCTTAATTAGCCGCTTTCTTTCTGTATTGTCTGTTACTTTTTTAGAAACATTGACCGTATTGGAAAATGGCACAAGTACGATAAATCTGCCTGCCAACGAAAGCTCGCAGGAAAGGCGCGGCCCTTTGGTTGAAATGGGTTCTTTAACCACCTGTACCAAAATTTGCTGGTTTACTTTTAGTACATCGCTGATTTTACCCAGTTTATCCAATGGCGGCTCCATTTTGAACCCTGAGAGCAGGGCATTATCATACTTGCTACTCTGCACCATTTTGGTGAACTTTTGCATGGAGCGGAAGTTTGAGCCTAAGTCTAAATAGTGCAGGAAAGCATCTTTTTCGTATCCTATGTCAATGAACGCTGCGTTCAGCCCGGGTACAATGCGCCGAACGATTCCTAAAAAAATATCGCCTACAACAAAATTTTCACTATTGTCTTCGTAATGAAACTCTACCAAACTTTTATCTCGTAGAAGCGCTATCCGGCCGCCGTTTTGAGTTGAGTTGATAACTAATTCGTTACTCATAAGTGGCGCGGAGTAGAGTTACAGGCTGTTACTTCTTCTTATGTCTGTTTTTTCTTAGGCGCTTTTTGCGTTTGTGGGTAGCGATTTTGTGTCTTTTTCTTTTTTTTCCGCAAGGCATAGTCTTACACGGTTAAAGGTGAAACAATCATTTATTTTAATTTCTGCAAGTAGTCATCGACAGCAGCCTGAATGGCAGGGTCTTGGTCGGCTTTTTTCACTGCCTCGAACCATTTAATGGCCTCCTGCTTTCTTCCGGCTTCTGCCAGCGACATTGCCAGATAAAACTGCGCTTTGGTGTCCTGAGGGTTGAGCCCTAACAACTGTTCAAATCGGGCAATGGCCTTGTCGTATTGCCCCGATTGCATGGAAAGTACCCCTAAATTAAACAATGCAAATTGATTTTGGGGGTCTTCTTCCAATACTTCTCTAATCAGGGCTATTCCCTGCATAGGCGCATCGGAAACGATGTAGGTCATACCCATTTTTGTTTTGGCATCTAACTGCGAAGGGTCGGCAGCCAACACTTGTTTGTAGTAGCTGCGTGCCTTTTCGCCCAACTGTTTCCCTTTTTCGGGACTAATGGCAAATCCGAAGGCTTCGTAGTAAGCATCGGCAGCGCGCATTTGCAAACTAACTGAGGGATAGCGGTCGGCAAGTATGCCGCTGTAATAGGCAATGCTATCCAACTGATTAACGGCTCGGTAGAGTGCCGCCATTGAGTCCAGCACCACTGTCAGACGATTTTTATCGGCTCCACTGCGAAATTCAGCTTGCAAGGCTCTGAGCTCCTGCTGCTGAATATCACTCAACGGTAGATTATGCATACGCACTACGTTTGAGTCGGGTGCTACCTGTCGGTTGGCTGCGGGAGCGGTTTTCATGTCTTTAATATCGGTTTCCACAATAGATTTGGGAAGAACTGATAAACCGACAACGGCTACCAAGGCTATACCTGCGACAATTAACTGATGCTTATGCATAACCTTAGTTACTTATTGAGCATTGTGTGCCAAACGCACCTTTTCGCTGTTTTTAATTTTATCTACAAAAGTTTTGGCTGGCTTAAAGCTCGGAATATAGTGTTCACCGATTTCAATAGGAGTGTTTTTAGAGATGTTGCGACCAATTTTCTTGGCTCGCTTCTTATTGATGAAAGAGCCAAAACCTCTGATGTAGATGTTGTGCCCTTCGGCCATGCTCTGGCGAATTACGTTAAGGAAGGCTTCAACTGTGGCGGTTACATCGCCTCTATCTATCCCTGTCTTTTCCGCAACTTCTGCGATTACGTCTGCTTTTGTCACCGGTAAAAAGATTTTCTGTTCCTGAAAATGTATAAAATCCTATAAATCAAGCGATTTAGGGCTGCAAATTTAGAGTTGCCTTTTTGTATTTGCAATACTACGCAAAAATTTAGCTTAACGCAGTGCCAAATGTCCATTGCTCCATTTGCGAACGAAACAATTTGCCGTTCATCCATTCGCCGTCCAAATGCGCCCCTAATCGCTTGTAGAACGCTATGGCGGGTGTATTCCAATCCAGTACTTGCCAAGTCATCAAGGCCATGTTTTGGTTCAGGCATTCCCGTACCATTGCATCGAACAGCAACTTGCCAATGCCTTTGCCGCGTTCGCTTTGTGTAACAATAAGGTCTTCCAGATATAGGCAACGACCTTTCCACGTAGAATAGCGCGTGTAGTAAAGTGCCATGCCCACAATAGAGCCGCTGTCCGCCCGTTCTGCCACATAAAAACCAAATACGGGCGTATCGCCAAAACCGTCCTGCAACATTTGCTCAGGTGTTGTAATCACCTCATTTTCAGCTTTTTCATAAATAGCCAACTCTACTATTAACCGATGGGCAGCAGGCAGGTCGGCAGGGGTGCCCTTGCGAATAATAACTGACATGACTCATGCAATTAGTAAGATACAAAGCTATGAAAGACTTCCGAATTTGCAGGAACTGTTTTGAGCGGAAGAAGTTTTGATTTGATATTTGTTTGTTTTTATGCAATATATTACTTTCATTTATCAATAGCTAATGGCCTACCCAATAGGTTTTAAGCGCATAAAAACTACTTTTACGACTATTTAAAGCAAGTGAGTGGCTTTTTATTATTCATTTTTGCTTAAAAAATTACATGAAAACTCAAAAATGTGCTTACCTGCCGTACAAAAACCAGTTCACACACCCACTGATACTCCATTGCCCGAAAAACGACACGGCGAAGCGGATGAGTTGGAACGCTTCATTTATCGTGCCTCGCACGACCTGCGCGGGCCTCTCTCCCGTTTAATTGGCTTATGCAATGTAGCCACATTAGAAGTTAGCCATGTGCAGGCGCTGAACTATCTTTACCGCATTGCTTATGCGGCCAATGAAATGGATGAAATGTTGCACAAAGCGCTTAAAGTTGAGTTAGTGAAGCAGAAAGAGCTCAACAAAGCTCCTGTCAGCCTGCCGAAAATAGTAATAGCAGTCATAGAAACCGTTTTTAAAGAAGAAGGTCGCCCCCCGATTGCACACGTGATAGATGCCAACCCCCGCCTTGATTTATACAGATGCTTTTTTATTGGAACTAGCCATAGAAAATCTGGTTAGAAATGCTGTTCAATACCGAATCACTTCAGCAAGAGTAGCTCCACTGATAACTGTCAGTAGCAAAGAAGAAGGCGGCCGGCTTATTTTAACCATTACAGACAACGGAACAGGTATTCTCCCCGAACACCAACCACGTTTGTTTGAGATGTTTTTTCGGGGCTCGGAGCTCTCCAAAGGTCCGGGACTAGGTCTATATGTTACTTGGCTCTGCATGAAACGTCTTGGCAGTGGAGCATATTTGCTGGAAAGCCGCCCTCAGTTTACGGCTTTTGAGTTGCGCCTGCCGATGGGTTTGTGGAGGCGAAAGAGATTTTAAATAGTGAGGAGCCATTGAACGCAGCGAGCGGATTGTGAAGTTGTTGCCACTCGACTTCTTTCCCATAATGTTCTCTCATGTAATTCCTGTAAAGCTCTAATTCCTTTAATTGGTAGCTCCTCAATAGCAGATAAACATCAGGTCTTTCGGCTATTGCAGTATATAAATCTGTAATCTGAAATTTTTGCAGCATACGTTCAGATGCTGGTAACTGCTGACCCCATCCCAAAGAAAATATGTTTAGCTGTTTTAAATAAGATATATCTTCAAAAGGTTTGATGCTTTCAAAAGGGAATGCAGCACCCCAAGAAACAAGCAGACTCTTGTTTCCGCCAATTTGTTGAGCCAATTGAATAACAGCTGTACGAAAAGGAATTTGAGTTGCTTTAGATTCCTGATAGTTTTTCCATCGGTGCAATAACGTGTATCGGGTATTGCGTAAAATTTTCCGAATGGGATAAAGGCTGATTAATATTACGAAAACAAATGCATAAGGTATTTTGATATAGTCTGCCAGACCCTTCCCCCTTTCATTCATATGTATAATATAAGGGCTTATGCAGGTAGCCATATACATTACAATAAATACACGCTCAGGAGGTGGTTTGAGAAAAAAAGCAATCAGATGATACATTACAAAAAGATAAGCTATGACACCAACATAGAAAATCAATTTTTTCGGAGATATATCAGATATTGCAAATACTACAAAAAATAATACAAGATGTAAAATAATGGGGAGCCTTAAAATGTCTATCGTATCTTGAAAGGTTTTTGAATATTGCAAATAATTAGACAGATGGTGAAGATTTTTAGTAGGAGTATGAGCAACTATTTTCCTAAATGCTTCCGTATTGTACAGATTCTTCTCCATAAAAAACCAGTACATAAGCATCTGATAATCATTTTTGACTCCATTTAATTTCATCAAGTATGTGCTCCATTGTCTCCGAATTACTATTTTCCAAGATGCGATAATCCAATAATTCTGCTATATAGCCATTGAATAGACGATATTCCTGTTTATGTGCATCATAACGATTAATCACAAAAGCAATGAATGTTATACCTACTATCTTCCCAAACAATGGAAAATTTTTTATCCATTGACGGTTTTTTTACGTAAGTTATTATCAGGAAGCCATAAACAGGAATAAACATGACTAATACCAATACAAAAGATTGGAATCTAATGAGAGAAGATACAATTAAGAATACGACGCATAAAATCTCTTCTACAGGATGCCTGAGCTTAGATAGTAAGCCTGTAAATCCTGCATTGCAGCTATTCCCGCAACTACTGTAAACTGTAAATAGACAATAGAAAGTAAAAACCCTGCAATAAAAATAACTATATACGACATCTTAAGAAAAATACCTGAGACCTTTCTAAGAATGCAATATAAAGGATACGTGTAAGACACATAGGTTATTATCAAAAAAGACAGCGGATACCAGTCTATATACCCAAGCCATTGGTACAACCAGCCTATCAAAGAGGAAAAAATAATATTAATAAAAATTACTTCAGGCGAAGGTTGGTCAGTAATTCCAATCCCTCTGATATAGAGCATCATTCCGACATCGTCGTTAGTTTTATAGGTAAGACCAAATGTGGCAGTTATTAACCCAAATAACAACAAATTGAATATTACTGCTATTGGCAGTGCATAATCTGAGAGCGGTTGATTGATTGATTTTTCCCAATAATTGCTGTTAGACATTGTAATAGTTAGAATTTAGTTATACATAGCTTTTTTATATCCACCAATATGAACTACCATATTAAAAGCCATCATACCCGCAATCAGCACATAGCACAATATCGAGAGATAGAGTTGGTTTTTGAAGTTGAGAGTAGGTTGAAGCATAAATAAGCTACTATTTTTTCTTAATTAGATAACCCGGTCTGTTTTTGACTTCTTCGTAAATACGCCAGATGTACTCTGCAATAATACCTAATGAAAATAAAATCAGTCCACTAAAAAAGGACATAATGACGATGGTAGAGGTCCAGCCGGGCAGATAGCCGCCCCAAAATTCAGGATCGCCAAATAGTCTGATATATGAGTAAAACAGGATAATCACAAAGGCGATAAACGAGAAGAAAAGACCAAGATTTCGGATAATTCTGATGGGCCAGGTAGAAGAAGAGATAAAGGTATCCTTAAATAGTTTTGCTTTCTTTTTGAATGTCCATCGGCTTTTATGGTTACTGCCTTTATGCCTTCTGTAAGGTAATAAGTGCGGATCGTAGCCCAAGCGCAGTACTTCAATAATACTCGAAGTATTAATAGGACGGATGCGTTCATTGATTACATCAATGACTTCTCGGTCGATGAAAAATGTATCTGCCCCGCCTTTGGGAAACTGAATATCTGTCAGGTAGTTGATGATATTGTAGTACAGATTTGAGAAGAAATCGTTGAAAAAGCCGTCGCTTCTCGCAATTCTATGTGGGATAATTACTTTTGCTCCTTGCTGCCAAAGCCTGTACATATCCACAATCGTATCGTAGGGTTGCTGCTCGTCATCCGGTATGGGTGTGGCACACTGTCCTTGTGCAAGACTCAGCCCCGCAAAGATTGCATAGTGTGAGGTGTAGTTCTTACTCAGCTGGTAGGCACGCACATTACTGTAACGCTCTTCTAATGTACAGGCAATTTTGTAAGAGTCATCTTTAGAGCCATCGTCTATAATGATCAGCTCAAAGTCAATTTGTGCAGCACTTAATACCGTTGTCAATCGTTCGTAAACCGTAACAATTCGCTGGCTGCTGTAATAAGATAAAAGAATAATACTGAGCATGGCAGATAATCTACAGTTGATTAAAAAATGAGTTGATCCGAAAGCAGACTTCTTCTGTCATCGCATAGCTCATACCCGGCCAAAGAGGAAGGCTCAGGCAGGTTTCTGCCATCTGTTCGGCTATTGGAAAACTTCCTTTGTGATAGCCTAAAAACGTATAAGCATTTTGTAAATGCGGCGGGATTGGGTAGTGTATCAGGCTACCAATCCCATTTGCTCCAAGGAATTGTTGGAGAGCGTCTCTGTGTTTAGTCCTGATCACATATAAATGATAGACATGTGTTGCATCAGGGTGCGTTACGGGTAGGATTAGATTACCTACGCCTTTTAGTAAGTCATTGTACCAACCGGCTATTTCTCTTCGCTGCGCCGTCCAATTGTCTATATGTTGTAGTTTGACGGTAAGTAGAGCCGCTTGTAATTCGTCGATGCGCATATTATACCCAACCAGTTCATTCATATACTTCACCTTCGAGCCATAGTTGCGCAGCATTTTTACGGTATCGGCAATATGCAGATGATTGGTTGTTACAGCACCGGCTTCCCCCAATGCACCCAAATTTTTCCCCGGATAGAAGCTAACTGCATTGGCATGTCCCCAACTGCCCGTAGGCTTACCTTTGAAAGTTGCACCATGTGCCTGTGCATTATCTTCTACTACTGCGAGGTTATGCTGTGCTGCGAGCTGCATAATCCGTTCCATTTCGCAGGCTTGTCCATACAGATGAACGGGCATGATACACTTAGCGGCAGGCGTTATGGCTTCTGCTATCTGCCGCGGATCTATATTACAGGTCTGCGGATCAGGCTCAACGGGAACAATTTTGGCCCCTATATTTGTAATAGCCAGCCAAGTGGCAATGTATGTATTAGAAGGAACAAGGACTTCATCTCGAGCTGAAATACCCAAAGCCTTCAAGCTAATGGTAAGTGCGTCCAGCCCATTGCTGATGCCTATGCAATACTTTGTGTGATTCCATGCCGCATATTGCTCTTCAAACGAGGTGGTGAAGTTACCCAATACATAGTAACCTGAATCATAGAATTTTTCAAATGCTTCTTGCATCTGCTTTTTGAGCGGTACATGCATGTGCTCAAATGATAAAAACGGAACCTTCATAGCGGCTTTAGGTACTGAGTTGGACTAAGCGTTGTTGTTCATCAAAGCAATAGCGATTACCGGTTCTTTCATCTGTCAGGCTCATATTTAATGGAATACCTTCCTCTGTAACAAAGCCTATTTGTCGGGCAGGATTACCTACCCATAGAGAATAGGGCGGAATATCTTTTGTTACAACGCTTCCTGCACCAATGAGTGCATATTTCCCAATGCGCACGTTTGCTAATACGGTAGCGTTGGCACCTATAGATACACCATGCTCGATCACGGCACCTTTGTGCCGTGCGGGATATTGCATGGAACGAGGGTAGGTATTATTGACAAAAGTTACATTGGGGCCAACAAATACATCATCCTGAATCGTAATGCCGTCCCAAATATAAACCCCGCTTTTGATAGTTACACGATCACCAATACTGACATGATTTTCTATAAAACAGTGGCAATTGATATTACAGTTTTTACCGATAACTGCCTGCGGTAAGATCACTACAAACTGCCAGATTCGTGTGCCTTCGCCTATCGTTTGTGTTTGAACGTCAGCTGTTGGGTGTATGTACATATTGCAGATAGTTTTGGTAATCTCTAATATAGTCGTTTTCGTCGTAAAGGTGCGAGGCTAATACCAAACAAACTGCCCCTGAAGAAAAGTTAATCTCTGAGGCCCAAAGACCGGGCGGAATATGCAACCCTATAGTAGGTCGGTTAAGCATTACCTGACGCTTGATTTTGCCATCGTCTAATAGTACTTCAAAAGCACCGCTGGCAGCAATCAGAAACTGATGACAACACTTGTGTGCATGTGCGCCTCTTGATTCGCCGCCGGGAATATCATATAAGTAAAAAACCCTCTGTACGGCAAATGGCACTTCAATATGGTTGTGAATAAAAGTGATATGTCCCTCGCGGTCGCCTATTTGAGGCAGATAAACCAACTGTGCGTCAAATACTGTTCTGTTTTGCATGAGTCAGCTCAGTAAAAAGTTTAAAATCTCTGATGTAGTCTTCCGGGTTAAAAGCCGAATTAGATAAATGCAGGCTAAATGCGTTTGTTGAGAAGTTCTCCATATGTCGCCATGTCAAGGGTGGCAGATAAAGTCCATAGTATGAACGGTTTAATGAGAATACTTCTTTAGTGCCATCCGAAAGGGTAATTACTACGTCAAAACTCCCGCTGATAGCAATTATTATTTCCTCTTGCCTATGATAAGCATGTCCGCCTCTTATTGCTCCCCCTGGTACATCATAGGTAAAAAATACCCGTTGTATCTCAAAAGGAATTTGATCCATATTCTGGATGAATGTCAAGTTTCCTCTGGGGTCTAAGATCTTGGGAAGATTCAAAAGAGTTGGTCGGGACATAGCAGTTTTTTTCTTACTTTAAAACTTTATCAACTCCTCCACCACTTGCTCAACTTCCAGCCCGTAATACATCGGCAGCCGAACTAAGCAATCTGAGTAGCGGTCACTGTTTGGCAGTTCGCGCCCGTCGTGGCGGGGGGCGTAGAAGGGTGATTTGTGCAAACTCAAATAGTGAAATACTGCCAAAATCCGGTTTTTCTTGAGATGTTCAATCAATGCGGTGCGCTGCTCCAAACTTTGGCAAATCAGATAAAACATGTGCGCATTATTGCTTGCATAGGGAGGAATGATTGGTAAACCGATGCCATGTCGCACAGCCCATTCTTGCAAGCCATCATAGTAGGCTTGCCATATGGCTTTGCGGCACTGCTGAATTTGCTCTAAGTGTTCCAACTGTGCCCACAAAAAGGCAGCAATAATTTCCGAAGGCAGGAACGATGAGCCTATGTCCACCCAGCCGTATTTATCCACCTCGCCGCGGAAAAATGAAGAACGGTTCGTGCCTTTTTCCCAGATGATTTCGGCGCGGGCTTTGAAACACTCGTCGTTGACGGCAAGCATGCCGCCTTCGCCCGAAATAATATTTTTGGTTTCGTGGAAAGAAAACGCCGCCAAGTGACCAATGCTGCCCAAGGCTTTTTGCGTACCGTCGGAAAAGGTATAATAGCTGTCAATTGCCTGTGCGGCATCTTCAACGACCCAGAGGTTGTATTTGGCAGCCAGTGCCATGATGCGCTCCATGTCGCAGGCTACACCCGCATAGTGCACGGGGACTATTGCCTTGGTGCGCGGCGTAATGAGTTCCTCAATCAGTTCGGCGTTAATATTGGGCTCTTCGCTGCGACTGTCGCAAAAGCGGATGTTTGCCCCGCGCAGGATGAAGGCATTGGCGGTAGAGACAAAAGTATAAGACGGCATAATGACCTCATCGCCGGGCTGTATGTCCACCAGCAGGGCAGCCATTTCCAGTGCATCGGTGCAGGAAGTAGTGAGCAGGCACTTGCCAAAGCCATAGTACTCCTCAAAAAAGCGTTGGCACAACTGCGTATATTTACCATTGCCCGATAACTTGCCTTCATAGACGGCATCGTACATGTAATGGGCTTCTTTGCCTGTGAGGTGGGGGCGGTTGAAGGGGATAGGCATAGAAAATAATGCTATTTTTTCTCAGCATAAATAGCTTTGTAATCTCCCCATTTCCAACCAAGTGTATGCATTATCCATTGTCCAATATGATATATAGGCTCTGTAATAAACATTGGAATATTAAAGTAAGATAGAATTAATCTAACAGGAACAAAGTGCATTTGCCTAATCGTTTTAATTTCCAGTCCTGCCTGTTCCATTAAACTAACAAACTCTTCTAAATCAATATTAAGGACACGATGTAAAAAACCTTTGTGAATAGGTTCTATAATAATGCATTTTCCACCGGACTTCAGACTTGAAGATATATTTTTTAGCACCACTGTAAGTTCATTGGCATCTTTACAAGCTACTGTTAAGCATGTGCGACAATTTATAATATCATATTCGTCAGGATAATAAAAGTTAAATACGGATTCAACCACGAAAAAAATATTAGAGATTCCTTCCGATCTCTTTTTAGCTATTTTAATTGTTTCTTCTGAAAAGTCAAATCCAGTAACATTTGCACCATATTTTGCAATTATACGTGTCACATTACCCGTACCGCAACCTAAATCAGCGGCCTTAAGATTAGTGATGTTATTCAAAAACTCATCATAAAACCGCATGTGCTCTTTCTCATAAAGTCTATTTAAGTTATTATTGGGCCACAAAGAAACAGCATCTCCTTCAAGTTCCTTTGCTTTGGCATTCCAATAATCAGCCTTGTTATAGACGCTTTCTCTCGCAAAGCGATTTTTTATCATATTTATTATTCCTGTTACTTTCATATCTATTTTATGAATTTGATTTGTGAATCAATTAAAGAATATTCTATTTTATTTATTTCTTCTATGGTTGAACCTTGAATAACAACTTCTCCTACACGATTCCTTCCATTTATGAATGGATTAACAGATTCTCCCGGTTTGTACTCTACATTAATATACTTGATATTGGGACATTCCTTAAGATAATCAATATATTTCACATCATAACTGATTATAGATGGATACAAACTTCCAAGTAGCTTGACTTTTGTCAATTTAGGTTTATCAAAGACGGTCGTTTTAATGCTACTTCTTGTGGCATAGGCTATTAAATACCCAATCATATCAAATCCATATGCATACCTAATTAATGTAGTTAGCGAGTTACCTCCAACTCTTGGTGTTACTTCCAAAATATAGACTTGCTGAGAAGTTAAATCAACAACTATATCTGCATCAAAAGGCCCATTTGAATATTGTAATTTATTAAAAATAAAACTAATTTGCTCATGTACATTATCTATTATGCTTTGAGTAGCATAAGCACTGGGCATTATATGTCCCCATGTTGCAACATAAGGGACGGGCGCTGTAATTCTGTCAGATATAAAAAGATTCTCAATGCATCCGTTATATAACGTTCCTTCTGCTGTTAAATGATGACCATAAATTTCTTTTTCTATGATTACTTTACCATTTAGAGAGTAACTCATACTTTCTTCAAGTCGTAGATGCAACTCTTCAGATGTTCTAATAACAAATATACCTTTGCTACCTGATGACCTATCTGGCTTAATTATAAATGGATAACTTACAGTAATGTCTTCATCATCATACACACAAAACTCCGGATGATTTAACTTATGTTGTTTTTGAAACTTACGAAACATAATTTTACTTGTTAGTACCTCAACACAATAAGAACCGGGAGAGGGAATATTCATTTTTTCTCCTACATAAGCCACCGTCTTAAGAGCAATATCTGAACACGGTGATATTATACCATCTACTTGATGATCGAGGCAGATTTCAGCAATTTTATCATATTCTATTGTACTAATATTATAACTTATATCAGAAAATACATGGCCTATATTTTCTGGCTGGTTATCTACTGTTATAACAAAAAGACCATCTTCACTCGCTCTTTTGATAAAAGGCAATTGATAAATTGAAGCAGGTAATATCAAAATTTTTTTATTATTCATAAATATCACTAATGACGTAGCTATTTTTAACTCTAATGGTTGCCTGATAAATTCTTGCAATATATAGGCCAAATATCAATAAAGTCAACAAATTAATTGTGCTAAAAAATGACATCATAAACATTACACTTGCCCATCCTGTTTTGAAGTAATTTAAAAACATCGCTCCTATAAAAACATAGATAGCAAAACAAAATGATAGAATAAAAGAAAATAGAAGAAGAATAATAATCATATAAATTGGAATGGATGAATAATTTATTACTAAATTAAGAGCTAATTTAAGTGTATTTGACAACTTATAATTTGATTTGCCGTATATTCTTTTATCATGTCTTACCCATACGTTAAGATAATTTGTTGTGTGAGAAAGTAGCATAGATGTTACGTAGGGATAAGGAACACTCATCTCATTAACTGCTTCTACAATATGTTTTCTTATAGCTCTAAAGCTTGTCAATTGAAAATCTTTGGGTATATTAAAAATTTTTCTTTGAATACTGTCAATTATATATCCCCCAAAATTTCTAAACTTACCATGCTGTTTTGTTTGGTAGGCACCAATCACAAGATCGAACCCCATATTAATTCCTTCAATTAACTTCCCTATTTCCTCTGGTGGATTTTGAAAATCATCATCCATTGTTATAATAATTTCACCTTTTGCATATTTAAACCCGCATAGAATAGCGTTGTGCTGTCCATAATTTCTTAATAGATTTATCGATTTCACCTTTTCATATTTTTCTCTAATATTCTTAAGCACTTCCTTTGTATTGTCGGGACTACAATCGTTTACAATTATAATTTCATAATCCATGTGGTTTTTAGTAAAAAAAATGTCTATTTCTTTTACAAGAAGAGCTATAAAATTTTCACTTTTATAAGTGGGTATTACAACCGTTACCATAATTATAAAACTATAAGAGAAGTTATTTTTTGTGCCAAGTTAGCTGATATTATTAAATGGGTTAAAAAAATATAAAACCCGTTGGAATTACATTTGTATTTGTTTTACTAACGTATTTAGCAGGTATTTATGACACAAAGATATGCTAAAAATTTTCCAAAAGTAAAGAAAGCCTTGCTATTTTTGCTAAAAAGCAGCACATTTGATGCCAATGGTTGAGTTTGCCGTGCCAAAATCTACTTATATTTGCTCAAAATTGACCTTTTTATCGCTGATGCCGGCTCGTTTGCATATCCCCCCGCCTGATAAGGTATCTTTTTGGCTTGCTGTAGTAGTGCTACTACGATTCGCAACAAGTATGGTAATCTTTTGGCTTGGCGAAAAAGATCCGTTTAACTCGGGCTTATGGCATCTATCAACTGATGCAATAGATTTCTATGTTAAAACAGCAACTAACTTAGCAATGTTAGGGATTTACTCTAAGGATGGCGTTCTGCCCTATGCCGGACGAATGCCGGGCTATGATATAATAATTGCACCTCTTTTCTTTTTTTTCGATCAGCCGCTTGCTTTCAATTTACTTGTAGTCACACAATGGTCTTTAACATCTTTAAGTTACTATCTGTTAGCCTTGCTTTCATACAATACTTTTCACAAGGTACGACTGTTTTATATAGTTATTATCGGTATTAGCCTCAATACTTACATTGCCTACTATGATTTTTACATATTAACAGAAAGTTTTGCCGTGTCGGCAGTGATTATAGGGATTTATTTTGTACACACTAAAAAAAGCAAGCTTTACTTATTATTATCGGGTACATTTTTTACGTGGGCGTTTTTCCTGCGTCCCTACCTGTTGGCAATCTACATACTTGCGGTTCTTTATATCATTTGGATATATCGTTATGAGTTAAGAATTCTTTTAGTACGCCTCTTGTACTTTGGAAGCATATTTATACTATTTGAAAGTATGTGGATAATACGTAATTATATTCACTTTCAGACATTTATACCTGTTATTAAATTCGATCAATTAGTTGACCCTAATGATAAATTAACTGTACTGGGCGATTTTATGCGAGTGGTTGGCGGAGACAATATTTATTGGAATCCTACTGCTGAGATTATGTTGTTTTTAGATGTGAGACTCGATAAAAAAGTTAAGCCCACATATCAGCATATGAGCGATCTGCCATCTTATATGTTTACCTCTGCCTACAATGCGGACTCACTTGAAGTACTGAAATATTGGTATGTACTTGCAGATACTGCCAAAAGTCCGGAAATGAGAAGCTTTGCAAATATGCAAGCGGTCTCAAAAATGCGTTACTACATGGATACTTTTAAAAAGGAGAAGCCTTTATATTATTATATCGTAGCCCCCCTGCGTCTTTTAGGTAAGTTTTTGATTCATAGTGGCACCTATAATCTATCCTCACAAATTTTTTCGAATCTTCCCACTTTAAAAAAAGTTGTACGCCTAATCTATGGCGGATTGTATTACTTTACATGGGTATTAGGCCTGCTAGGCTGTATAATCATCTTATCTAATTTACGCCATGTGAAGGATCATATGATTATAGTTATATGTATCACAGGCTTATATCCTTTAGTGATGACCTCTGCTATTTTTCGAACCATAGAATACCGACATTTTGCCCTTGCCTATCCATTCCTTTTTGTAATAGCTGTGTGGACTGGATTGTATATCATAGAGAGATTTATTGCTCGGTATAGAAAAAGTCACACTGATGTAAATGATTCAGTCCTATGAATATTTTCCCCGAAGTTTTGTTGCACTATGGGCAGTTGCTGTTGGCACTGCTTGTCTTTTTCTTAACGGGAAGGCTCATTCGTTGGTGCTTGGGCATTACCGATAAGTTTTTTACAGAACTGTTTTTTAGTGTTTTTATCGGGATGACGGCTTGGATTGCCCTGTATGCCATTGTCAAATCGGGCGGGCGAACCATTAACATTTTGTGGATTTTGCCTGCCGCTTATTTTTTGTATCAATATTATCCTAAACAAAATACCGTTCGCAAACCCTTTTTCGGTTTTGAAATAACGGCGCATCACCTCGGGGCGGTACTGCTGGGAACGCTGCTTTGCTACGGCTGGGAAGCCTATTTCTTTTTCTGGCCCGGCGGACCGATGAAGTATCATATTCCTTATGGAGATAATGTTTATTACGCCCGCATTATCACAGGGCTATTACAAAGTGGTGAAGAAAGTTTCTTGAGTCTTGATAATCAGCTATTAAAAATTACAGGCGATTTATATCCTTATCATTACTATGAATTTTGGCTATCCGCTATTTGCTCAGGTTTTGGATTTGTTCCACCTGTAATAGCATTAATGCTAACAGCATCGCCTTTACAGTATTGGGTTGTATTAATCGGAATACTTGCATTTTTTGAGCGCACGCATCCCATCCGATTTTATCATGTAATTATTGTTTTTGCAGCTATTTTTAGTTACGGCATATTTATAGATACCTACAAGAGTATTCCATTTTTACAATATGCCGCAGATTTGAAAAGCAATCTTTTAGATGCAATCGGTAAAAAAACTGCACCTTATTATATAACTGTAATCGGTTTTCTTCTGATTAGCCGTAATCATCAGAAATATACAGATAGTATTGTCTGGTTACTTGGTTTATGTATCATGACTATTGTTGCAGTACCTGCCGTAACAGGTGGTCTTTTGCTCATACAACTGCTGCGTTGGATTGTATTAAAAAACAAAAAAGAATTTTTACAAAGCAGCAGCCTTATTATATTACTATCTGCCGGGATAGTACTTGTCTATTGGGGATATATCAAAGAAACAGTTACTACACGAGCCTCTGTAGGTATTGCATCAGAACCTATTGTCTTTTCAACTGCGCTGCTGATAACAAAAATAAAGTTTCTTGCGGGCTTATGGTTGCTAATCTTCATACTATATGCCCCATGGATTTTTATTATAAAGAGTGCTTTAGTCAGTATAGAACGACTGGCGATACTGTTAAGCATCATGATTGTCGGCTCTGTATTTTGGGCACTTATGTCGCCCGGGTTGGATGTTTTTCAATTTTTTACGCATATCAGTTTTGCAGCACTTAATTGTATGGTGGTTCTATTTGTTAGTTTGCTATTCTTTTCGCATCCCGATGATAAAAAGCTCTTATATTACGCTAAAGCTATTGTAACATCATTACTTTTGATATGGTGTGGGATGAATCAATTCTATCAGCAAAGATTTATTTATTCATTCTCAAAAAATTATGATAGCCGATATATACATCGTGTACAATCATTTATCAGCAATATGAATAACGGGTTAGGGGCTTCGTTAAGTCCGCCTAATCATCAGTTTTATGGATTAGCTTTAGGAGAGCAATTGGGTGATTATTTATCTGTAATGCGTCCTTTTTTCTATACCATAACTATTAGTACATTTGATATGCACACTTCTTCTAAAGCACTGATGAAAGACCTCGCTTTCATGGCTTTCACCCAATTTGTCAACCGCCAGAAGGCAGAGGGAACTTTCCGAAGTATCCCGCAAAGCCAAGCCGACTTTATCCGCAAGCACCGCATGGGCTACCTGATTGCCTCTAAGAGTGCCATAGTGCCGCCCACCATTCAACCCATGATTACCGACAGCATCGTGGACAGCAAATCAGGCGAGCGTTTTTACTTGCTCAAACCCTAAATTTAACCAATCCTTTACGCTGTATTCAAGCAAAAGTAAAGTTTGAGCGCGTAACTTTGTATGAATAAATCCTGACCTGCATGATGACGAAAGCCCACAAAGTGATGGTGGTGGATGATGAGCCGGATATTCTGGAACTGCTCACCTATAACCTCGAAAAAGAGGGCTATGAGGTCAAAACTGCCACCAACGGCAAAAAGGCGGTTACACTGGCGCAGTCGTTCCAGCCCGCACTAATTCTGATGGACATCATGATGCCCGTAATGGACGGCGTAGAAGCCTGCCGCCAGATTCGCGAAATGCCCGAAATGCGCAACACGTTTATCATTTTTCTGACGGCACGTTCGGAAGAATACTCAGAGGTGGCTGCCTTTGACACAGGTGCAGACGACTACCTGACCAAGCCGATTAAACCGCGAGCACTGATGAGCCGCATCAATGCCATTTTCCGCCGCGAATCGCAGAAAGTTACTACCGAAGAAAACAGCCTGATAGAAGTCGGCGACCTCTCCATTGACCGTGTCAGCTACACGCTCTACAAAGGCGACACCCCGATTGCTCTGCCCAAAAAAGAGTTTGAATTGCTGTTCTTTCTGGCAAGCAATCCCGACAAGGTTTACAACCGCGATGAACTCTTGCAAAATATTTGGGGCAATGATGTGTACGTATTGGCGCGCACGGTAGATGTACACATCCGCCGCATTCGCGAAAAAATAGGTGAACACTATATCAAAACTATTAAAGGGGTAGGTTATAAGTTTGAAATACCCGATTAATGCTGATTAATTCGCGTGCAGTTGCTTTGCTGCTGGCCGTTTCTATAGCTAGCATCACCACTGCCTTTCTCTCATTAGTGGAAGGCGTAAGCACCTCCGCCCTTGTCATTGTGTTTTGTCTTTCTTTTGCTTCCTGCTTTATTCTCTCTTTTATTACACTGGAATTTTTGATTTTCAGAGAAGTTAAAAACTTGTATCAGGCCATAGACAAAATCAATCGGCAGGATTTTAAGGCAGCTACCGAAATATTAGATGATTATGAACCTTCGGCCAACCCCCTAAAACGCGCTAATCAGCAGATTTTGGCCTATGCTTCGCAGAAACAATCCGAAATTGAGGAGCTCAAAAAAATTGAAGCCTTCCGGCGGGAGTTTATCGCCGATGTATCACATGAACTGAAAACACCGCTTTTCGCCGCACAGGGGTTTGTACTAACGCTGCTCGACGGGGCAATTGATGATGAAACCGTCCGCTACAAATTCCTCAAAAAAGCTGCCCGCAGTTTAGACGGTTTGAGTATGCTCGTGCAAGACCTGCTCACGCTCACGCAGATAGAATCTGGACAAATTGCCATGCAGTTTGAGGATTTTGATATCTGCCAACTGACCAAGCATGTTTTTGAGCAGTTAGAGGAAAAAGCCGCCAAACGCGCCATAGAACTGCAAATAGAAAACCCCATCGGAGAGGCCTTCTGGGTAAATGCTGACTATAATCGCATCGGGCAGGTGATGACTAACCTTATTAGCAATGCTATCAAATACGGCAATGAGGGGGGACATGTTCGCGTAAGTTTCATGGCAGATACAAGCCTTGTGCAGGTAACGGTTGCAGATGATGGCCCGGGCATTCCGAGAGAACATCAGCGCCGCATTTTTGAACGTTTCTACCGCATTGAGAAAAGCCGTTCACGCAAGCAGGGCGGTTCAGGGCTGGGGCTTGCTATTGTTAAGCACATTCTGGAAAAGCACGGCACCGATATTAATTTATACAGCGAAGTGGGTGTAGGCACTACTTTTACCTTTCGGCTGCCCAAAGCCGATACTACAACAGAGTAGCAACTTTTTATCGTTCAAGCAGCCGCAACCAGTGGTTCAGGTCGGTTTCCACACCATGCAAAAGTAATTGCGGCATAATACCAAACAGCAATGCCAATACGGCAGGTAAGAGCAATAGTGCCCATTCGTTGGGTGTGAGGTCTTGCAGGCTTTCGCGCCATTCGCTACGACTAAGAGAAAGCTCACCAAGAAACATCCGCTGAAAAGTCCACAGAAAATAGCCTGCACCAATCAATAGTGCCAACAGTGCCAATAATGGCATCCACATCGGTAAACTTTCCGACCCGAAAGCACCCAGAAACACTAACAATTCAGCTACAAATGCCGAAAAACTCGGTAAGCCCAATGATGCAAAAAATGCAATACCTGTAAAAGCCGCATAAACAGGCATCGGCTGTGAGAGTCCGCGGTAATCGGCTATTTGCAGGCTGTGGGTACGTTCGTGCAATACACCTGCAATGGCAAAAAGCATGACAGAAAGCACCCCGTGACTAAACATCTGCATCACTGCACCGCTTGCCCCCTCGGCGTTGCAAGCAGCCAGCCCCAGCATTACGTAACCCATGTGCGACACAGAAGAGTAGGCCACCATTTTTTTGAGTTGCACTTGCCCAAGCGCAACTATTGCGCCGTACAAAATGCTGACTACCCCTATTAAGCCCATCCACCATGCAAACTGCGATGCCTCAGCGGGGAAGATAGGAAATGCAACACGCATCATGCCGTAGCCACCTATTTTGAGCAGAATCCCTGCAAGCACAATGGAAATAGGTGTTGGAGCTTCCACGTGCGCATCGGGCAACCATGTATGCAAGGGCACAACAGGGATTTTGATGCCAAAACCAATTATCAACAAAAGGAATGCAACCATACGGGCAGGATAACCCAGCAGCGTATTGGCAGAGGAGGGATGCAGCCAACTGTCTGGTATAAAGGCTGACGGTTTAGCCATCAGCAACAGGTCAAAACTCTGCGCACCTGTGCTGTCCTGTACTGAGAGATACAGCCCAATCATAACGGCCAAAATCAGCACCGAACCGAAGAAGGTATAAATGAAAAACTTAATGGCTGCATATTCGCGCCGCTCGCCGCCCCAAATTCCGATGAGGAAGTACATGGGCAACAGCATGAATTCAAAAAAGAGGAAGAACAGGAAAAAATCTAATGCCAAAAAACAACCCATCACTGTGCCGCTGAGCAGCAGATAGAGCGAAAAATAGGCTTTGTGTGATTTTTTGATGTGGTAAGAAGCCAGAGAACCTAAAAACAGCACCAATCCGCTCAATAATATCATCGGTAGGTTCAGACCGTCTATACCCAGATAGTAGAGCACTTTCAATTGCCCGATTTCACCCATACTGAAGCGAATCCACTCATACTTCTCGGCAAATAGTAAGTCGCCGTATTGTGTTGTAGTTTTGTCCTGTGCCGCTACGAACAGTGCGCCTGAAGCCAGCATGAGCAACAGGCAAATCCCCTGCGTCAGGCGTTTCATCGTGCGGTGTGCATCATCAGGCAACAGTAGCACCAATGCGGTGCCTGCCAGCGGTAAGATGATGAGTAAGTGAAGCAGTATGTTAGGCATAAAAATAAATACAGGTTGCCATGCAAATCTTTTTCAGGGGTGAAAGTTAGCACATGCGCGTTGGATATTCACATTTGACAGGCAATTCTGTGTTCTGCACAGCAAAGGATGCGCAGAGTCTTTGCTGTGCAGTATACGAAAAACCCGACAGGCCTCGGAGACCTGCCGGGTTTTAAGCGTCCATTGCTTTTTTAGCAGCACATTACTTAATTTCTTTCAGCATTTCAGCTACCGCACGCTCCAACTGGGGGTCTTTGCCGCTCAATACCGAATTGTAATCATTGTCCACGTCAATATCAGGATTGATTTGCAGGTTTTCGGTCGGGCGACCTTCTTTGCCTATCGTGGCAATCATCGGGATGCCGAACACCATAGTGGGGTCAATTTGCGTTTCCCACCATACGGCTGTCCCCGTTCCCGGTACGGGCTTGCCAATCAGTTTGCCAATACCCAGTTGCTTGTAGGCATAAGGGAAGATAAAGGCATCGGAATAGTTGCCTTCGCTCATCAGCACGCAGCTTGGCTTAGTCCACTTGTTTAAAGGCTCGCCACCCTCCGATTTGAAACCATAAGGGACAAAGGTCAGGTATTGCTTAGCTCCAAGGAAAGTAACCAAGTCATCGTGCAACCAACCGCCGCCATTGAAGCGGGTATCCACAATCAAGGCTTTTTTATTGATGTTTTTGCCCAGAACTTCTTCGTAAACAGTGCGGAAACTGCCATCGTTCATGCCTTGCACGTGCACGTAGCCCACTTGACCGCCGCTGAGTTTTTCGGTCATGTCCTGCATGGTTTTTACCCAGCGTTTGTAAAGCAAGTTATTTTCCTCACCCAAAGAAATAGGCTTTACTACTTCCTCCCAACGCTGCCCGTTAGTAGGGTTAAATAAGCTCAGCAGCGTGCGTTCACCTGTTTTGCGGTTAAGCAATTGTGCCCAGTCTATATTGGCTGTAATGGCAGTGCCGTCTATTTTTTCAATCACATGCCCCGGGCGAATCATGCTGTTGGCGTTGTCCAAAGGGCCTCCGGGGATTACTTCGGTGATTTTCAGGCCGTTTCCTCCTGCCATCTCGTCGTAGAACAAGCCCAGAGAGGCTGTAGCGTCAGGATTTTCAAAGCGCGGTGAGTAGCGTCCTCCTGTGTGTGATGCGTTCAGTTCGCCAAGGATTTCGCTCAACAGTTCCTGAAAATCGTAGTTATTGCTGATGTGCGGCAAAAATCGCTCATAGGCTTTGCGATACATTACCCAGTCAATGCCATGTAATTGTGGGTCGTAGAATTTTTTCTTTACCTGCCTCCAAGCATGTTCAAAGATGTAGGCGCGTTCGCCGGCCGTGTTCAGCGTCATTTCGCCTTTAACATTGACCGGCGTTACTTTGCCATCGGCAGTAGTTACTTTGCTGATGCGTCCGTTAGCAATGGCAAACAGGGTTTTTCCGTCTTTGCTCATCTCAAACTGACCACCCTCGGCGTTCAGTTTGGCAAGTACTTTGAGTTCTTTGGTGCGGATTTCCAGCGTCCATATATCATAGCTTTTGTCTAAACGCGCCATGATGTACAGTTTTTCGCCATCGGGAGAAAGCGCATAAGAACTCATGGTTAGTGGGAAAGTCGTCAGGCGGATTTTGCGTTCGTCTAAGCGGTCAAAATTCATTGTCCATGCTTTTTTAGCTGTGCCTGCACTGTCTTTTTTGTCTTTCTTATCCTTCTCTTCGCGTTCTTTCAGCAAGTCAAAATCTTCTTTTGAGAGCCGGAAACGGTCAGTAGCCGCTTGGTCAAAGAAAACTGCGTACACATCGGTTTCGCGTGAACCCTGATATGCCAGCGACTTACGTCCGTTGCGGTCGGTAGAAAACAGCAATGCTTTGCCTTCCAGCGCCCATCCGCCAACACTTTCGCCAAATCCGCTTTGAGTGATGTCTATGCCTTTGTTGTCCGAACCGTCGGCTTTGAACACCAGAATTTCGTTGGTATTGAAGCGCCCTTTGTTGCTGCGTGCGGCAATCCACTTGCTATCGGGGGACCATACAAAACGCTGGTCACCGTCGGAATAGCTGAAATTTTGCCCGGCAGGAATAATCACACGTGACTGTTTGGTAACCAAGTTGAAAACTTTGAGGATGTTGCGCTCTTCCAAATAGGCGATTTCTTTGCCGTCGGGTGATACTTCGGGCTGAAATTCTTCTTTGTCGGTTGCAATAACCGGTTCTTCGTTAATGATGGTGGCGGCATAAAAATACTGGTCATCTTTGCGGGCAATAGAGCTGCGCATAATGTCCCAGCTTTCGCCTCGCTCGGCTGCGTAGTACAGGCTACGACCGTCTGCCCCCCATGAGAGGCTGCGTTCTTGATAAGGGGTATTGGTAATCCGCTTGGTTGTACCTGTTTCCACGGAGGTTACGAATACCTCGCCGCGAAACACAAAAGCAATTTCTTTACCATTGGGCGAAGGAGCCATTTCGGAAGCACCACTGCTGATAGTAACCGTTTTTTGGGTATTGGAGCGGAAATCGCCTGCCATCATCACGGTTACTTTCTTGGGTTGCTCCCCTTCTTTGAGCGTATAAATTTCACCATTCCATGTAAAGCAAAGTAAATCGTTGGCAGAGCGGGTCAAATGACGCACCGGATGGTCGGCAAAGTGGGTCAGTTGCTGCTCGCCGGAGCCATTGACACCTATTTTAAAGATGTTCTGCGCACCGTTTTTCTCACTCAGGTAGTAAATAAACTGGTCATCGGCGCTGAATTTAGGCTCGCGGTCTTCTCCTTCAAAAGTTGAAATCTTGCGGTATTGTTCGGCTGTCATGTCATACAGCCATATATCGCGGGTAACAGAAGAGGTATGATGCTTGCGCCAAGCATCTTCATAGCCTTTGCGGTCTTGAAAAACGATTTGATTACCTTTTGAATTAAAGTGTGCGTGCTCTGTTCCGGCCGCGTTTATCATTACACTGCGTCCGCCTTTTACAGGCACGCTGTACAATTTCAAGAATAATGTACGGTTGGCAAAACGAACGCTAGTATTGGGGTCGTTGCGTTGCGTGCCAAAAATAACACTCTGATTATCAAGCGTAAAATCATAAGGATAATCATTGGCAGAGTGAAAAGTTAATCGCTTAGCTTCCTCTCCGTTAGCCGACATCACAAAAACATCAAAATTACCGTGCCGGTCGCTGGCAAAAGCAACCAACTTACCATCGCGACTCCACACAGGCATCGTATTGTGCGCATCGTGGATAGTGAGCGGAGTGGCCACTCCACCCGCCGCAGGCACTTTAAACAAATCGCCTTTGTAGCTGAACACTATTGTTTGTCCATCGGGCGAAATAGAAGGATAGCGCATCCAGAGTGCTTCTTGCTGTGCCTGTGCGTTAAAGGAAAAAAGCCCACACACTGCCGACAGCAGGCTTCCCATGCGGTAAAAGCGTGATTTCATAAATAAAACAGATGAGTATGGGGTTAAAAAGGAAATAAGAAAGAAGGTCGCATAGGTTGATGAGCGAAATTTAGTACTTTTATCTTTAATGTTTCATTCTTCATTTTTAAAAGCCTGTTCATGTCAGACTTTGTTTTCCCTTTTGCAGACATTGGCCAATTAGTCAAAATAGCTGTACATGCCGGACAAATTGTGATGCAGTATTACCAAAGCAGCACATTAAGTATTTTCAAAAAGTCTGACCACTCACCTGTTACGGATGCCGACCGCGAGGCACACCGATTTATCCACTCAAGCCTTTTACAACTTACACCGCACATTCCTATTCTTTCCGAAGAGGGTGAGCATATCCCCTACGAAGCCCGTAAAGCATGGAAAACTTTCTGGTTGGTAGACCCCTTAGACGGCACACACGAGTTTATAGGCCGAACAGGACATTTTGCGGTTTGCATTGGACTGATTCATCAAAACTACCCGGTAGCAGGTGCTGTTTACCTGCCTGCCATCCAAGAACTATTCTTTGCCGATGGTAAACAATCATTCAAAATGCTGCCCAACGGCACCACCGTGAGGCTGCAATTGCCGCATCAACCTCCGCAAACACCTTGGCGGGCTGTTTGCAGCAAGGGGAAGATGCCCGAACAAGACCGTGATTTTTTGTGGCAACACTGGGGCATCAACCATGCTACACCTATGGGCAGCGCACTTAAATATTGCGCCCTTGCCGAAGGGAAAGCTGATATTTTCTACCGCACGCGCGGCAACAGCGAATGGGATTCTGCCGCAGGACAAGCCGTGTTGGAACAAGCAGGCGGGCATATTCTGGCAATGAATGGCAAGCGTTTCAGCTACAACAAACCGTCTTTGGTCAATCCGCCCTTTGTTTGTCTGGGTTTTTCCGATAAGCAAGCCATTATGCCTGCTTTGCAAGGGGCAAGCACACAATAAACATAATACCTCTGCCCAGTGCACTTAACACACTGATAGAACCTCCTTTTTTTGGGCGATTTCATAGGAAAGCTGCCAACCCAAACCTGTACCTTTTTCTCCCGCCGTGCCGGTATCTGTTGCTATACTAAGCTATTGTTCAACGCTATCCAAATACTCGGACTGAGAGTAGAGAAAACCCGGCAGCAACATGGCCACAAAAACCAGAAAAGACTTTACCGCCTTGCCTCTAAAAAAGTACTCCCCAGAAAAACGCGTCATTATGGCACTTGTGTTAGTTAGAACGATATATGTAACAGAACATTTGTTAAAAAAACAACGGGTAAAGACAACCTGCCTTTACCCGTTATCATCACAAAAAAGATAATTATTGCGCTTATGGAATCAACGTAATGCGATAGAAGAACGGCGAATTGTAGTATGGGCCGCCGGTAATATTTGCACCCGTATTACGAGAGTTAAATGAGCGTCCGTTAGTCAGTCGAATAGTAGCATCTATCTCGATCAAGTCGGTAGCAGCTACCTGATTGGCCTGCAAGCCCAATGTTTGTAATGCTTCCGATAAGCGAATAACCATTGTATGGCGTGGTAACCCACTCACAGCATTAGGGGCAAAAGCCGATGCAGGAATAGAACGGAAGTTGCGATAAGCCACGTTGTTGGTGCCGTTGGCAGGCGTTCTGTCCACAAAACGCACTTGCAAATCGTAAGACTGCAAGAGTGCTCCACGCTGATTATCAACTGCTTCTATCTCATAAGCAACCTGTGAGGCAGCATTACTGATTGACATCTGCTGGTTAGACGGATTAATGGAGATAGTACGCATGTAAGCCCCATTTTCCAAATCAGTAATAGGTGGAACCCTGTCTATCATTTCTGTCTTGCAAGAAGCTGTTATAACAGCAATTGCAAGCATTGCAGAAAATGTCTTGATATATTTAAACATAGTCAAATCGTAATTAAAGTTGAAACTAAGACTGAATTATCTCACAAAACCCGCAGGATTTTTATCCCAAAATACAGGTTTTTCCACGTTACTTTTTTGAACGGCATTAGAGTTACGGTTAGCAAACACCGCAGGATAAAAAAATGAACGAATAAAACTACCCGGATTAGGCTCTAATGCAGGCTGCATGTTGCTGGGTTTACCTGTACGACGATACATATTATAGGCTTCTATGCCGTTGCCATACAGTGCAATCCAGTATTCGCGCAGAACAACATCTAAACGTTGGTCATCGTTTGTAGCAGCATCGTACAACGCCAACACGCGTGTAACATAGCGATTCACTTCGTCTTCCCAATTGATACCGCGTGCGGCTTCAAAAGCAGTTACAACGCTACCCTCAATTGTGCTTAATGCGTAGTTTCTTACGTCTGCCATAGACTTTCGGATAGCGGATTCTAAAAGTGCACGCGGGTTGCCTGTGGTGCGCAGTGTCAGTGCTGCTTCGGCGAGCATGAAGTCGGTGAAAGAAGACATCATGATTGGATGAATACCTGCCCCTTGCGCACCTGTAATCAGTGCTACAGGCTGACCACGGTCGTCATCGAAGCGGCCACCGGCAGGATACAAGCCCCAAGCAGTACGGCGCAAACCATCGGGTGGAATACCTTCATTGCTTAGGTGGTCGCGACCCCAGTAGCCTAAATCGGCAAAGGTACCGAAGCAGTAAGGCATACCGGCAGGATAGTGTGCAGGGGCTTGGTTATTAATACAACGTAATTCGTTTACATCGCGGGTGTTGCGAGTAACCTGACGGTAGAAGTAAAAGCGCGCACGTGGGTCAGGGAAGCCCTTAGACTCGACCAGTGTCCACATATAAAAATTCGACTGATAGTCGCCACCACCGGTAGGAGAATACTGTCCGGAATAGCGCGGATGGCGGCTGTCGGGGTTTGCCAAATTTGAGCTGTATTTGAAAAACATGCTCTGCGCACCTGTACTAATCAGGCGGTTATCGGAAATCAGTGCGTTAATACTAGAAGTAGCAGCGCTCGGGTTTACTAAACGACTAGTCAGTAACAACTTCAACTTAATGGTATTAGCTGCACGAATCCAACTATCACGGTTACCTCTGTAGAAATAGTCAGTAGGTACAGAAGCTGCACTGGCACCAAAGTTAGCAATAGCCCTGTCTAAGTCAGCGATAGCTGCCTGATAGATAGATTCACCGGAGTCGGTTTTAGGATTAAAGTTATTAGCATCCAGTGCTTCAGAGAAAGGAACTTCACCGAAAAAATCTACCATAGTTGCCATCACATATGCACGTATCACACGAGCAATACCGGCATGAACGGGTAGGTTGGCTCGTTCCGACAACTCAATAAGTGTTTTGACATCAGTCAAAATGTTGGCATAACCATTTGTCCAAAGACCATCCAAGTTTTGAGGAGTGTAAGCATTAGCATATACTGCTGCTCCTTGGTTGAGCATACGCGTCAGACGCATACCCGGGTCACTTGCCTGATTAAAGAAGGCAGCAAAATCTAACTGTATCCTGTTGAGCAGGAAGTCAGGGCTGGCATTGCTTAGCGTTACGGCATTGGGGTTGTCTAATAAGTCCAACTTACATGAGTTGAACAGCACAAGGCCGATGGATAGTGAAAAGACTTTTATATATTTCAACATAGGAAATCAAATTTTGAGGGATTATTAGAAGTTAAGACGGAGCGTACCACCAAAACGACGGGAAGCAGGACCTGTCAGGAACTCAAAGCCCAAACCGTTGCCTACACCCAACCCTAAGTTATCGGTATCTAGACGCAAATACTTTGGTATGTTGATAGCACGATACCAGAGGTTATTGCCTTGCAGCGATACAGAAATGCCCTTGAACGGTGTTTTAGCTACCAGATTTTTAGGCAGATTGTAAGACAGAGATGCCTCACGGATACGGAAAGTTGAACCGTCGAAAATACGGCCTTCATCACCAAAGAAATAGACCGAGTTAAAATGATAATCTGATGTAGTAATCTGGATATCGTTTGGTGAGCCATCTTGCTTTACACCGGGCAAGATGAAGGTTTGCGAACGGTCAAACTCTGTATCTTTAGTCAAACCACGACCCAGCAAAGCACCTGCCGTACTAGAATACAACGCACCACCGTGGCGATATTCAAGCATCAGATTAAAGCTGAAACCTTTGTAATTCAATGTATTAATCCATGAAGTATTAAAAGCAGGATTAGGGTTACCCAGCTCGCGCAGGTTAGGATCGGCCAGATACAGACCACTACCATCTACGATGCGGTTGCCGTTCTCATCACGGCGGAAGGCTGTGCCTTTAATAATGTTGAAAGGTCGCCCCGGAACTGCAAAGTTACCCAAGTTAGTAAAGCCTGCTACTACAACCTCTTGCAACTGTCCGCCTAATTCTACTGTAATAGGTACGTTGCGGCTGAAGTTTAGCACAGTTTCCCATGAGAAATCATCTTTACGGATAGGAGTTGCGTTCACCGCCAATTCAACACCTGTATTGCGGATTTTACCAATGTTAATAGCTGTCTGGATGTAGCCTGTGGCAGGATCTATCGGGGTATTGGTAATCAGGTTGGTAGTCTCGCGGCGATACCATGTAAAGTCAATACCAATTTTGTTGTTGAACAGTTTGCTTTCAATGCCTAATTCATATTCAGTAATTAACTCCGGCTTCAAGTTCGGGTTGCCTAAGAAGTTATCTACTGTATGCGTTTGGGAAACATTACCGGCTGCATCTAAGAATGCACGTGAGTTTTGGTTCAGGATATTACGTGTGCTGTATGGCGTAGGGAAACCCGCAGAAGTACCCATACCGGCACGAATTTTTAACTCATTTAATGTGCCGGATTGCAATCCTTCAAAAGCAGTGGTGGGTATGAATGAAATACTGCCGGATGGATAGAAAATACGGCGGTTATCTAACTCCACAGTAGATGTCCAGTCATTACGGGCTGCAAAGTTGACAAATAAGAAGTTTCTGTAGTCAGCCGTAACTTCACCGTAAACACCTATACGGGTTTGCTCCTGCGTAATGCTGGAAGCTGCGTTATCGATAAAGTTGTTATGGCGCATCAGGCCAAACGCCAATTGGTTAACACTGCGAACAGATTGCTCGTCGTAACGGTCGTTACGCATGTTGGCACCCAACTTACCGGCCAAGGTCAGTTTGTCGTTCAACTGTTTGGAGTAAGACATGATTACATCGTGATTCCAAATCGTATTTACGATATCGCGGGTAAAATAGGCACCGTTTACAAAATTAACGCCGCCTCTGTTAAATTGAGCTTCCTGACGTTCGTTGTAAGTATCCAAACCTACGCGATAAGTAACAGAAAAATTCTCTGCCAAATCTACGATAACCGAGTTAGATGTAAAGAAGCGGTTAGTAATGCTTGGTGTTTTATAATATTTCAGAATCCAGCGTGGGTTGGGAATGTCGTTACCGCTACGGAAGTAAACACTGCGGTTATCAACAGGGCTTTCAAAAGGCAACCCCATCAAATCTATGTTGCGCGGAGTGTACATCACGTTTGCCAACACAGAAGGGAAACCGTTCAAAGTGTTGTTACCCAGACCGGCGTTCAACGGAGGAGTTTTTACATCTGTGTTTACGAAGTTGAATGAAGTATTGATGGTTACACCTTTCACTACTTGGGTGCGAGCACCCAAACCTAATGTTAAACGCGCCAAATCATTGTTAGGAATATAACCTTGTTCGCGGTTATAACCTACCGAAACGTTATAGCTGGTTGTTCCGTTGCCGCCATTCAAGTTGAGAGAGGTGTTACTCACCACACCTGTGCGGAAAAAGTCGCGCACGTTGTTGGGGAAAGCCTGAATCGGATAAGGGTTATTAGCCACAAAATCAGCAAAAGCAGCCCGTAAACCGGCATCTTGCAATACTGCATACGGGTGCGAAGGAAAAGAGCCAATGGACAGCCCAAGCTCCCGACGGCGCAGGTATTCATCTACACTAGGCCCCCAGTTACTGAAGAAGTAACCGGCATTTTGTTGGAAACCGCCAATGTAAGTATTCTGATAAACCGGCAACACGGCAGTATTACCAAAAACGGACTGTGTCAGTGTGATTTCAGCCGGTTTGTTTTTGGTACTGGCGTTCTTAGTTGTAATCAAAATTACACCGTTGCGGCCTTGGTCGCCGTAAAGTACTGCAGCAGCCAAACCTTTCAGTACAGAAACATTCTCAATGTTATTGGGGTCAATATCCAAAAAGCGACTGGGTGCAGTTTGACCACCATTCACAAAGTTGCCTTGTGAGTTAGTGGCAGAGTTGAAAGGCACACCGTCCACTACGAAGAGCGGCTGAACTGAGCCCGTGATGGAAGAATAACCGCGAATGGTAATGTTGGTACCGGTACCGGAAACACCTGATGTCTGAGTAATATTCACACCGGCAATTTTACCTTGCAGTACGCGACCAACATCGGCCAATGGGCGGTCTGCAATGGCATTCTGATTAACTGTTGCAACTGCATAACCTAAGGCTCTTTTCTCACGGGCGATACCTTGTGCTGTTACAACCACTTCGCTCAACTGCTTGGTATCGGGGGCTAATACAACGTCTATGGTTGTTCTGCCGCCAATTTCCACTTCCTGCGTCAGGAAGCCCACAAATGAAAATACAAGCTTGGTGACCCCTTCCGGAACACTCAGCTTGTACTTGCCTTCACCATCAGAAACTACGCCTGTGCTGGTTCCCTTTGCCAATACGTTAACGCCGGGGAGGGGCGAATTATCCTCATTAGAGGTAATTTTACCCGAAATCACCCGTTCTTGTGCATATACCGAGCACGCTATCAGCACCCATAATGCACTAAATAGTAGGAATCGCTTCATACCTTGAAATTTAGTAAGTTCAACAAATTTGTGCCAATGCTACTAAAAGTATCAATGAAAATCAAAAAAAAACGTTAAAAAAATTCTTACTGTCCGTGTAAAACTTACTTAATTGCGGTTGCAACCTTGTTTTACAGTGTAAATATGAAAAGACTTATTTCTTGCGATTTCATCATCGTCGGGGCCGGCTCAGCAGGCTGCGTGTTGGCACATCGCCTTTCAGAAAATCCTGCCAACAGTGTGCTGCTGCTGGAAGCGGGCAAACCCGACAGCCATATGAAAATTCATATTCCCGGCGGCTATACGGATTTGTTTCGCACTGAGGTGGACTGGGCTTTTTACTCCGAGCCGCAACCCTTCGCCGAAAATCGCAGCATTTTTCTGCCCCGAGGCAAAACACTGGGAGGGAGCAGCAGCACCAATGCAATGGCTTATATCAGAGGACATCGGAATGATTTTGATGTTTGGGAAGCAGCGGGCAATCGGGGCTGGGACTATCAAAGCGTGCTGCCTCATTTCAAAAAATCGGAACATAACGAAACCATTCGCAACGAATACCACGGACAAAACGGACTGCTGAATGTGAGCAATTTGGCATTTGTTACGCCCTACGGCCCGGCATTCATAGAAGCCTGTGCACAAACAGGTATTCCCAAAACGGATGATTTCAACGGCGCACAACAGGAAGGCGCAGGCTTTTTTCAGTTTACCATCAAAAACGGCAGACGGCACAGCACGGCAACGGCTTTTATTAAAACTGCAATCAACCGTCCTAATCTCACCATCATTACACAAGCCCGCACAACCAAAATTTTACTGGCCAACGACCAAGCAACAGGGGTAGAGTGTTTAGTAAAAGGCACTCTGCAAACTTTCAAAGCCAATAAAGAAATCATAGTGAGTGCAGGCGCTTTTGCGTCCCCGCAACTGCTCATGCTTTCGGGCATCGGCGCAACTGACGATTTACGACCGCACGGCATAGAGGTTAAGCATCGGCTGGAAGGTGTAGGTAAAAATCTGCACGACCATTTGTTCTATCCTGTCAGTATGCTTTCTAAACAGGCAGTAGGTAAAAATCACGTGCTGAAACCACTAAATATGCTGGGGGCACTGTTGACCTATCTCACCGCAAAAAAAGGCGTACTTACCACAGGGCCACTGGAAGCCAATGCTTTTGTAAAAACCACACCGGAGGCCGTGCAACCCGACCTGCAACTGCACATGACCCCCGTACAGATTGGCGATAAGTACGGAATAGACATCTATGACCTGAGCAACTACCCTACTGACCGCGATGGCTTTATTGTCTTGCCAACTCTTTTGCAACCACAAAGCCGCGGTTATGTCAAACTGCGCTCCGCCAACCCTACCGATGCGCCTGTTATTCAGCCCTTGTTTCTGTCGCAAGAAGCAGACCTGCAACTGCTGGTTAAAGGCGGCAAGATAGCACAAGAAATTTTGCAGCAACAAGCGCTCGACGGTCTGCGCGACCGCCTGCACTTTCCGCTTCCAAAAATCAGCGATGACGAATGGGCAAACCATATCCGCCGTTCGTTTGAAACGGTTTATCATCCGGTAGGCACTTGTAAGATGGGCAGCGATGAACTTTCGGTAGTCAATGAACGGCTGCAAGTGCATGGTATCGAAGGCTTGCGCATAGCAGATGCTTCTATTATGCCGCGCGTAGTATCAGGCAACACCAATGCTGCCTGCATCATGATTGGCGAAAAAGCTGCCGATATGATACTGGCCGATTATGCGAACAGTTGAGCAAGCAACACAAATCGGTATGGTAGCATTTTGAACTTAGCATATAAAAGCACAAGTGGTTTACGAAAACTTTGTAAACTATTGAAAAATAAACACTTAAACCTGAAAATTCTTAGAGAATGTGTCAGGTTTAATATAAAAAATCAGCAGCAACCCGCTTGCTTACTATATATGCTTTTTAATTTGATTGATTGCTAAATTGCAGCATGTTTTTCCTGTTTTCCAAGCTACTAACTTTCCTGATTAACCCCTTATTCTGGCTGATGGGCGGGCTTTTGTGGGCATGGCTCACCCGAAATACCAAAAGGCGCAAACATCTATTGATTGCCGTAACCGTTACCTTTTGGCTGCTGGGCAATCCGTGGCTTGCCAATGAAGTTTTGCTTCGATGGGAAGTTCCCCCAACTCCGTTTGCCGATGTGCCGAACAATAAATATAAAGCTGCCATCGTGCTGATGGGTATGACGCAGGACAGCAAGTCGCCCAAAGACCGCGTGTATTTCATGCGCGGTGCCGACCGACTGCTGTATGCCATCAGACTTTACAAAGAGAGTAAGGTAAAAAAGATAATCATCAGCGGAGCATATATTGACAAGTTGTCTGCTGTTACAACCAAAGGAGCAAATAACGTTGTTTCGATTTGCCTCATGGCAGGCATACCCGATGAAGATATTCTCACAGATGAGGTATCGCTCAACACACATGAAAATGCAGTTTACACCGCACAAATATTGCAAAAAAACGGCATCAGCCCCGCTGAGTGCATCATGGTAACATCGGCTTTTCACATGCGCCGAGCAACGCTTTGCTTTCGGAAACAGGGCATTGAGGCGCTGCCATTTCCTGCCGATTTTTACAGCGAAGACCGCTTTTTTGACATTGGACGCATGACTGTACCCTCTGCCGTTGCCATTGACCGATGGAATATCCTGCTTAAAGAATGGACAGGGATTGTCGTATATCGGCTGGCAGGCTACATCTAAAACTTATTTTTCCACATCATGGATTCTACCGGCTTTTCACGGCGTTCGTTATATTTGGCAGACGGCTTGCGGTTGTAATAATGCCTGATTTCACCTTGAATAGCAAAGAAAATAAGTTGCCCAATGGGCATTCCGGCATATATCCGCACGCGTTGGGAAACCGATATTTCAAGCGTCCAATGATTACAAAAACCTACATCGCCTTTGCCTGCCGTAGCGTGAATATCAATCCCCAGCCTGCCTACGCTCGACTTACCTTCCAGAAACGGCACATGTGCATGGGTTTCGGTGTATTCTTGCGTAACGCCTAAGTAAAGTTTACCCGGTTCTAATACATAGCCTTCTTCCGGTATTTCAAAGGTGCTGATGGTATTATGTTTGCGGGCATCCAGCACCTCTTCATCATAAGTGGCAAGCCATTTTCCCAAATGTACGTCATATGAGTTAGTGCCAAGGCACTCTTCGCGAAAAGGCTCGATAACAATTTGGCCGGATTGAATATGTTTTAAAATTTCTAGGTCAGTCAGAATCATAAGCAAAAGAGAATTTACGAATTAAAAAAAGCCCCCGCAGCAGAGGCGAAGGCTTACTTAGACAAAAAAGTAACCATCAAATTATTTTCTTATCGTGCGTTTTTTCAGTTTAACCTCTGCTTTGGGTGTATCTTCTTCGGCAGCTTTCTTCACAAGGTCAGGATTACTTACCGGTAGCCCTAAACAGGCTTGCGAAGTAAACTCGCCCCAAGTCAGGTTCATTTGGCCTTCTTTGTTCTTTTTCGCACGCTCAATGGCCATATTGGCAGCAGCTTCTACTACCCACTCAAAATTTTCCTGACCTACCGAGTGCACGTCAGCATCGGGTGCAGGGTTGCAGAAGTCAATTGCGTATGGGATACCGTCGCGAACGGCAAATTCGGCAGTGTTGAAGTCGTAGCCGAGTGCTTTGTTGAGGCGCAACACATAGTCTTTTATGGTTGCCAGCAGTTTTTTAGCAGCAGCGCCTGTTGCTTTGGTTTCGGCCACATAGCGCAAATGATGCGGATTGCGCGGTTCATAAGGCATAATACGCACATCTTTTTGGCCGATGCAATAGCAGCGGAAGTAATCAGTAAACTGGATTTCTTCTTGCAAAAGCATCACTAAATCACCTGTTTCAGGGTGCTTGCTGTAAAAATCGCTCAAGCTGTTGAGTTTGTAAACATTTTTCCAGCCACCGCCTGCATGAGGCTTCATGTAAGCAGGGAATCCGATGGTTTCCCATGCTTTTTCCCAGTTGTAGTGGCCGAAAAGATTAGTAAATGAGTGTTCGTTTGTATCAGGTGGCATCCGATGAGAAGGCAGCAGCACTGTTTTAGGTACAGGAACACCTATTTTGGTTGCCAAACAGTTGTTAAAAAACTTTTCGTCTGCGCTCCACCAAAACGGGTTGTTGATAACGGCCGTTCCGTTGAGAGCCGCATTTTTCAGATAGGCGCGGTAGAAGGGTACATCCTGAGAAATTCGGTCAATAATAACGGCATAGCCGGAAGGCTCGCCTTGCTCAACACTTTCTATAGATACAGGCTCTGCAATAATATTTTTGCCTTGTGTTTTCTGATTTACGCGTTCAACAAATGCCTGTGGAAAGGTTCTTTCTTTTCCGTGTAAGATGCCGATTTTTTTCAAAGTTATAGGGATTAAAGTTGTACAATGCAAATTTACAAAGCTACGTACATCATTTACAAGTGTTTAGCTCAATTGTTGGTGTTTTTTGCCAGCCAGTCTTCGGGGTTAAGGCTTTGCCGATTTTTCCATATCTGAAATTGGAGCATCGGGTATCCGTCGCGGTTCAAACCGACGGTACCCAGCACTGTGCGGGCTTTAATACGACTACCTACCTTTACTACAGCATTTTGCATGTGCGCATATATGCACAGATAATCATCATGCTGCACAATCACTACCCAGCCCATATCAGGGTCTTGACTGACACTTCTGACCATGCCATCAAACACACTTCGCACAGGCTCGTTGCGCATGGTGAGAATATCAATTCCCAAATTCTCAATTTCTATGTTAGATATGCTCGGATATTTATGAATGCCGAATCTTGATGCAATAAGATTGTATTTATCTACTGGCCAAGGCAGCAGCGATTTGTTTTCGGCAAACACACTGTTGCGTATGCTGCCGGTCGGTGTGGCTTTCGCCGCCCCTGAATATTGAGGGCGGGATTCTGTTGCCTTTCCTGCCGACTTAGGTATCGTTGTTTCATTACGCACAGCATTTACGGCTTCCGGTTGCGGCACTGTAGCTATGGCGTTGGTTTTGGAGTTGTTCCAATCTGCACCTCTGCTGGCTAAAATATTATCTATTTCCCTTGTAATGGATTTGTTAAATCTTTCTAATGCCTTCTTGCGTTCTATAAAATCTTCTTCCCGCTTTTGCAGTTCCTTCACTCGCTGGTCAAGTTCTTTTCGTTGATACATTTCAAAGGCAATGTTACTTTTCAGCGACTGTTCCGTTGCTTGGCGGAGTTGCTCCAATCCGGCCAATTGTTTTTTGCGCTCCGTCAATTTCCTGACTGTCGCCGCAATGGCATTTAGCTGCTCTCTTCGCGTGCGTTCGTACTGCGTCAGGTTATTTTTCTTTTGATTAACGTCGTTCCATGAATCTATGGCAAGCAAGTTGGCCGTAGCATTCTTTGGCTGATTTTCCTGCTTAGAAAGTTCAAAGATGGTTTTCTGATAGTTCTGCCGCAATTGTGTTTCATCCTTTTCAAGCGCTTCTATCAGTTCCTGTGTTTCCCTAATCTGCTCTTGAATCCATGCCTGCTTTTCCTGAACAATCTTAATCTCTTTGATGTAGCGCTCCAAAATGGTCTTACGTGTCAGATACTCACTCAACGTAGCCTCTTTTGTTCTGCCCGTTGAGATAATCGTTTGATTCAGTTCTTCTATTTTCTTCTGATTTTTGAGCCGCTCTGTCTCCAATGAATCAAGATTGTTGTTTCTTTGTGCATAGATTTCCCTGCGAGCAAATAAGAAGCACAATATTATCATTAGCAGGACATTTCGCATGGGTAAATTAAATGAGAGTTGTCTGAGGGAAATGCAGATGTTGAGCTTCAAATTTATGCAAATTTAACAGAATGAAAAAGGCACTTTTCATAGACCGCGATGGAACTATCATTGTTGAACCACCCGATGAACAGATAGATTCATACGAAAAACTGGCCTTTTTGCCTGGCGTTATCGGGGCACTGGCAAAGATAGCAAAGGCAGGTACTTATGAACTTGTGATGGTAACTAACCAAGATGGTTTAGGTACGGCAAGTTTCCCCGAAGACACCTTCTGGCCTGTTCATCAAAAAATGTTAGACATCCTTGCCGCAGAAGGTATTCTGTTTGATGCCATATACATCGACCGCTCTTTCCCGCATGAAAACCTGCCCACACGCAAACCCGGAACAGCTATGCTCACGGCATATATGGAGGGGAGCTACGACCTTGCCAACAGTTTTGTTATCGGCGACCGTTTGACCGATGTACAACTTGCCGAAAACTTGGGCTGCCAATCGGTGTTGATAGGCAAAACCGATGAGCGCGCTACCCTCTGCACTTCGGACTGGCACCAAATCGCCGATTTTCTCCTGACAGTTGATGGGCGCAGCGCTACTGTTCACAGAAAAACCAACGAAACAGATATTCGGGTTACGCTTCGGATGGATGGCAAAGGGCGGTCGGAAATGGCTACGGGGCTGGGCTTTTTTGACCACATGCTCGACCAGCTGGCGCGCCACTCGGGCTGCAGCCTTGACATACAGGCCGTCGGCGATTTGCACATAGACGAACATCATACCATAGAAGACACTGCGCTGGCACTTGGTGAGGCTTTTGCGCGTGCACTGGGCGATAAAAGAGGCATCGAGCGCTACGGCTTTGCCATACTGCCCATGGACGATGCACTGGCACAAGTAAGCATTGACTTTTCCGGTCGCCCTTGGTTAGTCTGGAACGGCAAGTTCCATCGCGAAAAAGTGGGACAAATGCCTACGGAAATGGTTTATCACTTTTTCAAGTCGTTCTCCGATATGGCCAAATGCAACCTAAACATGCGGTTTTCAGGCGATAATGACCACCATCAGATTGAAATTCTGTTTAAATCATTTGCAAGAGCCATCCGTTCGGCTATTGCCCTGCGCCCGGGCGATAGGAGTATTCTAAGCACCAAAGGCATTTTATAACGCCCGAGCGGTATGGCACTAATTTTGGGCATATGGCGATGAGGTTCTGCTAATGGAGAAAGCCTACTAAACTTACTTAGTCCGTAAACATGTCATTGGTTTTTAATAAACAGCGGTTGCTACTGATGGCAGCCGTTTGTTTTGGTTTTATTGCAACAGCAAGTGCACAGCGCTACGAGGTAGGCGCAGGTATGGGAGCAGGAAATTATAAAGGGGATGTCGCCCCTGCCTTTCGCATAGAAAATTCAAAATTAGGTGGAAATATTTTCTTCCGCTACAACCCTTTTTACTTTCTCGGCCTACGTGCCAACCTGATGGTAACTGACCTGGTGGGGCGCGACAGTATTTTTGCAGACCCTTTCCAGCAAAAACGCGATTTTTATTTCCGCAGCAATATGCGGGAACTCGCACTTACTGCCGAATATAATTTTTTCAATTTTCGGAAAACCGACCGGCAACGGATGGAAAAATGGTGTCCGTTTCTGTTTGGAGGCGTAGCAGTAGCCAATCATAGCGGGAAAACCAACTACTTAGACAATCGCAACTATAGCGGCACACACATTATTATTCCTTTTGGCGTGGGCGTAAAGCACTATATGCACCCCAACTGGAATCTGGGATTTGAATTTGGCGCACGCAAAACCTTCACCGACCGCGTTGACGGGATTGACTTTAATGAAGCGAACACCAAGTTTCGGCAAAGCAACCCGTACAGCAAAGACATGTACTATTTTGCAGGCATTACGCTGAGCTACGTATTCTATTCGGTACGCTGCGCTGAGCCGTTTGCGGCAGACTAAGCCGCCATTTCTTTGTACTGCATTTTGTGTAGGCGGGCGTAATAGCCACCCAGTGCCAACAACTCGTCGTGTTTGCCCATTTCTTTGATTTCGCCTTTGTCCAGCACAATAATGCGGTCGGCGTTTTGAATAGTAGCCAAGCGGTGCGCAATAATAATAGCTGTTCTGCCTTTCATCATTTTGCCGATAGCATCCTGAATCATTTTTTCGGTTTCGCTGTCTACCGAAGAGGTAGCCTCATCCAAAATGATGATGTCGGGGTTATACACCATCACCCGAACGAACGAAATCAGTTGTCGCTGGCCTACGGAAAGCGTTGCACCGCGCTCCATCACGTTGTAGTCAAAGCCGCCGGGCAGCCGCTCGATAAAGGGCAATGCACCCACCAACTCAGCCGCTTTTTGTACCTGCTCCAAGGTAATTTCCTCATTGCCAAGCCTGATATTGTCCATAATGCTGCCCGAAAACAGGAATACATCCTGCAATACAATACCTATGCGGCGGCGAAGAAAATACAACTCGTACTGGCGAATATCTACCCCATCGAGCAAGATGCGCCCCTGATTAACGTCGTAGAATCGGCTGATGAGGTTGATGGTAGAAGATTTACCAGCACCCGTAGCACCTACCAGCGCCACTGTTTGCCCGCGATGTGCTTCAAAATTGATATTTTTCAGTACGTAATCTTCGTTGTTGTAGGCAAACCAAACATTTTCAAAAGTTACATCACCCCTGATAGAAGCAGGCCGATACGTACCCGTATTTTGAATTTGCTCGCGACTGTTGAGAATTTTCATTAGGCGGTCGCCGCTGACAATGCCCATTTGCAACGTGTTAAAACGGTCAGCAATCAGACGAATCGGGCGGAAAAACATTGAAATATACATGATGAATGCTACCAACGTACCAAGCGTCAGTTGCTCTTGTATCACGCCTTTTGCACCGTACCAAACCAACATGCCTGTTGCAATTGCGCCAATTACTTCGGCAACAGGGAAATAGATAGAATAATATTTTACCGATTTGAGATGCGCCTTTCGATGTTCGCGGTTGATTTCTTTAAATCGCTCAAACTCCCGTTGCTCGCTGCTGAAAATCTGTACAATGCTCATGCCCGTAATATGCTCCTGCACAAACGAATTGAGGTTGGCAACCGCCACCCGCACCGAATTAAACGCCTTCTTGATTTTTTCCTTAAAAATATAAGTAGCCACAAACAGCAGCGGAAAAGTGCTGAGGCTGACCAAAGTAAGCCGCCAGTCGGTATAGAGCATCAAGCCAAGAATAAACAGCAGTTGCAACAAATCGCCGACAATGGCCGCCAGCCCTTCGGTGAATACATTATTGAGCGTTTCCACATCGGAAATGTTGCGGGTTACAAGCCTGCCGATAGGTGTACGGTCAAAATACTGTGTTTTGAGCGAAAGCAAATGCTTGAACAGCGTAATGCGGATATCGCGGATAACGTGCTGCCCCACCCAATCGGAAAGATAAGAGTTGCTGAACTGCACCAATGCCTGCACCAATGCCAAACCAATCATCAGCCAAACCATCTGCACCAGCCCTCTGATGTCATTGTAAGCAATGTGGTGGTCAATCGTGTATTGAATCAGGTACGGGCGCAGCGGCGACAAAAGCCCCATCAGCACGGTTAATATTATCAGCAGATAAAAGCGGCCGATATAAGGTTTGACAAACTGAAAAATGCCCGCAAGAACTTTGCGGTCAAAAATCTGGCCTGAAGCCGTTTCCTGTTGTGCCATAAAATCCAAAGCCGGAGAAAGATAAGAAATGAGGGTAATTAGCGGTTGATAAGAGAACTGTATGCAAAATTGCTTAAATTCGTTCAATAAACTCCACAGAGGATTAACTTTGTAACCGGTTCAAACCTAACTTTGTTATTCATGCAGCACATACAAGCTATCTTATTGCAGGCGGCAAGTAGCGGTTCTTCCATTGCCAACCTGATTTTTATTGCGGGTATCATTCTGGTATTCTATTTCTTCATGATTCGCCCACAGCAAAAACGTCAGAAAGAACAGAAAAAATTCATAGAGTCTATCGCCGTAGGCGACCATGTAGTTACCATCGGGGGGTTACACGGCAAAGTTGTTGCCATAGAAGGCAATTTAGTACATTTGGAAGCCGACAAAGGCGTTACACTGAAATTTGAAAAAACGGCTATCTCACTGGAACAAAGCAAAGGGCAAGGCACACCTTCGGTAACATCATAAGCACGATTGAAGATTACCGCCGCCATATTACAGGCACTCAGGCAGGAACTGAGCAACTTCGGACGGTGGGACTGGAGCGCTATCACGCTGAGTTTCATCGTGGCATCGCTTCTTTGGCTTTTTAATGCGCTGAACAAGAACTATACAACCAAAATCAGCGTACCGGTTCTGTTCAGAGCGCAGGCAACCAATGTGGTTGCGCTGCAACCGCTGCCCGAAAAAATGGACGTACTCATCAGCGGAACAGGTTGGGGACTGATAAAAACTTATTTCCGAAAGGATGTTCCCGCTACTGTTTTTGAAATACAGTCACCTCTGCAAACATCGTTCATAGCCACGCGCCGGTTGATTCCGCAATTGAGCGAAAACCTGCTCGGTGCCAAAATTGAACGCTGTGAGCCCGATACGCTCCGCTTTCATTTTGAGCCGATTCGCCAGTACGAGCTGACGCTGCCCATGGGCTACGAATACATCAACCTTGCCGAGGGGCATCGTTTTTTACAACCTCCTAAGATTAGCCCACGTCGCATTAAAATTCAGGGACCGCCTTCCAATCTCAAAAAGGCAGCACAATTAATCAGGTATGAGTTTCCCAAATCACGAATCAGTGGTACATTCAGCGACATTGTGCGGATATCGTTCCCCGAATCGAGCTTTATCACCGCCGATTTGAATCAGGTACATATCAGTTTCCAAACAGCATACTTCATTCGCAAAGAGCGACCCGTAGCCATCGAACTGAAAAACTTTCCTGCCGACAGTTCCGGTACGATACAGCCCAATACTGCCAAAGTGGTATATTACACCCTGCCGGCCAACGAATTGACCACTGATACAACCGCTGTCAGGCTTTGGTTAGACTGGCGCAAAGTACACTGGAAAGATTCCACCCTGCTGCCCGACTTAATCACCACCGAAGATTTTTTTGAACCCAAGGTCGTGCCACCTGTTTTTAAAGTCAGCTATGCTAAAAGTAGGAATAACGGGCGGAATCGGTAGCGGAAAAAGTACCGTATGTCGGATTTTTGCCGTGCTTGGCATACCTGTGTACGATGCCGATAGCCGTGCCAAATGGTTGCAAACTCACGACGAATCACTGAAAAATCAGATTATACACCACTTCGGCGCGGCAGCTTATGCGGCCGATGGTTCGCTGAACCGCAGCTACATGGCAGCACAGGTTTTTAACCAGCCCGAAAAGTTGCAATTGCTCAACAGTTTGGTGCATCCGCGCGTAGCCGAAGACAGCGCACAATGGCTTACACAGCAGCAAGCAGCAGGCAAGCCTTATGCCATCAAAGAGGCTGCCCTGATGATTGAAGCCGGCAGCTATAAACAACTGGACGTACTCATTGTGGTTACAGCCCCCGAGGAAGTGCGAATAGCACGCGTGCTGCAACGCGACCCTCAGCGCAGCCCCAAAGAAGTAGCCGCCATCATCGGTAAGCAAATGCCTGAAAGCGAGAAGGTTAAAATAGCCGATTACGTGATTGTCAATGACGGCAGACACATGCTCATTCCGCAAATCATCCGCTTGCATCAGGAGTTGCTCAGGCGCACCCAAAAGCAATAATGCAACTTTGTTGCATTATTCTGTCTATTTGCGTAATTTGCGCCGCTATTCAGTATGTCAGTCCTATGCAAACCAAGCGCATATTAGTTCCCATCATATTTACTACGCTCCTGCTGCACTCTCTGTGCTGCCTGTTGCCATTTCTACCACTGGCATTAGGCGCAAGCAATACTTTGCTGGCTCTTACCGGAACGGTTGCCGGCTACCAAACTTGGTTGATAGCATTACAGGTAGCATTATTGTCGGTAGCGCTGTACCGTGCCTACCGCCCTTCGGCTACACGCAACGACCGGCTGGCATTCTGGATGCCCTTACTGTTTACTGTTGCCATTTCTGCTTACACTTGGCTGCAACATCAGGAGGCTAAGCAAATGCAGCAACAAACCGCTACTTTTGGCATAAAACGATTCCAAAACATCAAAGCAAAATGAAAAACATTTTATTCACTCTCTTAACAGGTGCAATACTCTGTTCTTGCGGCCCGAGCAAAGAGGAACAGCGACAACTGTCAGAAGCCGTGCAGTATCATCAACAGGCAATGAATTTTGAAAAAGAAACCATTGCGTTGCTTAAACAGGTAAAACAGGCCGTTCCGTCTTTGCAGGCACGTGCCGACAGCCTTTCCCGAGCCGGAGTCGATTCGCTGGCACTACCCATTCGCGCAATACTGACCGAAGTCGAGGAAACCGAAAAAGCGCTTAAAGCATGGGGCGAGACTGTGGTAGAAGTGCCCGGCTACGAACACGACCACTCACATGATAAAGAAGGCGAAGGCCACCACCACTCCCACGAACGTATTGAAACGACTCCAGAGCAAATGATAGCCATCCAGAAAGACCTACGCGACAAGGTTGAGGCTATCAAAAATCGCGCAGAGGAGTTGGTAAGCAAAATAAAATAAGGTTCTTATCAAATAGCAGCCATAAAATATTCTGCGTCTTATTATTGACGTGGCACTCTTTTTTATTGACTTCTCTAATCATTAATCTATTACCTATCAATGACAACCGCAAGAAAACTTCCCGTAACAGTGCTCTCCGGCTTTCTGGGTGCCGGAAAAACAACACTCCTTAACCATATATTATATAACCGTGAAGGTCTGAAAGTAGCTGTTATTGTTAATGACATGAGCGAAGTAAACATTGATGCAAAGTTGGTGCAACAGCAAAATACGCTCTCACGAACGGAAGAAAAGCTGGTAGAAATGTCAAACGGCTGTATTTGCTGTACATTACGACAAGATTTGATGATTGAAGTTGAGCGACTGGCAAAAGCAGGTAAATTTGACTACCTGTTGATAGAAAGTACGGGTATTAGCGAACCCATCCCCGTTGCACAAACTTTCGCATTTATAGACCATGAAAAAGGCATTGACCTATCGCGCTTCAGTCGCTTAGATACAATGGTTACTGTCGTAGATGCCCTAAATTTCCTGAAAGATTTTGGTAGTGCCGATACAGTCAGAAGCCGCAAAATAGGAGCTGACCATACAGATAACCGCACTATTGTGGATTTACTGACCGACCAAATAGAATTTGCCAATGTCATTATTCTCAACAAAACTGATTTGATAAGCCCTGAACAAGTTGGCGAGCTTCGAGCAATTATTCACAGTCTCAATCCGGATGCCCGTATTTTAACGAGCGAGTTTGGCAAGGTATCTCTGCACGAAGTGATGAATACAGGGCTATTTGATTTTGATAAAGCCATGCAATTACCTGCATGGGAAGAAGAACTCAGCAAAATCCATACACCCGAAACCGAAGCGTATGGCATTCATTCATTTGTATTCAGGAATAAACTTCCTTTTCATCCGGTACGCTTTTACCGCTTTCTTTCTGAAAACTGGCCGCTTTCTGTTATTCGTAGCAAAGGTATGTTCTGGATTGCTTCTCGTCCTTCACTGGCCATTAACTGGAGTCAGGCAGGTGGTTCGCTACGTCTGGAACCTGCCGGCTCATGGTGGGCAAGTATGCCTTTCCGAGATCGGATGATGTATGGCAACTTTGTTGAGAACAAAGACGAGATAGAAGCCCGTTGGGACAAAAACTTCGGAGATCGGATGAATGAACTTGTGTTTATTGGTCAGGATATGGATGAAGCACAGATACGCAGTGAATTAAAAGCATGTTTGCTGACCTATGATGAGGTACTGCAATACATGAATGGTGATAACTTCGAAGATCCTTTTCCTGTGTGGCAGTCTGCTTAGTATATGTTCAACACAAATAACAGGCTTCTGGCGGCAGTGATACATGCCGCCTTTTTTACATCCCGATTCAGGCTATCGCCGAAATAATTACCCCGAAAATTGTACCTCTGCTACAGAATCGTCGTGCCAGGTTACAAAAACAGGCTCAATAGCTTTTTTCAGTGTCAGAAACTCTTGATAAGCAGGCGAATAGGCTATTCGTTCGGTCAGTACACGCTCATAGCATCCTGAAATGCCCAGCAGCATTTCCACGATTTCGCGCACGGCATGTTCACCACCCGAACACCCCGTTATATAGTCAGCTAAGAGTTGCTGCCTGACGTATTCGGTGAGTATGGGGCTGGCATTGCGCCGCACCATCAGCCGAATGCCGCATTGTGCCGCCAATGATAAGTCTAATACATCATCAAAAGCAAATGCGGTATGCCCGGGTTGGACGCCGTAAGTCTGCTGCAACCATTCCAAGGCTTTGGTTTTATCGGCAAAACGAAAACAGATGCCGTCAAAATGCTCGCGCCGGGCCAACTGAAAAGCCGAAGGGTTATTTTCGCCCGTAATGATGAATACTTTGGGCATAGTTCCTGTGAGCAGCCACAAGCCGAAGCGCAGATAATTAGTCCCTGCCGCATCAGGCTCTGAGAAAGGGCTACCGCTTTCCTTGCTTTTACTGCCGTTATTAAAAACACCGTCCCAGTCAAAAAAAACAGCTTGTAAACGGCTGAAACGCTCGCGCAGCAAAGCCGGTTCGGTCAAAAACTCACCGCCGATAGCCTTAAATAGGCCGATAACAGATGATTGTTGCATAAAGTATGAAAAGACAGATGCTTCTATTCGTGCCGAAAGATAGTCTATCATTGTTTAATCCCCCTTACAAATCAGCAAACACATGGCATAAAAAACAACCCGACAAGGATTAACACATCCTGTCGGGTTGCGTGAGAGCCGTAGCCGCAGTACTGATTAGCTTGCAGGGTCAGCCGGCGTGCTCGGATTATTGTCGCGCTCCGTAAATGGATAAGGATAGAAGTTGCGGTTGCGCTCTGCATTGGGGGCTGTCGGTCCGGGGCGACCGAATCGGCGGCTGTCTTCCAAACGCAGCCCAGTCAGGTATAGCTCGATGCAGCGATTGCGGTAAATTTCGATGAGAATTGCATTTTGTGTCAATTCACCCGCATAGGGAGGCAATGCAGCACCTACGCCGTAAATATCTTGTGACGGGGTTTTAGTCAGCACACGGTTCAGTTCTGTAACAGCCTCTGCCAATCGGTTCTGGCGCGCCTGTGCCTCGGCACGAATCAGAATCATTTCACCGGGCAGGTACAGCGGAATGGCCGTATCATCGGCTAAGAAGAAGCCGCGACCGCGAGGCGGAACAGCCGAAGTGATATAAAACGGTACGCGCTGGTCGTTGGCGGCAGGTGCGAGCGCAGGCGGTAATCCTAAATTGGTTTGTGCTTCGTGAACGTTGTTGGTTACAAATGATGTACGGAAAATCGGGTTTTGTGAGATGTTGTCAAACACAAAACGGGAACGGGAAGTGAGCGATACGCGACCTGCCGCATCAAAAGCCTGCTGATTGCGACCCAGCATCAGGTTGTAGCGAGCCGACAGTGCGTTCAGCGCATTAGGCAGGTCAATATCGTTGCCCACCACGTTGGTAAAAGCAGCAGGAACAGGATTGGAGGCCAGCAAAGTTACGGCTTCATCGCACAAGCGGACGGCGGTTTCCAAAACAGCAGTACGGCTGCTGAAAGTGGCGTTCTTACCTGTAGTAATGGGGGCTTGTTCCCAGAAAGTAGCCATCCAGCCCAGTGCCAATGCTTTGTAGAGGTGCGCATGGGCTTGTACGGCAGCGGCAGTAGCGCGGTCGGGAATATTGCGCACATTGGCAATTATACGGTCGCAGTCCGCATTTAAAATATTCAGGTTTTGCCACATGTTGACAATAACAGGATTCAGCCCGTTTACATTATCGCGGCCGTTTGCCAATGCGGCAATGTCTGCGTTACCGGCATTTACTACGCGCAGTTCATTGGTTGCCAAACCAGAGGTAGTGATGACAGTATAAAGCGGACTTGCTCCGCCTACAATATAGCGGCGACGCAGGCCATTGGAAAATGCCAGTAGCCCCGATGTGTTGCTCAATACGGCATCTTCGGTTGCCGCATTGGGATTGACATAGTCCAGCGTACAGGATGGGGTTATCAGCGTTGTCGCCAACAAGCCGCAGAGTACGATTTTTTTGATATGAAAAATTTTCATGTTGATTCCGAATTTAAATCTTTGATGGTTTGCAATGCCGGATTAGAACTGAGCAGACAGGTTGAACTGGAAAGTACGCGGAATAGGCACAGTACCGAAGTCGTCGCCGCGGATGCGGTTACTTTGACCGCCTGAGTTAACTTCAGGGTCAAAGCCCGGATAGTTATCCCATGAAATCAGGTTGCGACCTGAAATGCCAAGGGTCAGGTTGCTCAGCCCGAGTGCTTTCGGGGTCAAGGTATAGGAAAGGGCAATTTCGCGGAGTTTCACAAAAGAACCGTCTTTCACCATTTCTTCGCGGATGCGTTCACCACCAAAGCCACCTACCAAACTCACCCATCCGCGTGGGAGTTCACCGCGCAACTCTTTTTCAGCCAGCGGGCCGATACCTACGTTGTTGGCAGTTGTCCAGTTTAGATTGTTCACTTGGAAGCCTTGTACGGCATCAAACAACAGGCGGAAGTTGAAATTTTTCCAGCTGATGTCATTAGCTAATGAGGCAGTGTAGCGCGGGTTGGGGTCGCCAAGTACGCGGTTTACCAAAGCACCTGTCGGCTGCCCTTCCGCATTGCGGCCTACCCGCTCAGGCTGCGGTAAACCTGCTTGCAGCGTTACGCCGCCAATAGTCTGCGGGCGATTGGTCAATAGCAGCGAGCCGTCCGGGTTGCGGGCATATGCCGTGCCATAGAACACGCCCAACGGGAAGCCATTTACCGCGCTGCTCATACGGTTCGCATCGGTAGAGAAACGAATGATTTCCTGTGGGATATTTACCTTGTTGCGGTTGCGGCTGTAAATTAGCGTGGCATTCCAGTTCCAGTCATTTTTCAGAATGTTGGCGCGCAGGGCAAGTTCAATGCCTTTGTTGGTCATGCTGCCTACGTTGGCGTTGATAGAAGCACCACCTTCCGATGGCGCAATAGTGCGCTCCAGCAGCAAGTCGCGAACTTCCTTGTTGTACTAAGTCAGCTCTAAACCAAAGCGGTTATCGAGGAAGTAAACGTCGGTACCTACCTCAATTTCTGCCTGACGTTCAGGTTTTACGTCGGGGTTGCCCAATACTGTGCTGCGGATAAGCGACTGACGACCAACCAATTGCACCGGAATCGTATTGCTGAAACGGTCATACGGCCCGATACCGGTCAGGTTGCCCGATTCGCCGTAAGCAGTGCGCAGTTTAAATGTGCTCACTTTGTTGGCAAAGGAGGCATTTTTCCAAAAATCCATTTCCGACAAAATCAGGTTAGCAGAAGCCTTAGGGAAAAACTGCCAACGGCTGTTAGGGCCAAACACCGAAGAAGCATCCATACGACCTGCTGCGGTTACAAACAGAAAATCACCATAGTTAAAGGTTTGTTGCAGGAAGTAACCTTGAATACTGCGCTCGGTGCGCACTTCGGTAGCAGGTGTAAACAGGTTGGTTGCACCGCTAATGGTTTCAATAAAAGGAACCATATTGCGGCCTTGCGCCTGTGCAAAATTACTGCGGTCATATTGCCAGGTAGCGCCCAATTGAGTGGTGGACTTTAGCTTGTCGCTGATATCTGCCTGATAGCTGATGTTCAGGTCATTGTTGAGTTGTAATACCTGTGCAGTGGCATTGGCCGCATAACCATCGGGGAACAGTGCCGCATTCACGCCCGGGTAAGCAATGCGCGGAAAGAAGTTCTGACCTAACTGCGTGTAAGTATCCACACCAAAAATATAGTCAATACCCAAGCCTTTGAGCGGCGCAAGGTTTAGTTGAAAATCGCCAATCATGCGGCTAGTTTGGTTGGTCTGTTTAAGGTCTTCAATAACGCTCAACGGATTCATGCGAACAGGCTCTACGGGCAGCAGATTGCCGTTTGCATCGCGTTCTTTCAGGTTGTAAACGTTGTCCGTAATGAAAACCGAGTTAATCGGGCTGTTGAAAGTATTTGCATCGGGCTTCTCGTTGGCAAAACTGCGGGTGTAGTTCAAACCTGCCGAAAATTTTGCCCAGTCATTGAGTTTCTGGTCTATGCGCAAGCGGCCGGTAATACGCTCAAAGTCCGTATTGCGCACAATGCCCTGATTCTTGAAGTATGAGGTAGAAAAAAAGTATTTCGTATCGTCTTTGCCGCCTGCTACCGAAACATAATTATCGGTACCTAATGCGGTTTGGAAAATGTCATCCCAATAGTTGTAGCGAGTTACAGGGGTTTTCTCGGTAAAAAGGCGATTGAACAACAGAATACCGGGCAGACGCTGGTCGTTACCAAAACCTGTACGTGTTACCGGAGGGCCAAAACGCTCCGGATGCATATTGAGCGGAAACTCTTTGCGCAGTTGGCTGACCATCAGCGAAGTAGAGAAGGTCAGTTTGGGTTTGCCTGTGCTGCCGCGCTTGGTGAAAATCTGGATAACGCCGTTGTTAGCCCGTGAACCGTAAATGGCCGCTGCCGCAGCACCGTTTAACACCTCAATGCGCTCAATATCATTGGGGTTGATGTCCAGCAGGCGGTTCTGCCCGGGCTGAAAGTCATTACTTCCACTGATGCTTACCGCAAGGTTGGTAACGTTGTTGGTGTTGTTATTGACAATTACCCCATCAACAATATAGAGCGGTTCGGAAGACGAGTTGATAGAGCTCGCCCCGCGCAGACGGATAGAAACCCCACCGGCAGGGTCGCCGGAGTTTTGGGTAATTTGCGCACCGGCAATTTTACCCTGCAAAGCCGCAGAAAGGCTTGGCGTACCTACCTGCTGCATTTGCTTAGAGGAAACCGTATGGATAGAGTTGCCTAACTGCCGCTTGCTCGTAGCAATAGAAGTACCTGTTACAACTACTTCATCCAAGCCGATAAAATCTTCACGCATCGTCATATCAACCGTTACGGCAGTTTGGCTGCCCAGCGTAACCCGTTGCTCCCTGCGGGCATAGCCTACAAAGCTGAATACGAGGGTATAATCGCCCGGTGCAACGCTTGCCGTCATGCTGAATTTGCCTTCCACATCGGTAATAGTACCGGTAGAAGTGCCTTTGAGTTGAATGCTGGCGCCAATCAAGGGGTCGTTGGTGCCCGCATCGGTTACGCGTCCGCTGATGGTGTACATCTGCACCTGTGCAAAGGCCGAAAAACCTATGCCCCAACAGCATAAGAAGGCGAATAGCCACTTCACACAAGTTGATGTGTTAGTAGTTGGTTTCTATTCATCATAGTGTTTGAAAATAGTTAATGAAGTGAACTGTTTTTCAAACGTACAATCATTTTTCGGTTTGTTGAAATATTTGGTCGGGAAAATTTCAAGCGCGGTTTGACGTTTATGGTTAAAAAGATTCTTTTGCATAATTAGGGTAAAGTGGCACATTTCATGCCTCCGTTTTTTCATACATAGTTAGTGCTCCAATTCTCACAAATCGGATTCTACAATGGTTAAATGGTTGTCGGTTAACTTTATATTTCTGCTGCTGCTGAGTGCTAAAAGTATTCATTCGCCAACGCTGGCTTCGGTTCATGGAAAGGCTACGCCGCCCGAGCCTGACCCCGCATACTTAGAAAGACTAAAACGACAGAATGCATGGGCAGACAGCGTGCTGCGTACCATGACCGATGAGCAGAAAATCGGGCAATTATTCATGGTGGCTGCCTACTCTAACCGCGATGAAACCCACTATAAAGAGATTGACCGATTGGTAAACCAATATCACGTCGGCGGGCTGATATTCTTTCAGGGAGGCCCGGGCAGGCAAGCCGTACTTACCAACCGCTACCAAAAATTAGCCAAAATACCTTTGCTGATTTCCATGGACTGCGAATGGGGATTGGGTATGCGATTAGACAGCACCATCAGTTTCCCCAAAGCAATGACACTAGGAGCTATCGGCGAAAACAAGCTGATTTATGACATGGGCGCTGAAATTGCCCGTCAGTTTAAAAGGCTGGGTATGCATATCAACTTTGCCCCCGTTGCCGATGTAAACGTGAATCCTGCCAATCCAGTAATAGGCATCCGCTCATTTGGCGAAAACAAAGAACGAGTGGCAGAAAAAGCCCTGAGCTACATGCGCGGTATGCAGTACAACGGCATTATTGCCAACGCCAAGCATTTCCCCGGACACGGCGATACCGATACCGACTCTCACTACGCCCTGCCTATCATCAAACACAGCCGCCAACGGATAGAGGATATAGAACTGTATCCGTTCCGTAAACTCATCCAAGACAGTATCATGAGCATCATGGTAGCCCATATTAACCTGCCGGAGTATGATGCCGACCCTAAAAAACCGACCACCCTTTCACAGGCAGTCGTAACCGATTTGCTTATACATCAATTGGGTTTTCAGGGGCTGATTTTTACCGATGCGCTCAACATGAAAGGTGTTTCGGCCAACTATGCGCCCGGAGAAACCGACGTGTTGGCCTTCAAAGCCGGCAACGATTGCCTGCTCTTTCCGCTGGATGTGCCCAAGGGTGTAGCCAAAATCAAAGACGCTATTGCTAAGGGCGAAATCAGCATGGCAGAAGTAGAACGCCGCGTGAAGAAAATCCTCATGGCTAAATATTTTGTAGGTCTTCACCACTACAAGCCCATTGTTACTAAAAATCTGCCGGACGACCTCAACTCGCCACAGGCAAAAGCCTTGCGCATGAAACTCTATGAGCAGGCAGTTACCATCGTGCGCAATACCGACAGCCTAATACCTTTCAGAAATCTGGAAGACCTTTCCTTTGCCTCAGTAACAATCGGTGCAGGTGCAGGCAATGACTTTCAGCGGATTTTGGGCAAATATGCCGCATTTGAGCACCACCAAATCCCCGATAAAGCCGCAGGCGATGCTGCCTACGAAGCACTGATTCCTAAACTCAAAAACAAAAAAGTGGTTATTGTAGGCCTGTTGGGCGTAAGCACTACCAATCGGATAGAAAAAGACTACGGCATTTCGCAGGCTACCCGCGATTTTATCAAAAAATTATCGGCACACACCAATGTAGTGCCCGTGGTGTTCGGCAACCCCTACAGCCTGAAATTTTTTGATGATGCCCCGTATTTGGTTTGCGCTTATGAAAATAATGCTGACGTACAAATTGTTGTTCCACAAGTACTTTTCGGGGCCGTAACAACCGGTGCAAGATTGCCTGTCAGTGTTTCACCCAATATTAAGGCAGGGGACGGATTCTCTGTTTTCTCGCTCAACCGAATGAAATATACCTTTATTCCCGAGTGGGAAGGTATGGACAGCCACATTCTGAATCGGATTGACACTATTGTGAATCAGGCTGTGGCCAATCATGCCACCCCGGGCTGCCAAGTGATTGTAGCACGCAACGGCAATGTGGTTTTTAACCGCAACTATGGTCGTTACACATATGAACCCAACGCCACGCCCGTAAGCGATGAAACTGTTTACGACCTTGCCTCCGTAACAAAAGTAGCGGCAACCATGCAAGCGGTGATGTATTTGCACGACCAAGGCCTGCTGGACATAAACAAAAAAGTATCGGACTATCTCACCGGTCTGAAAGGTACGAATAAAGCCGATTTAAGCCTCCGCGATATATTGCTGCATCAGGCAGGGCTTATCCAGCGAGCACCTCACTGGTGGCATACAATGGAGAAAGGCAAGTACAAACCCGAATACTATGCCAATGAGCCAACCGCAGAACACGTAATTCCGGTTGATGAACACCTCTACGCTTCAACCAAAGTACATGCAGAAATATGGAAATGGCTCAGAGAAAGCCCGCTGCGCAGCAACAAACGTCCAGACGGTTCTTACGGTTATTTGTATTCTGATGTAGGATTTTACATGCTCAAACAAATTGTAGAACAAGAAACCGGCCTCTGCTTAGACCAATTTGTTGAAAACTATTTCTACCGCCCGCTGGGACTGGCAACTATGAGCTACCTTCCTTTGCAGAAATTAAATAAGTCGCAAATAGCCCCTACCGAAGAAGATAAGTACTTCCGCAAAAAGCGCGTACAGGGTATCGTACACGACCCCGATGCAGCCTTGCAGGGAGGAGTGGCAGGGCACGCAGGTGTTTTCAGTAATGCAAATGACTTAGCAATACTGATGCAAATGAACCTGCAAAATGGCTACTACGGAGGCAGAAAGTTTTTCAAGCAACCGCAAACGATTCCATTTTTTACCGAAAAACGCATCGTTGCCCATAATCGGAGAGGATTGGGTTGGGACAAGCCCATCAGAGGGCACGGAGGCCCTACTTCGGGGCATTGCTCACCCCGCACCTTTGGGCATAGCGGCTTTACAGGCACAGCGGCATGGGTAGACCCGCAGTACAATCTGGTATATGTTTTCCTTGCCAATCGCACCTACCCCAATGCAAGCAACCGGCGGCTGATTGAGCAAAACATCCGCAACAAATTACAAGACCAAGTGTACTTGTCTATGGGCGTTTCCCGAAACTATTTAGAGAAAGAGCAACACCTGACTGCCAACTAAGCCATGCTTTTTATGGTATCAATGAAACAACGCACATGGTCGGGGTGAATATCCGGATAAAGGCCGTGCCCTAAGTTGGCAATGTAGCGTTGTGTACCAAAGGCTGCCACCATTTGGCGCGTCTCTTTGCGAATGACATCAAAATCGGCATACAGCGCACACGGGTCTAAGTTGCCTTGCAGCGTTTTCTGACCACTGGTCTGTCGGCGCGCTGCCTGTGGATCCATGTTCCAGTCCAAGCCAATCACTTGACAGTTTAGTTGGCCGAAATCTTCCAATGCAAAGAAAGCACCTTTGGCAAATACGGTTTTGGGCACTTCGCTGATAGCATCACAAATTTGCGCAATGTAGGGCAGCGCAAATGTTTTGTATTGTGCAGGCGAAAGAATCCCTGCCCAAGAATCAAAAATCTGTACAAGGTCAGCACCCACAGCAATCTGCATTTTCAGATATCCGATGGTACTTTCGGTAACCATCTGAAGCAGTTGGTGAGAAAGTTCCGGCTGCCGATACAGCATTTTCTTTGCCTTAGAGAAAGTTTTGGAGCCGCTGCCCTCTACCATATAAGCAAAAATTGTAAAAGGAGCACCTGCAAAACCAATGAGCGGCACGCGCCCGTTGAGTTCCCGCTTCGTAATACGAATGGCTTCTGCCACATAGCCCAAATCGGAAGGAGCGTCTGCTACTCTGATTTTTTTCAGGTCTGCTTCCGACCGGATGGTTTGCAAAAAAATAGGACCTCTTTTTTCAATCATCTCATAAGGCAGCCCCATCGCTTCAGGAATTACTAAAATATCGGAAAAAATAATCGCAGCATCTACGTCCAGCAAGTCCACCGGCTGAATGGTAACTTCTGCAGCAAGTGCGGGAGTAGTAACCAACTCTATGAAATCTTTCAAACGCTCGCGCACCGCACGGTATTCGGGTAAGATTCGCCCTGCTTGGCGCATCAGCCAAACGGGCGGGCGCTCTACATATTCACCGCGTGCTGCACGCAGCAGTAAGTCGTTTTGGAGTATCATGTCTGTTGAAAAATAGCCGCCCAATTGGGTAGGAAACTTACATATTTTTGCACAAATATACAATGCACGCCCTCAATACGTGTATCTTGGAACTGATGTTGATACAAGAAACGCATGTAAGGCATGTAAGAAAAAATTATTTTTAATCAATAAAATTTAATTTTTTCTTTGAAAAGTTTTATATTTGTGTGCTAATGAACTTTAAATACCGTTATAAAGCTAAACTAACCCCGCTTTTAGGTATGAAACTATTTTCCGGTTACTTCCATCCGCCTGTTTATCGGAAAAATATTACTATGGTTGGTTGTAGGTGTTGCATTATTTTCTCCAACATACGCACAGCGTTTTGCCTCTTGTCGAACAGCAGACGGCATAGGCTACTTGGAACACCCGCACCCCGATTATCAAAAAAGCAATAAAAGTTATCCTTTGCTGATTTTTTTGCACGGCATCACAGAACGGGGCAACGGCACTACTGACCTAAGAAAAATTGCCGGCGGAGCAATGCCTTTTCAAATAGAAAAGCAGACCTTAAAAATGACTTTCAATGTGAATGGAACATCTTATTCATTCATTGTACTCTGCCCGCAACTGAGCTATGATTACGGCTCATGGCCTGCCTCTTATGTGGACAGGGTTATAGAATATGCCAAAGCCACCTACCGCATGGACGAAAGCCGCGTCTACGTTACAGGACTCAGTTTGGGCAGCGGCGGCACATGGGATTATGCAGCGGCCATCCTGATAAAGTGGCAGCTATTGTACCTGTTTGCGGTGCATCGGGTGCAGATGCTTCTAAAATCAATGCGTTGGTAAGTAATCAAATTCCGATATGGGCTTTCCATGGCACCAACGACGGCATCGTTCCGGCACATACTACGCTCAACCGGATTCGCGGCATCAATGAGCACCAAGCGCGCTCCGACAATATGCCTAAGGCAAAAGTTATGCTCTATCCAAACGTTGGGCACAATTCATGGAAACAAGCCTATAGCCCCGACCCTACCATTGTAGCCCCCGTCTCTTCTGAACCTATTATTGCATATGAATGGCTGTTGCAGCACAGCAAACCTTAATGTGCGCGTAGGTTATGACAATACGGCCAAACCTGCAACCGCCAACGCTGCTCTAGGCAGCTTCTACTGAAAAAGTAAGCAAATTAACGTGAATAATGCGATAAAATCTTGGAAAAGTTTTATTTGATTCAATATCCAAATAAATCTATAGCCGGCTGAAAAGCACAAAAAATACATAGGGATAGGGCACGACCTATCCCTATGTATTAGGCGCATATCGGAAAAATACAATCCAAAATATACACTTTTGCACCAATGTTTCATTTTTGGTTATTCACAACAAACGCACTGATTATCAAATGAGTACATTTAGGATGGCTCATATTTCATACCCATTCCGATAAAAAATCTGACAGCGATTTGCGCTCGTAGATTTCCAATTTGCCGCCTTCAGTGCAGTTGTAAATTTCCCTACCGAAGGCTTCAAATACTTCGCGCGCCATTTGGTAGGCTACTTCGCTTTGGAACAAATCGGGCAGTTGCCACTTTACGCCGCCTGCAAAATAGTTCGGGTCAAAGTGGTTGGGGTCGTGGTTGCCGGAAACAACAGTCTGGTTGGCTAACCCTTTCGGATGAGTAAAGTTATGGTCGCAGCCAATCAGTGCCACTTTTTGAAAGCCCATATGAAAGGCCAATTGAATGGCCACGAACGTTACGGTATGCCCGTAGTAGAGGCTCATACGCACGTCGCGGGCAAAAACTTTGTGATACGTCTGTTTCAGGTAGGTAATGTTCGGGCGACGCGGCACATGTTTGAGCGCGTAGCTGTCTAAAAACAGGGGAATATCGGTTTTGTTGAAAAAATCGGCGTTTTGTTCAATCACTAAGTGATTAACTGCTATAATGCAAGACGGACGGAAAGCAGTTTTATCAAACAACAAATTGATTTTGTTCAAACCGAATGTATAAACTCCGCTTGCCGCCAGTGCATCAAAGTCGGTTTTGAGCAGGCTCGGGCCGTTGCAGAGAATAACGGCTTTTTGACCTTTGTAGCGGTCTTTCAGGGCAGCCAGCCGCGCACGGGAACGCCACGACTCGGGGTTTAGGTCCCAACCTAGGCGTTTGAGCACCAGATTGGCCGCTTTGAAATAGGGGTTCACAACCGCCCGCTCGCGAAGTATGGGGATGTCTTGCTCGTTCATGGTATTACTCCTGCGTCCATTCTTCTATATTTATACCCTCTAATCGCTCAAAATCACTCACATTTCTGGTAACTAATATTAACCGGTTGGCAATGGCACTCGCGCCAATCAATAAGTCAAAATCATCCAGTAAATTCCCTTGGGTTTTAAGACGCGCCTTTTCTTTTGTATAAATATCTAACGCACTTAAAATTGGCAGAACTGTAAACTGTGCAAGAAATTGGTTTAGTATTTCTTTATTTTTCTCTTTATGAGTGCTTTTTTCTACACCATATTTCAACTCTGCAACAGTAATTTCGGAGATAAAACAGCTTTCTATCCCTACCTTTTCAATTTTATAGTGAAGATTGAATTGACCTTTCAAAAAATAGATACAAATAATGTTTGTATCGAGTAGATACTGTTTCACCATTCTACCCTATTAATTGGAAATTTGCGTGACTGCTTTAAATCGCTAATCAGTTCATCTGCCGATTGCTCAGACACAAACGCGCCGTAAAGAGCACCGAGTGTACCAATTCTTTGTGTTTGAGAGGACTGCATGGACTCTGAAAGACGTGCTATCAGCTCCGGTTTGCTATTGTTACTTAGATTTTTGAGCAAATCTAAGTAGGCTTGTATCAGGCTAAAATTTATGTCTGCTGATTGCATGTTGTTGTACTTGATTAAATAAATATAGCAAAAAAACAGGCAAATGAACTACGCAGCCGAATTGTAATAACAATATGCATGTGATAGTTAAGCGCTAACATCTTTCAGGAGAAATGTTGGCACTTGTCTCCCGCGCTCAATGATTCACATCGGGGGCAGCACCCAAAATGGGCTGTTTGCCATTCAGGAAGGTATGGAACGTGTCGCCGCGCAGGCCTAAGCGAATGGTTTCCAGCGGAATAATATCGTTAGGGGCAATGTTGCCGAGGTTTACGTTCGTACCTAAGTACTTAATAAACCATACCTGCTGCGACTTCATGGGGGCTTCCCAGATGATACTTTCAAACGGAATTTGCGTTAGAATTTCCTCTACCAGACCGGAGCGCACCTCACCGCTGGAGCGGAACAGCCCGACGTTACCGCTTTCGCGCGCTTCGCCGATGACTTTCCATGCACCTGCATTCAATTCGCGATGCATTTGCTGAATCCATTTGTACGGAGGAATAATTTTTTCGGCATCTTTTGAACCCACTTCCGACAATACAGTTGCCCGCTGCGACAAAATGCGGATATAGTTGCACTTATCGTCATGGTTCATTTCCAATGAGCCGTCCGATACTTCGGCGTATGAAAGCTCGTACTTATCCATCAGGCGGAGGTAGTCTTCAAACTGACCACGCACAACGAATGCCTCGAACAGCGTACCTCCGAAATATACCGGGATACCTGCCTCACGATACACTTTCAGTTTATCGGCAAGGTTAGGGAAACAATAGGAGGTTGCCCAGCCCAATTTCACTACGTCAATAAGTTCAGCCGAAGTGCTGAGCATATCTTCCACCTGTCGAATGCTCAAACCTTTGTCCATTACCATCGTGAGGCCTTTCTCACGCGGTTTTGCAGTACGTTCAGGAACGTCTTTGAGAAAATAGTTTACCATCAGTTGTTGTAACAAGCATCAGCGCTGATATTGGCTGATAATTTTGAAAAGTGCTTTTTGGATATTGATGTCTTCAATCCACTCGTACAAGACGGTGTGCCTGTCAAAGTCCAAAATTAGTGCATTTTCCAAATAAGTGAATGATTGCTTGTATTTGCCGGCTTCTATGTGATAGAGGCACATGCGGTAGTATAAATCGGCATGGGCGGGGCACTCTTCCAAACCACTTTTGAGCAAGCCGATGGCCTGCATATAGTCGCCTTGTTCACGGTAGATTCCTGACCAGTCCAACCACGTTTGCGGGTTGGCAGGGTTTAGGTGGTTGGCATGTTGGTAGGCTTCTAAGGCAGATATTACGTTGCCTGTTTTCCACTCGGCTTCTGCTAAGGCTAGCCAATAATCTTCACATTCGCTGTCTATCCGTACCGATTTTTTGAGGAAATTAATGGCTTCATACCAGCGCTCTTTTCCAATCAGGCACATGCCAATGCCGTACCATCCATCGGCACATTGTTCGTCCATATTAACAGCCTTGCGGTAGAGTTCGGAGGCTTTGTTGTAGTCTTTGCGTTTTTCGTAGGTAGCGGCCAAGCAGCAGTACATTTCCGGCTCAGGAAAATCGCTTTCCTCTTTCAAATCAATGGCTTTTTGGTAGGATACTTCCGCTTCTTCGTAGCGTTGCAGGTTCATTTGGGCATGGCCAAGGTGATACCAAATGCTGATTTCTTCTTCGTTCAGCGCCAGTGCATAGCCGAAAAGCTCGATGGCTTTATGGAAACTGTTGGTTTCGTTAAAGAATATCCCCGCATTTCTCCACAGGCGAAAGTCTTCGGGATTTTCGTTGATACGCTCCTCAAAGAACCTTGCCCCTTCTGCCGTGCGGTGCAAGGTTTTTAAGGAATCGGCGATGTCCAGCAAGGCATTTGTGTTGTTAGGATTGATTTTCAGAATCTCGAACAAATGCTCTACGGAATGCTGCAATTTGCCGGAACGCAGATACAAATCGGCTATGCGGTAATGAATGTCTTCCTTTTCATCCGTATTTTTTAATGCCTTTAACAGGCTTTCAATGGCTTGCGAAACCATATTGAGCCCCATAAAAGCCCCTGCCTGTAATACAAACAGTTCATCCGAATCGGGGTGAAGGGCAGCTGCTTTTTCTGCCTGCTCCAATGCCTGCCGATATTTGCCCAGTCCAAGCAATATGCGCACCTTTTCTATGCCCAACTCGGAAGCAAAAGGATATTGCGAAAAGGCTGCCTCACATGCTTTAAAGGCTTTTTGCCACTGTGCGCGAATGCTGTAATGTTGAATAATATGTTCAAACTCGTGCAAATCAAAAAATACGCTGGTTCCTCGTGCAAGCATCTGCTCAAATCGCTGCACCAGCATATCTTCCGTTTGCGGTTCTTTTTTTCTTTTATTTGCCATTGTGCCTGCTTTTAATGAGTTAGGGTTAATAATACAGCCTCTCTGATGCTCTCTGCCACGGGGCGATACTGCAAACCTGTTGTTGCGGTCAGTTTGCTGCCGTCGTACCGATACTTTTGGCAGGCTGCTTCGGTCGTTTGCCGATTGAAAGTACCGCCCAACCATCCGCTAACTGTTCCTGCCAACTGCAACAAAGTATCGGAGATGCGTTTTTGCGGCGGCTGTTTGTTCATTGCGGCAGCTACCTGCCTAAAAAAGTCCTGAAAACTAATGGCAGCTGCGCTAAAAATAAAACGCTCGGCTACTAGATTATGTTGTAACAATCGCAAAATCCCTTCTGCTACGTCAGTAGCGTCTACCAGATTAATCATTCCTGAAGGATAAAAAGGCAAAGAGCCGGCCATGCGAAACAGTTTTGCCAGTAAACTTTCAGAGGTGTTTTGCCCTAAAACAACCGAAGGATTAACGATAAAAGCGGGTAAACCTTCGGCAATGCCTCGCCATACTTCCCGTTCGGCCAAATGCTTGCTCAACCCATATGCGGAATGATTCAGGGAACTTTCCCACTGTGCGCGTTCAGTAACAACTTCTTCCTTTGCGCCAATGGCCGCTACGGAACTGACAAAACAGAACCGTCGGATATTGCTTTCCAAACAAACATTTACCAGATTAGCCGTGCCTTCTACATTGGTTTTAAAAATCAGATTGCGGTCTGATGAAGCAAAAGAAACCATTGCCGCCGCATGAATGACCCAGTCGGCATCCATAACAAGTTCCGTTAAAAGAGGTATGTCGGTAATATCACCTTGTACCCACGTAAGGCCGGGCATAGATTCGGGCAGCAGCCCGCTGCCGGAACGGCGCAGCGCAAGCACCTGCAAACCTTCCTGCAACAATCGGCGGGTAATATAACTGCCGACAAACCCGCTTGCACCGGTAATAAAAACCTTTGGAGAGGTATTGAACATTTGCAAACTTACGAAGCAAATTTGAAAGCAGGCAGTTCAGGCTAATTTGGTGCTGTTTTTGGTTCTACGAAGAATAAAAAAATGTAACTTGGCATGTGTTTACCCACATCAACGCCTATACTGCTTATGAAATCAATAAAGCGTGTTTTCACTATTTTACTTTTGTTTGTCGGGTATTTGTTATTGCATCCGCAGTTGTCATATGCGCAGCAGTCGCAATCGGATTCGTTAAGAATTTTGTTTCAGCAATTTACGGCCAATCAGAACCTAATTCGCAGCCTGCAAAACCAACGCCGCGCCGATAGTTTGCGCATTGCCGAATTACAAAAAAGCCTGCAAGAGCAAGTCAACAACTTCAACAATGCCGTCAGCAGCGTAGACGTACGCGTGAAAGAGTTTGACCAGCGCATGAAAATTACAGACCGTGACCGCTATGCAATTATCCAGCGCAACTTGGTCAGTTCGGTGGAAGTATTTGATATGCTCAATCAGCGGCTCAATATCTTGGAAGCCCTGAGCCAAACCGAGGAGTATCAGAACATACTCACCGATTTGAATAACCCTGCTAATGAAAACTTAGGCTTTTCTTACAATAAAAAAGTGTTGGCGCTGATAGACCAATACATTGCCGCCAATGCTCGTCGCGACCGCGGCAGGATTGTAGAGGCTGCACGCATGGTACTGGAAAACCCGCTGGTACAAACAATGGCAGGCCCCGCAGCACCCATTCTGGGCGTGAGCAATTCGCTGCTGAGCTTTGCAAGTACGCTGTTTGTTAGCCGCACCGATATTCCGCAGGAAAATGTAACGCGCTTCCGCGATGAAATGATGCAATTTACGCAGTACTACGCACGCTTGAACGAAATCAACCGCAACTTTGCCATGGGAATCAATAACTACCAGATTCAAACGGCTAACCTGCAGAGCAAACTGCGCAATTTTGTGGTGCAAAACATTCAGGCCAGCGGCAGGCAGTTAGACCCTAATGCGGAGAAACGCGCTAAATCTACCGCCGATTACCTTACTACGCTTTTCCTTACTTATAACGCAAGTTCTGTGCGGGAGTACCTGTTTAAGTTAGAACGAGAAGCAACAGAAAACGGCATTATCAACTACGGCAAACTGATTCGCAGCGGCAACCTGATTGAAATGAACAAGCGTGTAAGCGAGGTGATTTTCCTGTACAAAGAATTCGAGTATTTATATTCGCAGTACATTTCATTAGTAGAAAAAAACAACCGCGAAATGGTGTTGGTACTGCAAGAGGCCATGGCTAAACGCCTCAGCGATGATAATAACAAAGTGCGCCAACAAATTGAGCGCCTCTCTAAGGTAAAAGAGGCAACCGTTGAATCAATCAATAAAGCCATTAATTTGCCACGTCTTAAAAATGAGGTAGATAAGTTAGACACTTTCTATCCTTCCATGTAACACTCAGGCATGACCTTTCTGTTTTCTCGCATTGTTTCACGTGTAAGCAAATGGCTGTTATTGGCGATAATAGCAGCCATTTTGGGCGTTCCGCCGCTGTATGTGGTATGGCAATGGTTTTCACCTGCCGATAGCTACTGGGCGCATCTGTATGAATACCTGCTGCCCGATTACCTAAAAAATACGCTGGGGCTGACCGCGGGCGTACTTCTCGGAACGTTGTTACTGGGCATTCCTTCGGCGTGGCTTGTGGCGGCTTGTGAATTTCCGGGCAGGCGTCTGCTTTCATGGTTGCTGGTGCTGCCGCTGGCTATCCCTGCCTATATCAATGCCTATGTGTACAAGTACACCTTTGAACGCGGGCTGCTGCAAAGTCTGCCTTTCCGCCCCGATGTAATGCACCTCAGCGGTGCAATTGCGGTGATGTCGCTGGTGTTGTATCCCTACATTTATTTGGTTACACGCACCAATTTTCAGCAGCAATCGGCGGGGGCTATAGAAGCCGCCAAGTTGCTCGGTGCTTCTCCGCTGCGGCGTTTCTTTGCGGTTGCCTTGCCGATGGCACGCCCTGCAATTATCGGCAGCGCCATGCTCGTGCTGATGGAGTGCCTCAACGAATACGGCACAGTGAAATACTACGGCGTGCCTACCTTTACGGCAGCTATTTTCCGCGCATGGTTTGCAATGGGCAGCGTGCATACAGCTATGAAACTGGCAGGGCTGCTGCTGGCTGTCGTTTTTGTGTTGAATCTTTCCGAACGCCGACTGACTCGCAACCTGCGTTACACGGCAGGTAAGAGCGAGCGACCGCTGACTCGCCAAACGCTGCACGGCTGGCAGGCAATGGCTGCAATGCTTTTCTGCCTGATTCCTGCCTTAGGCGGGTTTGTGTTCCCTTTCGCTCAACTCCTCTCATGGGCATACAGCGGCTGGGTACAAGGTTTGCTCACAGCTAATTTCAGTAAATATCTGTTGCAAACCTTGCAGGTAGCTTTTACAAGCGCTGCCTTTATTATGCTCATCGCATTGATACTTGCCTACATTCGCCGTGTTGGCAGGGGAAAACTCACCCAACTGACGATACATCTGGCAAATTTGGGCTATGCTATGCCGGGCGCTGTAGTAGCTATCGGTGTACTGGCTCTGCTGCTGGCTGTCGGTAAATCTCTACAAGTGGCCTTCGTCGGCACGCTCATCGCATTGACTTATGCCTATTTGGTGCGATTTATGGCGGTGGCCTTCAACCCGCTGGAAGCAGGCTTGCAAAAAATATCTTCTTCTATGGATAACGCGGCTGCCATTCTGGGTAAAAACCGTTTACAAACCTTGCTTTTTGTACACGTGCCGCTCTTGCGCGGTGCCATTCTGGCCGCTTTGATGCTGGTTGTAGTGGATATTCTGAAAGAATTGCCACTCACACTCATCCTGCGCCCTTTCAACTTTGACACACTGGCTACCAAAGCCTATGAATATGCCGATGATGAAAAATTACAGCAATCGGCCGCCATGTCCTGCCTGATTGTGCTGGCCGGAATGCTGCCTGTTTTCTTGTTGGATAAATTGAACAAGTCGGATTAGAGAGAAATTTTACTGCAAGCAAACACCACCTACTTATTTGGGTTCTTTCCAAAAAAACCACCAAACAAGGCATGGCAGTAAAAAGAACACTTGACAACCAATCGGTTCTGTTGGCGGTTAGGTAATTATCGGGCAATTTTGCCACTACCTTTTGCAACACACCCCACACACATGAATATTGAATTCAACAAAAACGAGGACCTGCTCAAACAGGAACTTTTCAGGCTGAAAACCCGCTACGATAAAGTCAAAACGGGCGGCGGGGCTAAAAAAATAGAAGCACAACACAAGCAAGGCAAACTTACGGCACGCGAACGCATCGCTTTTTTGCTTGACCAAGGTGCTCCCGTGCTGGAAATCGGTGCATTTGCGGGCGAAGGCATGTATGAAGAACACGGCGGTTGTCCTTCGGGTGGTGTAGTAGTTTGCATCGGCTATATCTGCGGCAGGCAGGTAATTGTAGTTGCCAACGATGCCACCGTAAAGGCGGGTGCATGGTTTCCGATTACAGCTAAAAAGAACCTCCGCGCACAGGAAATCGCTATGGAAAACCGCCTGCCGATTGTCTATTTGGTGGACAGCGCGGGCGTATATCTGCCCATGCAAAACGAAGTTTTTCCCGATAAGGAACACTTCGGGCGAATTTTCCGCAACAATGCCATTATGTCCTCCGAAGGCATCGTGCAAATTGCCGCCATCATGGGCAGTTGCGTAGCCGGCGGGGCATACCTACCCATCATGAGCGACGAAGCCATGATTGTGGACAAAACAGGCACGATTTTTTTGGCGGGTTCTTACCTTGTCAAAGCCGCTATCGGCGAAAATGTGGACAACGAAACGTTGGGCGGGGCTACCACCCACTGCGAAATTTCCGGTGTTACCGACTACAAGTTCCCCGACGACAAAAGTTGCCTGAACGCCATCCGCGATATTTTTGACAAAATGGGCGATTTTCCGAAAGCAGGTTTCAATCGCAAAACGCCTGCACCACCCAAACTCAACCCCGAAGAAATCTACGGGCTGTTCCCTGCCGACCGTACCAAGCCCTATGATATGATGGACATCATTTTGCGCATGGTGGACAATTCCGAATTGCGCCCTTACAAGGAGCTATACGGGCAGTCGCTCATTTGCGGCTTGGCACGCATAGACGGCTGGGCGGTAGGCATCATCGCCAATCAGCGCAAAATGGTGAAAACCAAAAAAGGCGAAATGCAGATGGGCGGCGTTATCTATTCCGATGCTGCCGACAAAGCTGCGCGCTTCATCATGAACTGCAACCAGAAACGCATCCCACTGGTGTTCCTGCACGATGTTTCGGGCTTCATGGTAGGCAGCCGCTCCGAACACGGCGGCATTATCAAAGACGGGGCTAAAATGGTCAATGCCATGAGCAATTCCGTGGTGCCGAAGTTCAGCATCATTCTGGGCAACTCCTACGGGGCGGGCAACTACGCCATGTGCGGCAAAGCCTACGACCCGCGCCTGATTTATGCTTGGCCGACGGCACAACTCGCCGTTATGAGCGGTGCTTCGGCAGCTAAAACGCTCCTGCAAATCAAAGTTTCTGCCATGAAAGCCAAAGGCGAAGAAATCACTGCCGAACAGGAAGCGGCTCTGCTCAAAGAAATCACCGACAAGTACAACGAGGAACTCTCGCCCTATTACGCTGCCGCACGCCTTTGGGTGGACGGTATCATAGACCCGTTAGAAACACGCAAAGTCATTAGCATAGGTATAGAAGCCGCCAACCACGCCCCTATCCGAAAGCGTTACAATGTGGGAGTAATTCAAACGTAGCGGGACAACACAGGCATACAAAGCGTAAGAGATTTACAAAGAATATTTTGTGCAAGCTATTGAAATACAGACCTTTAAGACCTATCAGATTTAAACGACTGCTTTTCAGCAATTTAAACAAAATGTTTTTTTGCAAACCTCTTGCGCTTTTATTACTGCATATTAATGATTCATAGTTTCACTCGTTTATCAGCAAAAGACATCGTTGCAGGCTGTCGCGCCAGTGGGGAATTGTGATGCCGAATGTATGCTTGATTTTGGCTTTATTCATCAGGCTATAGTGCGGGCGGCGGGCGGGTGTCGGGTAGGCACTTGTCGGGATGGGGTGCAGCGCTACCCGTACATGGGCAATGTCAAAGATAGCATGTGCAAAATCGTACCATGAGGCAGCGCCTTCATTGCTGTAATGATATAAACCATACGAAGGCTGCGCGCGATGGTCGTGCCGTACAATTGCCATTATTGCATGTGCGAGGTCTTCGGCAAAGGTTGGTGTACCTATCTGGTCATCAATAACGTTAAGCGTGCCTCGTTCCCTGCCTAAGCGCAGCATCGTTTTCACAAAATTTCCCCCGTAAGGCGAGTAGAGCCACGAAGTGCGCATTATGACATACGGAATACCTGACTGCTGCAAGAGGATTTCCCCCTGTCGCTTAGTTTCGCCGTAGTAGTTCAGCGGTTCAGCATCGTCTGCTTCTGTCAATGGCACCGACTGCCAGCCGCCAAACACAAAGTCGGTAGAAATATGCAGCATGGCAGTGTTGTAAGTTCTGCATGCATTAGCCAACAGCCGCACTGCCTCTGCATTAATGGCATAAGCAGTTTGGCGCTCGATTTCTGCTTTATCCACTGCAGTATAGGCAGCGGTGTTGATGCACCAAGTCGGGCGATATTGCTCAAAAGAAGCAGCAATACTGTCGGCACGGGTGATATCTAATTCATCAACATCGGTAAAAATAAAATCAAATGCGGGATAATCAGGCGCTATTTGACGAAGGGTACAGCCCAACTGCCCTTGAGCACCTGTTATCAGCAAAGCAGGTTTACTCATTTTTGTTGAATATAATGCGGTAGTAATCCAATACGCGGTTGTCTTTTTCTGCCTTGCGCACATCTTCCATCAATGCTTTCACACCCGGCACTTCATCAATAAATACCAATGCACCATAGGCAGAAATGCGGGTTTCGTAGTTGCTGTGGCGGCGTGCATAGTCTGCCAGTATCTTTGCACCTTCTAACTGCACGCTTTCAGGCTGTTCAGACAAGTAGCTGCCAAAATAGTTGAACATGTAGTTGAGCTCATAGCCGTTGCGGCGTGCCATCGTTTTAACAAACCATTCGTATTTACCCAGCACCTTAAAGTAGCTGTAAAATTCTGCCAAGGTTTTGACAACCAAAAAGTTCTGCAGGCCCTCAAATTGTTCTACATAGCTCACAGCATCCTCTCCGCCCGAGTTGGCATAGGCATACAGCGAATTAACCAATACGGTGTAAGAACTGTCTTTCATCGTATTGGTAAAGAAAGAAGGATTTATTTTGCCTGAGAGTGCATTGACAGCAGAGGCACGTACCAGCGAGTGTTCATCGTTGAGTGCCATGTTTTTGATTTTATCAATCAGGCTTTCTTCTAATTTTTTCTGACTTTCCAGTATTTGCATGGCCATTTGACGAATCTGCCAAGAGCGGTCATTCAATCCTTGGCGGACAGCAGCCAGCAAAACTTCGTTAGAAGCAGCCAACTTGGCTTGGTCTGCATCATCATCATCACCCGGCGCCTCATTTGTCAGCAGTTGCAACTCGTCCAATGCCTTGCGACGTGCCAGCATACGGTCGGCATTTTTCAATTGATGCATCCACTCATCAACTGTTTTTTCGTGGCGGATGATGCCTACCAATTGGGTTTCGCCGTCCAGTAATACTGCATCGGGCTTTTGGGCAACGGCAAAGCGAAAACTCTGTTCGCGCTGATTGATTTCTATCTTTTGCCTGATTTTTCGGCCGTTTACCCAATAATCCAGCATCATAGGCAGGCGATAAACCGCAGGTGTATAGGTTGTATCGTGCACCTGTTTTACCTCAACGGTCAGGAAACCGTCGGCATAAGCATGTTTCACCTCTAATTCGGGATGGCCGGGATTCATGAACCACTGGTCGTAGAACCAGTTCAAGTCCATGCCCGTAAGCTCTTCAAAAGCCAGACGCAAGTCGTGGATTTCGGCTTTGCCGTACTGGTGTTTTTTCAGGTAGAGGCGCAGTGAAGCAAAGAAAGCATCATCGCCCAAAATATGGCGCAACATATTGAGAATCAGACCTCCTTTGGCATAAGAGTGGCTGTCAAACATGTCTTCTTTTTCGCGGTAGTAGTAGCGAATCAGCGGCTCGCGTTTGGTATAAGACTCGTTGAGGTATTGTTCCCATTCATTTTGCCAAAATTCATCGGCGGCATCCTGCCCGTATTTGTGTTGTTGCCAAAGGTATTCGCTGTAAGTAGCAAAAGATTCGTTGAGCGGCAGATTCGCCCAGCTTTCGCAGGTTACTAAATCGCCAAACCAGTGATGAAAAAGCTCGTGAGCGATGATATTGTCCCAGTTATCGTCTAACAGGTAGCGGTTGTCCACCTGTAAGTGCTCCATAAACACCGAAGCAGAAGTGTTTTCCATAGCTCCCGAAACAAAGTCGCGCACAACCACCTGCGCATATTTGTCCCAAGGATAGGGATAATCCAGCAGATTAGAGAAAAACTCCATCATTTCGGGCGTGCGACCAAAAATGGCACGTGCATAAGGCGCATATTCAGGTTCAACATAGTAGCTCACTTCTTTATTGCGCCACTTGTCTTTAATAACGGCATATTTGCCGATGGCCATCATAAACAGGTAGGGTGCATGTGGTTGGTCTTGTTTCCAGTGGTCGGTGCGCGTACCATCCTTGTTGATTTTGGAGCTCACCAAACGCCCGTTGCTCAGGCTGACAAAGGCCGAATCTACCGTGATGAAGATTTCCTGCGTAGTTTTTACGTTAGGTGCGTCAAAGGTCGGAAACCAGCAAGAGCTTGCCTCAGTTTCGCCCTGCGTCCAAATTTGCTGCGGCTTGTGCGGGTCTTCGCCCGTCGGGTTGATAAAGTATAAACCTCTTCGGTCGGTAATGGCTGCGCTGCCTTGTGTCTTTAGTTCGTTGGGTTTGGCGGTGTATCGGATGCGCAGTGTCAGTTCCTCGTTGCGAGTGTAGGTTTTGTTCAACCCGATGCGAATTTGGTTGCCGTCGTAAGAATAGCCCAGTGGTTGATTGATTTTGCCCGTCAGGTGGATTTCGTGGAGGTCAAAACCTTTGGCATCCAGAATGACGCTGTCCTGCGGGAAGAAATACGGCTGCATGGTAAGCGTGGCTATCCCGTTGAGATGTTGTTTTTGCCAATTGAAAGAAACCTCTAACTTGGTATGCTTCAACTTAAAATGCCGTGTGCGCTCGGGGTTATACTTCCAGCGCGTAGGCGCCCATACTCCTACTGATTGCGACCACGCTTTCACCGGGCTGTCTTCGAAGGCTGCATCAGAGTTGCTCCCATCGCTGACCACTTGTTCTGCCTTAACTGTGTTTCCCGGTTGTGTGATTTTAGGTTGGCAGGCATAGATGAAAAACACCGCTACAAGTCCTGCCAAACTTAACCTTACAGGTTGGATACTCATCGTCATTATGTTTTTGTTATGCGCTAAATAAAAAAAGCCCTCAAAAGGGCTTTTGTGTTAATGTTTTGTTAATTACTGACTAAACGTGCAACATCTGTACCATTCCGAACGTTAATCAGTTTGTTTTCATTTTCATATTTACTGTTGAGAAAACCCTGTCGGTTTCCGATAGGGCTTTTTATTGTTTGTTGGTTGAGGACTATAAACCTTTAATCGAAATATTTTCACATTTACCAGTGAGAGCAACAAGTTTTTTCAAATATAGCCACAATACCTAAAGATGCAAAACAGCCGTGAGGTAAGCACAATGCCTCTGTTATGAAAAAAATGTTAAAAACAGTAGTTTCATTGCGGATTTGTTGATAGTCGCTTGTCAATACTAAAAAGTTTTCAATGGAAAGAATCTTTTTTTGTGAATCATCTAAATTTTTGATTTTCTAAAAAAGATGCAACCATTGGTCAGTAGCTCAAAGCGTTGCCTTTTGATAATTGAACATCCGGCTCTCGCACAAATCCGTTAATAATCAGATAACGCACTTTGTCGTTCTCCGCAAGCACAAGGTCGGGGTTTTGCTCTATACTGACCGCATCGTCGGGACGGGTGTGGTTGCCTCGCAGCAGATTAAAGGGGATATCTGCCGGAACGTCTTTTTCCTGCCAATCCTGCCCTTTGTAGCGCAAAGCAGTGTAGCCTTCCGCCAGCAAGCGACTGAAATTCAGTTTCCTGATTTGGTCTAAACTGTACATTTCTTCGGGATAAACCTTGCCGAAACTCACTTGTAGATTGGTACAGTCTATTTCGCGATAGCCGTACAAGGTGCTCAAATCGCCGATATCATCCACAAAGCATTGGTAATAGAAACTGCGCCCGTCGGCTTTCATGCGCTCGCGGATGTCAAAAGAGATATCAGCACGGTAGGCTGTTCCGTTGAAATCCAGTAAGGCATTGCGCAGCACCAAGTGACGCAATTGCATGCGATTTTCGGGAATCGCCCAGTATTGCTCGGTTGTATGCTGCTCATATTCTTTTTGCGCAATGGCATAAAGCGCCGAAAGAATAGCAATAAAATTCAATTGGCGAATGTAGAACTTTTCGGGGTCATCGGGATAGCCGCCCGATTCTATCAACACGGTGCTTGTGCCCCATTTTTGGATGTTATCGCCAAAGGCACGCGGCTCAAATTCATCGTTGTATTTGGCAACCTGCCCGGGGATGATGCTTTGCAAGTCCTCGTTCATGGCGGCAATGAGGCGCATGGCACGCTCCCGCACGGGATTTACCTCTTTGGCTGCGTTGTAGGCAGGCGCAAGGAATGAAATAGTGGCCGGCTTTGGCGTATAGTAGGCCGTGTAACGCGTATGTTGGTCATGCAGGTTAAAGCCGAAATCGGCGTTCAGTTCATCGCACAGGCTTTTGAGTAACCTCGACTCGGGATTGACCAGTCGCAAGGCATCGCGGTTCATGTCTATGTCTAATGCCGTGCGTCGCTTGAACACCTCTGCCCCATCGGGGTTGAGCATAGGCACAAAATGCAGACTCAGGCTATCTAATATGACCTTGCGGTAGCTGTCTAACTCATCGGAAGCGCTGAAAAAACGGAAAATATCAAATAGCGCCATGGTCGCCGTAGCTTCGTCGCCGTGCATTTGCGACCAAAGCAGCACTTTGGTCGCGCCTTTGCCCAATTGGATGTGATGAATCACTCGCTTTTCGGTAGAAAACCCCAACTCTTTTACCGAAAAACCTTTGTCGGGCGAAAGCGCAGCTATCAGCGGCTGAATGTCGGCGTGTTTGAATCGGCGAGAGGTAAAATAGGGTTCGCGGTAGGTTTCATATTGCCGTTGCAGGGCAGCAACAAACGCTTTTCTGTTCATGGTTCTTTTTTGGGCAAAAATGGAGGCGCTCAGGCAAAAGCACAAGCATAGAAGGAGAAGAAAGCGATTAGTCTGCATTTTCAATACGCGGATTAAACGGGTTGCAAGAACCAAGTTAATATAATATCCGCTATTTATAACCTCTTGTCCTTTGCAATTAGCGAATGATGCCTCGCAGGTGTGTAACCACTTACCATCACATAATACAAATCATCTTCACAAGAAAAATGGCGAGATGATAAAATTACTTTCCTCCTCCGACATCCTTTTATCGCGTCGAGCGGCTAGATTGAAGGGGCTTGTCGGATGCCTTGATTTGTTGATGCGGCTTGAACCGCCAATCAGTCAAAAAACAGCCAATTGATGCCCAGTTCTAACGAGCGTGGTTGGGCATAGTAGCGGGGCGTATTGAAATAAGCCTTGCCTGCGATATCCTGCAACAGATTAGTAACCTTTACGAACAGCAGTGCTTTGCTGATTTTGAAATTAAAAAATAGGTCTAATACAGGAAATCCGTCGGTCAGATAGCGGTCATTCAGGATGAACTGTTGGGTGGGAGGCATAAAAGCATTGGCATAAAAAGCTGATTTCCAGTGGAAATCAACACCAAACTGCCCGTCCAGTTCATCTCTGAAAAACTTTTTCTGTACAAACAACTGTGAATTAATCAGCAAGGACGGTACGCGGAACACATCTTCTCCCATGTTGTAGCTGTACATAATTTGCGTGAGCCATTGCAAATAATTCCACCGCGCTCTCAAATGCATACCTGCATGGAGAATGCGAACCCCTTCAGTTGTTTGGCGGGCAATGCCGGCGGTGTCATAATAAACCATGTTTTGGATGTTCTCAAAGCCGGCAAACCGCGAAAACGACAGGTATTTTTTGATAAAAGAAACCGGGATAAAGTCTGTTTCATAATTCAGGCGGTCGGAAACAATGCGGGAGAAATCAGCATTATTCCACTTGAAAAAGCTACCGAATACGTGGCGTTGCGTCAAGTCGGGGCTGAATACCGTGCGTAGCCAAGTGCCTCTGAACCATTTGTTGATATACACCAACTTAGTGCGATAGTCGCGCATGGGCAGTTGCAATTCGCCTTCTGCCTCTAACTTGTGATGCCTATAAACGGGAATATTAGCGGCAAATCCTGCAAACCACTCCGGAGCAATATTCACCCGTTCAATTGAGTCGGCAAGCGTGCTTACGTCTGTATAATTGGCCTCAAAGCCATATAAACGGCTGCGCAAATAGGCGCGATAACGCAAAGCATTCCACTGCCCTTTGATTCCTGCGCGATTGTCCAACTGTTGATAATCTGTCAGATAGGTGAGTTTTTTCCCGCGAAAACGGTTGATATCGAAAGGAAGACGGCGGTAGAAAGTGGCAACATTGCCGGCGAGGTTCTCATCAGTATATTCATTGATTTGGCGCAGCCACTCCAACTGATGGAACAACTGTATCGTTAGTTTCGCCGGTTGGGTAGAGTCTTTTTTTAGGTCAAACTGTTGATAAAGATGAAAAGTGCGCACTTTCTCACGACTAACAACCTCTTCTAAACTGTAAGCTAACTCCTGCGGACTGAGGTTGGCAAGCGTTTCTGAATTGGCAGGAGAAAGTTCGTCGGTATTGTATCCGCCGTTTTCCTGCACGGCATGTTCCGAATAAAGAAAATGCGCCAATAACTTATAGCGTAAATCCTTTGAGAAAAAGCGGGTTATTGCGCCATAGTTTTGGATGCTCAGCAGCGGGTCGTTGCGGCGCGAATTTCTGCCCAGAATTTTATTGGACTCTTGCCGTTGAAAAAAGATAGCCGCGCTTGCATCAGGTGTAATGCTGCGGGCATGCGTAACGCGCAGGCGCGTGCGCCCTTTGCCGCCCTGAATATAGTCCAAATCGGTAAAGGGCGAGTAGCTGTCAAAATACCGCACTTCATCCCGTTGCAGGCGATAGGGAGCGAGTGAGTTATAGCCCAAACGCGTGCCGATTTGTTCTGGCTCCCGATAAAAAATGGGTTGGGTTGCCGTACCAAAAATACCCAAGTCTTGCCAAGTGTTGCCGTTGCGCTGCACCATATTGTACCTGTGGCGATTGGCATAGGTGGTATCAATGTACAGCGTATCGGTAATGTTGTTGTAGAGCGTGTGCCAATAGTAATAGCGGGTCGTATTTGGCCCGTAGCGGATAGAGTCTTTTTTGGCGAGGGATGTCTTGCTATTGTTAGGGGTGTCTTGTGCCCATGCGCCGAATATTGCAAGCAGGAAAACTGCCAAACCAATAAATATTGTTGGAAAAGACTTTTTTGGATGGTAATTTGCCGCCTGCAATGTGCTCATGTGCAATTATTCCTACTTTTTGCGGCTGCAAAGCTATGTAAAAAAGCCTATTGAAGCTGTCAAGAGTTGTTAAATGCCGCATAACGACCATTTTTTGTCAATAAATTTTATATTGTTTTATCGTTTTCCCCCTCATGCAGAGCTTAGGCTTTAGGCTTTTTTTGTTCTTCTTCCTCGCAGATACGGCACTTTTTGCCATGTTGGTGATGCCAGAAGATTATTACACGCCTACACCTGCCGTTCTTGTTTCAGAAGCTCCTCCAAAGGCTACCGAAAGAGGATTCATTTCTGCTGCGCCTTCGCCTAATGCGCGCCGAACTACAATATCTGCCGATACAATACGGCCTGCCATTCGCTATCGGAAGCCTGCGAAGTAGCCTTCTTGCTAAGCAACACCTTCCAATAATTCCAATCATATGAAAAAAAATCACATGCTTTCTGATGGGTTGCATGGCGATAATAACGGCTTATATAAAAGATTTTGTTACTACGCAATTTTAAAGAACGTTGCGCTGCCGCCAATAATGGGGAGTTGAGGTAAAATTACGGTAACCAAACGGTACATTGCTTTGTGGTCTTTACCGAATTGCCCGTAAATACGCTTGCTGTGGTGGTTATTCACGAAAACTACAGGCTGACCGATTCGTCAATACTCATCCATAAAAAATGCCGGCGGGGTCGAAGTAATCAAATCGCCTTGCTGAATTGTGCTTGGGCTTCGTTGCGGTACAGGTAAGCATCAAAAGCAGCGCAAATGTGCCGCACTAACAGTCTTCCTTTGGGCAATACCTCTATGGTGTTGTCCATTATTTTTTTGACAAGCCCGTCGGCGGCAAAGGCGGCAAGTTTGTTGCCAATGTGCTCGGCAAAATCGGTGCTGAAATCTTCGGGCGCAAAGTTGGTGCGGTCGGCACACATCAAATCCAATATATGGCGACGGATGCGCAGGTCTTCCTCGCTAAGTAAATGCCCGCCAACCAACGGCAAACGCCCTTCGGCAATGGCTTGTTGGTAGCCTTCCACGGTTTTATCGTTTTGGGCAAAGGCCATCCATGTGTCGCTGATGGAAGATGCGCCCAACCCAATGACTAATTTGTGGTTGGTAGTGGTGTAACCCATGAAGTTGCGGTGCAGTGTACCGCTGTGGTAGGCTTTCAGCAACTTGTCGGAAGGCAACGCGAAATGGTCCATCCCTATGGCTTGGTAGCCCATGGCAGTCAGCAGGCGGTTGCCAAGGCTGTACATGCTGATTTTTTCATCGGCTTGCGGCACGTCTTGGTCGGTATAGCGGCGTTGTCCTTTACTTTTCCAAGGCACATGCGCATAGGAATAAAACGCGATTCGGTCAGGTTTGAACTCCGCCAGCCTGCCGATGGTCATTTCAATGCTTTGCAGGGTTTGTTTGGGCAGCCCGTACACCAAGTCCACATTGACGCTTTCGTAGCCCAACTCCCGCGCCCAAGCTACAACCCGTGCGGTTTGTTCAAAGGTTTGCGGGCGGTTGATGATGTACTGCACTTGTGGGTCAAAATCCTGTACGCCAAGGCTGATGCGGTTAAATCCGACTTCTGCCAAGGCTTGCAGATGCGCCTCGGTGGTGTAGTTAGGGTGTACTTCTACGCTGAACTCGTGGTCGGCAGCGCGCTCGGCATGTTGCATGATGCCCGCAATTAGCCGTTGCAGGTTTTGCGGGGAAAAGAACGTGGGCGTTCCCCCGCCCAAGTGAATTTCTTCGATAACAGGCTTTGCCTCAAAGAGTTGCAGGTACATTTGCCACTCCTGCAATACGCTTTCCAGATAAGGCGTTTCTACGGCGTGATTTTTTGTAATGCGCTTGTTGCAGGCGCAGTAGGTACACAATTCTTCGCAAAAAGGCAGGTGAATATAGAGGCAAACTGTTCGGTTTTCTGCTCTGAATCGCTCCCGAACGGATGCAGTCCAGAGTTGCGGCGTAAGGCTTGCATGATTCCAATAAGGCACGGTCGGGTAGCTCGTGTAGCGCGGTAGCGCCACATCGTAGCGATGCAGCAATGCCTTGAGTTCGGCTTCGTTCATGGCAGCAGTTTGTTTGTTGTAATGCAAAGATAGTTTTACAAACGCACTATCGATATATGCAGAACTCCTGAGTAATTAAATTGAGGCAATAGTGATTAAAGTATGATTTTATCAATACCGGATTGTTTCAAGATGTCAAGGAAAATTCCTTTTTCATATCTCTCCCATTATGTACGGGAAATACAGTTTTATTGGTTGCGACATTATATTTAATTTGACCCTTTGGTGCGTTTAAAACAAATCCGTGCGATTTTAATAATTAAATCCAAGTAATAGGAACTCAGGTTCATACCATTGTAAGATTTAAAGAGTATTCCAGTGTATTACTGTCATCGAGAATAATCTCTCCTCTGTCTTTGAGCTCTTTCGTATACAGGTCGATAGCTTTCATTACAATAGCCTCGTCAAGGTCTTCGCCGTAGATAATGTATCCGGACAGTACGGGTACGGCAAGAGTGAAACCGACTTCCGACTCTCTGTGAAGATTAAGTGTATATAATCGCGGTGAAGAACGATTAATAATAGATATATCTACTTTTATTCGTTATTTCTTATCCATGCGCAAACATATCATCTTTGCACCTGCCTTCCACCCACTATCACCACAATTTCACCTTTAATGGGTTTTTGGCCAAAATGCGTAAGCAGTTCGGCGACTGTACCGCGTGCAAATTCCTCGTGCATTTTGGTCAGTTCGCGGGCGACGCATACGGGCCGTTCCGCGCCGCAGTGTTCTTTGAGCTCTTCCAACAGTTTGAACAAGCGATGCGGCGATTCGTAAAGCACAACGGTATGCTGCCAAGCAGCTATTTGCGCAAGTTGGGTTTGTCTGCCTTTTTTGTGCGGCAAAAATCCCCAAAAGGTGAAAGTATCGCAGGGCAGCCCAGAAGCCACCAATGCAGGAACAAAAGCCGTCGGGCCGGGCAGGCACTCTACCGCAATGCCACCGCGCACGCAGGCACGAATGAGCAAATAACCCGGGTCGGAAATGCCGGGTGTGCCCGCATCGCTGACCAGTGCGCCTTTCTGCCCCTGTTGCAGGCGGGCTACAATGCTTTCTACGGCTCTGTGTTCGTTGGCTGTGTGAAAACTCAATAGCGGCTTTTTGATGTCAAAATGTTTGAGCAGGTTGCCCGAAACGCGGGTATCTTCCGCTACAACAAAATCGGCCTCGCGCAGCACGCGCAAGGCTCTGAGGGTAATATCTTCCAAATTGCCGATGGGCGTAGGTACGACAGTGAGCATGGCGGGTTACAGGTTCTCCCCCAATTCCAGCACCTCCCACGTATGGTCGGCAAGCAGGTGTACTTTGGCAATAAATTTTGTGTATTTACGGCTGCGCCCCCATTCATTCGGTGCAATTAAAGAAAGCGTATCTCTTTGCCCTTCGCGCTCGTAGAGGTAGTAGATGCGCCCGATGAGCGGATTGAAGCGCATTTCAGCCTGATAGATGCGCTCCGATACCCAAATGCGTTCTTGAATTTGGCGTGCCTGTTTTGCTAAGGTTTGCATTTGCTCGTAGAGTTGTCCCATCTGTGAGCCTGTCTGTTGTCGCATGGCTTCCAGTGCATTGGCTTTAATACTTCCTTCGTCTTCGGGCTTAATAACAGCGCCGCCTACGGTGTGCGCATATGGCAACAGGCCCGGATTAGCGGCTATTTTCTCCCGCATTTTTTCCAAGTCTATGCTGTTTACGTCAATAGCTTTTCCGATATGTTCGTTTTCCGGTTCGGGCATGTTTAGCAATCAGATTAAATACTTCACACGCATTTAGGCATGTACTACACGATAGTAACAAAAAAAATTGGTGTTTGTTCACACCGCTATCGGTGCTTTGATAGCCGGGTGCGGGTCGTAGCTCAAAAGTTGAAAATCTTCGTATTTGAACGCAAAAATATCTTTTACCGAAGGGTTTATCAGCATTTGTGGCAGCGGGCGCGGCTCGCGGCTGAGTTGCAAGTTTACTTGTTCCAAATGGTTCAGGTAGATGTGCACATCGCCAAAAGTGTGGATAAACTCTCCCGGTTGCAAGTCGCAAACCTGTGCTATCATCATCGTTAGCAGCGCATATGAAGCAATGTTGAACGGCACGCCTAAGAAGACATCCGCGCTGCGCTGGTATAGCTGGCAGGAAAGTTTGCCTTCTGCCACATAAAACTGAAAAAGCACATGGCAAGGCGGAAGTGCCATGCGGTCAATATCGGCTACGTTCCACGCACTCACCATTAGGCGGCGCGAATCGGGATTGCGTTTGATTTGGTCAATCAGTTGCGCCATTTGGTCAATTGTGCGCCCGTCGGGGGCTTGCCAACTGCGCCACTGCTTGCCGTACACGGGGCCTAACTCGCCTTCGGGGTCTGCCCACTCGTCCCAGATGCTTACGCCGTTGGCTTTCAGGTAGGCAATGTTAGTGCTGCCCTGCAAAAACCACAACAATTCATAAATGATAGATTTAAGATGCACTTTCTTGGTTGTAACCAAAGGGAAACCCGCGGCAAGGTCAAATCGCATTTGATAGCCAAAAACGCTGATTGTACCTGTTCCCGTGCGGTCAGTTTTGCGTACCCCGTGCGTCAAGATGTGCCTAAGCAGGTCATGGTATTGTTGCATGGTGCAAAGTTAGCAAATCGCGGTTTCTTATTACTGATTCGCAAAGCGACCATAATTACAGGATGACCTATTTGTAGGCTATCGCCTGCCCAAAAAAGCCTTAGCCTGCCGCATCCTCCTGTTGTGCCGCCATACGCACAAGCCTAAAAATGCCTACATTTGAACTGTTTCCAAGCTATTACAACAGTGGCAGTCAAAAAATTATTGCAGGTTTTCAGGCAACGTCTTACCAATCTTTCGGGCAACAATCGTTCGTTGATACTCACGCGGCTGTACATAGGCCAACATATTGATTTACAGCAATATGACTTTGTGCTTGGCAAGTCTGCATTTGATATTATCCGCCAACTGTTAGCTCATAAGTCGTGGATTCCGCTTTGTCAGACAACCGATGCCCGCGATGCTACCAATAATCGGGTCAGCTACCTGACGCGGCAACTGTACCGCACCACGCAGTCTATTTTAGAGGAACAAGGGGCTGAAAACCTCTGTGTCGGTTATCCGTTTGTGAAGGGCAAGTTGAATAACGACACCCTCATCCGCTGCCCGCTGTTGTTTTTTCCTGTTCGTTTGGCCATGCGCAATAACAAATGGGGGCTTTTGCTGCGCGAAGACGTGCCCGTTTCGTTCAACAAAACCTTTCTGCTGGCCTATGCGCATCACAACGGGCAAGCACTCAATCAGTTGCTGAACGAATGGACGTTAGAAAATCCTGCGGACGATGTTATAGTATTTCTTACGGCACTCTATCGGTTGCTGGAAAGTGCATCGCTGGAAGTTCACTTTAATGCAGAACAGTTTGGAGAGCAGTTGCAGCCTTTTACCTCATTTACCAGAAAAGAACTGGATGCAGTTACGGCTACGGGCAAACTGAAACTTGTACCGGAGGCCGTTCTGGGGCAGTTCCCACAGGCCGACTCTTATTTAGCTCCCGACTACGACGTACTGCTGGCAGATGAGCAGGTGGCAGACTTAGAGATGTTTTTTAACAAAGCGACCGTGCGGCAAGCACCGCGTGAAGAGGAGATAGTAGCGCCCTACGAGATAGACGCTACACAGGAAAAGGCACTGCGACTAATTAAAAGCGGGCAGTCGCTGGTAGTGCAAGGCCCGCCGGGTACGGGCAAGTCGCAACTGATTGTCAATCTGATTGCCGATGCCATTGCTTCGGGAAAGCGCGTGCTTGTGGTTTGTCAGAAAAAAGCCGCCTTAGATGTCGTTTACAACCGTTTGCAGGAGAAGGAGTTGCACCATTTTGCAGCCTTAGTGCACGATTTTCAGCAAGACCGAGCCCGCATTTATGCCAACATCGCCCGTCAAATTCAGCAGGTGCAGGAAAGGCATGAGCAGCACATAGACATAGAAACCCTGCAAAACGAGCAGCAATTTCTGCAACTGGCGCGTCAAATCACACAGCAAGAGTGCGAACTGGAAGATTTCCGCAAAGCATTATTTGACGAGAGCGTGTGTGGCATCAGTGCAAAAAATCTCTACCTGACAAGTTCGCAGCAACAAAAACACATAGCACTGCCCGATGCTATCCGCGATTATTTTCATGCGGAGAAGGCACAGGCATTTTTGCTTACTCTACAGCGCTACATCGCTTATGCGAAGCATACCGATGCGGCAGTTTCGCTGTGGCGCAACCGATTGTCTTTTGCTAATCACTCCATCCGCGAGCAACAGCAAATCCGCCAACTATTGCTGCTTGTACCTGAGCAGATAGTCGCCATTAAGCAATCGCTTGCCGAAAACCCGTTGGCGGCCTCCTTTGTGCAGAACACATGGGCTACGGTCAGTCGCTTGTGTCAGGCGGCAAACGAACTTTGGCAGGAACTCCTCCCTCATACCGATTGTACGCGCTGGGAGGCTTTCAATCGCACTGCTGCCCAATGGATAGGCGAAAGCAAGGCTGAAATATTCGATGAATGGCATTCACATGCAACCCATGCGGTTGCCGCTGCGGCAGCATTAGCCCCTCAGCAATTGGAAGAAAACAGCATTCCCCAAGCAAAAGCATTGTTGCAAACCTACCTGCAAGACCATCAAAGCTGGACAGGAAAAATCAAGTGGCTGTTTTCGGGCAAGAAGAAACAAATCGGGGCGTGGCTGGCACTTTATGGGTTACCTTTTGCTGCCGAGGGCATAACGGCCACGTTGCATCAACTCAATTCTTATGAACAATGGCAAAGGGGTAAAGCCTCTATGCAATCTTTGTTGCCGTTTTTGCCCTATCCCAAATCGTTCAGAGGGGATGAATGGGCAGCATTTTTAGCCCAAGCAACGGCTTATAGGCATTTCCTTCAATCGTGGAAAAAATTTGCCGAACAATGGCTGCCCGATTTTAATGTAAAAAATACTGACTGGCAGCAATTACCGCTTCAATGGGAACGGCTGGCAAGCGCTTTGACGCAAATCAGCACCTTGCAAACCGCGTGGCAGCCTTTCCTTGCACCTACACAACAGGAGTGGCTATGGGCATACCCCGAAGAAGCCGCCGAGATGCTCCGACAAGCAGAGAATTTGTTTGAAGACCTTTGTGCGTTGGATGCACTCAAAGAACAGTTGAGCGCACAAGAGCGGCAAACCATTGACTTATTAACTGCCGAAGCCCCCGAACAGTGGGACAGTTGGGTTACTGTTTTTGATAATTCGTGGCGACTGGCATGGCTGATGGCATTAGAAAATCGATTTCCCGTGCTGCGGAAAGCAAGCGGTCAGTCCTTATTGCAAACCGCTGCCGAACTCCGCCAAAACATAGTGCAAAAACAGCAACTCAGTCTGCAAATTGCGCAGTCGCGGGCGTGGGAACGTGCTTTCAGCAATTTGGAATATAACCGCCTGCAAAATCTGGTGAGCTATCGCGATTTACTCCATCAGGTGAGCAAAAAACGCGGCATCTGGCCGCTGCGCAAACTCATTGCCACCCACTGGGAAGAATTAGCCAATCTGGTGCCTTGCTGGCTGGTATCGCCCGAGTCCGCATCGGCGATTTTTCCCATGCAAGAGTTATTTGATATAGTTATTTTTGATGAGGCTTCGCAATGCTTCGCCGAAAAAGGCATTCCTGCCATGTACAGAGGTAGGCAGTCCGTCATTGTCGGCGATGACAAGCAACTTGCCCCCTTTGATTTGTACCGTCCGCGCTGGGAGGAAGTAAACCCCGAAGAAGAAATTGCCACCGAATTAGAGGTGGAATCGCTGCTCGATTTGGGCAAGCGCTACCTGCCGCAGATGATGCTGACAGGGCACTACCGAAGCCGTTACCCCGAGCTCATCGGTTTTTCCAATCACTATTTTTATCAGGAAAAATTACAAATGTTGCCCTACAAGACCGACTGGCAACCGAAGCAAAGTGCTATTCGCTTTATCAAGGTAGAGGGCATCTGGGAAAATAAAACCAATCGGATAGAAGCCGAAGCTGTTGTACAAACCATCCAAAAACAACTTGCCCAGCAGCCCAAAAAAAGCATCGGCATTATCACTTTTAACATTCATCAGCAGCAACTCATCATGGATTTGCTGGAACAGAGCGACATAGTGCTGCCCGAATCACTTTTTGTCAAAAATATTGAAAATGTACAGGGCGATGAGCGCGACTGCATCATTTTTTCCGTAGGATATGCCCCTACTGCTTCGGGCAGAATGCAACTCTATTTCGGCAGCTTGAGTCAGGCAAAAGGCGAAAACCGCCTGAACGTGGCCGTTACGCGTGCCCGCGAGCAAATTATAGTAATAAGTAGCATTTACCCGCAACAATTGCAGGTAGAAAACATCGCCAACGAAGGAGCACGTCTGCTACGGGCTTATCTGGAATATGCCTTTGCTGTATCGCAAAAGGGCTTTTATGCTAACCAAGTATGGAATGCCACCACCCGGCCTGCCTCTGCCCCTACACTTGCACAACGTTTGCAGGCAGCCGATGAGCGTTTGCGACCGGGACACCCCTTTGCCGACCTCGTGGCAATTGATACGGGCGAATATCCGACAGAGATGATAATAACTGATGATTTGACACTTTATCGGGCTGTTTCTGCACGAAGTGTATTTGTTTATCAACCGCTGCACTTCACCCGCAAGTTGTGGCAGTATCGGTATGTATTTAGCAGAAATTGGTGGAAAAATAATTAAATTATTTGCAAATATTCATCCAATTAGTGTTTTTGACACAACAGCCAACTTGCTCCTTCTTTTACTGCTCTCCTATTTTACAAAAATAGGGATAATGGCGAAAGTAGTTGAAGAATTAACTTTGTACAAACATCTATTCTATGTCAGCAAATTGGGTATCATTACTTACTCCTCGTGAAAGAGAACTATTAAAACTTATTGCCTAAGATATGCGAAACAAGCAAATTGGCGAAAAGTTAGGTATGTCTGAACAAACCGTAGAGACACATCACAAGCATATCAAATGGAAACTGCAAACCAAACACAACACCGATTTGGTGAAAATGGCACAATATTTATCATGAGGCGGTTCGCTGAACTCCACCCCGTAAAAATCAGGAATGTTATGCAAGAGAGGTTTGCGTTTTTTATACCTTTACCAATTCAAAAGTATATTCAGGCTCTGTTTTATCCACATTGCGGGGCAATTTGAAGCGGATGCGCAGACTATTCTCGGTAGATTCCAGCACGCTCAGCGTGATTTCATTGGGTGTACCTCTGTCCAAAATAATCTGGGTATTATTGACTCCCAGTGCCCAAGTGCCTGTATTGGCCGGATTAATGTTGGGGCGGGCAGGTGCGTTGCCGGGGATTACGTTGTAATTGGTCGGATTGCCGGATGCACTTTGGAAGGTAATGCGAAATGCCGTGTAGTTACCTGTATTATCGGGGTTACCGTTCAATAAAACTCTTGATACGCGCCATGTTCCGGAAATAAGTTCCAGAGGCGTTTTTGCAGTTGCACCCCCCCTGCCACATTTGGACGATATGAACACTAAGCCGGCGAACATAAACAAGAGTGTCAGAAAAGAAGCATGTTTTTTCATCATAATCGGACAAAGGTCATTAGTAAACAAATATACTGAAAATATCACTTAAAATTTGCAATAGCGAGCGAATCTGTGCAAAGCTCTATTTCTGCCGGCAGATTGGATGCTATGATAATCGTGCGATGCTGTTGTGCCGCAATTTGTTCTTTAAACCATCGAGTGTTAGCTGCATCAAAGTTGGTTGTCGGCTCGTCCAACAATAGCACAGGCGTGCGGCTAAATAGTGCCAGTGCCAGTTTAAGTTTTTGTTTCATGCCCGAAGACAGAAAACGAACCTCCCGGTGGCGTGCTTTTTCAAGTTGAGTAATTGCTAGCAATTCATCAGTTTGTACGCTCAAAGGTTTTAACAGATGATGAAGCCGAATGGTTTCTGCAACGGAAAATTCTTCTATCAGTTCCATGTAAGGAGCGGCAAAAGCAATCTGTCGAAAAATATGTTCTTTGCTTGTTGCCCCGTAGCTCACGATTCCTTCCGAGGCGGGGATGATACCTGCCAATATTTTCATCAAAGTGGATTTCCCGCTGCCGTTGGCACCTATTATCGCATGGGACTGCCCTGACCGAAAAGTGGTTGTCAGGCGGCGGAAAATCCACTCAAAGCCAAAGCGTTTGCCTAAGTTGTCGGTAGTAATTTGCATGGCTATTCGTCCGAATCGCCGGCAGTGTTTTTAGCCAATCCTTTCATAAGCCCGCGTGTGGCGTTTTTAACAAATGTCAGCACCTCATCGCGCTCTGCGGAAGGGGCTATCTCCTGCTCGATGGCAGCAATGGCGCGGGAGTTGTTCAAGCCGCTCAGGTAGAGCAAGCGATACACATCCTGAATATCGCTAATTTGCTCGGAAGTAAAGCCGCGGCGGCGCAACCCGATGGAGTTGATGCCGATGTAACTCAAAGGCTCACGACCGGCTTTGGTATATGGCGGTACATCTTTGCGAACAAGCGAGCCGCCCGAAATCATGGCGTGTTTGCCGATTTTGACGAACTGATGAACAGCACTTGTACCGCCGATAACGGCATAGTCGCCAATTTCAACATGTCCTGCCAATTGTACCGAATTGGCTATCACGCAGTTGTTGCCCACAATGCAGTCGTGGGCTACGTGTACATATGCCATCAGCAGGCAGTTGCTGCCAACAATGGTGCTGTATTTATCTTTTGTGCCGCGGCTGACGGTTACACATTCGCGGATGGTGGTGTTGTCGCCAATAACGGCGGTGGTTTCCTCGCCCGCAAATTTGAGGTCTTGTGGTATACCTGCAATCACTGCACCGGGAAAAATCCGGCAGTTTTTGCCGATTCTTGCACCGGGAAAAATAACCGCATGAGAGCCAATCCATGAACCTTCGCCAATTTCGGTATTATCATGGATGACAGCAAACGGTTCAATGGTTACGTTATCGGCTATTTTGGCACCCGGATGAATATAAGCCAAAGGTTGATTCATAAGGAGCTATTGGAAATTCAAAAGTAGTAAGTTTTTATACTTCGCGGGCATCTTTCTTGAAAAGGCTGGCTGTCAGTACAGCCTCGCATACAAGGCTGCCGGCCACAAATGCCTGTCCTTTCATCTTGAAGATGCCGCGTTTGATAGGTGCGGTCAGCTCGCAGCGAATGACAAGCGTATCGCCGGGAAGCACCATTTTCTTAAATCGGCACTCGTCTATGCCTAAGAAATAAGTCCAATAATTGTTAGGTTCATCTACGGTGCTGAGCGCAAAAATACCACCTGTTTGTGCCATCGCTTCAATTTGAAGCACACCCGGCATAACAGGGTTGCCGGGGAAGTGCCCTTGGAAGAATGATTCGTTCATTGTGATGTTTTTTACGCCGATAACAGACTTGTCGTCCAAGTGGATGATTTTGTCTATCAGCAGCATGGGGTAGCGATGCGGTAGCTTTTGGGTAATCTGATTGATGTTCAGGATAGGCGTAGTGGCAGGGTCGTAAGCAGGTGCTTGGTCGGGCTGTATTTTCTTCATTGCCCGCTTAATCTTGCGTGCAAATGCCACGTTTGCCGCATGTCCGGGGCGCGCAGCAAGGATTTGTGCACGGAGCGGCTTGCCTACCAGCGCCAAATCGCCTACCAAGTCCAGCAGTTTATGGCGGGCCGGTTCGTTTTTGTAGCGCAGTTCAATATTGTTCAGGATGCCTTCCTGCTTAACTTCTACTTTGTCTTTGTTGAAAAGTTTTGCCAAATGGTCTAATTCCTCATCCTTAACAACTCTGTCCACAATCACGATGGCATTGTTCAGGTCGCCGCCTTTGATGAGGTTGTTTTTGTGCAGCATTTCGAGCTCGTGCAGAAAGCAGAACGTACGGCAAGAAGCAATTTCATCGGCAAACTGGCTGATGTCGTTCAGGTAGGCGTGTTGGCTGCCCAGTACGGGTGAGTTGTAATCAACCATTACCGTCAGGCGGTAGTCGTGCAGTGGCAGTGCTGCCAGTTCAATATTGCGCTCCGGCTCGGAATAAAAAATACCGCTTGGCACATCAAAGAAATCGCGCATGACATTCTGTTCTTCCAGACCCGCCTCGCGCAGTTGCTCGATAAACTGAATAGAGCTGCCGTCCATAATTGGTGGCTCGGGTCCGTCTATCTGAATCAGCACGTTATCTATTTGCATACCTACCAGAGCTGCCAGCGTATGCTCAACGGTATTAATACGTGCTCCGCTTTGCTCTATGGTTGTGCCGCGCGATACATCTACCACAAGGTCTGCATCTGCATCTACGGTGGGCATTCCGGGCAGGTCGGTTCGCTGGAATTTGATACCGTGCCCCGGCCTTGCTGGAAGGAAGGTCATATTAGACATAACACCTGTGTGAAGCCCAACACCTGAAACAGTTACTGATTTTTTAATCGTATGTTGTCTGGTTTCCATTTCATTTATTCCTGAGACTTGTTCGCAATTGTTTTTTCTATTGCATCTAATCGCTTTACCATTTCGGGCAGCTTTTTGAATACGGCAAAAGAGCGCATATAGTCTTTTACGTCTATCACTGGCGAGCCTACCAATACCTGATTTTCTTCTTTGATACTTTTCATTACGCCTGCCTGTGCGCCAATGTTCGTGCGGTTGGCAACTTTGATATGACCTGCAAAGCCTACTTGTCCGGCTATCATGCAATTTTCACCGATTTCGGTAGAACCGGAAATACCTGTTAATGAAGCTATTACTGTATTTTTCCCGATTTTGACGTTGTGTGCTACCTGAATCAAGTTATCGAGTTTTACACCGCTGTGGATGATGGTTTCGCCCATCGTAGCGCGGTCTATCACCGTATTTGCCCCAATGTCCACGTTATCTTCAATCACAACGCTGCCTACTTGCGGAACGGCTACATAGGTGCCGTCGGCCTGTGGAGCAAAACCAAAACCATCGCTGCCGATAACTGCGCCCGAGTGAATAGTGCAGTTGTTGCCAATGGTGCAGTTGTGATAAATTTTAGCACCTGCATAAATGATAGTATTGTCGCCGATAATGGTGTTGTCGCCAATATGCACTTGCGGGTAAATTTTTACACTTCTGCCAATTTTTACGCCATGCCCGATGTAGGCAAATGCACCTACGTACACATCGCTGCCTATTTGTGCGGAAGGGGCAATGTAGCTGGGTTGTTCAATGCCTATCTTCACGCCTGAGGCCTGCATCAGTTTTTGGTATTCGCTCAAAAGTTGGCTGAATGCCACATAGGCATCATCTACCCGAATAAGTGTAGCACTGATTTTCTTTTTAGGGACAAAATCTTTATTGACTATGATGGCAGCGGCTTCGGTGGTATAGGCATAAGGTTCGTAAAGCATGTTAGCTAAAAATACAATATCGGTTGCGGTAGCTTCCTGTATTTTGGCTAATCCCTTGATGATGCGCCGGCTATCGCCTTCTATCTCTCCGTTCAATAATCCGGCTACTTGTTGTACCGTGAATTCCATTTATATTCAGACACTTAGATGTGTGCTTAAAAAAATTTTACAAAGATAAACTTTTATTTAGGATGGCATAGAAAGTACTTCTTAACAATTTTTGTGAGTGCCTTGATGTTGGGTAAATCGGAGGCTTCGGCAACATCTTTCAGTTCGCCGCGCCTTGTGGCAATCAGAATCCCCTCGTCTTTGGGTTGGTAAGCTGCATTGGTCAGTTTGCCGTAGGTAACAAAGTATTCCGCATCGGCAAGGCTGATGCCCAATTCCTGTGCCCATTTTTTGCGCTCGGCTTTCATCTCTGCTTCGGGGATTTTCTCATCGCCCATGCGCACTTTGTAGAGCTTGCGGTTGAGCAGCATGTTGCTCAGGCGCGAAAGCACGGCATCGGATTCATACTGCCACATTTTGATACAAGCCCAGATGTCGTGGTCGTCCAGCAAGGCAAAGGCTTCTGCATATTTTTCGTGGCTTGTAAATATTTCCCAACTGACGCTTGTTTCAAAAAACAGGCGCAGCGCAGGGCTTGCAAACACGGGCTTTCCTTCTGTAAATAACTTTCGGGCGCGGCGGATGGCTTGGATGAGCATTTGCTCGGTGCTTACTGTGGTTTTGTGCAAGTACACCTGCCAATACATCAGCCGGCGCGCTACCAGAAAGTTCTCGATGCTGTAAATGCCTTTTTCCGCCACTACGAGCTTGTCGTCTGCCACGTCCAGCATCTTGATGATGCGCTCGGGATTGATTGCACCTTCCTGTACGCCCGTAAAGAAACTGTCGCGCTGCAGGTAGTCCAGTCTATCCATATCTAACTGACTGGAAACCAGTTGATGGAAGAATTTGCGCGGATAAGTTCCGTTGAAAATCTGAATTGCCAACGAAAGTGCCCCGTCCATTTCCCGATTGAGCCGCTCAATCATGAGCAGGGAAATGTCTTCGTGGTGCACGTTGTCTAAGAGGGCGGTTTCTAAGGCATGAGAAAACGGCCCGTGCCCGATGTCGTGCAGCAATATGGCAGCTAATGCAGCTTCGTATTCTGCATCCCAGATGTAGTGCCCTTTGGCGCGGAGGTTGTCTAAGGCGAGTGTCATCAGGTGCATAGCTCCCAGCGCGTGGTGAAAGCGGGTGTGAATAGCACCGGGATAGACCTGTTCGGTCAGACCCAGCTGCTTGATGCGGCGCAGGCGTTGAAACCATGGGTGGTTAATCAGGTCAAACACCAACCTGTTGGGGATGGTAATAAATCCGTGCACAGGGTCGTTGATGATGGTTTTGCGGCGTAGTTGTGCTGTCATTGACCGTCTTTATCGTCTTTGAGGCGGGCTTTCAGTTCTGCCAGTTCGTTGCCGAAGGGTGCGTTTGCATCCGGTTCGGCCTGAGGGCGCTCGGGTGTAGCCTGTACCTGTGATTTGAGCCTTTGGAGGTCGTTGTGTACGGAGTCTTTGCTGTCTAAGCCCAAAATGCGGTCAATTTCAGCATCCAGCGAGGTTTGGCTGTTGGATAGCTGATGGTAGGCATCTGCCATGGCTTCCTGCTCAGTTACTTTTTCTTTGAGGTTGTCCAACAAGGCAAGCGTACCTTGTGCGTCGGTGCGGGAGAGGCGTTCTTGCAGCGAGCGTGTTGCCTGACTTACCTGTACCCGTGCTTTGAGTGTTTTTATTTCACCTTCCCACTGGTCTATTTGCATTTTGAGCTGCATAGTTTGCTTCTCTAATTGCTTAACCATCTGCTCGTAGGTTTGCAGCCCTTTTTCGCCCGACTGCACGCGGCGCATGATTTCGTCTTTCTTCATCAGCGCTTGGGTTGCCAGCCGGTCGGCTTCGGCTTCTGTTATTAGGCCGTCGCGGGCTTTTTCCAGCAAAAGAATGGCTTTGCGCTCATATTCGTTGGCAGTGCGCTTTTGGGCATCGCTTTCATGTTTGGCGCGGATGTAAATGGCTTTTACTTCTGCAAGGCTTTTCAGGCTTTCGCTCAGGTCGCCTTTCAGGTCGCGTATATTTTGCTCGGCGAGCAGGATGGGGTCTTCTGCCTGTTCAACTTTTTTTCCCACAAGGGCTTTTATCACGCGGATGATGCGGGCTAACAGTTCATTCATTTGCCAAATTTTTTCTCCAAGTAGCTGTATGCAATATTAATGCGTTGTATGATTTCTATGGCAGTTTTTTGTTTGTCCGGTTCGTTAGGGAAGCGGTCGGGATGATATTTTTTTACCATTAGCTTGTAGGCAGCCTTAATTTGCTCAAAAGTAGCCCCGGGTTGTACTTCCAGCGCCTGATAGTAGCCCAATTCTTCGGCAGAGTAGGCGGGTGGCGGAGGGGTTTGCTCATAAGTGGGTTCGGCGGCCGCTTTCCGCATTTGTTCTTGGTATTGTCTGTACAGTTCGCGCTCCAGCGAGTCCATCTGCGGTTCTTGCGACAGGGCATCCCCTATATTGGCGCGAATGATTTTAAAAATGCGGTCAAGCATGGTTTTTTAAGTCAAGAATTTTTTACTGAATCTCCTCCTCATCTGTCGGAATGTATATCCGGCTGTCGCGGTAAGGGATAACAGATTTATCTTTCTGTTTGGATTTACGACGTTTCTTTCCAAAAAGTTCCAATACATGGTTGAAACTTCGGGTGTACATCATGCTTGCGCCTGTGGTGGCGTTTGCACCCAATAGGGCAGCATTGAACGTATTGGAAATATTGCGGCGATACATTTTCATGCGGACCCTGCCGTCTTGTGTGAGCAAGTATTCTACCGTCCAGTCGCCGGCGATGCTGCTGATGTTGGCCTGATTTTGCACGTTGGTAAAACTGCCGTCGCGGGTGATGCGCATCCGACCGTTCATAAAGCTGTACGACAAGCGCAGTTGCATGGTATTCAGCGCATTGGCATCAAATCCGTTGAGGTCTATATCCACCTCCAAATTATCATCTACTTGCGACATCCACGCACTTAGCTGGTTGGTAATCAGTTCGCTAAGGCTATTACCCGCCGACTGCCCAATGCCCTCAAAGGCATTTTCGGGCAATAGTTTCCGCAACATGAGCAGGCTGAATACCTGCTTTTGGAGTTCCTGCTCATCGCCTGCCAGCCTTGCCTTAAATGCGGCGATATAGGTTTCTAACGAAATGGGTACGCCACCGGCAACGATAGTGCGCGGATAGTCAAAAAATACGACGTCATATTTGATGAGGGGTTTCAACAATTCGCCGGTCAGGAACAAATCTACCCGCACGGGATAGCGACGTTTCAGCTCGGGGCGGTTCAGCGTGGCACTGTCTAACTGCGCACCCGATAGAATGGGAGCGAGCGCTACCTTTTGGTCGTAGGAAGCAGTGATGTTCATTTTACCCTTAAACGGGTCGCCGTTCCATGTAATACTGCTGCCTTGATTGATGTCAAAAGACTTATTGAACAGGTTTTGGAAAGTGAATGTATAAGACCCCTTCACAATTTCTACGTTGCCAAACATGGTGAAGTCGCCTTTGGTATCTAAGTCCATCTTCAACTTGCCTCGTGCATTGCCGCGGATAATATCGCCTGCTTTGCGGTCAAGGATAATTTCCATGTAGGCATCGGGGGTGATGTCCAGATTGAGGGAAATTACCAATTTGGACAAATCCAGCGCACGTTGGGTTTGTAGTTCGGCAACTACGGTATCTTCCACTGCTGTGTCGGGTTTTAGCGATACAAAGCGGATGAAGTTTTTTTCCTCGGCACTTGCATAGCCGTCTAAGGGCATAAAAATGCGCGTTCCCCGTTCACTGGTTGCATTTACGGTAATTTTCAGATTTTCGGGCGGCCCGAAAATTTCCATTCTGCCCGTTCCGATGGCTGTTCCGTAGTACAGCGCATCTTCGGCCTGTTGGGTGTCTAATACTTTAAAGCGGCGGAAATCGCTTGTTACGTCTATGATAAAATTTGTAAAGCCGTAGTGATAAACGCCACCATCTATAAATGCTACGTTTTGTTCGTCATCGCGCAGGCGCAGTCGCTTTACAGCAATGCGGTCGTCATCAAAGAGGATTCTGTCATCAAAAAAATAGGTGGTGTTCAGGTAATTAACCTTAAATCGGCCGCCTGTAACAAATACCTCTCCCGAAATCTGCGGTGCATCTGCCTGCCCGTACACGCGCAGTTTGCCTTCTGCCCTGCCGCCCATATTGGAAGCTATTTCCGAAAGGAATGATTCCAGCACGTTAATTTCGGTTTGTTTCAGGTCAATATTCAAGTCCAGTTTATTGTCGGACTGCTTGTAAGTGCCGTTGAGCAATAAAACTTCGCGGCTGTCGCGCAGCATCCGCGACTCCATGGCAAGCGATTGCGTCTCCTGATTCCACTTTACAAAGTTGCGGATTTCGCCCAAGAGGAATCCTTCCATTTTAACGTTGTGCGCAAATACAAATCCGTTGGCCTGAATTTGATGGTAGAGGTCTTTCAAAAACACTTTGCCATCGGCTTCGCCCTCTATTTTTTTGCCGACAAAGTTGCTGAGCAGTTCTATGCCTATGCGCCTGATTTCTACTTCCAGCGTAGTTTCCGGGTCTTCCGAAATGCCGCCTTTTACGCTGATAAAGCGCTGGCCGTCAGAAAAGTAAAAATCCTTAACGGCTATTTCGCGCCTCTGAATGGTAACGGTTGCCGTGTCGGTGTTTTCCCATTTGCGGTTGCTGAGTATGGCAAAAGACGGATGAAACGCTGCCATGTAGCGTTTTTCGGGAAGGAAGCGGAAGTCGCCGTTGATAGCGCCGTAGTCGTCGGAATGAGCAGCCTTTGCCGATAGCTTATAAGCTATTTTGTCGCGCAGCCATTCGGCATCTGTCCGCAAATTTTGCAACAGCGTATCTGTCTGTCCGCGCTCGGCTGTTTGGTTGAGGTAGGCGGCCTGTATGTTCAGCTTGGCACTGATTTGGTTAGCATCTGTAAGTTTTACCGTTTGGTAGGCTGCGGCTATTTTCTTTAAAAAGAAGCTGCCATAGCGCAAGGTGTCGGTAGAAAGCGAAACATCAAAATCTTTGGTTTCGCCGCTGCGAAATTGTCCTTTCAGCTCTGTGTTGCGGGCAATGTAAAAATCAGGTACGAAAATTTGTATAAACGGGCTCAGATTTTTAAGGCGAATCAGGTAATCTACTACATAAGGCTTTTCAACAATCGGCTTGCGGGCTTTGAGTTTTTTTGCCAGTTTTTCGCTGTAATATTTTTCTATTACCTCGCGGTCGTTGCCAATGTAGAGCATGTATTCATCTATCAGTCTGCTCAGCTCATCAATGGTGGTCGAGGGTTGAAAATTACCCTCCGACTCGAGGTCTATCAGGTCGGAGCGGATATAGAAAGTGCGCACTGCGCCATTGCGTTCCGAATGGAAGTTGAGCGTATCAAAAAGAATATCCTTTTTGTCGTAAGCAAAGTAGAAACCGTCGAGCCTGATATCACCCGTGAGGTTGTCTAAGGTCAGGCCTTTGAAATTGCAGTCTATACCGGCGCGAGTAACCAAGGGTTTGTCGGTAAGGTTGAGTTTTTCTAAATCTGCTTTTTGTAATGAAGCTTTCAGGCGAATCACACTGTCTTTCAGATTCACCTCTCCCGAGCCGTCAAAAGTAAAGTTGGGGTCATTTACTTTCAAATAACCTTCGGCAATGCCTTTTTTGAGGAAAACATCGGTTTGAATGTTTTTGTAGTTGTAACCGCGAAGCCCCAAGCGACCGATTTGTCCTGCAATGTCGGTTTCCATTTCGTCAATGGAAAAGCCTTTCCCTTTGATGCTCACATCTGCATCTATCAGCCCCAGCAGGGAAACCTCTGCCACCTGCCCCAAATGGAAGCCTTTTGTAATAATTTGCCCGCTGTATGACTTTTGGTCTAATTTCAGGTTAATATCGGGTTTAATCATCCCCAGTGCGGTTTCAAACTGACCGCGTGCTACAAAATCGTTTACATAGCCAACAAATTGCCCGTTAAAGCGTACAGTTCCGAATTTTTGCACCGTAGCAAAATTTTCTTCCGACAGAAACGGCTTTACGTCGTTCATATCCAACTGCGACTGCCGGAACCGGAACTGCATCAGGGTTTGGTCGGTTTCGGGCAGTCCGTCAAAAGACAGGTTGCCGTTTATGTTGGTGCTCTTTCCGAAATACAGGCGCATATTGCGCATGTTCAGGCGGCTAACGTGCCCGTCAATGCTGCCGCTGATATTGGCACTGATGCCCCAACTTTTCAGTGAAGGGGCAAAATGTGCAATGTCGTCCGTATGCAAGGTAGTAGAGTCCAGCACGGCATTGATTCGTACCCGGTTGTTGAAGTCGTCCATTGCATTGGGGGTGTCGTAGGTAAGCGATATGCGGCGGCGCAAATAACTTTTCCCGATGTGGATATCTAAGTCATCAAAGAAAATACCCTTGTTGCAATAGAGAAAATACGTATTGAAACGGTGAATAGGCCAGTCCAAAGCCAACTCATGTCCCGACAAATCTTTGATTTTCAGCAAAATAGTATCTTGCACACTGATAAAATCGCGTATTTCGCCATTGATTTTGTCTAAGACAAAGTGGTAATAATCAAACTCGTCTTTGCCTGTGCCGGCATCTTTTTGCGGGCGGTTATAGCCAAAAGTGCAGTTGTTCAAAACAGCTCTTTCAATAATAAACTTGGCCGTAGAAGGTGTTGTATCGGGCTTGCCGCTGCTGAAAGCAGCAATCAATTCGTTGATATTCAGTTCGCCGTCTTTGCCGTCCGAAATCAGATGGAAGGCTACGCTGTCTAATCGGGCGCGGTTCAATACAATTTCTTTGCCTTCTATCAGTGCCATTAAGTCGTAGTCCACTCCCAACTCGGAGGCTGCAATCATTACGGCACCGGCACGGTCTTTCACAAGCACGCCGCGCAGTACGACATTGTCTAACCAACGGATAGCCAAGCGGTTGATGCGCATTTCAAAACCTGTCATATCGCTCAGGTAGCGCGTAGCATGTCCGCCCAACCATGTTTGCACAGTAGGAAACTGCAAACCCAGCAACAGCAGCAATGCCAAACTGACCAATGTAAAAAAAGTGCTTACCATGCCTCTCAATACACGGCGCAACAGGCTTTTTCTCGGTGTTTCGGGTAATGCCGCCTCGGGCGATATTTCTTTATTGACCTCCATTTATTTGTTTCTATCACTTTTGCCACAGCAAATGTCAAGATTTTTACTCTTGAACCCTTTATTTAGGTTTACCGTTATGCCTGCCAGTTGCGCGGCTGTATAAATTGCCAAGCTTGTTCATTATCGGTTTGCTGTGTTACAACTTCCATTAGCATAGGCTTGGTACTGTCTGCCAACAACTGAGGCAGTAGTTCGGCAAAACGCTCCTTATTATTTACGTAAAGATACGTAAAACCCGCGTCTTCGGCTGCGGAACGTGCGGAAAGCACCTGCCGCGTTACGAAATATTCATCGGTTTCGGCGAGCCCGCGCGGCCCGTCTATCATGCGGAAAATGCCGCCGCCGCCATTGTTCAACACAACAATGCGCAGGTTGGCCAGTGCGTAATTGTGCCACAGCGCATTGCGGTCGTACATGAAGGCAACATCTCCAACCAGCAATACGTGCAGCTTATCGGGCGAAGCCAGCGCATGTCCTACGGCAGTACTTACGCAACCGTCTATGCCGCTTGTTCCACGATTGCAGAAAACTTCTATTGCTCGCCAACGTTGCAAACCTACGGCTTGTGCATAGCGAACAGCCATAGAGTTGGCAAGATGCAACGTTGTACCCTGCGGCAAAACCTGCATTAACCGATACACAACGGCGGGCTCATTCAATACGGCTGTTTGCCACAGTTCCTCAAATCGGCGGTCGCCAATGTGCATATCCACAGGCGGGAAGGGCTGCCACGCTGTTGCTTTTTGTAAAAAGGCAGAGTTTTTGGCAAGTGTTTGGAAAAACAACAACGGAGAAGTTCTGATAATCCGCGTCAAAGACTGGAACACATCGGGAACGCTGCCTGATTCCTGAATGTGCCAATGCTCTTGCGGCGGAAATTTGCGCAGTCGGTTTTTCAAAGCTTTGGATAAAACGGATTGTCCGAAAGTAATTAATAAATCAGGGGTTTGCCATTCGGCCAAATTGTTTTCGGTCAGTTGCAAACCTGCCTCATAGCGAAAAACGGCATTGGTTGCAGTGTGAATATTGGAAAAAATATCTCCAAATAGCGGAAAAGGCAGGCGATTGAGCACTTCTATCAGCAGTTTTTCCATGCGATTTTGCCCCGCTACAAGTAATATTTTTTCTGTTTCTGACAATTTTTCAACAATTAAAAGCCATGAAGCCTCCGATAATTGCATAGAGCCGCGTTCTTCCGAAAAAATTTTTATATCTTCATCAAAGGCAATTTCATGCTCGGGTTTGGGGTAAAAAGGCTCGCGAAAGGGCATATTTACATGCACTGCACCAGGCGGAAAAGCAGTGGCGGTATGTATTGCCTCGCTCATTGTGCGATAGATAGCCCACACCGAATCGGGGTGTGAATAGTCTGCAGGGATTTCATAAGCAGCCTTACAGTGTTTACCGTACATATCTCGCTGACGAATAGTCTGCCCATCTGCTTGGTCTATCCATTCAGGCGGGCGGTCGGCAGTCAGCAACAGCAGCGGTACCCTGCTGAAACAGGCCTCAGCCACAGCAGGCGCATAATTCAATCCTGCCGAACCCGAAGTACAAATCAAGACTACTGGCGCACCCGACTGTTGCGCCATACCCAAGGCAATGAAGGCTGCAGCACGCTCATCGCTCACGCTGTAACAATATATATCGGGATGGCGAGTAAAAGCAATAGTCAGCGGCGCATTGCGCGAACCCGGTGAAATAACTGCACGGGTTACACCCAAACGGGCACAAACGGTGGCAACATTAATAATGGGGTAATGAGAGTATCGCATGTACTTTGTTAAATAGTTTCGGGCTTTATTGCAAAGCTATTTTGTTTATTCAATTACAGATGTAAGACAAGAAGAATATTTGCATGAAATATTTCATGCTTTTAGCGGTTATTTGTTTGTTGAACTCAAATAAAAATATCACAAGGAGTTACAGAGCTGTTTGTCTCATCAAAACTACATTTTATTATGATAACGGAAGTTACCCAAGGCGTTAAAGTATCTGTAAAAACGGAGTATAAAAGTGAGTATTCACGACCGATGCAAAATCATCACGTATTCACGTATCATATCACAATTGAGAACAAAAGTGATTATACCGTGCAACTGATGCGTCGCCATTGGGAAATTTATGACGGAAACGGTACAGTAGCAGAGGTAGATGGCGATGGCGTAATCGGTGAGCAGCCTGTTTTAGCACCCGGTGAAGTGCATGAATATGCTTCCGGTTGTCATCTGAAAAGCGGTATCGGCAAAATGCTGGGCTACTATATCATGGAACGCATCATAGATGGGCAGGAATTCCCGGTAGCTATCCCTGAGTTTTCGCTGATAGCACCTTATTTGTGCAACTAAATCGGATGGAAGCAGCTTAATTTGCGCTCAACTCTTTGTCGCTATGTTAAGCTATCTGCACTACTTGATTTCAGCTAAAACTCTGCACGATATTCATTCACCTTCCGTATTCAGACTACATAATGAGGTAATCCTTGCAAGTAAGCACTACTACGACTTTGACGAAATCGAAAGATTTTTTCACCCACTCATAACAGATAACTCTATAGTAAGCGACTTAGGCGCGGCTCACGTGTCTAAGTTTTTTTTTCGCCCTACCGTGGCACAGATTATCCGAAATTTTGAGCCTTCGCAGCAGGTGGCACATCTACTCTACAAACTGGTAGATTTTTTTCATCCGCAAACGATTGCCGTTATGGGGGGTAATGTAGGTTTGGCAACGCGCTACTTAGCCAAAGGCTGGCATAAAAGTCGTCTTATAAGTATTGAACCCTGCAAAGACTTGGCACAAATCTCTGACAGCACCGCACAGGGCTTGCCACAGTTACGAATTGTGAACACCGACTGGCAATCGGGGGCGGCGGCTGTTACAAAAGTTTTCCCGCAGTTAGATTTTTTGTGGCTGAACACGCGTCATGCAAGCAGCATGTACACCACATGGCAAAACTGCCTACCTGCACTACACAGCGGAAGTGCGGCAGTGTTCCATCTGCGCTATCGAAGCAATGCTATGCAGCAAATTTGGAAACAGGTCATTGCCGATGAGCGCGTGCGTTTCAGCATCGACCTTTGGGAAATAGGCTTGGCTTTTATGGACGAAAAACAGCCCAAGCAACATTTTGTTTTACGCCGATAATCAACTCAATAGGTCGGGGTCGCGTTCCAGCAAAAGGATGGCGTGTTGCGGTACAATGAAATAGCGCTGCCCGCCATACATGACCTCATAAGCCGATTTTTGCAGAAAAATGGCCAAGTCACCTTCTTTGGCTTGCAATGGAATGTATTTAACTTTTTCCCCGGGTTCTTTCCATGGTTCGTCCTCATCGGTAGGCAGCGGAATAGGGATACCGGGGCCTACTTTCATAACATAACCGCTTTGCACGCGTTCATTCTCTTGTACGCTTGGCGGCAGGTAGAGGCCGCTTTCGGTACGGTTGGCAGGCGATTTAGGTTTGATTAGCACACGGTCGCCTACTACAATAATTTTATCTAAATTTATTTCCGCCGTTGTCATAACAGGTGTTGGGGCGATATTTGTTAAGTTAATCATTGGTTGTATAAATTATTATTGAACACCAATTACGTTCCTGACTGATTGAAAAACTGCTTTTGATGCGATTGGTTTTCTAACCATAATAATACCACAACCTGTAAACTGACAAAAAGTCATATGACAGAGCCGCTTTTGGAATGTATCCCTAATTTTTCGGAAGGGCGCGATGAAAAAGTGATTCGCGCTATTGCAGCCTCTATCACTTCGGTAGCGGCAGTAAAATTATTGGAAATAGATTCGGGTTATGATGCTAATCGGACGGTAATGACTTTTGTAGGCGCTCCCGAAGCAGTTTGTGAAGCGGCTTTTCGAGCAATGGCAACAGCAGCCGACCTGATAGATATGCGCCGCCATCATGGAGCGCACCCGCGTATAGGCGCTACGGATGTATGCCCGCTGGTGCCGCTGCACCACATAAGCATGGAAGAAACTGTACAATTGGCACACCAACTTGCCCGACGTGTGGGTGGGGAACTGCAAATTCCGGTGTATTGCTACGAGTATGCGGCCACATCGGAAGAACGCCGCAGCCTGCCGTTTTTGCGCAAGGGAGAGTATGAAGGTCTGGCGCGCCGCATGTTGCATTTTCAACCCGACTTTGGTCCTAAAACGTTTCAGCCCAAACCGGGAGCTACGGTAATTGGTGCACGTAAAATTCTGGTGGCGTGGAATTGCAACCTTGCGACCAAAGATATAGCCATAGCCAAATCAATTGCGGCCGAGGTGCGCACTTCGGGGCGCAAGTTACCCGGCAACTCTTACCCCGAGAAACAGTTTATTCCGGGCAAGTTGCCCGCCGTACGTGCCATTGGCTGGCTAATGCCCGAATACGACTGCGCACAGGTTTCTACCAATCTGATTGATATTGATGTTACGCCCATTCATATGGCTTATGAAGAAATCAGCAAAACGGCTCTTCGCTACGGCACAAGAGTTACAGGCTCAGAATTGGTGGGGCTAATTCCCTTGCAAGCTATGCTGGAAGCAGGCCGTTACTTTTTTATGAAGGATAAACAGCCCGTACCCGACGATGAAGGCGCACTCATTGCCAAAGCCGTACAAAGTATGGGGCTGGATGAACTGCGGCCTTTTGAACCCGAAAAGAAGATTATTGAGTATGCGATGAAGCGTTAGCAGCTTATGTGCCATCGCTCCATTCATTTTTTCAACCATAAAACAAATTTGCGCCCCATCAGCAACTTGGCTAAAAGAGTTAGCTGCGGCCAATTGATTCCCAACAGGCGGATGGCTTGCAACATATAGCGGATGCTATTGCTGTAACGGCGGTCTAAATAACTGTGAATGGCACAGAATCGGTAAGTGTTGCCCCACAGAAGAGCTTTTTCCTGCTCATCGAGCGTTGTTTGGGAAATGATGAACTCCGTAGCAGCTATTCGTCCGGCGATAACGTGACTGTGGTTGGTCATGGAGCGGTTGTTATGCACAACCACCACATTGGTAACTTCATCTATCAGCAGCAATTCGCGATGGCGGTAGTTCAAAAGGTGAAAAATCCAGTCTTCACAAAAGTTGAACTGCGGCGGAAAGAGGTGAATATCGGGGCATTCTTTCTGCACGCACACGAATATACCTACCGGATTGCCGCTCAAAAACAAGCGGTAGTCATACCTCCCTCCTGCCAGTTTGTTAATTTCATCTTCTAAAATGCCTTCATCGGTTTGCAGCACAAATTTAGTAGCCAAAAAGCACACATCAGGATTTTCAGCAATAGCACAGGCAAGCGTTGCCAAATGATGGGGCTTCATCAGGTCATCTGAATCGTGAAAAACAACATATTTGCCTTTTGCTAATGAAAAACCTGTATTTCGGGCAATGGAGCGTTCCTCATTTACCTTACGGTAGTAGCGGATGCGCTCGTCGCGCCGCAACCACTGCTGCATCAGTTGCGGGGTATCGTCAGTACTGCCGTCATCTATCAGTAAAAGTTCAAAATCTGCACAGGTTTGAGCCAGAATGGTTTCCAATACCTGCGGCAAAAAGTCGGCACGGTTATAAGTCGGTATCACAACGGAGAAAAGCGGGGTTGGAGCAGGCATGTCTGTCAGTTATTTTCTTGTGGGTTAATTTTCCGAAGAATTTCCGTTACTCTCTCTGCACTGATGCCAACCTGTGAGGCGATTTCGTTAATGTTTTTACTGCTTTTAAACAAGCCTATCATTTCCAGCACCAACTCAATGTTTTCTTCTCTGTCTTTTGCGACTCCCTCTTCCCTTGCCCATATCCAGAGAGTTTTTTAATCTCTATACGATTTCAAGCCGTCTTCATAAGCCTCCGGAATTGACATTAGTAAACGAATTGACATATTTTTCTCTTTCACGGGAAAAAATGGTCAAACGTTGTCCGGCAGCAATATTTTGAGTGTTTTTTCAGACTTGGTCAGTCATTTGATGTATGTTTGACCGGCCAACGAACGCATAACAAAGTTTCAAAATAATTTCAAGATATGCTACGAATCTATTGCCTCATTTCGTTGCTTTTACTTGGGCATACCACTTCTGCACAGCAAAAAATTTACGCCCGCGCCGATACGCTTCGCGGAACATTGCTGCCCGAGCGCGCCTGCTACGACGTAACTTATTACGACCTAAACCTAAAAGTAAAACCCGCAGAGAAGGCTATTGCAGGCTACAATGCGATTACTTTCCGTGCCGTACAGGATTTCAGTATCATGCAAGTGGACTTAGCCGCCAATATGACCATTGACCGCATTTTATATGAGGAATATCAGGTGCGGTTTCGCCGCGAAGGCAACGCGGTATTTATCAATTTGAATAAGACTGTTCCGGCAGGTAAAACAGGCACAGTAAAAATTTACTATCAGGGGCAGCCGCGCATAGCACCCAACCCGCCTTGGGACGGTGGTTTTTCATGGGAAAAAGACAAACAAGGTCGCCCGTGGATTGGTGTCAGTTGTCAGGGGCTGGGGGCAAGTACTTGGTGGCCTTGCAAAGACCATCCTTCCGACGAGCCGGACAGTATGCGCATCTACTGCGAAGTGCCTGAACCGCTGATATGTGTTGCCAACGGCAACCTTTCGGGGGTAGTGAGTGCGCCCGGCGGCTACAAAGGCTACGATTGGCGCGTGAGCTACCCGATTAACAACTATAACGTAACACTCAATATTGCGCACTATGCCCATCTGGAAGATGAATACACGGCTGCCGACGGCGAAAAGCTGGCAGTAGATTACTACATTTTGGATTACAACAAGGAAAAAGCACAGAAGCATTTTGAGCAGGTGAAGCCGATGCTTGCCTGTTTTGAAAAACGCTTTGGCAAATATCCCTTCTGGCGCGACGGTTTTGCACTCGTGGAAACGCCTTACTGGGGGATGGAACACCAAAGCGCAGTCGCTTACGGTAACAACTACCGCAACAATGAGTTTGACTTTGACTTTATCATCATTCACGAAAGTGCACATGAATACTTCGGTAACAGCCTGACCATGCAGGACAACGCCGAACTCTGGATTCACGAGTCCTTTACCACTTATGCCGAAGTGTTGTATCTGGAATGTCTGACGGGCAGCACCGAAAAAACAATTGAGTACCTCCAGAAGCAACGGCTGCGCATCCACAACTTAGACCCGATGGTAGGAAAGTTTGGCGTGAACTACAACCAATGGCGCGACTCGGATATTTACTTTAAAGGCACTTGGATGTTACATTCCATCCGCCACACCATCGCCAACGATACACTTTGGTACAATACCATCTACGACTTTGCACAACAATTTCGCATCCGGAATCTTTCTACCGATGAAGTGATTGCGTTTTTCAACAAGCGTACCCGCAAGAATCTGACCCCGATTTTCCGTCAGTATTTGTTCCATACGCAGGTGCCGCAGTTGGAGTACAAGTGGGAGCAGAAAGGGAAAAAAACAACCCTCAGCTACCGTTGGAATGCGGCAGAAAAGGATTTTAACATGCCGGTATGGGTGCGCATCAACAAAGCCGCCGACTGGGTGAAAATATTCCCCACAGCGCAGTGGCAAACCCTGACGGATAAGAAAAACAAACAGCCCGACCTGCAATTCAATACCGACTTGATGTATTTCGAGCCCGTAGAAGCGGGCGGCAAATAAAAATGGCAACATTCAGTGCTGTCGTTGCTCAGCGGCACTGATGTTTTCAATGCCTTTGAGCAGTGCATCGGGCGTAAATGAAATGCTGTCAATGCCTTGCTCTACCAAAAACTGCGAAAAGGCGGGGTAGTCGCTTGGAGCTTGCCCGCAAAGCCCGATTTTGCGCCCAGCAGCCTTAGCCGCCTGAATTACGGAGGCAAGCATTGCCCTGACGGCTTCGTTGTTTTCATCAAACAAATCGTTGATGATGGCAGAGTCGCGGTCTATGCCGAGGGTGAGCTGTGTCAGGTCATTAGAGCCGATAGAAAACCCGTCAAATATTTCGGCAAACTTCTGTGCCAAAATCACATTGCTGGGGATTTCGACCATCACGTAAACTTCCAGCCCGTTTTTACCGCGTTCCAGCCCATAGGCTTGCATTGTTTCCAATACCTTTTTGCCTTCGGCAATGGTGCGACAGAACGGAATCATCAGCTTAACGTTGGTTAGTCCCATTTCGTCGCGGACAATGCGCATGGCTTCGCACTCCAGCCCGAAGCCCTCGCAGTAGCGCTCGTGGTAGTAGCGCGATGCGCCCCGAAAGCCCAGCATCGGGTTTTCTTCTTCGGGTTCAAAAGGTTTTCCGCCGATGAGTTGCGCATATTCATTGCTTTTGAAGTCGCTCATGCGCACAATCACATCTTTGGGATAAAACGCCGCTGCCACCATCGCCACCGCTTCGGAAAGTTTTTCAATGAAATACTTTTTCTTGTCGGTGTATTGTGCCGTGATGGCCTCAATGGCTTTTTTGTCGTTAAAACTTGTCAGTTCATGGAATTTGACCAAAGCCATCGGGTGAACGCGGATGCTGTTGGAGATGATAAACTCCATGCGGAGCAACCCCACACCTTTATTGGGATAGCGCGCCAAGTGGAACGCGCGGTTGGGGTCTGCCAAAATGAACATTGGCTCGGTGCGCGTTGCAGGAATTTTCTGAAAATCAATCACTTTTTCTTCCCATTCCAATTGACCGTCGTACACGTAACCCTCGTCGCCTTCGGCGCAGGAAACAGTAACAATTTGCCCGTCGTGCAGTTTGTGGGTAGCATCGCCCGTCCCTACCAGAGCATGGATGCCCAATTCGCGGGCAACAATAGAGGCATGGCTGGTTCTGCCGCCTTTGTTAGTAACGATGCAAATGGCTTTGCGCAGCAGGGCGTTCCAATCGGGATTGGTAATGTTGGCCACAATGATGTCGCCCTGTCTTATCTTGCCTGCATCTGCCAGCGAGTGTACAATACATACTCTGCCGCTTGCAATGGCACTTCCTACGGCTTTTCCTTTGCAAAGCGGTTTGGCATTGGCGCGCAGCTTGTATTCTTTGATGTTGATGGCCTGTTTTTGTGCGTGTACAGTTTCGGGGCGAGCCTGAACGATGAATAATTCGCCGGTAATACCATCCTTTGCCCATTCTATGTCCATCGGCATTTGGTAGTGTTGCTCAATGGCATAGCACCAGCGACCCAGCGTTTCCACGTCGGCATTGCTGATGGAATATACGCCGCGCTCCTGTGGCGAGGTTTCTACGTTGGTGATGGAGCGTTCAGTTCCCCGCCAATAAATCATCTTGTTTTCCTTCGCACCTAACTTTTTGCTAATCAGCGCATTTTTACCCTGCGCAACGGAAGGTTTAAATATGTAAAATTCATCGGGACTGACTGCGCCCTGTACAATATTTTCGCCCAATCCCCAAGCAGCAGTAATATAAATGACCTTGTCAAAACCGCTTTCGGGGTCTAAGGTGAAAGCAACGCCTGCACTGCCTTTGTCGGAACGTACCATGCGCTGCACGCCTACCGAAAGAGCCACGTGCATATGTTCAAAGCCGTTGTCCACGCGATATTTGATGGCGCGGTCGTTGAAAAGCGACACATAACAGCGATGGACAGCTGCTATAACGGCATCTCCGCCCTGTATGTTCAGAAAACTGTCGTGTTGGCCGGCAAAACTTGCCGTAGGCAGGTCTTCGGCAGTAGCGCTGCTCCGAACGGCAAACGATAACTCTTCACTGCCGCCGAGGGCATTCAACGAGTGCCGCACTTGCTGTGCAATTGCATCGGGTATTTTACCTGAGGCTACCAACTCGCGGCACTTCTGCCCTACCTCGGGCAAATTTTCAAGATGTACCGTATCCAATTGTGCCAAGATATGCGCAAGTTGCTCCTTTAAGTTATTGTGTGTTATAAAATGCCAATAAGCCGCAGCAGTAACAGCAAAACCGTCGGGAATACGGATGCCTAACGGCGCAAGCTGGCTGAACATTTCGCCCAGAGAAGCATTTTTACCACCGACCACTGCCACATCGGTATTGCGGATGCGGCTGAATGGAATGCAAAAAGTTGTCATAGTACCGTCTTGTTTGTTGGTAAATAAAGCTACAAAAAGCGTGGCTGCTGCCCAAATATTCATAGAAACTTAATCATTATCAGACTTTTGCGCTTTATTTGTTTTAGCGTAACTTTGCGCCTCAATTGAGGGAAAAGCCCTTGTGTATCATTTAGTTTCTTTATGCAAAACATCCGCAACATCGCCATTATTGCCCACGTTGACCACGGCAAAACAACTCTTGTAGATAAAATCATCCACACATGCCAAGTCTTTCGTGAAAACCGGCAAACCGGCGAACTTACTCTGGACAACAACGAGTTGGAACGCGAACGCGGTATTACTATCGTTGCCAAAAACGTATCGGTGCGCTACAAAGGCGTGAAAATCAATATCATAGACACTCCGGGCCACGCCGATTTTGGCGGAGAGGTAGAGCGCGTGCTGAAAATGGCAGACGGCGTATTGTTGTTGGTGGATGCGTTTGAAGGGCCGATGCCGCAAACCCGCTTTGTGTTGAGCAAAGCCATTGGCTTAGGGTTGAAACCGATTGTGGTAATCAATAAAGTAGATAAAGAAAACTGCCGCCCTGATGAAGTGCACGAGTCGGTATTTGACCTGATGTTTAACCTTGGCGCAACCGAAGAGCAGTTAGATTTCCAAACGCTGTATGGTTCTTCTAAGCAAGGTTGGATGAGCCACGACTGGAAGGTAAAAACAGACAGCATTTTACCGCTGTTGGATACCATTCTGGAAGTAATTCCTCCGGCACCGGCTCCTGACGGCATTCCGCAAATGCAGGTAACATCATTAGACTATTCGGCTTATGTAGGCCGCATCGCTATCGGTCGCGTATTCCGCGGCGTGCTGCGCGAAAATATGCCAATGGCACTCTGCAAACGCAACGGCAGTATTCAGAAAGTGCGCATCAAAGAGTTGTTCGTATTTGAAGGCTTAGGTCGCGAAAAAGTGAGCGAAGTACGCGCCGGCGATATCTGCGGTGTCATTGGTCTGGAAGATTTTGAAATCGGAGACACACTCACCGATGCGGAAAATCCCGAGCCCATGCCACGCATTGCCATTGACGAGCCAACTATCAGCATGGTGTTCAGCATTAACAACTCTCCTTTCTTCGGCAAAGAAGGTAAGTTTGTTACCTCTCGCCACCTGCGCGACCGCCTGATGAAAGAAACTGAGAAAAACCTCGCACTACGCGTAAGACCGACCGATTCGGAAGACCGCTTCTTGGTCTATGGTCGCGGCATTCTCCACTTGTCGGTGCTGATTGAAACCATGCGCCGCGAAGGTTACGAGTTGCAAGTAGGCCAGCCGCAAGTAGTATTTAAAGAAATTGACGGGCAACGCCACGAGCCTATGGAAACATTGGTTGTGGACGTTCCCGAAGCGTTTGCCGGTAAGGTGATTGAACTGGTAACCCAGCGCAAAGGCGAACTGCTGATGATGGAGCCCAAAGGCGATTTGCAGCACTTAGAATTTAACATTCCTGCACGCGGCCTGATTGGCTTGCGTAGCAACATGCTGACCGCCACACAGGGAGAAGCCATTATTTCACATCGTTTCAATGGCTACGAGCCTTTCCGAGGCCCTATACCCGAGCGCATTAATGGTTCGCTGATTTCTATGGACAACGGCCCGGGTACGGCTTATTCCATTGATAAATTGCAAGACAGAGGTATCTTCTTTGTAGACCCGGGCGAGGAGGTGTACGCAGGGCAGGTAATCGGTGAACACAACCGCCCCGGCGACCTGATTATCAACATACAAAAAGGGAAAAAACTGACCAACATGCGCGCCTCCGGCTCCGATGATAACGTGCGTATTGCGCCTAAGCGCCAGTTCTCGTTGGAGGAAGCGATGGAGTATATCCAGAAAGATGAGTATGTGGAAGTTACGCCGCTCAGTATCCGCATGAGAAAAATCATTCTAGATGAGAACGAGCGCAAGCGTCAGGAAAAACGCGAACTTGAAACCGCTTAATGCATATTCATAGCACACCCGAATGGATGCACCGTTGGTTTAGCGGGTTTACTTGGCGCAAACCAACCGACCAAAAGGTGCTTTATATCACCTTTGACGACGGCCCTATTGCCATTACAGAGTGGATATTGGACGTGCTGCGCGATTACAACGCAAAAGCCACTTTCTTTTGTGTCGGTGAAAATGTGATGCGCAATCCGCAAATTTTTCGCCGCACACTTGCCGAAGGGCACGCCGTAGGCAATCATACATACAATCATTTAAGCGGTTGGACGAACTCTTTTGACCGCTACATGGCCAATGCAGCCCTATGCCTTTCCGAAATGGAGAAGCACGGGGCTGTTTGCCGTTTATTTCGCCCACCCTACGGGCGCATTACTTCACAAAAAGCGGCAGCCCTGCGCCAAAACTATGAGTTGATTATGTGGGACGTGCTTACCTGCGATTACAGCCCAAGCATCCGCCCCGAAGACTGCCTGCAAAACTCTATCGGTGCCACACAAAACGGCTCCATCATTGTTTTTCACGACAACCAGAGGGCAGACGCGAACATCCGCTATGCCTTACCCCGCTATCTAGCACACTTTGCCGATTTGGGTTTCGCTTTTAAGGCATTGTAATAACAGGCATCTGCCACACCGTTCGGGTAGTGCAACATTCATTTGGCAGAGATTACGAGGAAAAATCGGGGATATGCACCTGATTATCGGTAAGCCCGAGGCAAAGATGGGCTTTTTCAATATTTCTCGCAGTATCAGACAGGATGATGAGTTTATCGCCAGCCTGCAACTGCGTAGAACCATTAGGTATAATAAACTTCCCTTCGCGCTTAATCATGGCAATAATAGCTGCATGAGGAAATTTCAAATCCACTATCTTTTTGCCTACGGCGTAACAGTTGGGAGAAAGCACTATTTCGTCTATAATAGTTTTCGCTGTTTCGGAAAGAAATAAATTGAGCGGGCTGCGAGGCTTAACTTTGCTAGGCAAGGCCACACGCAGCCAGTGTGCTACAAGTGAAATAGATGAGCCTTGTATCAACACAGAAGTAAGAGTAATGAAGAATACAATGTTGAAAATCATATGCGATTTTTCAATTCCTGCCAGCATAGGATAGGTGGCAAATACAATCGGCACAGCACCTCTCAACCCTACCCATGCAATATACAGCCGTTTGCGAATGTGTATCCTGAAAAACACCAAAGCTATCAGCACTCCTATGGGCCGGGCAACCAACATCAAAAACAGTGAGATAAGAATACCTACCCCTATTATTGGAATGATTTGAGAGGGAAACACCAGCAGTCCTAGCGTCAGGAATAGAATAATCTGCATCAACCAAGCCAACCCGTCAAACATTTTCATAATAGTATTTTTATGAATCAAATCCTGATTGCCTAAATACACAGCACATAGATAAACTGCCAAAAAACCATTACCTCCTATCAAGTTGGCTGTTGTAAAAGTGAGAAACATAAGTGCAATCATCAGTACGGGATAAAGCCCTTCAAAATCCAACTTGATGCTGTTGATTAGCCATTTGCTAAGGCGCCCAAATAACAAGCCGCTGATACCGCCAAAAGTCATTTGGTGCAACAGCATGACAATAATGGAAAAAATGTTGGTAGATGGGTCTGTTACCATTCCTAAAAAGGCTAGGGTTAGTACATAGGCCATAGGGTCATTGCTGCCGCTTTCCATTTCCAGCACGGGGCGCAGATTACCTTTCAATGCCAAATTTTTGGAGCGCAGGATGGAAAAAACAGCTGCCGCATCGGTAGATGAAACCACCGCCCCTAGCAGCAGACCTTCGTAAATAGTAAAGTCTGTGATTTGAGTAACAAAAAGCCCAACCAAAACAGCAGTGAACAAAACGCCGATAGTTGAAAGAGAGATACCTTGCCAAAGCACCGGACGAATGGCTTTCCAGTCGGTATCCAGCCCGCCGGAGAACAAGATGAAGCAGAGTGATACAATACCGATAAACTGTGCCACAAGGGCATCGTCAAAATAGATGCCGCCGATAGATTCCGAGCCTGCCAACATACCAATCAGCAAAAACAACAACAGGGTAGGTATGCCTAATTTGAAAGAGGTTTTGCCTGCCAAAATGCTGATAAGCAGCAAGACAGCGCCAATAAACAAACTATTTTCCATAGTGAAGTTCATGGTCTATCGGAGTTATCGGTAAAAATAAAATTGCATGGCAAAAGTCATGTTTTGCCATGCAATTGAACGAATATAACCAAAATTATTTAGCCAATATTTTGCGGAATCGAGTAGAATCTTTAAATAGTGCAAGCGCTGCCTGAATATCAGGATCGTCGTCAAAAGAGGCTTCCATGCTGCCTTTCTCTAAATAATAGCGCGAAACGATTTCTTTTTCCAGCAGTTCTGAAATTTCGGCGCGGAACTTCAGCAGATCCTGTTCTTTATTGTGAGAAACTTTGCGGCGCAGGTCTTCCAACTGCCCCTTGATGTCGTCATAATACTTTTCGGCTTTGGCAGTTTTTGCCAAATCGTCAATGGTTTTTTCTACCTGTGTCGTATAGTCGTAATCTTTGCCCGATAACCATTTCACGAAGTCATTATAGTTGGCTTCGCTCAACTTAAATTCACGGGCTGCGGGCAGGCTTGGGTTTTTCTGACGATAATGCGAGGCATAGTCAAAAATGAACCCTTTCGTAAGCAGACTGCGGGTAATAGGTGCATAGTTGGGTTTTTCGACCTCTACATCGGGTTTTACGCCGCCACCATCATAAACAGTGCGTCCGCCGGCTGTTTTAAATTCCCTGCGCAACGAATCAGGTATTTTGCCTACACTGCCGTCAGGATTGCGATGGCTGTAGTCAATTGCTTGAATGCATCTGCCACTTGGGATGTAGTATTTGGCAACAGTTACTTTCAGCTTAGAATTGTGCGAAAGCGAGCGCGTTGCCTGCACAAGCCCCTTGCCGAAGCTGTTTTGCCCCACTACAATACCGCGGTCGTAGTCCTGAATTACACCTGAAACAATCTCGGCAGCCGATGCACTTGTGCTGCTGGTCAGTACAACCAGCGGGATGTCCGTATCTTCGGGATTGTTCAGTGCCAGATAAGTTTTATTCCATTCTTTAACCTTGCCTTTGGTGCTTACTACGTCTTTTCCTTTGGGAATGAACACGTTAGACACATTGACTGCCTCGCTCAACAGACCGCCCGGATTGCCGCGCAAGTCAAGAATGATGCCTTTCGCGCCTTGTTCCTTGAGTTTGACGAGTGCCTCGCGAACTTCTTTACCTGCGTTTTGTGTAAAATCTGTCAGTTGAATCATGCCGACTTCGGGCGTAACCATACCGTAATAAGGCACGTTGGAAATGGTAATTTTTTCGCGTTTAATGGCAAATTCCAGCGGTTTATCTACTCCTATACGTTTAATAGTAAGTTTAATGGTGGTGCCTGCCTGACCTTTGAGCAGTTGGCTTACTTCTTCGCTGTCCTTGTTTTCAATATTGATGTCATCAATTTTGATGATTTCGTCGCCAATGAGCAATCCTGCTTTGTGGGCAGGAAATCCTTCCATTGGCATTATGATAACTGTTTTTTCTTTTTTGGTAACAGGGTCTGTTCGCGTGCCTACGTTAGCACCAATACCACCGTATTGCCCTGTGGTCATCACGCGGTAGTCTTCTATCTGTTCTTCGGGGATGTAGTTGGTGTAAGGGTCTAAGTTGTTGAGCATAGACTCTATACCCTGCTGAATGAGTTCCTGCGGGCTTACCTCGTCCACATAAAACATGTTAATTTCCTTGAACAGACTGGCAAATATTTCAAGATTCTTAGCTATTTCGAAATACTTTTCGTCGGGGTTGGTAAATGCAAATGTTAGCATCAAAAGAGAGCCAACGCCTGCGAAGATGGCTTTTTTGCGGATACTCATAAGCGGTTCATATTGAAAATAAGCAATTTGAAGAGCGAATAACAATAGCAGGGCTGCAAAATCCGTGCTTGTGATTCTCTTACAGAACGCAAAATATCGGCGATTAGTTTATCGGCGAAAACTTTGCCCGACAAACTTCAGTCCTTCAATCAGATAGGTACGCCAGTAGGTCCATGTGTGCGCGCCGTCGCGGATGCGGTACTCGTGTGCAATGTTCATATCGCGCATGGTGGTGTGCAGCGCATCGTTGCCTTTGTAAAGGAAGTCATCGTCGCCGCAGTCAATATACCAGCGCACCGAATTGAGTTTTTCGGCAGGAACGGTTTTCATCAAGTCTAACACACTGTACTTGCGCCAATGGTCGGTTAGGCGGTCTTTTCCTTCGCCAGGTCCGTAGATCCATGCAAAAGTCCGGTCGTAGCGGTCTTTGGGTGCATCAATCGCCTCTTGGTCGGTAAATACCGCAGGGCTGAAAGCAGCTACGGCAGCGAAAAGTTCGGTGTTTTTGGCAGCCAGATGCAGCGAACCGTAACCGCCCATGGAAAGCCCCGCAATGGCGCGAAATTCTTTTTGGGTGCGGGTGCGGTAGGTGGCATCAATAAAAGGAATCAGTTCTTTAATGAACATATCTTCATAGCGATTTTTACCCTGATAGTCGTTGGCGTACCAGTCGTTTCGCCCATCGGGCATCACAATAATCATCGGCGGAATTTCACCGGCGGCTATTGCCTTGTCTGCCGTATGGTTGGCTTCACCAAATTGAACCCAGTCCGTGTCGTTGCCTGTGTAGCCGTGCAGCAGGTACAGTACCGGATAACGCCTTTGCGAAGCAGCATAATCAGCGGGCAGATAGAGAGTGTATTTCACTTCGCGCCCTAAAATCTTGCTGTTCATCTTCAGGCTTTCCTGTACTTGCCCGTTTTGAGCAAACGAGAAAACCGGCAACAGTGCAAACCAAACCAGTGCTGCACAAACAGGGGTATGTAATCTTTTCATGTCATTGTGTAGTTTACAAGAGTTGCCAAATTATTGAATAGGTCAGCTAAAAACAAACGATGCGTTCAACTGTTTATGCGATATATTTTTGTCCACTTCAAATATTTTTATTGACATGCAAGTAATTATTGACTACATTGCTTCCTGCTAAAACCATTTAAGCAGTAATACCGTGAGAGTGTATAGTAGTCAGTACCTGCATATTGAGTTTTTTCCCGAACAAGAACTGATAGAGATGACGTGGCTGCCTGCCACAAAGGGTATGACCGAAGAAGAATACAAGGAACAGGGCTTTGCTTTTCTTGAGCAAATGACCGCCCTGCAACCCAAAAAAATTATTTCAGACTCCAGCGAGTTGTATTTCACTATTACGCCTGATTTGCAAGATTGGACAAATCAGACTATCCTGCCAATAGGAATAGCAGGCGGTCTGAACAAAATAGCACATGTGGTAAGTAAGGATATTTTTGCACAGGTTTCGGTAGAGCAACTCATGGAGGAAGTTGCGCAAACAGACTTCTCTGCCCGCTATTTTGGCGACAAAGAATCAGCCAAGGAGTGGCTTCAGTCGTTTTAACAACCGTTCTATTCGTTTTTGCCTTCGCGGTCTTTAATTGCCATGTAGCGGCTGCGAGATACCACTGCTTCGCCGAAGACCGACAGCCCCGCATTGAACACTGCCAAGCTGAAAGTGCCGTACAGAAACCAATCCCAAAAATCGGCTTGGGCATACTTGCGCCCGGCTGCCTCCCCGAAAAGGCTCAAGCCCAGCCCGATGAGCACCAACCCCAGCGGCGCCATAAGCAACCATTTGCGATACAGTCGGCGGGCAAGCGGATTCATAGCCGTTTAAGCAGGAAAAATTTGGTAGCTGTAATCTTCCATAATCAGGTTGGCGAGCAGCTTTTGGCAGGTCATCTCAACTTCTTCACGGGCTGCTGCCTCATCGGCCACATCCAACTCCATGCGGATGTTTTTCCCGATACGTACATCGGCTACATTCTGAATCCCCAGATTTTTCAAGCCCAGCAATACGGCTTTGCCCTGTGGGTCTAAAATTTCTTTCTGCGGCATTACCTGAATTTCAGCAATAAATTTCATGAGGCGATTTTTTTGATGATGGAAAGACCGATGTAAATAAGCATAATCAGTGGTATGGCTGCAAATTTAAAAGTAAAAAGCAAAACAAGCCCTACCAGCAACAGGATGTATTGAAATTTGTATTGTTGCCAGCTCCATTCTTTGAATTTGAGCGCCAACAGCGGCAGTTCGGCCACTAACAGCAACGACATTACCACCGCCACTGTTGCCAAAACAGGCAGGCCGAGCAAGGTAGGGAAGTGTGCGCCTGCAAAAGGCAATGCACTGATAAGCAAGGCATTGGCAGGTGTAGGTACGCCAATGAACGAATCGCTTTGGCGCGGGTCTATGTTGAATTTGGCAAGCCGCAAGGCTGAAAACGCAGGTACAAGCATTGCCAGATATGACCATTCGCCGCCTTGTGCCTCGTTCATCAGGCGGAACAGGATGAAGCCGGGCAGTACGCCAAAACTCACCACGTCGGCCAGTGAATCCAACTGTTTGCCGAGTTCGCCCTGCACCTTGAGCAACCGCGCCGCAAAGCCGTCGGCAAAATCAAAAATCGCAGCTATGTAAATAAAATAAGCAGCCCAATCAAGTGTTCCCTGAAAAACCGAAATAATGCCGAAGCAACCACAGATTAAATTCGCGCAAGTAAGTGCATTTGGAATTTGTTGTTTGATTTGTGCAATCATATTCGGCACGTTATTTTCGGGCAAATTACAGATAGTTCGTACAACCCTCCAAATTTACCCGTTATGAAACTGTTCAATCGCCTGACATATTGCAGCATGCTGATGCTGGTTCTACTCAGTCAGCCGCTTGCGGCACAAGAGCGTATTGCTGGCTGTTTATACGACCCTGCCAAAGCCGATAGCGTCCCGATGGCGGTGGAATTAGTGCGCGGCAACTATATTGTGCCTGTTGCTGCCTCGCTGAAAAAATATTGTCCTACACCGCAAGACCAAGCAAATACAGGCACTTGTACCGCATGGGCAACTGCTTATGCCGCACGCACCATCTTGATGGTGCAGCGGAGAAACATATCTAATGCTGCGCTGGTCAATCAGACTGCCTTTTCCCCTTCGTTTATCTACAATCAAATCCGACGCGACCATAGCTGCATCAAGGGCGCATTTCTGGTAGATGCACTTTTTACGCTCAAATCGGTAGGGGCGGTGCTGCACAGCGACTTTGGGTTTGATTGCAACAAGCAGGTTTCTTTTGACTACAAACTGCGTGCGCGCAGTAACGCCATTCAAGACTACCGCAAGTTATTTAACGCCAATGAAACAGCAGACCGCAGCAATATTATCAAGTACGTAAAAAAGGCATTGGCAGAAGGCAAACCCGTGGTTACTAGCATTCGCTATTTGCGGTCTTTGGACAATGCCAAAGGGTTGTGGTCGCCGCTGCCATATGAAAACAGCAGCTATTACCATGCCGTAACGATTGTGGGATACGATGACAACCGCTACGGCGGCGCATTGGAAATTATGAACAGTTGGGGCACGGCATGGGGCAACGACGGTTTCATCTGGGTAAAATATGAAGACTTTCAACGCATATGCATGGAAGCCTACGAAATGGTGGATTTCCCCGCGGAAAAGCCCTTTTTGCAGGAGACTTTCGGGGCTAACATAGTGCTTAAACAAAGCACGGGCAGCACCATGGAGATTGGCGGCATCGGCGGACATTATCGCACAAACCAAACCTATCAGGCCGGTACACGCTTCCAGATACAAGTAGCCAACCGCGAGCAAATGTACTTTTATGCTTTTGGTTTGGACATAAACAACGAGTGTACGCAACTTTTCCCAAGCAACAGCAACCAAAGTCCGCTGTTGAGCTATGAACACTCCAATATCATTCTACCAAGCGAAGGAGAGCATATCATTATGGATAATGCCCCGGGAAATGAATACTTATGCATGATTTACAGCAGTATACCTGTAAATTTATGGGGCATTATGCAGCGCGTAAAGCAACTGAAAGGGCTGCCGATGGAACGGCTCAAACAAGTGCTTCGGGAGTACAACCTCCTCACCGACGTTGTCAATTATCGTTACTCAACTGCCGATTTCTCGGCGTTAGGTACGGCAAAAGCTGTTCCGATGGTGATAGAAATCAGAAGGCCTTAATGGTCTTGTTTTTGGCTGTCAATCCATGCTGCCAATATGCCCTGATGCCCGCAGGCAAATGTACGGTGCGTGCAAAGGCTGCCTAATAAATCGGTTAGTTTTTTCATGTAATGCGGACGAATGACGCGGTCATACTCGCCCGTAACTATCTGCACCTGAGGCCTGTACAGATGCACCAATCGACTGATAGCCTGCAAGCTCGGCTCTAAGTAGCGATACAGCATCCATGTATTGTACACTCGTTTGCGCAGTGCAGGCGTGCGCATCTGTTGCTGTGCCAATTTGGCAAGCATCGGGTGCAGCAGGCGGCGTTTATTGAGTGCCCGAACGCTGTAATGAAAAACATTGGCATTTTCGGATGTGATATACCGAAACAGGCCGTGCAGCAGTCTGTTGCGCGTAGCTACCCGATACCAAGCATTGGTTTTAATGCCGTCGGGTGCCAACAACCACATCCGACCAATTTTCGGTGCAAACAACTCATAAGTTACCAGTGCAATGCGCCCGCCCATAGAAAACCCAATCAGGTCAAAACGGTCAATATTGTGTTTAGCCAAAAAATCAGCGACTAACTGCTGCCAATTCTCGCGCAGCAAAGGTTGAGAAGGTTCAGGCCAGTGGCTTTCTCCGTGAAAAAAAAGGTCAATTGCATAAATTGTGTATTGGGGGAAGGCATCGGATAGGGGCGCAAAGAAACTGCTGTCCTGCCCGAAACCATGAAAAGCCATTAAAACCTGCTGCCCTGAACCAAATGTTCCGTAATGCAGATAAGGCTTTGCCATTGTTTTTACGGCAAATATAAACCCGCTGCCTTTATCCGGCCATTTTGTTAATCCGTCTGCGCTTTCGCACGGCTGGTTTCCCTATGCGGCTTCGCACGTAGAGGTCGGTCATATCATCCTGTATGCGGACATACTGCTTGTTGCGCATGACAATAATTTGCTGTCGCTCGGCAGCCGTACGCTCTTTTTCAGATGAATAAACAGTCTCCATGGTTGTTTAAATATTGATATAAATATTCATTTTCGGCAAGAAATACAGGCAGTTAGAAGCCCGAAGACTTGCGTATATTTAATTATTTACTTATTTTTGTCCAATAAACTTAATTATTAAGGATTTAAGAATCAATTTTTATTAATAAAAATATTTAAAAAATTTATGGAGGGAGCAGTTAGTCAGCGGTTAATAGAAATTATCGGGCACTTTGCCGATGGGAACGAAAAGCGCTTTGCAGAATCGATAGGTGTAAAACCTGCGGTTATCAATAACTACACTAAAGGCAAGCAACAGAGCAAACCCGGATTTGAAGTGCTGCAAAAAATAGCTGCTACCTACCCCACGCTTAATATTGAATGGATTTTAAGCGGCAATGGGCACATGCTGAAACGCACAACGGAACATAAGCAAATTGTGCTGTTGCCACAACAAACATCGGCTGATATTGTGGCTGTGCCTGTAATTAACCGCCGTGCCGCTGCTAATTATTTGTTAGGGTATCAAACACAAGAGTATTTTGAAGAATTGGACGTTATCAATCTGCCTCGCAGTTTTGTCAAAGGCAAGCAATGCTATGCACTGCAAGTAACCGGAGACAGTATGGAGCCAACCTTATATGAAAACGACTATCTGATTTGCCACCTGATAGACCGCAGCGAGTGGGAATATTTGGACGAAGGGCAGGTTTGCGTAGTGGTTTCCGAAAGAGGTTTGCAGGTAAAACGCATAAAAAACAAACTCCACAGCCAATACCTCACCCTTGTTTCCGATAACCCCAAACATCCGCCGTTTGATATGGAGCACAGCGAGGTAATGGAGATATGGAAGGTAAACTGGCGGCTTACCGACCGATTAAGCCCTGCTTCCGAAGACCTTAACAGCCGCATAGCACAGTTGGAGGCGCGATTGGAGCGGGTAGAAAAACAACGAGCAAATAGCTGATTTTGGTTAATTTTGCCCTTTAAGCCGGCATCCAATTATGCAAAAATCTCCAGCGGCAAACTATGCCGACTTAACTATCTATCTGGATTCCAAGCACTTGAAATTTGAGAAAAGGATAGACCTTTTTTTTCCGCATGGTCACCGGGCAGATGCACAAGCCTGCCTGCTCATTGTTAACGACGGACAGGACGCACAAGCTTTGCATCTTCGCGAAACTTTACACAAACTGACAGCCAAAAAAGCCATCCGACCTACCATTATAGCCGCTATACATGCCACAGAACGCATTCAGGAATACGGCACAGCCAACATCCTCGATTATGCCAAGCGCGGCAGCAAGGCACATCTGTACACTACCTTTTTGATAGAAGAGTTGATGCCAGCACTTGAACAGCGTTTTGTGCTTGCTCAACAAGCCGACTGTCGGGCTATATTCGGCTGTTCACTGGGTGGCCTTTCCGCATTTGATATTGCATGGCATCATTCGTGGCTGTTTGGGCGCGTGGGGGTTTGCTCCGGTGCTTTTTGGTGGCGCAAACACTCCGCCAATGACAGTTTTGCCAATTCCGACCGCATTATTCATGCAGTTGTACGCAACAGTCATTATAAGCGCGGGTTAAAATTTTGGTTTGAAGCCGGCACGGATGATGAAAAGGAAGACCGCAACAATAACGGAATTATTGACGCCATAGACGATACACTTGACCTAATTGGCGAACTGCATCACAAAGGATATAATACCTTGACAGACGTGCGCTACTTAGAAATACAAGGTGGGCAGCACAACCAGCGCACATGGGCAAAGGCTTTCCCCGATTTTATGCTGTGGGCTTTCGAACATTTGCCGAATACCTGACGATTTGTCGCAAACTTATTTACCTGCACAATTGTTGTACTATGAGTTTAAACTTATATAAAAAACATCTTTAAATTATGGCAAAAGCTATTGAATTAACGGACAGCAATTTTGAACAATACATCAACGGCGACCGGCCTGTATTGGTAGATTTTTGGGCAGAGTGGTGCGGCCCCTGCAAAATGATTGGCCCAACTATTGAGCAAATGGCTGCTGAACTGGAAGGTAAAGCCATTATCGGTAAGGTAAACGTAGATGAGCAATCGCGAATTCCGGCTATTTTTGATATTCGCAGCATCCCTACGCTGATGGTATTTAAGAACGGTCAAGTAGTAGCCAAAAAAATAGGTGCTGCTCCCAAAAGTGAGCTGGTAAAATTGCTCGAGCCACATATGTAATTCTTGCTCCCCGATACTAAACATAAGTCATCCCGAAAAACTCAGGATGACTTATGTTTTTATTACTTAACCTATTAAGTAAGAGGTTAAATTTAAGTGCAAATACCTAAAATATTTATCACAAGTGCACAACAACACAAAAATCTTATGTATTAGTGTTCTTGTGGTAGACGAAACATCAAATAATGTGGTACGATATAATTTGCTCACCTATTATTAATATGCCCGCGCAAATAATACGCGCTCTTTGGAAGGTTTGCCCGTCAGGATGCACTTGCCTTCTTCCTGCGGGTTGTCTAACGGAATGCAGCGGATAGTAGCTTTGGTTTCAGCTTTGATGCGCTCTTCGGTTTCGCCCGTGCCGTCCCAGTGGGCACTGATAAAGCCACCTTTGGTATCCAGCACTTGTTTAAACTCTTCGTAGCTGTCCACGCGGGTAATCATGCTGTCGCGGAAATTCTTGGCACGCTGGTAGATAGAATCGTGAATGGTGTCCAGCATTTTAGGCACATAGTCGTAAATGCTGTTCATGCCGATGATTTCTTTTGTTTTTGTATCGCGGCGGGCTACCTCTACGGTGTTGTTTTCCAAATCTTTCGGACCGATGGCAATACGCAGCGGAACGCCTTTCAGTTCCCATTCGGCAAACTTGAAGCCCGGCTTGTGCGTGTCGCGGCTATCGTGCTTGACGGAAATACTCGCTTTGCGCAACTGCTGTGCAATTTCGGCGGCTTTGGCATTAACGGCGTTCATTTCTTCATCGCTGCGGTAAATCGGTACGATGACAACCTGAATAGGGGCAAGATTCGGCGGCAGTACCAGACCGTCGTCGTCTGAATGTGCCATAATCAGCGCACCCATCAGGCGCGTACTCACGCCCCAGGAAGTACCCCAAACAAGGTCTTGCTTGCCTTCTTTGGTTGTAAAGCGCACATCAAAGGCTTTGGCGAAATTTTGCCCCAAAAAGTGCGAAGTACCCGCCTGCAATGCTTTGCCGTCTTGCATCAGTGCTTCAATGCAGTAGGTATCTACCGCGCCCGCAAAGCGTTCGTTGGCGGTTTTTACGCCTTTGATAACGGGCATTGCCATGTGTTTTTCGGCAAATTCAGCATACACATTCAGCATTTGTACGGTTTCTTCAACGGCTTCCTGCGCGGTGGCGTGTGCCGTGTGTCCTTCTTGCCAGAGGAACTCTGCGGTGCGCAAAAACAAGCGCGTGCGCATTTCCCAGCGAACCACGTTTGCCCACTGATTAATGAGCAGCGGCAGGTCGCGGTAGCTCTGAATCCAGTTGCGGTACGTGTTCCAGATAACCGTTTCAGATGTAGGGCGCACAATGAGTTCTTCTTCCAACTTGGCTTCGGGGTCAACAATTACGCCGCTGCCGTCGGGTGCATTTTTAAGCCTGTAATGCGTAACAACGGCACATTCTTTGGCAAAACCTTCTACGTGCGAAGCCTCCTTGCTCAGGTACGACTTGGGGATAAAAAGCGGGAAATAGGCGTTCACGTGTCCGGTGTCTTTGAACATTTTATCCAACGTGTCGCGCATTTTTTCCCAGACGGTAAAGCCGTAGGGCTTAATCACCATGCAACCTTTAATGGATGAGTGTTCGGCAAGGTCTGCCTTTTTGACAAGTTCGTTGTACCAGCCCGAATAGTCTTCGCTGCGTTTAGGTAATGCTTTATTATTGCTCATAGTGGCGTGCTTTCTTTGCGTGCAAAACTAAGTTGCAAAGTTAGGCTTTGCGGGGCAGATGCTCAAATAGGAGATAGAATTAGTATATGGGCAGGTTTTCCGATACAAAAAGTTGTTCAAGCAAAATACAATCATAGCTGCGCCCACATGCAGATTTTGCCTGAAAATTGCTTGGCTACCTTACCTCAAAGCACCAACCTTTAGATTTTCGGAAGGCACGTTTATTATTTTGGATACTTCTTGTGGTAGAACTCCCAACACCCATTCCTATCACAAAGCCTTGCATGTAATTGAACTGCCTGCTGCCAAATAGTGGACTACCATACATGCAGCAACCCCGGCTCCGATCGCAATATTGACCGTACTCCATAATAATGCCCTTCCTGCCGGATTTTTACGTGAAAGAAAACATAGCTTGTGTGTATTCCGGATTAATGGCATGTGGTGATGTCTCTGCACCGCCAAATGCCAATATAGGTTGTCCTTCCTGAGTAAACTGTAATATTCCCGATATACTTAAACCGGATCCATATTGCACTTCCAATAAATCCCCCTTAGATATAACACGGGTTCGCTTGCCTTTGGTAAGAATAATAGACTCTTGTGCTAAGGCAGAGAAACTGAAAGCGATGATTAGCGACAGGGTAATGGATAACAAAACTTTGATTTTCATAAAATTGATTGGTTTGAAGCAAAATATCAGCTTTTAGCCAGTAAAACAATAATTACTCAACCACCTTGATGGTTTTTTTGCAAAATAGTTTCTATATATTTCAACAATCTATCCGGCTATGCTGTCAATCATTTAAAATCGTCCACCCTTTGCCAATCAAGACTAATTTCAAATTGCGGTATTTTTTGCAATGCAGACGCGGAAGTCCGTAAATTAGCCACGTTGATTAGACATATTTTTTTTGCAAATCGTCAATCACCAATCACCACTTGTCAATCACAAACGTTCATGGATGCAATCATTGCATTTTCGGTGCGCAACAAACTGATTATCGGTTTGCTGATGCTTATCTGGGTGATTTGGGGGGTCTATTCGGCTACTAAAATTGCGCTGGATGCCGTGCCCGACATCACCAACAATCAGGTGCAGGTTATTACCCAATCGCCTTCGCTTTCCCCGCAAGAGGTAGAAAAATTTATCACTTTTCCCATAGAGTTGGCAATGGCAAACTTACAGCGCAAAGTGGAAATCCGTTCCATTTCGCGCTACGGGCTGTCGGTTGTTACCATTGTTTTTGAGGAAGACATGGACATTTTGCAGGCACGCCAATTGGTAGCCGAACAGTTGCGCATTGCCGAAGCCAACATTCCGCCCGAATTCGGTAAACCCGAAATGATGCCGATTACTACGGGTTTGGGCGAAATTTATCAATACGTTTTACAGGTGCAACCGGGCTACGAAAGTCGCTATTCGCCCATGGAATTGCGCACCATTCAAGATTGGTTGGTGAAACGCTACTTGGCGGGCATCCCCGGCATTGCCGATGTGAGCAGCTTCGGTGGCTTTGTAAAGCAATATGAAGTTTCCGTACTGCCCGACCGCCTGCGCAGTTTCGGTCTAACGCCTATGGATTTGTTCCGTGCTTTGCAGATGAACAATCAAAACACGGGCGGCAGCTACATGGAACGCGGGCAGCGGGCTTTCTACATCCGCGCCGAAGGGCTGGCACAAGGCATCGCCGATATTGAAAAAATTGTCGTTACGCGAAAAGGCAACCTGCCCGTGCTGGTGCGCGATGTGGCAACCGTGCAGTTGGGTTTTGCCCCGCGATTCGGCGCCATGACCAAAGACGGCAAAGGTGAGGTTGTTGGCGGCATTACGCTCATGCTCAAAGGCGCAAACTCTTCCGATGCCATTGCCAACGTGAAGGCACGCGTGGCACAGGTGCAAAAAATTCTGCCCGAAGGCATCCGCATAGAGCCTTACTTAGACCGCAGCGTTTTGGTAGAAAAAACTATCCGAACGGTGGCGCGAAATTTGACCGAAGGCGGCTTGATTGTTATTGCCGTGCTGGTGCTGATGCTGGGCAATTTACGGGCGGGCTTGGTCGTGGCTTCCGTGATTCCGCTGTCGTTCCTTTTTGCGCTGGGTATGATGGACTTTTTTGGCGTTTCCGCCAATCTGATGAGCTTAGGCGCGATAGACTTCGGGCTGATTGTGGACGGGGCAATCATCATTGTAGAGGCGATGATGCACCGCCTGCACGGCGGCGACTTACCACATCGGCTCACTAAGTCCCAAATGGATGAGCAAGTGATTCTGACCGCTGCCAAAATTCGCCGTTCGGCAGCCTTCGGCGAACTGATTATCCTGATGGTTTACCTGCCGATTCTGGCACTGACCGGCATTGAGGGCAAAATGTTCAAGCCGATGGCGCAAACCGTAGGCTTTGCCATTTTCGGGGCGTTGTTGCTCTCTTTTACCTACGTGCCGATGGCTTCCGCGCTGTTTTTATCCAAACATACGGTCAAGAAGGTTAATTTTTCCGACCGCATGGTTGAGTGGCTGCACGGCTTCTATCGCCCCGTGTTGTTGGTGGCTTTGCGCCACAAGGCACTTTTCCTCACGCTGATTGCGGCAATATTTGCGGGCTGTTTGTGGCTGTTTTCGCGCATGGGTGGCGAGTTCATCCCGACGCTGGACGAGGGCGACCTTGCTTGCCAGCAGGTAGTGCCCGTTGGTACGTCGCTGTCGGAAAGCGTGCGCACATCGTTAGAAATGCAGAAAATTCTGCTCAAACATTTTCCCGATGAGGTAAAAACCATTGTTGCCAAAACGGGTTCGGCAGAAATTCCCACTGACCCGATGGGCGTGGAAGACTCTGACATAGCTATTGTGATGCACCCCCGAGAGCAATGGAAGAAAGCCCGAGACCGTGAAACCATTTCCAACCTGATGAAAGCCAAACTTGCCGAATACATGCCTTGGGTGAGCTACGAATTTACGCAGCCTATTCAGTTGCGTTTCAACGAACTGATGACGGGCGTAAAAAGCGACGTTGCCATCAAAATTTTTGGCGAATATTTGGACGTGCTGGCGGAAAAAGGTGCAGAGGCTGCCCGATTGATTGCCAAAATTCAGGGTGCGGGCGATGTGCGCGTAGAACAAACCGAAGGAATGCCGCAGTTGGTCGTGCGCTATAAGCGCGATAAAGTGGCACAATACGGGCTTTCAATAGAAGAACTGAACCGCACCGTGCAAATTGCCTTTGCAGGGCTTGCCGCAGGAACGGTTTACGAAGGCGAGCGGCGTTTTGATTTGATAGCAAGGCTGCCGCAACAGATGCGCCACCGGCTCAACGACATTGCCAATTTGTACGTCAATTTGCCCGACGGCAATCAGGTACTGCTCAGAGAAGTAGCCGATATTGTGGAAGAACAGGGCGTTTCGCTCATCACCCGCGAGGATACGCGGCGCCGCATTGTCATTGGCGTAAACGTCCGCAACCGCGACGTGGAATCGTTCATCGGTGAGGTGGAAAAAACGCTGGCAAGCCGTCTGAAACTGCCGCCCGGGTACAGCATCGTGTACGGCGGTCAGTTTGAAAACTTGCAGGCGGCAAAGGCGCGTTTGAGCGTTGCCGTTCCCGCCGCGCTGGGGCTGATTCTGATTCTGTTGTATTTTACTTTTACTTCCATTCGGCAGTCGTTGCTCATCTTTTCCGCCGTTCCGCTGGCGGCTATCGGCGGTATTTTGGCGCTATGGTTGCGCGATATGCCTTTCAGCATTTCGGCGGGTGTCGGCTTTATTGCCCTGTTTGGCGTTGCCGTACTGAACGGCATTGTGCTTATCGGGCAGTTTAACCACCTCAAACACGAGGGCATCGGCGATATTCGCAGCCGCGTGCTGGAAGGTACGCACATCCGTTTCCGCCCGATTCTGACTACGGCGATGGTAGCGGCATTGGGCTTTCTGCCGATGGCAACATCCACACAGGCGGGGGCAGAGGTGCAAAAACCGCTGGCAACCGTTGTTATCGGCGGGCTGATAACCGCTTTGTTACTTACTTTGTTGGTGCTGCCCGTTTTGTATGAATGGGCAGAGCGTACTTTTGAACGCTCAACAGAAAAAATTAATCCATCCGACAACCATGCATAAAATTTTGTATGTATTGCTGTTGCCTGTCGTTTGGGCTTGTTCCGATAAACAGGAAACCAATGCCGTGCAAACAAGCACTCCGCAAAAAACACCCGCAACATCGGTAACGCTTAGCCGACAGCAAGCAGAGCAGGCAGGCATCCGCTGGGATACGCTGCAACGGCGCAACATCGGTATTGCCGTAGCCGCCAACGGCACGTTGGAAGTACCCCCGTCCGATAATATTTCCATCACAGCCGTAATGGGCGGTATTGTTAAAAAAACCGACCTTTTGGCGGGCATGACCATCAAAAAAGGCGACGTACTGGCAGTGCTTGAACACCCCGATTACATCCGCTTGCAACAGAACTATCTGGAAGCCCGCAACCAGCTGACCTACGCCGAAAAAGAGTTGCGCCGTCAGGAAGAGCTGGTAGCCGCCAACGCCACCGCCGCACAAAAGCAGGAAGCAGCGGAAAATGCCTACAACGCCGCCCGCATACAGGTGCGCAGTTTGGGCAGCCAATTGGAAATGCTTGGCGTGGATATGGCAGCACTCAATCGGGGCGATATTCAGTCGCAGGTAGTCATCAGAGCACCTATCAGTGGCAATGTTACCGAAGTGGGTATTAATACGGGAAAGTTCATAGCCGCCAACGAAATGATTTGTAAAATCATCAGCCAAGAACATTTACATGTGGTGTTGAAAGTTTTTGAACGCGACGTATTGAAAGTGCGTGTTGGGCAGCCCGTAACGGTGCGTGTTATGGGTGCTGAAAAAGAATATCAAGGGAAAATTATTTTGGTCAATCGCGCCTTTGACAATGTCAGCAAAAGCATACAAGTGCAAGCACATCTGAACCGCGATGACGTTACGCTCAAACCCGGCATGTTTGTAGAAGCGCAAATTCATACTAACGACGTGCTGTCCGAATCGCTACCCGATGATGCGCTCATCCAAGAAGACGACCGTTGGTATGCCTTCGCCCTAAAAGAGGAAACACACGACAGCTTTACCTTTGAAAAAGTTTCGGTAGAAAAAGTAACTTCCGAAAGCGGCTTTTCGGCAATCGTCGTTCCGCCGCAGTGGAAAGGTAAGCCTTTTGTACAGTCGGGTGTATATTATCTCATCTCTACTATGAACAAAGAGAGCGAGTGATTTCATCGTATTTTAGCGAAGTAAAAGATATAGGCGCATATTGTGTAAAGACAGGGTACGCCCTGCCTCCACAGGAAAGGTCAGAAAATAAAAAATGCAAACCAACATGTGGACAATATTTAAAAAAGAACTGAACAGCTTTTTCGGCTCATTGGTCGGCTATTTGGTCATCAGCATTTTTCTGGCAGGTGTGTGGCTGTTTGTCTGGCTTTTTCCCGACACAAGTATTCTGAGCTATGGATATGCAAGCATGGACGGTTTTTTTAATACTGTACCGTTTGTATTCCTGTTTTTAGTTCCTGCCATTTGCATGAGAGCTTTCGCCGAGGAAAAGCGCAACGGCACGCTGGAATGGCTGCTCACCAAACCGTTGAGTGACTTGGAAATTGTGCTGGCAAAATACTTCGCTGCATGGGCTTTGATAGGCATTGCTTTGCTGCCAACGTTGGTCTATTACTATTCGGTGTACGAATTAGGTTCGCCCAAAGGCAATATAGATACCGCCGCTGTTGTTGGGTCGTATGTCGGGCTTTTGCTGCTGGGTGGTGTTTTTGCCGCTATTGGTGTGTTTGCCTCTTCGCTTACCGACAGTCAGATTGTGGCATTTATTTTGGCTGTATTCTTTTGCTTTTTTGCCTACTTCGGGCTGGGTGCAGTGGCTTCGCTGGATTTATGGTCGGACAGTGCCGTTATTTTGGCGCAACTCGGGCTGGACTACCATTACAGCGCGCTCGGTCGCGGACTGATTGATTCGCGCAATGTGCTGTACCTGTTGAGTGCTGTTATCGTATTTAATTATCTCACGTGGTTAGTGTTGCGCAGCCGCAAGTGGTAACTTTAAGAAGTTATTTTTTGCTTACATAACAAGTAGCCGCTTAATCCTCTCGTGCATCATTTTTTAATTCTCAACAGTTTGTTTAACTAACTATTAACTATCATGAAGGGAACGATTCATAATTGCTTGGGCGAGCTTGTACGCACCAAATATGGCAACCATGCATGGGAAAACTGCCTAAAAACTGCGGGCTTCCCCCCCCGCTTACGCTTTTCTATGATAGAAGATGTTGATGAGTCCAAATCTTTGCAACTCATTATCTCTTCTGCCAAATCTTTGGGAATTTCGCTGCAACAACTTTTTGATGAGTTTGGCGAGTATTGGTGCTGCACCTATGCACCTGCAAAATATTCATTCTTCTATGTGATGTTCCGGAATGCAAAAGAGATGATTTTGCAAATGAACAAAGTACATGCAAACGTAGGCAGCAACTTTGCCAATGCCAAGCCACCCAATTTCCTGTACAGGTGGGCAGATGACACACAAAAAGAACTGTATGTAACTTACCAATCTGAACGAAACCTAATTGACTTGTATGTATCACTTGTCAAAGGTGTCGGTAAATATTTTAACGAGGCATTGACAGTTGAAAAGTTATCGGAAAAAGAAGTGAGGATTACCTTTGTGTAAGCACTCTTCTTTTTTATGGCTGCCAAACTCAAAACTTCTTATTTCTGCCAGAACTGCGGCTATCAGTCGGCCAAATGGATGGGCAAATGCCCCTCTTGCCGGCAATGGAACAGCTTTGCCGAAGAAATTATTGCCAAAGAAGACAAAGCCAAACCTATATGGCGCAGCGAAGGCGAGCAGTCCATAGCCCCAAAGCCTAAGCCTATTGCAGAGATAGACTACACCGAGCAACCGCGCCACATCACACCCGACAAAGAGTTGAACCGCGTACTCGGCGGCGGCATCGTGCCGGGCAGCATCGTGCTGATTGGCGGTGAGCCGGGCATTGGCAAGTCCACACTCTTGCTGCAAATCGCCCTAAATATGCCTCTGAAAGTGCTGTATATTTCGGGCGAAGAAAGCGAACAGCAAATCAAAATGCGGGCAGAGCGCATTGAACTGCCTGAAGATAACGCTGTTACTCCAAGTTCAGCAAGCGAGTGCTTCATCCTGACGGAAACCAACACACAGCATATTTTTAAACACATAGAGCAGTTGGAACCCGAACTGCTCATTGTGGATTCCATACAAACACTGGCTACTTCGCACATTGAGTCGGCGGCGGGCAGCGTTTCGCAGGTGCGCGAATGTACCGCAGAACTGTTGCGCTATGCCAAAGAAAGCGGCACGCCTGTTTTTCTGATTGGGCACATCACCAAAGAAGGCACGCTGGCAGGTCCCAAAGTGCTGGAACACATGGTTGATACTGTGTTGCAATTTGAAGGCGACCGCCATTTGACCTACCGTATTTTGCGCACGATTAAAAACCGCTTCGGTTCTACTTCGGAACTCGGCATCTATGAGATGCGCACCGGCGGCCTGCGCGAAGTCGGCAACCCTTCGGAAATCTTACTCTCGCAGCGCGATGACCAACTGAGCGGCATCAGCATCGGTACGACGCTGGAAGGCAACCGCCCGCTGTTGATAGAAGTACAATCTTTGGTGAGTGCAGCTACCTATGGCACGCCGCAGCGCAGCAGCACGGGTTTTGATGCCAAAAGGCTCAATATGTTGCTGGCCGTGCTGGAAAAACGCGGCGGCTACCGGCTCGGCACGCAAGACGTTTTTTTGAACATTGCCGGCGGTTTCCGCGTGGAAGACCCAGCCATTGACCTTGCCGTCTGCCTTTCCATCGTTTCATCTTATGAGGACATTGCTATTCCGCCGCACACCTGTTTTGCGGGCGAAGTCGGGCTGGGAGGCGAAATCCGCGCCGTGAGCCGCATAGAAAACCGCATCGCCGAAGCCGAAAAATTGGGCTTCCGGCATATTTTCATTTCCCGCTACAATACCAAAGGCTTGGAAATGAACCGTTTCCAAATGAAAATCCATCCTGTTTCGCACGTGGGCGAAGTAATTCAACAGCTTATAGTGTAGCTTTAACAAAAATATTCTAAGCCTTTTATTTGCAGTTGGTTAGCTTTTCTCTAACTTCGTTAGAAGATGCCTGCATAACGCGAATAGTGATGAATAAAAAATCTGCGTCAATCTGTGCAAGTTGCCATTATCCCTGTGCAAATGATACATTCCCGGAAATTGCTGTTAAACGATAAAAATATGAAACCCCGCGCCTTATTTTGTTTGTTTTTTGCGGCTTTGTTGTGGGTAACGCTGCCTTTGGGAGCGCAAAATTCGCCTAAAAAAATCAAATACACCATCAAAAGCGGCGATACGGTTACCGGCATTGCCCGCAAGTTCGGCATGAAGCCGCAGGAGGTACTGACACTGAACAATATCAAAAATGCAAATAATATCCGCAAAGGTCAGGAAATTATCGTCATAGACAACCAGCAATTGGCGGTTGCACCTGCTGTTCCCGTAGTAGCTGCCGCTGCACCTGCTAAAACAACTACTACCGTTGAAACCCGTCGCTATCATGCAGTTTTGCAAGGCGAAACTTTGAGCGGCATTGCCCGCACCTACGGCGCAACGGTTGCACAACTGATGGAATGGAATAACCTCACTGCCGCCAATACAGGCTTGAAACCCGGACAAAAACTCATTGTTGGCGACCTGAAAAACGACATTAAAGCAGATAGCTTTCTTCCGGGCAAAGGGCGCGTCATCAACGAGCGGGGTATGGGTATGATGATTAGCGGCGTAGATGCCAATATCAGCGTGGCGCTGCACCGCACCGCACCCGAAGGCAGCGTTATCCGCGTTTACAATGAAAGCACCAAACGCGCTGTTCTGGTCAAAGTAATCGGCAAAATACCCAATGTGGACAGCGACAAAAAAGTTATTGTCAAACTTTCCAAAGGTGCTTGCCGCGCATTGGGCACTATGAACGAACGCTTCCCCGTAGAGGTTACTTACGAGAAATAATCGAGCGCAGATTGCTGGATTTAAACGGCTCAGCAACCTTTGTCAGAATATACACAAAAGATTCTAAAAACTTTTAGGTCAAATACTCATTATTATTTATTCAATACTCATGTGGTAATCAGTGTATTCAGAGTAAATTTATTCAGTAGAATTTTATACTTTTTCTAATGCGGACGTATGCGTAGGGGCATTGTCACTACTCAGTAAATGTAATACTAAACTAAATCAAACTTTTCCATGGTTTTATTACATAATTCGTATAAATTTAAGTTCAAGTTGCTTCATTTACAGCCTTTCACTCAAAAGCGTATGGTCAATTCAATATTTGCCAAATTGTGAATCAATGCTCCTCGAAATTCAGGGGTTGCCAATACGTGGAACAGTCCGATGCCAAACTTGCCATGTGCAACCCAAAAACCGCTTTTCAGCAGTCCCATTGCTATATTCATTTGCTGCCAAGGTTGGGCAAAACGATTTTGCAACCCAAAATATCCGCCTTGCAAGGTGGCATCGTAGGCACGCAGCACCACCTGTGGATTAACAAATACATAAGCCTGCAATCCTTCGCCTGCACGGGCTTTGGAAGCAAGTATCCAATGTTCATCAAACGGTATTAATTGCCTGAAGCGATAGTAGAGGCCGGCTTCTGCGGCAACTTGCAGCAGCCCTGCCGAACCGATTCCCTGCCAACGCAATTCAGAATTTTTACGCAAGCGCAGCCCTTTTTCGTAAAGATAATTGCCTTGTACAAACAAGGCCTGCCCCAACTGATTACCCCACCCCTGTACCCGAACGGCAGGCGTAATGCGGTGAAATACGTTTTGTGTGGCTTCTCCGAGTGAGGCTGCGCCCATAACGCCGACCTGAATGGAAACCGATTCGCGTATGTGTTTTTCAGAATTGGCCGCTACCCTGAAAACACCTGCCGAAAGATGTGCGGCATAGGGTCGGTCGCCCGATAGGAAATCACTGTTTTTCAATTCGTTGGGTGTAAAAATATGCTGCTGTATCGCAATCCCTTGCTAAGCGGTTGTGCAGTTCTTACTGAATGGTTTGAGCCTGTGCAACGGAAACTTGTTAAATACGGGTGACGTGTATGCCAGTTGCAGCCCACCGGTATAATAGCGGTCGGTTTGGAAAGACACATCGTTGGCAGCACCGAAGTGTACGTAGTGGTCGTTGGGCTGAGCCAAAGTAACGGTAGCAAAAACCGGAAAACAGGCATAAAACAGCCCGAAAAACGTTCTCATCAAAATCAGCAAGTGTGGTTTAGTGGTGTTCAGTGCCTATTTCTTTGCCGCAATGCGGACAAATTTGCGGTTTCTTTTTAGCTCTCTTGCTCAACTCTTCGGAAAAGCCGGAGGCAAGCAAACCGGCAGGCAATGCAAAAAGCCCCACACCGATAATGGCAATCATGCCGCCCAGAAATTTTCCCAAGCCCGTAACCGGATATACATCGCCGTAGCCTACGGTTGTCAGCGTAGCAATGCCCCACCACATCGTTTTGAGGATGCTGGAAAACTGCTCCGGCTGTGCATCGTTTTCAATGTAATACATAAATGTGGAGGTAATCAGCAGCATGAAAAACATCAAAATAGTGGAAACGGTCAGTTCTTCTTTGCGGTCTTTGAGCACGGTCGTGATTAGTGCAAGTGCCTTCACATAGCGCACGATTTTGAAAATTCGGAAAATACGCAGCACCCGCAGAATGCGCAACAGGCGCAAATCAACTCCCAGAAAGGGCAAGTAGAACGGCACAATTGCCAACAAATCAATTATTGGCAGTGGTTGGACGGCATAACGCAGGTTGCCCGTAAACGGCTTCCTGTAAGCAGGGTTTTCGTTGGCTGTCCACAGACGCAGTACGTATTCAACAGAAAATACTGCTACGGAAAATACTTCAAATTCGTTGAAAAAATGCTCATATGCGTTGCGTATTTCTGCTTCCGACTCGAGCACAATAGCGATTACATTGGTGCTAATCAGCACAATCAGCATCACATTCACCGTACGACCGAGTGCGCCTGCACCCGACAGTACTTCGTACACATATTTTTTCATGGCTGTCCCCTGAATTTCTTGGTGTGAAAGCAATTACAAGGTATGAAATCGCAGCCATTTGTACACTTTTCGTAAGGCAGCAAAAAGCCCTCGACAGTTTTCCTGCTGAGGGCTTTTCATTACACTTTGCGCAAAATGTAAGTGAGAAATGCGGATGCCAATTAGGCTTTTTTCGCTGCAAATGATGCTTTGATAGCTTCAATATCTACATTTTTAATCGTAGGCAGCTTAGTGAGCAACTTAATGTCTTTGATGCGTTGGTTCGCAGCATTAGAATTGCGTCTGTCTTTCCGCTTCAATCTGGTAACAGCCATGGTTGTAACGATTTTAATGAGGCGCAAATGTAGCTCATTTTTAGCTTTCCACGTACTTTTGAGCGATTTTTTGTCCTGCCATTGTTTTAGCCGTTATATTTTCCAATCAACACATCCCAACACTATGTCTTTTTTTCGTTTTGGTGAAGATAAACTTACTCCTTCCATCGCACTTCAAATAGCTCGCAAAACCTGCAAAGGAATTATTTCGGAAGCCGTTCGCCAGAAAGTAGCCGCCAGCCGAGCAACCGTGGACAGTATGGTAGCTGCCGAGAAGGTAATCTACGGCATCAACACAGGTTTTGGCCCGCTTTGCACCACTATTATTTCCCCCGAGCAAACAGCCTTGCTGCAATTCAACCTGTTGCGCAGCCACAGCGTAGGCGTAGGCGAACCCCTCGCCGACGATATTGCCAAACTGATGCTCATTCTGAAAGTACATTCGCTGGCTATGGGCTTTTCAGGTATTTCCATGCAAGTAATGGAGCGGATTTTGTTGCACATAGAAACCAATGCGATTCCGATAGTGCCTTCGCAAGGGTCTGTCGGGGCTTCGGGCGACTTGGCACCGCTGGCGCATCTGTTTCTGCCACTGGTTGGGCTGGGGCATGTCAGGTGGCAAGGCAAAACGCTGCCCGCCGAAGAATGGTTGCAGACTATGCAACTGCCGCCGATACAATTGCAGGCAAAAGAAGGACTGGCACTTATCAACGGCACACAGTTTATTGCTGCCCATGCTGTAAAAGTGGTGGAGCAGTTGCACAACTGTTTGGATAATGCCGATATTATTGGTGCCATGACGCTGGAAAGCGTGCTTGGCTCGGTCAGTCCTTTCGAGGAACAACTGCACCTCATCCGTCCCTTTGCAGGCACACAACATGTAGCTTATCGCCTGCGCACACTGCTGAAAGATTCGCCAATGGTGGCTTCACACGCCAATTGTGGCCGCATACAAGACCCCTACTCCATACGTTGCATGCCACAGGTACACGGCGCTTCGCGCAACGCATGGCTGCATCTGAAAGAAATGGTTATTACGGAAATTAATTCTGTAACCGACAACCCCATTATTTTGAACAGCGAACGCGCCATCAGCGGTGGCAACTTCCACGGTCAGCCGCTGGCATTGCCTTTAGACTATGCAACACTTGCTGCCGCTGAATTAGGCAACATCTCCGATCGCCGTACCTATATGCTGCTCGAAGGGCCTGCCGGTCTGCCCATGCTGCTGATGCGCAATACAGGCATCAATTCAGGTTTTATGATTCCACAATACACCTCTGCTGCTTTGGTAAGCGAAAATAAATCGCTGTGCTTCCCTGCAAGTGCCGACAGCATCCCAACCTCTCTTGGACAGGAAGACCATGTGAGCATGGGCAGCATCAGCGGGCGCAAAGCACTGAAAGTGATTGAAAATCTGGAAAATATTCTGGCCATAGAACTCCTTTGCGCAGCGCAGGCATTTGATTTCCGCCGACCTTTGCATTCCACCCCACTACTGGAAGCCTGCCATGAACTGGTGCGCAGCCGAATAGACCACGCCGAAAGCGACCGCTTATTCTACAACGATATTCTGCAGGCGCAGGCAATTGTTCGGGAACAGTTGCTGCCGCAAACAGTAGCAGCCACCGCACGGGAGCGGCAAATTCCGTTAGAAAGCCCTTGGGAAACGCTGTTCAGTTGCTAATCATCGCTTGCGGACATACCATGCCCAACCTATAAGCAGCGGGTGAATAACAAGCAGGCGTACCCAAGCTACCCACGGCGGCACGCAGAGCCCCCCTTCTACACAACTTCCGATTTGGATGAAATAGACATGTGAAGGAACAAACACAACAAGCAATGCAACAATACCCCACGCAGCCCATTGCCTGAGCGGCGCTATTAACAGCCCGATACCCAGCACCACTTCGGCAACCCCAGCCATCACATTGATGCGATTAGGAAAGGGCAGATAGTCGGGTATCAGCGGCAAATAAAACTCCGGCATAACAAAGTGATTCAGCCCTGCTAAAGCAAAAAAGGCCGCTAACAGATTACGGGCTATATACCTTGTAGTGTCTGTCCATTCATTAAACATGAATTAAATTTAATGGAAACAGTGCAAAACGCTCCGTTTTTTTGCGCTGTTTTTTTGTATCATACAATAAAATGATATATTTGGCAACCAAAAATGAATTAGGAACGTGGAAGACTTCAAAGAAAACGGTGAAATCTATTCTCAACGCATCAGAGCAGGAAAGCGGACGTATTTTTTTGACATCAAATCTACACGCAGTAATGATTACTACATAACCATTACTGAGAGCAAAAAAAGAGCAACTCCCGACGGTTTTGTTTTCGACAAGCACAAAATTTTCCTCTACAAAGAAGATTTCTTCAAGTTTGCCGAAGCGTTGAATCATGCAATTGACCATATCAAAAACAATCTGATGCCCGAAGTGGATTTCAGTCAGTTTGAGCAATCGGAAGTAGAGGAATCCTTTGACGGGCTTTCCGAAGACGGTTTGAAGTGGGACTAAGCAAATCCGCCAAGCTTAAGATTATACAGGCAGCATTTTGTTATTGTGCTGTGAGTCCGATTTTTTTGCAGAAAAATTAAGAAGCGGTGTCCGATTCACTCATCATCATTCCAACTTACAACGAGCTTGAAAATATAGAGCCCATTATTCGCGCGGTAATGGGCTTGTCTTTTTTACCCGACCTGCTGATTATAGACGACTGCTCGCCCGATGGAACGGCCGATAAAGTGAAAGAACTGCAAAAGGAGTTTCCCGGCAGGCTGCATTTGGAACAACGCAAAGGCAAGTTAGGATTAGGCACGGCTTATATCCATGGTTTCCGTTACGCATTGGCACGGCACTATGAGTATATTTTTGAAATGGATGCCGATTTCTCTCACAATCCCGAAGATGTACCGCGCCTTTACAGTGCCTGTGCCCATGAGGGTTACGATTTGGCTATCGGTTCGCGTTATATCAACGGCGTAACGGTTATCAATTGGCCTATCGGGCGCGTGCTGATGTCCTATTTTGCAAGTACCTATGTGCGCATGGTAACAGGCATGGAAATTATGGACACCACTGCCGGTTTTAAATGCTATCGCCGTGCCGTACTGGCCAATATAGAATTAGATAAAATCAAGTTTGTAGGCTATGCTTTCCAGATTGAAATGAAGTTCAATGCTTGGAAACTTGGCTTCAAAATCAAAGAAATACCCATTATCTTCAAAGACCGCGAAAAGGGTGTTTCCAAAATGTCCAGCAAAATCTTCAAAGAAGCCTTTCTGGGCGTATTACAAATCAAAATCCGTAGTTGGTTCCGCACCTACCACCGGAAAGCATAGCCCCACAATCTTATCCCACAATTTCCCCTTTCAGATACTCCGGCATTTGGTCGCGGTTGAGGAAGTTCGGGTAGATACTGAAATACTTTTTGGCAATTTCCTGCATCATCATTTGCCGCAACCGGTCGATGTTGATTTTTTGCGCTGCCGAAATGAATACGGCACGAGGTATTCGATTCAAATAAGTGGCTTTGAGTTGTTCCAAAGTCGGTTTGCCGCCGTGCTCTTCAAAAGGTGCGCCGTTTTCCAATTCGGAGTTTTGGTAAGCATCAATTTTGTTAAGCACCAAAATCACCGTTTTTTCGCCTGCCCCTATTTCGGCAAGTGTCTTGTTCACCACCTCTATGTGTTCTTCAAACGACGGATGCGAAATATCCACCACATGCAGCAAAATATCTGCCTCCACAATTTCTGAAAGCGTGGACTTGAAACTTTCCACCAAGTGCGTAGGCAGTTTGCGGATAAAACCGACCGTATCGGTCAGCAGAAAAGGTATCTGGTCTATCACCACCTTGCGCACCGTGGCATCCACGGTTGCAAAGAGTTTGTTTTCGGCAAAAACATCGGCTTTGGTGAGCAGGTTCATTAGCGTGGACTTGCCTACGTTGGTATAGCCCACAAGTGCAACCCGCACCATCGTTTCCCGCGATTTGCGTTGGGTTTCGCCCTGTTTTTCTATGCGGTTGAGCTTTTCGCGCAGCAAAGCGATTTTATCGCGTACAATCCGTCGGTCGGTTTCCAGCTCGCTTTCACCCGGACCGCCGCGCACACCCACACCACCCTGTTGGCGCGAAAGGTGCGTCCACATGCGCGTCAGGCGGGGCAGCATGTACTGCATTTGCGCCAGCTCTACCTGTGTGCGTGCCTGTACGGTTTTTGCCCGCAACAGGAAGATTTCAATAATGAGCATCGTGCGGTCTAAAATTTTGCACTTCAACTCTTTTTCCAAGTTGCGCATTTGCGAACTGCTCAACTCGTCGTCAAAAATGACCATCGCGGGTTTTTCCGCCTGCACAAATGCCTGAATTTCTTCTAATTTGCCTTTGCCTACGAACGTGCGCGGGTGCGGGCGCTCTAACTTTTGGCGAAATTTTTTCAGCGTGCGGATGCCCGCAGTTTCAGCCAAAAATTCCAACTCGTTCAAATATTCGGTTGCCTGCTCTTCGGTCTGTTTTTGGGTAACAACAGCCACCAGCACAGCCGTAGGCTGCACGGGGGCGGTATCTATCATTTTTTGCTTATTTTTTTGCATCACTTGCCTAACAAATTCTTTATCTCGTTTAGTTTCAACAGCGCCTCAACGGGCGAAATGGTGTTGATGTCTAACTGTTGTAGCATTTCTTTCACCTTGGTGTAGTTCGGGTCGGCGGGTTCAAACATGCTCATCTGATAGACTTGCGGCTTAGGCATACGGCTCATCTTTGCCTGTATTTGCTTGCGGTGGTGTTCGCGGGAACTGTCCTTTTCCAGATGCTGCATGATTTCATGAGCGCGAATGACTACCGCATTGGGCATACCCGCCAACTGCGCCACGTGGATACCGAAACTGTGCTGGCTGCCGCCGGGCATCAGTTTGCGCAAGAACACGACCTTACCGCCCGTTTCTTTAACGGCTACGTTGAAATTTCGAATGCGCTCATGTTCGGCTGCCAGTGCGTTGAGTTCGTGATAGTGCGTGGCAAAAAGCGTCTTGGGGCGAAATTTCGGGTGGTTGTGCAAATGCTCTACAATTGCCCAAGCAATGGAAATGCCGTCGTAGGTGCTTGTGCCGCGCCCGATTTCGTCCATAATCAGCAAACTGCGCTCGCTGAGGTTGTTCAGGATGCTTGCCGTTTCGGTCATTTCCACCATAAAAGTACTTTCGCCGCGGGAAAGGTTATCGCTTGCCCCCACGCGGGTAAAAACCTTGTCCACCCACCCGATTTTGGCTTCGGCGGCAGGTACAAAACAGCCCATTTGCGCCATCAGCACAATCAGTGCGGTTTGCCGCAACAGGGCGGATTTACCCGCCATGTTTGGACCCGTAATGATGATAATTTGCTGACTTTCAGTATCTAAGAAAATATCGTTCGGTACGTATTGCTCGCCCGGGGGCAACTGTCGCTCAATAACGGGATGCCTGCCCGCGCAGATGTCAATTGCCTGATGCTCACCGATGACGGGGCGTACGTAGTCGTTGGCAACCGATACCTCGGCAAACGACAGCAGACAATCCAACATTGCCAATATTTTGGCGTTTTGTTGAATAGGCAACATATATTCGGCGGCTACACTGACCAATTGTTGAAAAATTTGTACTTCTAATGCCGCTATTTTTTCCTCTGCCGTCAGGATTTTTTCTTCGTAAACTTTCAGTTCTTCGGTGATGTAGCGCTCGGCATTGGCAAGCGTCTGCTTACGAATCCAGTCGGCAGGTACTTTGTCTTTGTGCGCATTGCTGACCTCAATGTAATAGCCGAAAACCTTGTTATAGTTGATTTTCAGTGAGTTAATACCCGTCCGCTGTATTTCGCGGTCTAAGATTTGTTTGAGGAAATCTTTGCCCGAAAAGGCAATAGCCCGCAACTCGTCCAATTCGGGGTGTACGCCCGGACGGATAAGGTTGCCTTGATTGATAATTGCGGGCACATCTTCATTGAGTTCCGCCCCAATTTTATTCAACAAAAATTGACAAGGGTTGAGTTGGTCGGCTAATTGTTTCCACACGGGCAAGCACGCGCTTGACAAAAGCAACTTAACAGGCTGCACCTGCAACAGCGAACGGCGCAGTTGCTGCAACTCTCGCGGATTGATGCGCCCAGCAGCCACTTTGGAAACCATGCGTTCCAAATCTCCAATGGCAGCAAAATAGCGGCTCAACTGTTCGCGAAAGCCCTCATTTTCAACTAAATGACTTACGGCAGACAGTCGTTCGTCTATTTTTGCCTTGTTAGTCAGCGGCAGAGCAATCCATTTTTTCAGCAAGCGCGCCCCCATCGGTGTGTGGGTGCGGTCTAATATCTGAATCAGCGGGATGCCGCCTTCGTGCTGCGGATAAAGCAGTTCCAAATTGCGCACCGTGAAGCGGTCTAACCATACGTAACCCTCTTCCTCAATGCGGCTGATAGATGAAACATGGCGAATTTCTTTGTGTTCGGTTGCTTCCAGATAGTACAGTGCCGCACCTGCCGCCACAATGCCCTCAGGCAGATTTTCTATGCCGAAGCCTTTGAGCGAAGCGGTTTCAAAATGACGCGTCAGTTTTTCGTAGGCATAGTCGTACTGAAAAACCCACTCATCTACGGGATAACTGCTGATTTTATCGGCAGAACCTGCGGAAAAAAAATATTCTTCCCAAATTTTTTTACAAGACTTGCTGAAAATCACTTCGGCGGGTACAAAGTTTTGCAACAACTTTTGTATGTGCGGCAAATTGCCTTGCGTGGTGAGAAACTCGCCCGTGCTGATGTCCAGAAACGCAATGCCGATGGCGTTGTTGCCGCCTGCAAGGTGCAAAGCGCAGAGGTAGTTATTGCGGCGCGTGTCCAGCACCTGGTCGTGGTAAGCAACGCCGGGCGTAATCAGTTCGGTAACGCCGCGCTTGACCAAACCTTTGGCAAATCGGGGGTCTTCCAACTGGTCGCAAATGGCAACACGCTCGCCTGCCCGCACCAATTTAGGCAAGTAATTGTCTAAGGCATGGTGCGGAAAGCCGGCCAGCGGTACTTCCGCCGCCGCGCCGTTGGAACGCTTGGTGAGTACAATATCCAAAATGCGACTTGCCCGCACAGCATCATCACCGAAAGTTTCATAGAAATCACCCACGCGAAACAGCAGCAGCGCACCCGGATACTTTGCCTTAAAAGCATTGTACTGTTGCATCAAGGGCGTTTCTTTGGGGCTCATGGGCGAAATTCGTGGTGAGTTGATGAGTAAAAGGCTACTACAAAATTTAATTTACACATTCGCCCGCAACTGGCGCAGCAAGGCGGCAATATCTTTCGGATAGCGGGCTTCTACGCGCAGCGGCTCGCCGTTCAGGGCGGTAAATTCCAGCCCGAAGGCATGAAGTGCCACGCGGCTAATGAGCGGTTGTTCTTCGGTGAACTTTTTCAGGTTGAAATGGCGCTTCAACTCGGAAAGGTACAATTTATGACCGCCGTACAGTTCGTCGGAAACAATCGGCGCTTTGAGGCAAGCCAAGTGAATGCGAATTTGGTGCATCCGCCCCGTCAGCGGCAGGCACTCTACCAGCGTATGCTTTTTGAAAACCTCTTTGGTGTAGAAAATCGTTTCGGCTTCTTTGCCTTCCTGCTTGTCTATGCGCACGCCGCCGCCCGAAGTTTGAGCAATGGGCAGGTACACATCCACGCCGTCAAACTGATGGATGCCTTCCACTACTGCATGATAGACTTTTTTCACTGCGCGGTCTTCAAACTGAATGGCAAGGTTGCGGTAGGCTTCGGGATTTTTGGCAATTGCCAGAATGCCGCTCGTTTCCTTGTCTAAGCGGTGGCAAACCTGCGCATCGCCCCAATAGGCTCTTGCCATGCGGATAATGCTTGTGGTGTCAATGGTTCGCTCGTCTAAGGTTGAGACGTAGGGCGGCTTGTTAATCAGGATGTAATCGCTGTCTTCATGCAGGATTAAATCTTCAAATCGGATTTTCATGCGGCAAAGTTACGCCACTTGCCTAAAACTTATACAAAAGCCCGCCGCCGAGCGAAATCCATTGCGGATTTGCCTGTAAATGAGGGCTTTGATAAATGGAAGTCAGGCTGCGGCGGTAATTGGCATCTACGTGAATGCCTACATGCGGGGTGATGTTGTAGAAAAGTCCCACGCCTGCCAATCCGCTGATATTGAAGGGTTTGTAATTGCCAAACGTATATTCTATACCTTCTACGCGGCGGCTGTTGATATTGTGGCTCGAAGTAAAATCGCCTGCGATACCCGCTGAAATCTGATACCCAAATTTGCCTTCGGAAACGTAAGCTAATTGCAGCGGCACGCTCAGCGTCTGCATATTGACCTCTATGCTGTTGGCTTTGGCGGCACTGCCTTGCAGGAATGGCGGCAAAATCAGTTCGGCAGAACTGTTGATGCTGTATGAGTTGCGTGTAAAAGCCAGCCCCGAACGAATCGACCACTTGCGACCGATGAAATAGCCGCCGTCTATTTGCAAACTCACCGAATTTTTATTGAAAAGGCTGTCGGTCAGGTCGTTATAAATAACGGAAGCCTCTGCATATTGTCCCACGATGAAGGGCGTAGGCTGCATATTGCTAACTTGTGAAAAACCCGGGTTGAAACTATTCTTGCTAATCATTAAGCCCACCCATCCGCGACGGGATGCCGCTGGTTTTTCAGTCGGCACATCTTCTGCCGGAGGGACTGCAACCGCTGCTTTTTCAGGTGTTTTTGCATGGAAAGAATAGCCGCTTACGGGCAGCATTTGCAACTCTGCCAAAGGCAGGAAGGCAATTGCAGAGGACTTTGCGTCCTCTGTATCGGCTAAGGGAATCGCTGTTGCTTGTCGGCGCGCTGCACCTGCAATGACGGCTATGCGCTTGTTGGCTTCGCCCGTAACTTTTACATTGGAATTAGCAACAGGCGGCTGGACGGCAGCCCCATCAGGATTGGTAAGTGTCGTTTGCGGCGCATCGTTTGCCGCTATATGGTCTTGCAGTTGAGGAACGGCAGCACTTGGGGTTGTCGTAACGGAAGGTTGAGTAGTCATATTTTCAATAGCAACAGTGGTTTTGGGGGTAAAGTACGATTGATAGACAAAGTAAGAAGTTGAAAGCGCAAATAAAGCAATAGCCGCCGCGATGCCAATTTGCTTCAGCCTTGTCATGACAATCAGGCGCGGCTTTTTAGCCACTTCTTTCTCAATCCGTTCCCAAACCTTATCTGAGGGCATCAGTTCGGCGTTTTCAAACGCATCCCTGAAAATATCCTCAAATTCTTTCCCTGTGCTTTTCATAGACCTTTTCCTCGTCTTTTGCCAGCATTTTTTGTATCAATGCTTTAGCCCTTGCGTATTGCGACTTTGATGTTCCTTCAGAAATGCCCAACATTTCTGCAATTTCGTTATGCTTATAGCCCTCTATGGCATACAGATTGAAAACCGCCTGATAGCCGGGCGATAATTGCTGAATGATTGCCAACAGTTCTTTAAAGTCGTAGGACTGGTCTGCAAAGACTTCGGATGCAGGTTCTTCCACCATGTCATCTACATCGTCCATGTGCATTTTGTCAAGGATGCGCCGATTCTGTTTGAGCGCCGTGTTGATAACAATGCGCTTAATCCAGTAATCAAGGGTAGAGTCCTTTTTGAAGTTTTCTATAGCCCCAAAAACCTTGACAAAAGACTCTTGCAAAATGTCTTCGGCTTCAAAGGTGGTTTTGGAATAGCGCAGCGCAACTACGTACATTTTTTTGTAAAAACGTTCGTATAGAAGGCGCTGTGCCGTACCGTTGCCTTTGGCGCACATTTCAATCAGCTTTTCTTCTGTCCATTCTTTCGGCTGCATCATGTGTAGTCGTCAGTTTGATGGTAAGAAGAATTGCTGTTCGTTTAAAAGACCCCGCAAGACGCAGATTCGTTGCATGGTACAACAAAGATTTTTTTGAGTGAATGTAGAAATTTGTCAAGCATTCGCAATAAAAATGTTGATTATCGGTATATAAACGTGGCTAAGAAAACAATAGCTATTTTGGGCGTAAGGAGTGTTGAAGACTTCTCACGAATTTGGTTCAATAATTAGAACGTAATTTTTAGTTCAAAGATACAAAAAAGCTAAAGAGACCTACCGATGCCCAAAATAAATCTGTTGAGGTTCAAGTAGCGACCTTCTAAGGGGCGATTTGCCCAAAAAGGCACATCCACACGCAAGATGAGCGGTTTGCTGCTGCGATTTTCCCTGCCCGGATGAATGACGGCGTATGCACCCAAACCCGCATCAGCCAGCCATTCGCCATGATTGAGGCGACTGTACAACAGCCCGCCATCGGCAAAAAGGTAACTGTTGATTTGGATATACTGTTTTAATTTTTTTGAACGAACGGCAATTAATTTACTGAAATCCCACTCTGCGTTGGCACTGATGCCGTGCCTGCCGATGAACGAACGCCGTAACGACTCGAAAGATTGCGGGGCAAAACCGCGAATGTTCATGCCGCCTGCCATGTGCAGCCTGTTCCACTCACTGTCTTCGGTGATGAAAAACAAGGGTGAAAAAACAGCGGCTTCCGTGAAGCGATTGCTCAACAGTTGTTCGGGGTTTGCGCCTGCCGCGTACAAATCGGACTCAAAATGCAGCAGCGAACCTTGCGTGAAGCGTGCATAGCCGCGCAACCGCAAGTCCGATTTTTTGCCCGTAACGGTGTGTTTCCATTCGGCTTCCAAATAGCCGTAATTGTCGGGCGTTACCCAAAACGGGCTGCGCAAGAGCAGTTTTGCTTGCCCGTTGCTTTTGCTTTTTTGATAAAAGCGCGTCAGGGAAGTATTCAGGGTGCTGTTGGCAACGCCCGTGCGCCAAAAAGCGGGATAATGCAGGTAGTTGCGGTCGGTATCTGTCGGGCGGAAGAGCAGCAATTGGTTGATTTCCAGCAGGTAGTAGTTGGGGTTGTATTGGTCGCGGCGGCGGATGATGCGCGAAATTCCGATTTGATGTCGGTAAACGCCCGCATTCCATTTGGCGTTCAGGTGTTGCTGCCAGCGGGGCATCAGGGGCAGGTAGTAGCCGTTGATGCTCACCTGCGCCGACCATGGGCGATGAAAAGGACGCTGCTCTTCGGGGATGTTGTTTTGCAGCAGCCCCGTATTCCACCAAAAGGCGACCAACCAGTTTTTTCTGCCTTCAAAATAATCGCCCGAAAGCCGTGCGCCTATCTGAAAGCCGTCGTAGTTGTTGTACCAAGGGTCGGCGCGCCAGAAATATTGCCAACCGCGCCAATACGGCAGGTTTTTCACCTTATGTTCCCATTGAACGGGTGGCAGTTTGCGCTGCCAGATGTTGTTGCTGCGGTCAACATCGGCAAGGGTTTGCGAAGTGTCTATCTCGGCGCGAATCGGCGGCGCATCTAATTGAACGGTGGCGGTATAGCGGCGGTTTAGTACGCTGCCCCAGCCCGTCCATTTGGGCAAAACGGTTGCCTCGGTCGTTTTTTGAAACCACTCGTTGGGGATGTGGAAATTTTTTACTTCGCCGTTGCGAAGGGTAATGCTGATGTCCAAAGGCATTTGCATCTCGCCTTTGCGGGTAAGTTCCAAGCGGTATTCGCCCGATTTTTTGCCTTTGCGCAAGCCTGTAACAGCATAATCGGCAGTTTTGACGGTTTCAAGCCACTGGTCAAAAAACCAGTTGAGGTTTTGCCCCGTAGTGGCAATCACGCTTTGACGAAAATCTTCGGGGTAGGGATGTTTGAATTTCCAACGCTGCACATAGTCGGCAATGGCGCGGTAGAAAAGTTCATTGCCCAGCACATAGCGCAACTGCATAAGCATCGTACCGCCTTTGGAATAGGCAAGCCCGTAGCCGCCCGTTTGCCCGATACCGCCGCCGAAATCGTTGGAATGGGTGTTCAGCGGCTTGTCAAAACCCTGATGAACGGCATCCAAATACGGATACAGCAGCCGCGCATAGCCGAAGTTGTAGGGCTGCAAACGGCGCGTAACGGATTTGCTTTTGACGCTCTGCGGCACTTCTTTGCTGCCGTAGAGTTGTTCCAACATCCAAACCGTCAGAAACTCGGCGAAACCTTCGTCCATATAGGCGCGGTAGGTTTCGTTGTTGGCAAGCATCCCGTAGAACCATTGGTGCGCCAACTCGTGCGCAATCAACCCGACATTGCCCGGATAAAAGCCGTTGACAATTGCCATCATGCCGTACTCGGTGCCGTCTTGCGCATCGGCAACCACTAATGAAGGGTACTCATATGCGCCGAAGCGTTCGCTGTACAGGCGCATCATCAGTGCTACAAGCCCGGGTATTTCCTGCCAACGGGCGGCGTGGGGTTCGCGTGCCAGCACCTGAATTTTCGTGCCGCGCAACATCACCTCGCCGATGCGGTAGGTCGGGTCGGCAGTGAAAGCGAAGTTATGCACGTTTCGCGCCCAAAAGTGCCATGTTTTGGTTTTCCCATTTTCTTCGGGAATAATGACAGACGGCTTTTCATAGAGCGGCTTATTCTTGAAATTGCTCAATTGCAGGTGCTTTTTGAGGGCAGTCGGCAGTACTTCGTCTTCGTTTATCAATAAACCCGTCGCCCCGACGATGTACTGTTGCGGCAGGGTAATTTGCACGTCAAAATTGCCGAACTCGGCGTAGTATTCTTTGTCCAAATGTTGCGGCGTATGCCAGCCGTAGCGGTCAAAAACGCATACAACGGGATACCAATGCACGGCGTTGTAGTGTTTCACGCCGTATTGGCGAAACATTTTTTGTCGGCGGCGCATCGTTCCCCCGTCGTCGAAGAAGGTGCGGAAACGGATTTTGACCTGCACAGAGTCGCCCGAAAGTACAGGTCGGTTCAGGCGCACTTCCATAATGGTGTTGTCTATGACGTATTGTACAGAGTCGCCGTTCACGCGCAGACCGTCTATGAGCGTTCCTAAACCTGCCGCCTCGTTCGTGCCGAAGCGTACGGGCGTACGGTTGGCTTGGTAGAGGTGATGGTAGTAAGATTCGGGCTGAAAAGCATTGGCATAGAGGTGAAAATACAGCCTGTCTAAGGTGTGCGGCGAACGATTGTAGTAAGTCAGCGTTGCCTCTGCCATGATGCAGTCGGCACGGTCGTCCAATTCGGCTGTTATTCGGTAGTCGGCTTGCTGTTGCCAGTACAGGGTTTGTCCGAAAGTTAAAGAAGCAATGAAGAAGAGCGTCAGCCATGCGCCCGCTAAGGAAATGATGCGATACATTGCCGCAAAGTTACAAGATAGCGGCAAAAGTAAGGAAGGCGGATTCCGAAGTGCAGATTGCGGATTTTTGAGGAACGAAAGATTTTATCCATGAAATCCGCCAACACGGTCTAACGACCGCTGTCAGGAATGCCGCAAAAGCCTGTTAGCGGTCATTAGACCCTAACAGCGCTTTACGCAAAAACACAATTTCAGATTGTATAAGTTACACCATTTTCCGAAAACCCGACCAAATGGCTTCCAGCATTTTTTCGGTGAGTTGTTCAATGTAGTAGGCACCTGCGGCGGGGTCTATGTTTTTGCCGAAATAGGCTTCTTCTGCCAAAATGTTGGAAACGTTGATGGCGATGCGCTGCCCGAAGCTGTCCACAGGCTCAATGCCTTTTTGGTGCGGGGTAACTTCCAGCGTGTTGCAGCCGCCAATGACTGCCGCCATTGCCTGCGTAGTGTTGGAAATCATGTTCCAATACGGGTCTTTTTGGTTGCGCTCGTTGATTTCAAAACCCGTGCAGGCGGCAATGTGCAACGCGGCAGGGCTGTAATCGGGCACAAATTCGGCTGCCATTTCGGCAAAGAGCAGGCGGAAAGCCCGCATCCCCGCAATTTCGGCAAAGTAGCTGTTCGTAAGCGTATGGCTGACTGCCATGTGCGGCAACACAGCGGCAGGCTGCGGGGCATGGTTTAGCAAGCGATAGGCAGCGGCAAGAGCAGTTGCCCAGCGCGCACTGATGGTTTGCCCTGCGGTAGCTACAACGGCAATATGCAGCGAAGTGCCTCGTGCGGCAGCGGCAAGGGTAAGGTACAAATCATCCGAAGCGCCGATGATGTCCAATCTGCCCGTGAGGTTTTCGCGGGCGTAGCCTTTGCTTTCGGCATAGGCAATGTATCGCTGCAAAAAGTCCGCTGCCTCATCGGCGTTGAGCCGCCAACTGACCGCACAGAAAGGCAGCATGATTTCGGCTAACAGCGTTTCCAAGTTCACTTGTGCGGCTTTGCCCGCTATGTCAAATGCTATTTCATTCACGTTGCGGTTCAGCATATCCAATGCCAAGGCATTGGCAGCCTTTTCGTCGGCTACCTCAATGAGCAGGCGGTTGCGCCAGTTTCTGCCGAAAGCATCGGTAGCGGCAACCATACTGTCGGTCAGGTAGGTTTCCCAAGCCGGTGCGGGCAAATCGGTAAAGAAAGATTCTATTTCAAAGCCGTCGGGCGTTTGCCAATTGAGTTTTTCGGCAAGGTCTGCCCCTTTGAGTTCTTTCTTTGCCTGTGCTTCCCACGCGGAAAGGGGCTGCATCGGAAATTCGCTGAACAGGTTCATATATGATTGAGCGATTGAATTACTTGTTGATTGAGCAATTTAAAACTTCGGGCGGATAACGCGGATTTTTGAATCCGAATTCCCGAATCCGAATTCCGAAATAATTACTTGTCCCCCAGAATATGCCATTTGGCAATACCCATTTTGGCAAGCATGTAGCGGAAAGATACGCCCAGAACGCCTAATCCGTACTCAATGCTGTTGCGCAAATTGATGGATGAGGCTTCATCAAAATATTTGGTCGGGCAGGTAACTTCGGCTATCTCAAAATTATGATAAAATATTTGTGCAATCATCTGATTGTCAAACACAAAATTATCCGAATTGCGCTCATAAGGCACAGTTTCCAACACCTTGCGCGAATAGGCGCGATAGCCCGTATGGTATTCCGACAACTTCTGATTCATCATCAGGTTCTGCGCCAGCGTCAGGAAGCGGTTAGAGATGTACTTGTACATTGGCATACCGCCTTTGAGCGCACCTTTGCCCAAAATGCGTGAGCCGAACACTACCGGATACAGCCCCTGCCCGATGATGGAAACCATCGCCGTAATCAGTTTGGGGGTATATTGGTAGTCGGGGTGCAGCATTACCACAATGTCCGCACCTAATTCTAATGCTTTATTGTAGCAGGTTTTTTGGTTGCCGCCGTAGCCTTTGTTGCGCTCATGACGAATGACGTGGCGGATGCCCAACTTTTGGGCAAGTTCGGTGGTGTTGTCTTTGCTGGCATCGTCCACCAGCACCAACTCATCCACAATATCAAAAGGAATTTCTTTGAGGGTGCGTTCTAATGTTTTTTCGGCATTATACGCCGGCATCACCACTACTACTTTCTGATTGAGATACATGTTTCAAAAGTTAAACCTGACCGACAAGCGAAGTAAACAAAGGCTGTAACTTGTCTTTGGCAGAAATAATTTGCAGTTCGGCAGGAATTTGCCAATCAATATTCAGTTGAGGGTCGTTATACAAAATACCGCCTTCATGCTGAGGGGCATAGAAATTGTCGCATTTGTAAAAAAATTCTGCTGTTTCGCTCAATACGGCAAAGCCATGGGCAAAACCCCGCGGGATGAACAATTGCAGGCGGTTGGCTGCGGAAAGTTCAAGGGCGAAATGTTGCCCAAAAGTCGGCGATTCGGGGCGAATGTCTAAGGCTACGTCCAGCACCCGACCGCTCAGCACACGCACCAACTTTGCCTGTGCGTAGTCGCCGCGTTGGAAATGCAGCCCGCGAATTACGCCATAACCTGATTTAGACTGATTGTCCTGTACAAAGCGGACAGGATGCCCTAAGTGTTCTTCAAAAATCTGTTGATTAAAACTCTCAAAGAAATAGCCGCGTTCATCTTCAAATACACGCGGTTCAAAAATCCACAGACCGGGCAGCGGCGTTTCGCGAAAAGGCATTTTTTTGCTGATTAATGAAATGCTGCCGCAAAGGTAGGTAATTTTGAGCGCCCCTTGCATAGGTGGGTGTCTTAAACATGCAAACGTCTTTTCTTGTACTTTCCAAAAAACAACTGCTGACTGCCGCTCTGATTGTCGGTTCCGTACTCGCTGTTATCAAATTTGTTGCGTATTACCTGACCTCATCCGATGCTATTTTTACCGATGCACTGGAATCCATCGTCAATGTAGTGGCGGGGGCAGTAGCCTTATACAGCGTAACCATTTCCGCCAAACCCCGCGATAAGGGGCATCCTTACGGGCACGGCAAAATAGAGTTTCTCAGTTCGGGCTTTGAAGCAGTACTGATTATGCTGGCTGGTGCAGCAACCGTCGGCAAGGCAATTTACGGCTTTTGGCAACCCGATACCATCGGCGCACTGGATACAGGCATTATGCTTACCGTTGTTACAGGCAGCATTAACTATAGCATGGGCTACTATCTGCACCAACAAGGACGCAAAATGCATTCACCTTCGCTGCAAGCCGACGGCGAACACCTGATGAGTGACGGCTACACCAGTTTGGGGCTGATTATTGGCTTAGCACTAATTATCCTGACCGGTTGGAAATGGTTAGACGGCACTATGGCAATTATTTTCGGCGGACTGATTATTTGGAACGGCTGGCAAATATTCCGTCATGCCATTTCGGGGGTGATGGACGAAACCGACGAAGCACTGGCAACCGAAGTAATTGCCGTGCTGCAACAGGAACGCCGCCCCAATTGGATTGACGTACACAACCTGCGCATCATTAAATACGGCCCTCAACTGCACATAGACTGCCACCTGACGCTGCCATGGTACCTGAACGTGGAACAGGCACATGACGAAGTAAAGGCAGTGGAAGACATTGTGAACGTGGCCATGGAAAACCGCGTGGAAATTTTCATTCACACCGACCCTTGCATCAAAAGTTCCTGCGCGGTTTGTACCATCGCCGACTGTGCGGTCAGAAAAGCCGCATTTATCAAAAAAGTAGAATGGACGAAGGAAATCGTCATGCAAAACAGCAAGCATGAGGTGTAAACTGCCCTACTGCTCCTCTGCCACTTCGCCTTTGTATTTTACGCCACCGAAGAAGTAGAGCATCATAATCCGCGAATAGCGAAAATTGACGGGAATCATCAGCAGCACTGCCACCACTACCGAACCGATGAATACACTCAAACTTGCCTTCGGATACAAAATATTGATGGCCGTAAAAACCGTGATGATAGTAGCCACGCTTATGGCATAGCCCACATACATGGCACCGTAGAAAAAGCCCGGCTCTATTTCAAACTTAAAGCCACAAACCGGACAATTTTTATGCATCTCCGTAAACTTGGTCAGATTGAAGATGCTGTATTTGTACATGTTTCCTTTGCGACAGCTGGGACATTTGCCCTGTGCCAACGCTTGCCAATAATTTAATGTCATAGCTGATTGATATTATTTTGCAAAGTACGCAAACTTATCGAGCCTTATCAAAATTGCATGTAACAAAAGTAACATAGAGACTATTGTTTGTAAATCGCGATTTTCTTTTGCCCGTTGGTGTAGATGCAAGCGCGGTACATTCCTTCCGAATTGAACGGCATGACGATATTTCCTTTGTTGTCTATGGCAATAATGCCGCCTTCACCACCCATTTTGACCAATTTTTTCATTACCACCTCATCGGCAGCCTTTTTGAGCGGCATTTTTTTGTAGGCCATCAGGGCGGAAATATCATGTGCCACTACGGCGCGGATGAAGTATTCGCCGTGTCCGGTTGCCGAAACAGCGCAGGTTTCGTTATTGGCGTAGGTTCCCGCCCCAATGATGGGGGCATCGCCTACTCTGCCGTATCGTTTATTGGTCATGCCGCCGGTGGAAGTGCCTGCGGCAAGGTTGCCGTATTGGTCTAAGGCCACGCAGCCGACCGTGCCGAACTTGCGGTCTTTGATGAACGCATCTTCATCGGGTAGCAGTTCGGGGCGGATACGACCCTCGCCGATGCTGTCGCGGGCTTTTACTTTCAGCCATTGCTGGTAGCGGTGCTCATCGCGGAAGTAGCTGTTAGGCACCATTTCCAGCCCCTGCTGTTCGGCAAAAGTTTCTGCCCCGCGTCCGGTCATCATCACGTGCGGCGATTTCCGCATCACGGCAATAGCCGCCATAATCGGGTTTTTAATCGTTGTAACGCCTGCAATTGCTCCGGCAGCCAGCGTTTTACCATCCATTACGGAAGCATCCAGCTCATTTTTTCCTTCGTTAGTAAACACTGCGCCCTTACCTGCGTTGAACAGCGGGGAATCTTCCATGATGCGAATAGCGGCAGCGACAGCTTCCAGCGAAGTACCGCCTTTCTGCAAAACAGCATAGCCTGCCGAAATGGCTTCATCCAATTTTTCGGTGTATTGCTTTTCCAATTCGGGAGTCATGTTGGCTTTCAGGATAGTGCCTGCCCCGCCGTGAATGGCAATGGCAATGCGTTGTTGCGGTTGTGCCATAAGGCTTGTTGCCATATAGAAATATGCAAGCAGTATATAAATGATTTTCATATTACTTGTGGTTTGCATTAAAATTAGTATGAAAGTTTATTTTTGTTAGAATATACACTTGAAAATACCTTATGAAATCTTTTTTACAACAAAGCCGCCCAGTAAGTTATTCACGCACAACCATCACCGAACTGATGATGCCGCACCATGCCAACTTTGAAGGACGTGTACATGCCGGTGCCTTGTTGAGCCTGATGGACCGGGTAGCTTTTACGTGTGCCAGCCGCCACGCAGGGAGCTACTGTGTAACGGCTTCGGTAGAGGAGGTTGAGTTCATGTTTCCCGTGCAGGTAGGGCAATTGGTCATTGTCAAGGCTTCTGTGAATTATGTAGGACAAAGTTCTATGATTGTAGGTGTGCGCGTGGACTCTCAGGATATACGCAGCGGCGAAATGAGACATACAAATACCAGCTATTTCCATATGGTGGCCAAAGATGAATACGGCAAAGTAACTTCTGTACCGCCGCTGTTGCTGGAAGACCCCGAAGACGTGCGTCGTTTTTTTGAAGGCTTAATGCGCAAAGATGCCCGCACTGCCATGCGTACCAAAATCAAAAAAGAGATTGAAAGCTATAACTTTGACAGTGCATTAGACCGCCTGCGTCGTGAACGTTGCCAAATAGGGTTTGATATCAATGCCGTAGAATAAATTTCTAACTTTTTTGCAGCTTGCTGCGTTTTGTTAGGCATGGAGTGGCTTTCAAAAACCAAAGAAATTGTTTATTTCCAACATAAACCCGACCTGTGGCGGCACTTCAGCAGTGAAACCATCATAGGGGTGCTTTCTACTTGTGTAGCTGTTTATTCGGCAAGTGTTTATTCGCGAGTAGGCTTTTTCTTGGGAGCTGCGGGTGCTTTCTTCTCTTTTCGCCACTTGTATTTGGATTGGCAAAAAAAATTTATCAACAGCCTGACGCTGACACCCCGCCAATTGATTTTTTCTTTGGGTACGACAAAACAGCAGCGAACCGTAGCCCTCACCGAAATAGCTCAAATGGAAGTGCGTTATGCCCATCCGCACAAGGGAACAATTACAGCCAATGCCGGGCATCATGAGTTCGAGCGCATGTTGCACATCATGAAAGGTGAGGAAAAAATCAGTGCCGACTGCTATTTGCAACTGAATAACGGTGAAAAAATCACGCTGCGTGCCGCTTATTTCCCGGAAAGAAGTTTCTTTGACTTTATCAGCTACCTGAACGAATTTTTAACAAATCGCCGGCAGTGCAAAGATACTGCCACACAAAAAGTCGGCGGTAAATCTACCGATATAAGTACCGTATCACCTGAAATTCAAGAAATTATGGATGAGAATCAGGCTTATTTGCAGGCTGATACGGAGTTGAAGGCGCAGTTGGAACAAACCCGTCGGGCAGCCTATGAGATGCTCTACGTGCCCCGCGATGAGTTTGACCGCTTGCGAATGGTAGGCAAAACCGTTATTGCACAGTTTACGGGTGCTGACAAAAAAAACATTTATTTTTTCAAAGACGACTACAAAAAAGACCTTGACCCCGACGAGATAGAAGCAGGCGAAAACCTGATTCAGTCTGCCAACGAAAATCTGGCATTAGTCAATGCACGGATTGAATCTTACCAAAAAGTAGCACAGGAACTGCAACGATTGGCGGAAAAGGAACTCAAACGGCAGCAACTCAACCGCCTTGCCGATAACCTCAAAGAATTACAGGAGCAAAACACCGCCCGCAGCATTGAACAGCAAAGCCTTTCGGAAATCCGTTTGCCCGATGCCGACAAATCGCTGCTCAACGAACTGGCACAAATCAATGAGCAAATCGCCGGCACCGATACGCTGGAAAAAACGCTCTTTTTGAAAGAACACATTGCCCTTTTTAAGAAGTGAAATACTACCTGATAGCGGGCGAAAAATCAGGCGACCTGCACGGTGGCAACCTGATTCGCGCCTTGAAAAAATACGACCCCGAAGCAACTTTTCGCGCATGGGGCGGCGATGAAATGCAACAAGCCGGTGCCGAATTGGTACGCCACATCAAAGAAACCGCCTTTATGGGCATTGGCGAAGTAGCTGCCAACCTGCGAAAAATTACCCGCCTAATGGCTATTTGCCGCCAAGACATGCAACAACACCAACCCGACGTGGTCATTCTGATTGATTATGCAGGCTTTAACCTGCGCATGGCTGCTTTTGCCAAAAAATTGGGCTGCAAGGTTTTCTACTACATTTCGCCCAAAGTTTGGGTTTGGAACAAAAAGCGCGTGGAGCAAATCAAGGCAAATGTGGACAGAATGTTTGCCATTATGCCCTTTGAAAAGGCATTTTATGCCAAAGAAGGATACAATCAGGTGGATTATATTGGTAATCCATTGTTTGATGCGGTGGCAAAGTTTCGTCCCGATGCAGCCTTTGAAGCAGTTGTTCGCAAAGACAGCCGCCCGCTGATAGCCCTTTTGCCGGGCAGCCGTGTGCAGGAAGTGAAAAAAATTCTGCCCGTAATGGTAAAAGTTGCCAAACAATTTCCCGATTATCAGTTTGCCGTGGCGGGAGTGCTGCACTTGCCGCCGCAACTGTATGCGCCCGCTTTGGAGGCAGGTATCCCAGTGTATCCCGAAAAGGCTTATGACCTGTTGTACCTTTCGCAGGCGGCACTTGTAGCTTCGGGCACTGCCACGCTGGAAACGGCACTTTTACGCGTGCCGCAGGTGGTACTCTACCGCACGGGCTGGGTTTCGGCACTGTTTTTCTGGTTTTTCATCCGCCTGCCTTTTGTTTCGTTGGCGAACCTGATAGCGGGCAAAGAAATTGTCAAAGAATTGCTGCAAACCGACTGCACCCCCCGCCGCGTAGCCGACGAACTGCAAAAAGTGCTGACTTACAAGCGGTTATACACGCTTAAAGCCTACGATGAACTCATCGCACAAATTGCCATGCCCAAAAGTGCATCGGAAGTGGCTGCCGAGTTGATGGTGAAATACGCTAAGTCTTAGGCTGCTCAATAACTGCTTTGTAATAGCTGCCAAATTGCCGCAGTGCTTCAATCACCGGAATGGTTTCCATGCCCATTTCGGTGATTGAGTATTCCACCTTAGGCGGAATTTCGGGATACACTTTGCGATTAATCAGCCCGTCGGCTTCCAGACTGCGCAACTGCTCTGTAAGCATTTTGTGAGTGATTTTTCCCAAATCTTTTTTGAGTTCCCCATAGCGCCATGTACGGTTTTTTAACCGCCACAGAATAGGCATTTTATACTTGCCGCCAATAATATCCAGTGCTAATTCCGCCGGATTGTTATAGACTTTTTCTTTGATTGTGAACGAAGGCATTTTTTAACTTTTTTTAACTTTTATACAGAACTGCCGCGTAAGCGATTAATATCAAAATCTAACTTTTTGGTAAGCATATTACTTACTTAAAAGTAAGTATATTACAAAAAAGTGCATTATTGACAAAAGTATGTATATAAATATAGATTTGCAATACATACTAAATCAGCAGGTACTTGTCTATCCCATCAGCTATCATCCTGCAAGTATTTGCGTATTAATTTGTATCATACTTTTCAATACGATTATCATGGTAACTGAAGTAAATTCTTATGTTCATTTTCACGGTGCACCCTCAAAAGGTAAAATTTTAATGGTCGCAAGTTCACCAAGTGTGAGCAAGCAGACCGGTTGGCCTATCGGTTTTTGGGCCGCCGAACTAACGCACCCGCTGCGTGTATTTCAAGAGGCAGGTTACGAAGTAGAACTTGTTTCCACCGAAGGCGGCAAATTGGAAATGGATGCCTATTCTAACCCCACAGACCCGAGCGGTTATTCGGCACACGATGTCATTTCTTTGGGCTACATGCAAAAGCCTGAGTTCATGGCGATGCTGGAGAATACCAAGAAACTCACAGAGGTAAATCCTGCCGACCACGATGCCGTTTTCCTTGTAGGCGGACAAGGTCCGATGTACACTTTCCGCGGCAACAAAGAATTGGAAAAACTGTTTGTGTCGTTCTACGAAGCAGGCAAACCAAGCGCAGCCGTTTGCCACTCCACCACGCTTTTGTTGGAAGCCAAACTTTCTGACGGCGAACTTTTGGTGAAAGGCAAAACATGGACAGGCTTTGCCAATGCGGAAGAAGAATTTGCAGACCAAGCCGTCGGCATGAAAATTCAGCCATACCGCATTGAAGATGAAGCCCGCAAAATTGCCGGAACTACGTTCAAAGTGGCTGCGCCATTTAGTTCATACGCCATTCAAGACGGCAATTTGATTACCGGACAGCAACAAAATTCAGGTACTGCGGCTGCCGAGATGGTGGTGAAAGCTTTAGGTAAATAATCTTACTTACCACAAGCGTACAAGTTCCTTGTGCTCTTGTATGCTTGCGGTAAAATAAACAACAGATGAAAACTATTTGGCTGCTCGCTTTGGTAATTACCGTTCTGCTGACTGTAAATGCTGCCTACGCACAACTCAACGAAAGCGATACGGCGCGGTTTCAATTGCGGGCAGGCATCACGGGGGTATGGCAAAGCGGAAACGTAGAACTGTTGGTGCTTCGCTCACGCTTGGAAATGCTTACTAACGGCAAAAAAACTTTGTTTTTAAATCGCAAAACAACAGTTTATATATCAGGAATTTAGCGGATTTAAGGCGGATAACGACCTGAACAGCCGAAATTTTCTTTACTATAAACCGCAAAAAAGTTTTTATTCTTTTGCCCTTTTGTACGTACAAACCAATTTTCGGCGCAAAATTGATTACCGATGGTTTGGCGATGCGGGTGTAACTTGGCAATTTGTCAGAAAAATCCATTCTAACCTGAAACTTTCGGGCGGTCTTTTATACGAAAACACGCGATTTTCGGTCAATCAGCTCAATGAAGCGTTTTACAACGGCAGCGAAAATATTGCCCTTTGGCGTGCTACGATATACTTGGCAGGTTGGCATCGCATTTTGAACGGGAAAGTCAAACTTTTTTACAATACCTATTGGCAGACCGGTTTTGAACAAGTACCGAATAGTCGTATGCAAGTTGATGTCGGCTTGGAATTGCCCCTTTGGAAAGGTTTAGGTTTTCAGACAGAATACTTGCTTGCTTATGAGCAGGTTACGGCGAAAAAAGTCAAGGAAATTGACCGATTGCTCACCTTTGGGTTGAGTTATCAAATCAGAAAATAAATTTCCGTGCAGATTTCAGAGCTGTTCGCACCTGCACAATCAAAGAATTGGAACAAGTGTAACACGGAAAAGCATCAGTACAGCATTAAGTTCTTTCATTGCTAAATCAAACAGAATGATAATCAAACGGAATTTCAGCCCTTTGAAAGTGGCGTATTACGTCCGATACGAATTGCTGACCGCTGTTTTAGTTTCGGCTTTTGTTTATGTTTTGCACAGGCAGGAAATTTTGAGCTTTGCGCTGCCCTTTTCGGTAGCGGCTATTTTGGGCAGTGCTTTGGCAATCTTCATTGCCTTTCGCAACAACAGTTCTTACGGGCGTTGGTGGGAAGCACGCACACTTTGGGGCGGCATTGTCAATTCAAGCCGCGTTTTGGCGCGTTTGCTCATCACTTTCACGGACAGTCATGCACATCAGCAAAACTATGACAAAACCCGCAGCGAAAATTTCAAAGCAGCCCCGAATGGACAAGTTTGAGCGTCAGCAAAGCCGCTTTGCGCAATTTGGTGCAAGCCTGTCAGAAAAAAGTTGCAGGCACGGCTGTTCACATTGCACAATTGACCGTTTGAGGATACGTAAATCCTCAAGACGAAAAATATAGCCCCGAAAAAATCGCTGAACAGTATTAGAAACTTTACGGACAGCAAGAAGGAGCATTTGAGAATGAAATTATTTACTAAAAAAATCAAAAGCATGAACATCGCAATCATCGGAACGGGAAACGTCGGAGGCGCGTTAGCTGCCAATTGGGCGAAAAAAGGACACCAAATTTTTTTGGGTGTTCAGGACATCAACGACTTCAAAGGCAAAGAACTTTTGCAAAATCCGAATACGACAGCCGTAAGCATTGCGGAGGCAGTAGCAAAATCGGAAGCGGTATTGATTGCCACACCGCCGACCGCCGTTTTTGACATCATAGCGGCGGCAGGCGATTTTGCGGGCAAAGTCGTGATTGATGCTACCAATACCGTTGCAAAGAAGCCTGAACCTTACGCAACGGTTTATCACGCCTTGACGGACAAAACCAATGCCGAAGTCGTGAAATGTTTCAACACAACGGGTTTTGAAAACATGAAAAATCCTGTTTACAACGGTGAAGGAATTGATATGTTTATGGCAGGCGACAGCGCAAAAGCCAAAGAAATTGTCAAACAATTGGCTTTGGACTGCGGATTCGGCACTTGTTGGGATTTCGGCAAATCGGACAAAGTAGAGCTTTTGGAAAAGTTTGCCTTGTCATGGATTAACCTTGCGATTATGCAGGGGCACGGGCGAAATTTGGCTTTTAAGGTTATTAAACGCTGACAAAAGGGTATGCCGTTGGTGCCATTGAGACGTATTCTTTAATCCTCTTACCGTCTGGTACATGCAAATGCTGAGCAGCAAGGGGATGATTATTTTCGGATATTCCTGCAAAGCCTTGATTATTAGCAGCAGAAAAAACGGAAATAAAGGCAGAAAATAGCGGTCGTTTTCGGTAGGGATGTTCATGCGAAGTGCCCAAGTGCCCGCAAGGTAGCATCCCAAGGTGAGCAACAGCACTACGGCAATCGGTCGGGAAGCAGGAGGCTTGCTTGCAAAGACTGCCACAGCCACAAAAACCGCTGCAAAAACCGCTATGCGCATAAGTTCGGGTACTTGCAGCGGCAGCAGCCACGTACTCATGGCAGAAAGGCTCAATCGGAAACTTTCCGCAAAGTCAATCAGTGCGATATTTTGGCGGAAATCCTGCGAATCCATAACCCATAGGAAATTGCGCAACTGCCAAGCGATAAACGCAACAGCGGCAAGTCCGCCTTCCAAAATAATTGACCTCATCTTTTGCCATAGCAAGCTCTTAGCACAGTTTGCGGTAAAAAATTGTGCAACCGTCCAAGCGGCGATAAAAAAAATGCCTGCATTGCGCTGCAAACACATCAAATTTGCTAAAATAATATACAAAACTAACATTGCGGGCTTTTCTTTGCGCAGAAAGGCAGCAAAGGCAGCCGTCAGTAATGCCATGAAAACAATTTCCGACCACAGGTAAATGCTGCTTGCCAGCAAGGGCGCATAGAGCGCATAACTCAACAGGGTAGTGTTCCGAATCAGCGGCGGAGTTTGGGCAGGCAGCCAACGGGAGAAAAAATAAATGCTTGCCGACAGCGCAACGCCGTGCAGCCATGCAGCAAAAGGCAGCATTTGCGGCGCACCCAAAACCAGCAACCAAGGGTAAAGCGGCGGCCAGTTGGCATATATATTCCCTTGATGGTCAATAAGTTGCCTGTACTGTGCCCAATTTTCGGCAGCTGCGAGGTAGTAGTAGCTGTCTAAGGTTAGCCCCAATTGCCCGCCCGATGCGACCCAATAGCAAGCCAAGCCCGAAATAAAGGCAAGCCATAAGCCCCAATCATTGAGGCAGGCTTTGTAAATTCGCCACATGCTGTCAGAAAATTATTACTTGTTTCTTGCCGCTGCCTACGTGCGCGGATGGCTGCAAGATACGCAAACGGCGGTTGATGCGCCGATTTGCGGATTGGTACAAAAGCCTTTTGCCGAACTTTCCAAAGCAGAGCAGGAAACACTTTTGCAGGAAGGCATTCGGTGCGGGTTGTCGGAACTGGCGCGTTTCCGAGTAGTTGAGCAGGTTGCCATTTTTCAAAAAATCCTGACCCTGCTCAACGGTATTCGCCCCGACAATATGCTGGAAGTAGGCTTTGATTACCTGCAATTTACGATTTGTTGGCTGCAACATTTCCGCTACCTTTCGGCAGCCATGACCGAAACCGACCCGCGCCATTTGGCGGTTGCCTATGCCCTGCAAAAAGGCGGCATGGGATTTCTGCAAATTCAGGAAACAATGCCCGAAAATATCTTTGACAGCCAACAGCAGTTCGATGTGTCGGTAGCGTTAGACTTGCACCGTAAAACCGATAATCTTGCAAAGGCTTTTAACGACATCTGTAAGGCGACCAAGCGGTTTGCCATTTTCACGTTTCCTGCTTATTCGCTGCGCAGAGAACTGCCTACGGAGGCAACCATCAGAGAGTGGCTGGCTGCGGCAGATATGCCCTATGTAAAAATAGAGGTGGCAGATAACCGCTTATTGGTGGTGGCAAGGAAGTAACGATTTCGGAATAGAGCACAGAATAGCCAATTACACAAAAGCCCAAGAGATTTGCGAAAAACGCTTTGTTTAGATTGTTGAAATGCGGGTATTATGTATAAAAAGCCACCCCGATAAACGGGGATGGCACATGCTTCGGTGGCTAACAATCGCTTTATTGCCCCACAAAAAATATGGTATTACTGAACAGCAAGTAACCATTTTGCCAAGAGTGGCGATAAATCGGGCTGTCGGCAAGATAAATCAGCACACCGCCGCCGATGTTTTCTACACCAAATACAAGGCTATTTTTCAGCTTTTCTTTAGCTCTGCTGCCTACAAAGCCATCTACGTAAGCGTCTGACTTCAACACACCTACGTTCCAGCCTCCGTTGAGGTATTCATAGAAATTATTGATGTGTTTCAGGGTATGGTAGTTTTCCTGATAACCGAAAGCCAGCGGGTGCGTAACATCCATATTGGCACGGAAAATACTACCCTCTACACCATTGGCAAGCGAGTTGCGCTCGCGCTCGCCATATTTTTTCAGCATCTCTTCCGGCTTGGGTTTTTCGTCTTTGCCCTTGTCGTCTTTTTTGGTTTTCAGCAGGAAGCCCTCTTTGTCGGCAAAAACATTCATGGCGTTTTCCATGGCAATTAGTCGCCCACCTTTGCGAATCCATGACTTAACTTCATTGATATCCAAACTGTTATAGCTACCTGCGGGTAAAATCACCACGTCGTATTTATTCCAATCAATGCGGTTAAGCATCGAGCTGTTGATAACCGTTACAGGATATTCCAGCAAATAATCAAAGTAGTTCCATGCTTCACCAAAAGAGGTAGGATACACCCCATCACCCGATACGAGCGCAATTCGCGGCGCTTTCATTAGTCGGAAACTGCTTGAACCAAGGTCAATGCCTGTGGAAGAAAGACCTGAGGCAGTTCCTTGAATGGCAACTTCTACTGCATTGGCCGCATCCGTTACTACTTTGTCAAAATTCCGGATGTGGGCATTGTCTGCTCGGCTAATCATTAGCGCACCGCGGTCGTAAGATATGCCATTTATGGAAAACGGTTGTTCGGCAAAGCGTACATTTACACCTGCCTTCATCAGCGCTGCCAGCAGACGTGCATGACCGAAGTTTTTCCATGCCGACAGGTAGGCATAAGCCCCTCCCTGTACTGGTATATTTTTGGTAAATACAGGTGCGGTATAAGCCGCCTGTGCAATGCGCTCGGCGGAAGCATATGCCTGCAAGCCCATTGCATACGGCAACGACCAAGCGGTTGCATCGTAAGTAACCGAATCGGCCAGCACGGTGCGCGGGTTGAACAGTACTTTTACCAATACCGATTTGGGTTGCACTGTACTGATAACCAAATCGTTGCGACTCAGTGTTACCGTCTCTTCTTTACCTGTCTGGAAGTTAAATGCTTTTACGGAAGTAGCAGTACCGGCAAGGCCATAACGAATTTGGTTGCGGTCTAAGTAATCGGTCAGCATTTTTACTTTGTAAGCATCATTTCCTGCGGGAATAATGAACGATTTGTAAGTGCCTCCCGGATTAGTACGCGCCTGTTCAAAATAGTTTTTGAACTCTTGCATCATGCGGTTTTTCTGTTGTATCGCCGCTTCAACGGTGGCAATGCCCGAAGTGTGCTGATGGTCAATGCGCTTGCGAAGGGTAAGTGTATCGCCGTTGTTGAGCAGAATACCCAGACCTGCACGCCCTGAACCGCCCTGCTCATAGGTCATACCAATAGCACCGTTGTAAGTAGGCCATGTATCGCCATAACTGGGATAAAGTAAGTCAAAAGTTTCGCGGGTGAAATACATCCACTTGTTCCGGTCAAAATAGCGGGCAGCGTTCTTACCGACCAGTACCTGAAACTCACGCTGCCAATTGGTAATTTCTTTATGATAAGGCTCGGAGGCAGGCGCGAAATAGTAAGGTTGTTCAGTCCCCATTTCGTGGAAATCGCCGTGTACTTGCGGCATCCATTGTTGATAGAAAGCCAGACGCTGGCGTGTTTCTTGCTGACTTTGCCATGCCCAATCACGGTTCAGGTCAAATAGGTAATGGTTGTATCTGCCACCCGGCCATGGTTCATAATGTTCGCGAGCATCGGGCTGTACGTTATGGGTTGCACCCTTCATTTGTATATACCAGTTCACATAGCGAGAGTGGCCGTCGGGGTTAGCGCAGGGGTCTAAAATAACTACCGCGTCGTTGAGCCATTCGCTGCGCTGTGTCAGCAGTTCATGCAACGTAAGCATAACGGCTTCTGTGGAAACTGCTTCATTGCCGTGCACATTGTAGCTCATCCAAACAATAACAGGAGTGTTTGTATTCCCCTGACCTTCCAGCAAGCCGGTCAGTTGCAGGTTGTTTCGGCGAATTTCTTCCAAACGCGATACATTAGCTGCCGAGCTAACAATAGCGGCAATCAAGGGGCGGCCTTCATAACTGATGCCGTATTCCACCAACTTCACCTGATTGCTTGCCTGCGCTGCTACATGGCGGAAATAATCTACTACGCGATGGTGCGGAGTAAACTTGTCGCCTATGCGGTAGCCCAGAAAGGCATCCGGCGACTGCAACTGTGCCACAGCAGCGAAACTTACCACTACGCACAGCAATGTGATAAAAAAGTGTTTCATAAGTATTCAAATGGTTTGGGTACAATGCTAACCAATTTTTAAAAGATGATGAATCTTGGCAATAATGATTGTGCAGACTGTTGCAGGGAAATTATGAAACGAGGCGGTCAGATTATCTCCGTTCTACAATTTCCCAGCAAGTAGATAATCACCTGAGAACGTATTTTTTACCACAGGATTCGCAGAGGCTCAGTCACAGAGTCCGCCAAGACAAGATACTTAGCGTACTTGCGTAAAATTCACCAAACTTTGTAAATAAAAAAGCCGGTCCAAAAATTGGAACGGCTGATATTTTTAACGGGAGAAAGACGGGATTCGAACCCGCGGCCTCCAGAGCCACAATCTGGCGCTCTAACCTACTGAGCTACAATCTCCGTTTGAGGCTGCAAATTTAGTGCAATGCGTTTGTAAAATCAAATATTGCGCGTAAACAAAATTCTTTCGCCCATTTTACTGTCGTTAATAACGCCGTTGGTATATGCCAAATGTCCCGAAACGATGGTATGCGTAACGGTTGAGCCGAAAGTATGCCCTTCCAAAGGTGACCAGCCGCATTTGTAGAAGATGTTTTCCTTGCTCACCGTGTGAGGGCGGTTTAAATCCACCAGCACCAAATCTGCCCAGTAGCCTTCGCGAATGAAACCGCGCTCTTCCATCTGAAAGCATATGGCGGGTGCATGACTCATTTTTTCTACCATGCGCGCTAAAGTGAGTTTGCTTTGTGCGACAAAATCAAGCATCATTTGCAGGCTGTGCTGCACCAGAGGCAAACCCGAAGGTGCTTTCCAATAGTTCTGCATTTTCTCGTCCCACGTGTGCGGCGCGTGGTCGGTTGCGATGATGTCTATGCGGTCATCCAGCACGGCTTGCAGGATAGCGGGCTTGTGGCGGGCATCCTTAATGGCAGGGTTGCACTTGATTTGCGCACCCAACGTATCGTATTGCGAAGCATCAAACCACAAATGATGCACGCAGGCTTCGGCAGTGATGCGCTTTTGTGCCAGCGGAAGGCTGTTGTCAAACAGCTCCGTTTCTTCGGCGGTAGAAATGTGCAGGATGTGCACGCGCGTATTGTGCCTTTTCGCCAACTCAATTGCTATGGAAGAGGATTTGTAGCAGGCTTCCACATTGCGGATTTCAGGATGGCAGCGCATCGGCACATCGTCGCCGTACTTTTCGCGGCAGATGGCAGATTGTGCGCGAATGGTTGCCTCGTCCTCGCAATGCGTGGCAATCAGCATGGGGCATTGGCTGAAAATGGTTTCCAGCGTTTGCGGATTGTCCACCAGCATATTGCCCGTTGATGAACCCATGAAAATCTTCACGCCGCAAACATTGCGTGGGTTGGTGCGCAGCACTTCCTCAATGTTATCATTGGAAGCACCCATGAAAAACGAATAGTTAGCAGGCGAAGTGCGGGCTGCAATGGCATATTTTTCTGCCAACAGTTCCTGTGTGAGCGCATTGGGAACGGTGTTGGGCATTTCCATGAAGGTGGTAGTGCCACCCGCAACGGCAGCGCGCGATTCCGTACCGATGGTTGCCTTGTGTGTCAGTCCCGGTTCGCGGAAGTGCACTTGGTCGTCAATTACGCCGGGAAGCAGATGCTTGCCTGTTGCGTCAATGACATGCGCGGCTTTCAGGTGTGCCAAATCGCCGCCAATGCGCTCAATGCGCCCGTTATTGATAAAAACGTCCATTTCGGCGGTTTTGCCTTCATTCACCACCTGCGCGTTCAGAATCAGAATAGATGACATGGGTTTGATTGTATGATGCGGGTTGTATCTCTGTTATAGAAGTTTGTAATAAATCCGCGCACAGGGCGTTCAGCCGCTGTTAGGGATTGTTTTATCTGCCCTCAGCTAGCCCGGACAAAGTCGCTGCCGACGGTTTTAACTGCTGCCTAATCCTCTGACAAGAGTTGCAGCCACCGGCAAGGATTAACCGACTAACTTTCGTAAATCGCTGCTAATTTGCAGACAAAGTAACTACTTTTGCGCGAAACTGATGCCATGAGCGAACTTATCCGAACACTGATTGAAGGCTACCCTGCACAGGTTGTGCAAGCAATTGCATTGGGCAAATCGCAGCAACTCTCTGCCCCCGCCAACGAAATCCGCCAAGTAGTCATCGCAGGGCTGGGCGGCTCGGGCATCGGCGGCAGCATTGTGAAAACGCTGACTGCACAGACGCTGCCTGCACCGCTTGAAATTCTGAAAAGTTATGATTTGCCTGCGTGGGTAGGCAAACATACGTTGCTTTTGGCTTCGTCGCACTCGGGGAATACCGAAGAAACGCTGACGGTTGTACAACAGGCGGCGCAAAAAGGTGCTAAAATAGTTGCCATCACTACAGGCGGACAATTGGCAGACTTGGCAAAATCCAATGGCTGGGACTTGGTGCTCATGCCTTTTGAAAAGCCTTGCCCGCGGCAGTTTTTGGCTTATTCGCTCATTCAGCAATTCTATGTGCTTATCAATCTCGGGTTGGTACCTGCCTTGCTGGCTGCCGATATAGACGAAGGCGCAGCATTGGTTCACGCCTCGCAAAGTACCATTCAGGAAAGTGCCCGCGAAATTGCCGCCAAATGTACCAATCGCTTGCCGTTTATTTATGCCGACGAACGGCTCGGTGCGCTTGCGCTGCGTTTTCAGCAACAAATCAACGAAAACGCCAAGCAAATGGCGCACGTGAACGTTTTCCCCGAAATGAACCACAACGAATTGGTCGGCTGGCGACTGCCTGCACAGCACTTGCAACAATCGGTTGTTATTTTGCTGCGCTCTACCCACAATCACCCGCGTGTGGATATTCGTTTGGCAGTTTGTGAGCCTATTTTCCGCAAACTCACAGCCGATGTGGTGCATTTGCAACTGCAAGGTAATTCTTTGGTGGCGCAAACGCTGCACTTCATCCAATTGACTGATTGGGTGTCGTACTTCCTTGCCGAAATCAACGGCGTAGATGCCTACGAAATTGACGTTATTAATCACCTGAAAAAAGAACTTGCTAAAGTAGCTTCATGATTGACAGCATCCGACAAGTAATTGAGCAGGTAGAAAAAAATCCTGTCAATGCTTTTCCATCGCCTTTGCTAACGGGTTATTCAGGCAAACGCATGATTGCCGCTTTGCAGGGTTTTACTTCGCTTCTGGAAGGCAAAGATGGTGTTTGCTATTTGGAAATCGGTGTTTTTCAAGGGCTTACGCTGCTTTCGGTAGCCGGTGCCAATCCGAAAGTACCTTGCTTTGGCATTGATAACTTTCAGGCGCACGACCCCGAAAAGAAAAACATGAATATTTTGTTGGAACGTCGCCAAAAGTTGGGTCTGGACAATGCGCACCTGATTAACATGGATTATGAGGATGCGCTGGAAAACCTGCCGAAATATACGCAGGGGCGCAAAATCGGCGTATTCTTCATTGACGGGCCGCACGACTACCGCAGCCAACTCATGTGCCTGCAATTAGCCATGCCCCACCTGACCGATGATGCCGTTATCATCGTGGATGACAGCAATTACCTGCACGTGCGCCAAGCCAACCGCGATTTTTTGGTAACGCACCCCGAATACAAGCTGATTTTTGAATCGTACACGCCCTGCCACCCAACCAACATGACAGCGGCACAAGAAGCCGAAGCCCGCGAAGGCTGGTGGGACGGGGTGAACATCATCGTGCGCGACAAGGCCAACGCACTGCCTGCGCAATACCCGCCTACCCGCCGCAACCGCGTACTGTTTGAAAACGACCACCTGACCCATGCCTCGCGCATCGGTGAATTGGCGCCGCGTGCACTGACAGTGCTCAATTTGCTGTTCACGGGCAGATTCCTGCGCGCTGCCAAAAACTTGCAAGCAACTTACAGGGAATACAAAAATCTGCGATTTAAAGGGCAGTTTGACGATGCCAATACGTTTACGCAGTAGCCATGCGATTCGTCGGATTTTTACAATTTATAGCCTTACAATCACATCACTAATCCAACCAACCAATCTATCAGCGAAATGCACGCCCAAAGTGCAACCATTACGCCCGCAAAGGCTATAGGATAGACCGCAGCGATAAATGCGCTTCTGTATTGCGCCTTATTGAAGCGTGACCAAGTGGCAAATAATGACCAAATAATGAGTGAAGGGAAGCCGATTCCTGCAACAATGACAACAACAGTTTCTATCCGGTTGCCTTCCAAAAAATATGTTTTGAGGGGTTTAATCAAGGCAGCAAGCGTTCCGGCAATGATGACAAAAGGTAGCAAAAGCCCCATCAAGATGTTGATAACAATCAGTGCCGGCTTGATTTCAGGGTTGAAAAAAGGATGGTCGTAGCGGTTCATGGTGCTAAGAAAGCAAAAAAATACCAATTCCCCGCAGCAGGTTGGTAACGGCTTGAGGGGATAGAAAAAGCGCCGTTACCGAAGGAATTTACAAATCATAAATGCTTACTAATCAGTTGTTTATTCACCAGAGCTTCCTGCAATCGATTCAGTTTACGCTGCATTTTTTTGCTTGGACGCACGTGGTCGCCTTTTACTTGCTCTTCGTACACCACTTCGTTCTGCGCGTTGTAGATGCGGATGATAGAAAGATTAGGGTTTTGCTCGTTAGTTTCTACAACCCATGCACCTTTCACTGATTTGTTGTTTTGAGGCTGGTCAGTTGCCATCGCCGCGCTGCTGAGCAATACCATTGCTCCGGCAGCAATCATCAATTTTGTTTTTTTCATCATGTGTAAGAACTTTTTTTTAGTAATTTTTTAACGCAAATTTAACACAAAATTAATATTGCACAAACAGTAAATCAAAAAAAGTTTTGTGTTTACTTCGGGACAAATGTATCAAACGGGTACTTCATGGTTGCCAGACATCTGATTTTCAGCTACATTTGCTTAATAAGTAGAATTGTAATGAAATCCGATAATAAAACTGCAGGCTTAGGAATTTTGACAGCTTTTGCTGCGTCGCTGTGTTGCATAACGCCCTTGCTTACGGCTATTGCAGGTGCAGGAAGTTTTGTCGCTAAATTTGTATGGCTTGCTCCCTTGCGTCCCTATTTGACAATCGTAACCATTTGCGCAATTGCTTTTGCATGGTTCACTCAATGGAAAACGGCACAAACCTCAGCTGCTGACTGTTGCACCCCGAATAAGAAACCTTCATTTTTTCAAGGCAAAACATTTTTGAGTTTGGCTACGCTGCTGGCAGCTTTAATGCTCACTTTACCTTATTACACGCACATATTTTACCCTGCAAAGGGGCAAACGCAAGCAGTAAGTTCATCCCCCATCCGCACAATTACATTTAAAATTGACGGAATGACCTGCGGCGGATGTGTCGTCCACATTACTCAGGAAATTAAGCAGTTGGAAGGTATTGTTCATGTAAAGACTTCTTATGAAAAAGGTAATGCTATTGTTTCATTTGACAGTACTGCGGTTGATGTTGTTGCCATTGTAAAAGCTATTGATGAAACAGGCTATACCGTTGTTCAACATGCAATTGAGAAATAACCAAATAACTATGGAAATCATTTTAAATTCCCTGATAACCTGTCCAAACTGCGGTTTTCGGAAAGAGGAAGTTATGGCTGCCGATGCCTGTCAGTATTTTTATACTTGTGAACTGTGCAAGTCTTTATTAAAGCCCCGCAAAGGCGATTGCTGCGTTTATTGCAGCTATGGTACCGTTCCTTGCCCGCCCATTCAGCAAAACAAAACAAACCGATGCGGGAACAACTCACACAAATAGCTTGCGCTAAACATTTTACCTGCGCGCAAAGTTTGTAGATATGCCTTTGAAACACTATCTTTTCAGCCGTATCAACCTCACTGCTTTCTAACCGGCTTTTTTGCTTTATTACCATTAACCTGCACGGAATTTCATGCAGCATCATTTACGACTTATTTTTTTGATAAGTATTACTGCCTGTTTATGGGCTTGCACCAACAAAGAAAGCTCATCTGAAAATATCAAATCGGTACCGACTTATACTGTAGAGCAGTTTCTGAATACCCGCAAAATATTCGGCAGCGCGTTTTCGCCCAACGAATTAAAGGTGATGTATTCCAGCAATGAAACAGGTATTTTCAATGCTTTTGAGATAGACACGGAAGGTATCGGGCAACCTAAGCAGCTTACCTTTTCCAAAGAAAATGCTATTTATGCAATATCTTATTTCCCTGAAGATGAGCGCATTCTGTTCAAAAGTGACCGCGGAGGCAATGAAATTACCAACCTGTTTGTCAAAGAAAAAAACGGCACACTGCGCAACATTACGCCCGACTCTACCGCAAAATCGGAGTTTCTTGCATGGGCTGCCGACCGCAAAAGTTTTTTCTACATCTCCAACCGCCGCGACAAAAAGTTATTTGACCTGTACGAAATGGACATTAATGGGTTCAACGCCCAAATGATTTATCAAAATGAGGGCGAAATGATTCCCGTATGCATATCGGACGATAAACGCTATGTAGCACTGCAAAAAAAAATTTCGCGCCGCCGTACAGAAATGTATGTGTACGATACTCAACTGCGCAAAACACTACCTATCAATCCATTGGAAGGCGATGTAGTACAAAACCCGCTCAATTTTAAGCCTCAGTCTTATTTGCTCAATTTCGTAACCGACAAAGATGCCGAGTTTTTATACGTAAAAAGCTATGACTTAGCCACAGGAAAAACGGAAGAAATTGCCCGGGCCGATTGGGACGTTTACAAGACGTATTACTCCCGCACCGGAAAGTACAGGGTGGAATATATCAACCGCGATGCCCGAGTAGAAATTAAGATTTATGAAACAGCCTCCAACCGCCCGGTAAACTTACCCACACTGCCCGAAGGCGAGATATCGTCGGTAAATATTTCGGACAGCGAGCAATTAATGGCATTTTATGTGAACAGTTCCAAATCGCCGAACGATTTGTATATTTATAACTTTTCTACGGGCAAGTATAGAAAACTGACCAATGCACTCAGCCGCGAAATTGACCCGAATGATTTGGTGGCAGGGCGGGTTATCCGTTATCGTTCTTACGACAGCATGGAAATTCCCTCCATTCTGTACACGCCTCACATAGCAACACAGACGGAGGCCAAACTGCCTGCCGTGCTTTGGATTCACGGCGGCCCCGGTGGCCAATCGCGCCTGAACTATACCCCGCTGATTCAATACATGGTAAACAGAGGCTACGTTGTGCTGGCGGTAAACCATCGCGGCAGTCTGGGATACGGCAAAACTTTTTTTGCCGCCGATGACCGCAAACACGGCGACGTGGATTTAAAAGACTGTATTGCAGCCAAAGGATATTTGCACAGTCTGGGGTATGTGGACACCACCCGTGTGGCTATTGCTGGCGGCAGCTACGGCGGCTATATGGCCTTGGCAGCCTTGACATTCAGCCCCCAATCTTTTGCTTTGGGGGTGGATATTTTCGGAGTATCCAACTGGTTGCGCACGCTGAACAGCATTCCGCCTTGGTGGGAGTCCGCACGCAAAGAGCTCTACAATGAAATTGGCGACCCCAAAGCCGACTCTGTCATGCTTTACAACAAGTCGCCGCTGTTTCATGCAAAAAACATCTGCCGTCCGCTACTGGTGATTCAGGGTGCCAATGACCCGCGCGTGCTGAAAATAGAATCCGACCAGATTGTAGAGGCGGTGCGCAAAAACAATGTACCACTTGAATACGTCTTGCTGCCCGACGAGGGACACGGCTTCAGCAAACGCGAAAATGAACAATTGGTTTATGAAAAAATTGTTCGCTTTATGGACAAGCACCTCAAAAATGAACTGCCCGTGCAATAGTTTTGCGTAACTATCGGCTTAAACCTCCTCCGTTACTTTTGGATACATCAACGGATAGTATATTACTCAGCATAGAAACTTCGGGCACAACCTGTTCGGTAGCACTGCATGGCAACGGGCAACTGATTGCTTACGCAGAGTTGCATCAGGAAAAGTCCCATTCGGGCAGGCTAACCCTAATGATTGATGAGTTGCTCCGACACTGCGACCTAACGATGCAATCGCTGACAGCAGTAGCCGTTTCGGAAGGGCCGGGGTCTTACACAGGCTTGCGAATTGGTATTTCCACTGCCAAAGGTATTTGCTTTGGGTTGGGCATTCCCCTGCTGGCTGTTGATACTTTGCAGGCTATGAGCCATGGCATAGTATCGCAAAGCGTTCTATCGAATAAAGTATTACTTTGCCCATGTATAGATGCCCGCCGCATGGAAATTTACCGCTCGGTTTGGAATGCCGAAGGTAACTGCCTGCTTGCCTCAGAACCACACGTATTGCAGGCAGATTCGTTTGCAGCCTTTGGCAGCCGTCCCTTGTGGCTGTTTGGCAGCGGTGCGGAGAAAACTTTTGCAACGATTGAGCATCCTGATAAACACCTGTTGCCCAATATTCAGCCATCGGCGCGCTTTGTGGGAGAACTTGCCCTGAAAATGCCCCGTTGTGTGGATATTGCCTATTTTGAGCCGCAATATATTAAGCCTTTTTATACACCTCAGAAGCAAGTAAAATAATTTTCAAGTTATTGGCAGGGTAAGATAAAATTTCTCAACTAAAAGGCTTTATACGCATGCAAGCTGTACAATAAAATATTTAAAAAATTTTAATTTTTGCCATAAATATAAATTTTTTGATGAATAGCGGGCTCTATCGTGAGAAAAATAAGTCAGAGGCTGTTTCGATAATGCCTGCATCGGGCGAAAGCTGTCATAACCAAAATAGCGTTTGGGAATTTTTTCTTTACTTACCCACAGGGAATCAGATGTGTGGGGCTAAAATATGTAGGTACATAGGATTTTTTGTAGATGCATTCTTCGTGTAGCAACAGAGCACACACTGTTGCTACCTACCTTACCGCTTCCCTTTGCGGCGTTGTAGTTCGCGCTGAACCAGCAATAACTCTCGGCTGCTTTGCCCTGCTACCGACGTATTCTCCTGTGCACGGCGAAACAAATAAGGCATTACTGCCTCTACGGGGCCATAGGGCAGATATTTTGCCACGTTATAACCGGCTTTTGCCAGATTGAACGAAATATTATCGCTCATGCCGTAAAGTTGGGCAAAATACACATCGGGGTCGTTGGGCTTGATGTTGTATTTTTCCATGAGTGCTATCAGGAAATGGCAACTGTCTTCATTGTGCGTACCTGCACATAATGCAATGCGTTGTTTGTTGTCAATGCAGAATTTGAGTGCTTCGTTAAAGTCGCGGTCGCAGGCCTCTTTGTTGGGCTGAATAGGGTCAGGATAGCCCATTTGTGCAGCTCTGGCACGCTCTTTTTCCATATAAGCGCCGCGTACTAATTTGGCACCAAGATAAAACCCCTGCCGCACGGCCAGTGCACGCGCCTGCCGCAATTTCTCCATACGGTCGATGGTGTACATCTGATAGGTATTATAGACAATTACCTGCTTGCGATTGTATTTTTCCATCATTTCATAGGCCAGCGCATCAATGGCATCCTGAATCCAAGTTTCCTCGCCGTCAATGAAAATGCGCACATTGTTTTCCGCTGCCGTACGGCAAATTTCATCTATGCGCTCACGCACGCGCTCAAAGGTTTTCAGTTCGGAGGGCAGCAACGGCAAACTTTTGCCTTTTATGCTTGCCGAAACTTTTTCCAACAAACGAAAAGGAGCAAGCCCTGTTACCTTAAATACGCAAAAAGGAATTTCTGTACGGTGTTGGGCGGCGTAGTGAATGGTGGCTATGGTTTCCTGACATGTTTTGTCAAAACCTGCTTCTGTTTTTTCGCCCTCTACCGAGTAGTCCAAAATAGCACCCACGCCAAACTTTGCCATTTGGCGAATAACTGCCTTACAATCGTTGATGCTTTCACCGCCGCAAAACTGCTTGAACAGCGTCGCTTTGAGCAAGCCTTTAATAGGTAAACCCACTTTCAGCCCCCACTCTACCAGGCCTGTACCCGTATTGACTAACCAATTGTGGTTAATAGACTTGAACAATAAATAGCTCTGATACAACTGCGCATCGGTTTTCATGGCAAAAGCCACGGCTGTGTCTTCAAAAGAAACAGTTGTACCGAACTTATTGGCAGAAAAAGTTTGCGTGTGCATGGCTTCTATCATTATGTGTTTGGGTGTGCAATATTAGAACCAAAACCGTAATTTTAAGTTTGAGCTTTATCTTTTTCGTTATGCAAGTTTTTCTGCGCCGCTACGTGCTGGAACTGCGCAATCGCTTTACCATTGCGCATGACTCGCGAACGCACCAACATACGATGGTTCTTGCCCTTTCCGATGGTGAAACGGTCGGCTATGGTGAGGCTACCGAAAACCCTTACTATGGCGTTACTTTTGAAAAATTGGAACAGGCACTTACCGGTTTGCAGCCGCTGCTGAGCAACTATCGGTTTTCTACGCCGCAACAATTGTGGGCAGATGCCAAACCCTATCTGCATGAATTACCTTTTGCACAGTGTGCACTGGACGAAGCCGCATGGGACTATTACGGGCGAAAAATCGGCAAACCCGTGTACGAAATCTTAGGGTTGAAACCTGCTTGTGCGCCTATTAGCAACTACACCATAGGCATTGATACGGTTGAAATAATGGTCGCCAAAATGCAGGCACAACCTTGGCCAATTTACAAAATCAAACTGGGCACGGCGCATGATTTGGAAATTGTCCGTCAACTGCGCCGCCACACCAATGCGCGTTTTCGGGTGGATGCCAACTGCGCCTGGACTGCCGAACAAACCATCCGCTATTCGGAAGAACTGTCCGGATTGGGCGTTGAATTCATTGAACAACCCCTCAAAGCCAACGATTGGGAAGGGATGAAAGAAGTGTTTGTACATAGCCATTTGCCCGTCATCGCTGATGAAAGCTGCATCACAGAAGCTGATGTGGCACGTTGCAAGGGCTATTTCCACGGCATCAACATCAAACTGACCAAATGCGGAGGCCCGACTGCCGCCCTGCGGATGATTGCACAAGCGCGGGAGTGGCAAATGAAGGTGATGATGGGCTGCATGACCGAATCCAGTGTCGGTATTTCTGCCATTGCACACCTTGCCCCGCTGCTGGACTATTTGGATATGGACGGCGCACTGCTCATCAAAAACGATTTGGCCGAAGGAGCCCAAGCAACTCCACACGGCATTGTTTTTACCAATCGCAACGGCACGGGCGTGCAGATGTACGACAGTTTCCCAAACACAGACTAACACATTCTGCCAATTTTGCGTATATTTAACCAAGGATTTTAACTCGTTCAATGATGGCAAACAGCGGCTTATTATACGATATGGCTTTTTTCTTCACCCAGCCATGGGTGAGCGCATTCCTGATTCTGACGCTGATGGCAGGCATGATTCTGGAACTTAAAATGCCCGGCACTATCATCCCCTTGCTTATCGGACTGTTAGCTGCGGCAGTCTATTTCGGCTCTTACTACCTGATGGGGCTGACCGAGTGGTGGGAAATCCTGATTTTTGCCATTGGCTTCCTGTTGATGGTTGCCGAAATTTTTATTGCCCCCGGTTTTGGCGCAGCAGGCATCGGCGGCGTTATTTTGCTGGTGAGCGGTCTTGTAATGGCCGCTTTACCTAATGAAGGTATGGATTTTGAACAAGTACATACTGCCGATGCCGTTACATCGTTAAGCATGGTACTGGCAGGTGTGTTGGGCGGCATCATTGCTTTGCTTTATGCAGCCAAAAACATCATCAATTCCCGCTTTTTCCGAAAAGCAGCGCTCAATCAGGCGCTGGATGCCAAAGACGGGTACGCTATGGGTGTATCACTGCAAAGTTTGGTAGGCAAACCCGCGCTGGTGCGCACTGTGCTGCGTCCTTCGGGGAAGGTAGAAATTGACGGAAAATTGTATGAAGCCACTTCGTTTGATTCTTTTGTAGAAGCAGGCAAATGGGTGTATGTAACCGATGTGGAAGGCAGTATGTTACGCGTGCGTGCGGATGAGTCAGCAGCAACAGGCTCTGCTATTATGAAAGCGTAAATCTGAAATAAACCATTCATGAAATCAATTTTTTCTATTGTAATTGCTCTGGGACTATGGGCTGTAACGCTGCAAGTAAACGCCCAAACCAAACATTTGGAGAAGTTAGAAATCGGCAACGCATTGTTTCGCGAAGGAAGCTATCAGGAAGCTATTGATGCTTACACGGAAGCCATTGCCTTAGACAGCACACTTATACAAGCCTACAACAACCGCGGCAATGCGTACTTTCGGCTCAATCAGTTCATCAATGCCTTATCGGACTACGACAAGGTTATTTCACGCAGCCCCAAAGATGCCGACGCATATTTGAATAGAGGAAATGTGTATGCCATTATCGGCGATAACTGGCGCGCCGTCCGCGATTACAACACAGCTATTAACCTGAATAACAAAAACGAAGAAGCCTATTACAATCGAGCTTTGACCTATTTTTACCTGAAAAACTATATTAAAGCCAAAGAGGACATGATGCAGTGCGTCAAGCTCAATCCTAAAAATGTGGAAGCACAGAATTATTTGGGCATCTGTCTGTATTTTGAAGGAAAACCTGCCGAGGCGCTCACACACATAGGCAAGGCTATTGAAATTGCCCCTCAATATGCCGAAGCATATTACCATCGTGCCACCGTGTATTTCGGGGAAAAGATGTACGGACAAGCACTGCAAGATATAGAAAAGGCTATTCAACTAGCTCCCCACATTGCCGAATACAAAGCATTAAAAGTAGAAATTGAAAAAGTTAAATGAAAAAAATTATGGCCGGTATCAGTAAACGTTGGTTTTTTGCATCGGTGTTTGTGGCTGCCGTTATAGGCGGGGCGTTTTCGCTGGGCACTTATTTGTTGTTTTTTCAGCAAAAACCATTGCCTCAGCCTGTTGTGGGAGGTGCGAACAGTGCAGCAAAATTTACAAGTGCATTTGAGAAATTGACGAAAAATTTTACCGTACCCGAAGGTATGAACTTTCTGTTGGCAGCCGAGCGCAGCACGCCTTCGGTAGTCCATATTCGTACACAGTACAAAGGCAGCGCAAGCACTATGATGGGCTTTTTTGACGATAGCGACGAGAACAGCCGCCGTGGCATGTCCACAGGCTCAGGGGTTATTATTTCGGAAGATGGCTTTGTGCTCACCAATCACCATGTGATTGAGCAAGCCGATGAAATCGTTGTTACATTAGACGATAAGCGGCAGTTTAATGCTACCATCATTGGGCAAGACCCGACAACCGACCTTGCACTCATAAAAATTCAGGCAAACAATCTTGTCCCCATTGCCTACGGCAACTCCGATGAAGTAAAAGTCGGGGAGTGGGTACTCGCCGTAGGCAATCCGTTCGACCTGACCTCTACCGTTACGGCGGGCATCATCAGCGGTAAAGCACGCAACATCAACCTGTTGTTCAGCAACGACGGGCTGACAATAGAATCTTTCCTGCAAACCGATGCAGCCGTCAATCCGGGCAACAGCGGCGGGGCATTGGTCAATCTCAAAGGCGAATTGATAGGCATTAACACCGCCATTGCCACCCGCACGGGAACTTATGCAGGATATTCGTTTGCCGTACCAGTGAATTTGGCAAAAAAAGTAGCGGAGGACTTATATCGCCACGGTCAGGTGCAGCGCGCCCTGCTCGGCGTAAGCATCAACGAAGTAACAAACGAAATTGCCCGCAAGTACAATTTAACAGCTATTCGCGGAATATTTGTTAGCGGTGTCAATCAGGGCAGCGGGGCGGCCGATGCGGGTGTACAAACCGGTGATGTCATTATTTCCATAGACGGAAAAGAGGTTAATACCGTATCGGGTTTACAGGAAATTGTAGCATGTCACCGCCCAGGAGATAAGGTAGATGTAATTATAGAAAGGAAAGGCGAGGAGAAAAAACTTCGCATTACCCTCAAAAACAAAAGCAACAGCATAGGGATAATAAGTGCCCATTTGCAAGTTCCGCAGTGGAATGCAGAAGTTGAAGAGCTCAGTTCGGAGGAAAAAAAACAACTCAAATTGGAAAGCGGCTTAAAAATTACCCGCCTCGGCGATGGATTGCTGAAATCTAACCGCGTACCAGAGGGTTTTATTATTACGCATATTGACAAAAAAGCCGTGCACTCCATTGCAGAGTTGCAGCGCCTGTTGGCACGCAAAAAGAACAAATTCTTACTGGAAGGCCTTAATAAACAAGGCGAACGCACATTCTTTGGTATCGGGTTTTAAGAATGTCGGCTAAAATTATACAAAACTGCAAGTGATTTGTAAACCCTCTATGTAAGTTGCTGAAAAACAATTACTTAAACCTGAAAAACCTTTAAAACCCATCAGGTTGGCGTATAACCCGGGGCAGGGCGAACCTTGCCCCATTGAGCAAACAAGCCAAATAAACCGATATGCGGATTTAAATAGGCTGTAGTAGCCCCTATTGCAATCGGCGCTTCGCAAAATCCGATTTTTCTAAATTCTTACCTCTTCCAAACAACGGGCAATCCGTCGGAAAATCTCTTCCATGCACAAAGCAGTAACTTGCCCGGCTTCTTTGCCCTCCATCCCCGCTGACGCATTGGAAAGATAAGCGCCCCCATGGACGTTAGCCCAAATAGAGACAGCAACCAACATCTTTACTCAACCCATCATATTTGACCAGCCTGAAGATGATTTGGACAATGATTTTATATTTAACGACCTTATTAATATCTTCAAGGAAATCAAGCTTTACAGGCAGGTTATCATCGTAACACACAATGCAAACATTGTTGTAAACGCAGATGCCGAGCAGGTTATCGTTGCGGAAAATAATGAAGAAAGATTGTCGTATAGAAGCGGCTCATTAGAAAATCCAGATATTAATACCGCAGTTTGCAATATACTTGAAGGCGGAAAAATTGCCTTTCAGCAACGAAGAAATAAATATCATTTAAATTAATCCATTCAAAAACAAAATATGACAGAACTCATTTGGGAAGGAAAGTATAAAGACGGAAAAAAGGTAGCCCCCGTAAGGATTGCCCTGCCCTTTCAGACCATTGAAACCATTAACGAAAGCGCATCCGACCGCCAAAAACGCCTGAGCAGTCTGTTTAACGAAAAACAGGAAACGGGCGATTGGCGTAACCGCCTGATTTGGGGCGACAAAAAATACGTGCTGCCTTCTCTACTGCCCGAGTTTGCAGGCAAAGTAAACCTTATTTACATTGACCCGCCTTTTAACGTAGGGGCTGATTTTTCATTTACGGCAACCATTCCCGACCACCCCGATAGTGAGGAAGACGAAACCACCACCTTTGTAAAACAACCCAGCATTATTGAACAAAAGGCATACAGAGACACCTGGGGCAAAGGATTGGACAGCTACCTGCAATGGTTCTACGAAACCGCTGTGTTGCTGCGGGAACTGTTAGCCGATGACGGCAGCATTTATGTGCATCTGGATTGGCATGTGGGGCACTATGCCAAATGCGTTTTAGATGAAGTATTCGGGTATGAGAATTTTTTGAATGAATTGATATGGGGTTATAAAAGGCCTTCAGCTCCTAAACAAAGACAATTTTCAAGACTACATGATAACATTTTTTGGTATAAGAAAGGTCTTACTTGGACATTCAAAGCAGATGAAATAAGGATACCTTATGCTGAAAGCAGTATAGCGAGAGCAGGTTATGCCGGAAATGCGAGCAAAATGACTGGTGGTGCTGGCGTGGAGTTAAAAGAGAACGGAAAAATTCCTGAAGATTGGTGGGATATACCAATGCTTAAAGGAAATTCAAATGAGCATCTTCCATACCCCACTCAAAAACCCGAAGCCCTTTTAGAACGCATCATCAAAGCAAGCAGCAACGAAGGCGATTTGGTATTGGATTGCTTCTGCGGCAGCGGCACTACGGCAGCCGTAGCTGAAAAACTCAACCGCCGATGGATTGCCTGCGATTTGGGACGTTTTGCCATACACACCACCCGCAAACGCCTGCTGGGCATTCCCAACGTGAAGCCCTTTGTGGTTCAGAACCTTGGCAAATATGAA
>CALHUI010000008.1:5000-71671 GCA_938039675.1 uncultured Cytophagales bacterium
CCTGAGCTACCGTTGAAAGATGTTGGGGGATAACGTATTACTTACACGATAAACAGTAACTTTGTCATTAGATTTAAATGAATTGGTAAACAAAGATTATCCAAATGGCAGGCAAACGCAATCTGTATAAGAAAAAGAAAAGCAACAGTACTACTCCGATATTTCGCCTGAATGACCTAATCGCATTTTTTCAGGACAAGCGCTTTTTTATAACGCTTGGTCTGCTGATGATAGCCTTTTCTATCGTGCTGGCTCTTTCATTTGTTTCTTATTTTTCGACGGGGGAAGCAGACCAAAGCATTGTAGAGTCGTGGAATAACACTGTTACCTCTAATGCCGTTGCTCGCAACTGGTTGGGGCGCTTTGGGGCTGTTCTTTCCTACTACTTTATTTATCGCTGGTTTGGCATAGCCTCTTTTCTGTTTATACCTATATTTCTGAACGGAGGCTGGTTACTTGTTTTTGGAAGAAGCCTGTTCACAGGTTGGCAATCGGCTAAAATCTTCACCTTTTTCCTGTTTTGGCTGAGCACTTCTTTTGGTTATCTGGTTTTGGTAACAGAAACGGAAAGCCAATACAGTTTTTTATGCGGAGGTATAGGCTATGGTCTTGCTCAGGGTTTGTACAACTTTATGGGGTGGGCTGTTTTGTTGCTGCTGTTGATAGCTTTCATCATATTTATGGTGTACAGTTTTGACTTGGACACGCTTTTGAATTTCCAGCAGAAGGCGCAAAAAACGGCGCAACAAATTAAGAGTAAGGCTGCCGCCGCGACTGAAGAAGTGCGAAGCAACTTTAATCCGGCAGAAGTGATTATGAACAACTTACGGCAGACATCGGCTAAAGACAGTGAACAGCCTTCTGCTGAACAAGTTGTACCTGTATATATGCCGGAGCAACCTGTTGCGCATACGCCTAAAAGCGGAGTGATTTATGAAGAAGATGATTTTGACGAATTAGCAGCGCCTGTTGTTCCACCGGCACAGCCTTCTCCTTCGTTTAGTATTGAAGTGCCTGCCGAAAAGTCGGATGCATTTGCTATGGCAGAAGATGAGGAGGAGCAACAACCACTCTCGGATGAGCCTGCTTATGTTCGCTATGGTCTTTATGACCATACACTGGATTTGAGTTCATATAAATACCCAACATTGGATTTACTTGACCAGCCGGAGGTAAGTAAAGTACGGGTAACAAAGGAAGAACTTGAACAAAACAAGGATAAAATTGTAGAAACTTTGAGCAATTTCCGCATTGGGATTTCAAGCATTAAGGCAACTATCGGCCCGACGGTTACACTGTATGAGATTGTTCCACAAGCAGGTGTAAAGATATCGCGCATTAAGACGCTGGAAGATGATATTGCGCTGAGCCTTTCGGCTTTGGGTATTCGGATTATTGCACCTATTCCGGGACGCGGTACCATCGGTATAGAAGTTCCTAACAAGAACCGTGAAATTGTAAGGATGAGTTCTATTATCACGCATGAAAAATTTGTCAATAGCGATAAGGCTTTACCCATAGTACTTGGCAAAACCATCTCTAATGAGGTATTCGTTACTGACTTGGCTAAGATGCCACACTTATTGATGGCGGGTGCTACCGGACAAGGCAAATCGGTGGGCTTGAACGTATTATTGACGTCTTTACTATATAAAAAACATCCTTCGGAATTAAAGTTTGTGCTGGTAGACCCTAAAAAGGTGGAACTTACTTTGTTCAACCGGATTGAACGCCACTTTCTGGCAACATTGCCTAATGCGGAAGAGCCTATTATCACTGACACGCGCAAGGTGATTCACACGCTGAACTCACTTTGTATAGAAATGGATGTGCGCTACAATCTGCTTAAAGATGCGGGATGTCGCAACATTAAGGAGTATAACCATAAATTCACCCACAGGATGCTGAACCCGCAGGACGGACATCGCTTCCTGCCGTATATTGTGCTGATTATTGATGAGTTGGCTGACCTGATGATGACAGCGGGCAAAGAAGTTGAAACGCCGATTGCTCGTTTGGCACAGTTGGCACGTGCCATTGGTATTCATTTGGTGGTTGCCACACAGCGCCCTTCGGTCAATGTTATTACAGGTATTATCAAGGCTAATTTCCCTGCACGTTTGTCATTCAAAGTTTCCTCACGCGTGGACAGCCGCACGATTTTGGACAGCAACGGCGCCGAGCAACTCGTAGGACAGGGCGATATGCTGCTTTCCAACGGGTCGGATATTATTCGCCTGCAATGTGCTTTTATAGATACTCATGAAGTAGAACGCATCTGTGAATTTATTGGAGAACAACGCGGTTACGACACTTCTTACTTGCTCCCTGAATATGAGGATGAAGGCGCAGAAACCAAAACCGTAGACTTAAACAACCGCGACTCCATGTTTGAAGACGCAGCTCGATTGGTGGTGGCGCATCAACAGGGCAGCACTTCGCTGATTCAACGGAAACTCAGTTTGGGCTACAATCGTGCCGGGCGCATCATGGATCAGTTGGAAGCCGCAGGAGTAGTTGGGCCATTTGAAGGCAGCAAAGCCCGTAAGGTTTTAATCCAAGATGAATACGCTTTGGAACAATTATTGAAATTGTTATCATAGTCTATTTCATACCCCGTTTTTATGAAGCAAATTTTCACATCATTACTCATTACTCTATTTGCATATATTCATTTTGCGGCAGCCCAAAATACCCGCGACCCTAAGGCGGAAGCCATTTTAAACGCCATGAGTGAGCGTTACAAGAAGATGAACGCTTTTCGTGCAGAGTTCAGTTATAATTTACGGAGTCCTCAGGAGAAATTAGACGAAACGTTTACTGGAACCATTACGGTTAAGGGAGCAAAATTTCGCCTTACATTAGGTAATCAGGAGGTTTACAATAATCAAACCACAGTCTGGACATATTCTAAGGAAGACAACGAAGTAACCATTACCGAATACGACCCAGACAGCGGCGATATTAATCCTGCCGAGGTTTACAACATGTACAAAAAGGGCTTTAAGTACAACTATATGGAGGAAAAGAAGGAAAACAATGAAGTGTTTGATGTTATTGACCTGACTCCTGACGATAAAAACCTTAACTATTTCAAAATCAGGCTGACCATTAACAAGCGTACTCGCGACCTGAAAAGTTGGCAGATTTTTGAAAAAAACGGACGGCGTTCGCTTTACAGCATCAACAAATTTCAGCCAGACATTGTAGTGGCAGACAGTTTTTTCAACTTTGATAAGTCGCAATACCCCAAAGTAACCGAGGTTGATTTACGTTAATTATGGCCAAATCACATAAAAACCGCTCCGGCGTTGTTTACAGCACCGACCCTGATTTTGTTTATCAGGAAAACGACCGTGCAGAGCCGGAAACGCTGCCGCCCGGACAACAGCAGCTTAAACTGTTATTAGACCGCAAAAGAGCAGGCAAAATTGCCACCATTGTGGAAGGGTTTGTCGGGAGTTCTTCGGACTTGGAAACACTGGGCAAACAACTCAAAACCAAATGTGGCGTAGGAGGCAGCACCAAAGACGGCATCATTATTATTCAAGGCGATTTCAGAGAAAAAATCTACGAATGGCTTCTCAAAGAAGGCTACAAAGTAAAAAAAGCAGGCGGCTGATATTGGCAACCATTTATTGGTTATGCTATTCAGTTATTGTTTTGTTAGCAACTGTAGGCACTTTGCAAGCGCAACAGCCTTTCAAAGTGTACCCGTTTGAAGAAGCTATGAAAGCCTACAGGGCAAAAAAGTATGTCGATGCCGTCCTCCTTCTGGAAGGACTATTGGCTGAAAACCGACAAAACGAGCAGGCTTTGTATTATGCCGCTTTGTGCTATTTGCAACTTCAACAAGGCGGCACTGCATACGATTACCTCAAACTTATTCCCAAAGGGGAAGCTGTATTTTTAGATGATTATTTCTACTGGTTAGGCAGAGCAAGCTATATGAACCATCGGTTTGAGGAGAGCAAAGCATACATTAACACCTACCTTGCCAAACGCGGCAGTAAGAAGTTTGCCAAAGAAGCTACCCAACTGCTTACTTTATTAGGCTATGCAACGGATTTGATGCAAAAACCTGCAGCATTTACCGTAGAAAATGTTCAAGGCATCAATACAATTGCCAATGAAAGTATTCCCATTAGCTATATTGGTTCACAACGGCTGTGGTTCATCCGAAAAAGCAAGGGCAACAGTGCGCTTGAAAAAACTTCCGCAGAAAAAGAAGGATGGTTTTTGGCACAAAAACAACCTGATGGGCGTTGGAAGCGAGTTTCGGAAGAGAGCTTTGAACAAAACAACTTTATCGCCTTGCAGTGGATTGACAGCCAACGCAGTATGCTGGTGCTGAAAGGCGGAAAACTCTGGCTTATGCAACCCTCTGCGGCAGGTTGGCAAGTTGCACGCGAGCTGAGCGTACAATTTAAAGATGCCAGTCGTCCCTTAGCCGCTACGCTGTATGACCAAAGCCGCAAACTGATTTTTTCTGCTTTTAACCCCGAAACAAGCAGTTTGGATTTGTTCTACACAGAACTCCAAACCAATGGTACATGGAGTGCGCCTGCCGCTATCTTAGAAATCAACAGCACACGCGACGAATACACGCCCTTTTTTGCAAGCGATACTAAAACTCTGTATTTCAGCTCCAAAGGTTGGAACAGCATCGGCGGGTTTGACATTTTCAAAACGCAATACGACCCTGTGAAAAAACGCTGGAGTCTGCCTGAAAATGTCGGCTTCCCTATCAGCTCCACGGGCGATGACTACTGGCTGCAAATTTACGGCAATAAAGGTTTCTTTGCCTCTAACCGCTCCGGCGGGGTGGGCGGCGACGATATTTATCAGTTTTTCCTGCTTTCAAAACCGCTGCTGACTGGCAAAATATTAGGAAAGCAAGGCGAAGCACTTGCAGCCTCACAAGTTCAGTTCGTGTTTCAAGGCAAAACCATACAAACAAAAACCGATGCAAACGGAAATTACAAGGTTGAAGTACCTATAGAAACCGATATCCAACTGCGCATATGGCAGCAAGGCAAAATACAGTATCAGGAAATTTTCAGAATCAGCAGCATAGATACAGGTAGCAGCAAAACGCTTCATCGCAATTTCAGTATGCAGGCAGAAAGCGGCGTGGAAGCAGTTAGTGAATTAGTAGCCGAAAATACAGGAGCCCCCCCTGCCGTTATATTTGCCATTAACGGAAACGTAAAAGATGCCACACGCAAACAACCGCTTCGGGCTACCATCAAATTGATAGATATTAAAACCTCAAAAACCGTGAAGTTTACTTCAACAGATGCCAACGGCAGATTCAATTTCTACTTAGATAAGCCTGTGAACAGCTATTGTATAGAGGTGATGGCACGTGGTTTTCTTTCGCACTGGCAACTGGGCGAACAAATCGGCAAAAATGAATATGCCATAGCACTGCAACCGATTGTCAACAGCACAGACTGGCAGATTCCTTGCGTAGAATTTGACAGACAAGGCAACCTAAGCGCCTCTTCAAAACTCGTGCTGGACAAAGTCAGTGCATTTTTGCTGGAAAACAGCACGCTGCAAATACAAATCAGATGCCCGGACGGGAACACGCAAATGGGTGAGAAACGCGCAGCAATTGTGCAGGCCTATCTTACACAAAGAGGCGTAGCGGCCAATCGTTTAAGCACAGCCGTTATCCCTAACTCGGGTGTACGCGACCGCGGTATCGAGCTGCATATTCTTCCGTAAGAAGCGTTTTTTTGTTACCTTTTGTGCTCAATTGGCTTCTTTCACATGCTTGAAACCGCAAGAGCATTTCTTCATCACATCAAAAACAATGTTTCCGAATGGACGTTCCGTCAGGGGCACAGCCTGTTTGCCAATGGTGCTGTGCAACTGCTATCGCAGTCGGAGCAAACTTTTCATTGGTTAGTAAAAGATACTTTTCAGGATACAGAGGTAAAAATCAGCATCTATGAGGACAAAGTTCACAAACAAACTGATAATCAGGTAAAAAGCTGGGACGCGCCTGCCATTGCTGCTTTGATGGCGGCTATTGACCTGATGAGCCGCCAACAATCGGTAACAACTGCTGCCAATAAAGGGATTCGCTATACCCATGAAGGCATGGCTAAACGCGTGTTGGCAGAACGCAAAGAAAAGGCACAGCAAGCGCACTATCACTTGGAGTTGGCCGCCAATCCGTTTGGTGAGCACTTGCTCCGCAACGAAAAGAACAAAGCCTATCGCATCACTTTCCGCAATTTTGCCAAAGAAATCGGTTACTGTTCATGCCCTGATTATCAGGTAAATAAGCTGGGGACTTGCAAACACCTGATGTTTGCTTTCGATGCAGCCAAAAAACAAGGCTTGCACGAAGCCGCCGAACCCGAATTATTCCCTTTTACCGAAATTTTCTTAGACCCGCTCAATCAGTATCGGGTTACGGCAGCCGTTGCCCCGTCGGCATCTGATGAAGCGCGTAGTTTGGTCAAGCAATATTTCCCCGAACCAAACCTGCCCGACGATGCTATTTTTGGCTTGCTGCCTTTTCTGGAAACAGCTGTGCGTTTCAAAGAAATTCTGATTCGCCCCGAAGTAGCCGACAAGTTAGAAAGGAGCTTTAACCGACGCGCCCTGACCAAGCTTGCCGCGCAGTACCAAACAATACCCGATAACCTACTCCGCACACAACTTCCTGATTATCAGAAAAAAGGAATCCTTTTTGCCGCCTTTCGCGAAGCGGCCGTTATTGCCGATGAAATGGGATTGGGCAAAACGGCGCAAGCCATTGGCGCGGCAGTCCTAAAAAAACAACTACTCGGCTTTAAACGCACGCTGATTGTTTGCCCTGCCTCACTCAAACAACAGTGGAAGCAGGAAATTGAACGATTTACTAACGAAACGGCAATCATTGCCAATGGTTTGCCGGAAAAACGGCTGTCGGTTTATCAAGACACCTCCGCCTTTTTTATCATTGTCAATTATGAAGTTTTGCTGAAAGACATTGGCTATTTCAGCCAACACAGCTCTTGGTCGCCCGATTTGCTCATTGTGGATGAGGCGCAGCGCATCAAAAATTTTGCTACACAAACCGCACAAGTGCTCAAAAAAATTCAGCGCAAACATACGCTGGCACTCACGGGTACGCCCATAGAAAACCGGCTAATTGATTTGTACTCGATTGTTGAGTTTACAGACCCGTATTTTCTTTCGCCACTTTGGGAATTTTCTTATCAATATTGTTTTTTTGATGAAAAGCAGCGCAATAAAATTACAGGCTACTACAACTTACATGAGTTGCATGAACGCCTGAAACCTATATTGCTGCGCCGCACCAAAGCCGACGTGCTGGACGAATTGCCCGAAATCAGCGAAGTAAATGTGCCCGTTACGCTGCACGAACTGCAACAAAACTATCATCAGGAGTTTGGCAGAGCTGTGGCGGCTATTCTCGGCAAAAAACTCATGACTCCTTTTGACCATCAGAAACTGATGCAGTTGCTCGCAAAAATGCGCATGGCCTGCAACTCTACTTTTCTAATTGACAAAGAAACCAACCACTCACCCAAACTGGCAGAATTGCGCCACATATTGCTCGAAAAATTAGACATCCTGCATCAGCCCCGCAAAATCATTATTTTCTCCGAATGGATGCGGATGGGCGATTTGATTGGCAAGATGTTGTTTGACTATGGCATCGGGTTTGCCATGCTGAACAGTTATGTTCCCGTTCAGCAGCGCAATGAAATTATCAGCAAGTTTAACCACGATGCGGGTTGCAAAGTTTTACTTTGTACCGACGTAGGCAGTACAGGGCTGAACCTGCAAATAGCCGACACAGTCATCAACTTTGAGTTGCCTTGGAATCTGGCCAAAAAGTTACAACGCATCGGCAGGATAGACCGCATCGGACAACAGCAACGACACTTGACCGTTATCAATTTGTATGCAGAGAACAGCATAGAAGAAAAAATTGCCAATGGCCTTTTGCTCAAACAAAGCCTGATGGAAGGTGTACTGGGCGAAGGCACAACACCCGACGCGGTGGACTTATCAGCCGAAGGGCGAGCACAGTTTCTGGAAGAGTTGGCAGGTTCTATCAACGACTTGCTGCCGACCGATGAACTTACTGCAACACCTCTTATCGCAGAAGAGGAAGCCACCAAAAGCACAACTCCCCTGCTGCCCGTTACCGATGAAAAACTCCGTCAGGTATTGCAAAGCAGCATGGATTTCCTCGGCAATATGCTGAAAATCACCACAGGTGTTGAGGTTGTGATGCAGGAAAATTACTTTGAAGTCCATCCCGAAACGGGTGAAATTATGCTGCGATTTAAAGTGAAGCCTTCGGAAAATTACTCGTCTTCCTCTAACCCAAAGCTGTAAGATGCCCAAAAACTTTCCCAGTCTGCTTCCGTAGGTTCGGGACAGGGTATCATGTGCGTGGCATGAACAAACCACTCGCCTTTCCGATTTAACAAAAAACGACAGATACCATTACCATCAGTACGTGCAGTTTGTTGAGTTGCAGGTTTATTACCTATGCGGTTACGTGCTTTGATGACTTTATTGGCCAATGGCTTACCTTCAAAAAATACCTGAACTCTGAATTTATCGCCTACTTTGAGCAAGTACGGATTTTCTAAAAGGATAAACTCGAAACGATGCCCTACACGTGCCCTGTGGATGGTGTCAGTCTTATCAACATTTTCACTTGCTACCAGACATTTAATATATCTTGAATAACTTTCACGTTGCTTGGGTTTAGCCCGGTTAATTTGGATGTTTTCTATGTTATCCTCTTTCAAATAAGCTAAAAACTTGTCATTAGCAAGAGTAATTTTGGCATAATCCCGCTCCATATGCACAAGTGCCATACCCTCAAAATCTACCTGTTTATTCAGTACGGGAAAAGCATTGTCAGCCGAATTAGACAGTAAGTCCTCCTTACCACTATGCGTAAGCATTTCAAAACGACGTGTCATGTTTTTTTGCAACTGACGCTCCAACTCAATGTTGAAACCGTCGGAAACAAACAGGTGCAGTTGCAAAAATTCTCCTTTTTTCAGTCGGTATTTAGCTGCTAAAAACACATATTCATGAGCTATGGCAGCGAAAAACGGCGCAGATAGCAATATGGTGATAATCCCACGTTTTAATAGAAGATGTTGCATGTTATTTCTTACTGATAGCGTTGTAATAAGCTCTTGGATGATTAATTCACAACAAAGTTCAGTCTTTTTACGGAAAAATACTTGTCTGTAAAATGGTTACCATCACCTTGGGCGCATTGCAAATTATCAATAACTGTGCTGCAACTACGGGCAGGCTTGACCTTAATTTTAACGAAGCCATAAAGTAGCATTCAGGCGATAGAAGACGTGGTTCGCCAGAAGGTTGTAAATCGTGTTGTTTCATTCAACCTAACAAACCTCTGTGTCAAATACACAGGGTTTGCATACATTTCTTACACTTGCATAGGCTTTCAATCTGCCTTTTACAAATGTTTGGTACACCTAACTGTGGATACATCTCAAATAATACTTTTTGGACTATTGCTGCTACAAATTGCCGCGCTTCAATTCACCGACGGCAAAGTCGCAGGCGCGTGCCGTAAGTGCCATGTAGGTAAGTGAAGGATTCTGGCAGGCAGATGACACCATACAGGAACCATCGGTTACAAATACGTTGGGCACTCCCCAAACCTGATTGTTTTTATTGAGTACTGATGTTTTCGGGTCGCGTCCCATGCGTGCCGTACCCATTTCGTGGATGCCCAACCCCGGAAACTGTTTGCTGTCTTCTGCCTTGACATTTTTAAAGCCTGCCGCTTCCAGCATTTCTACCGCATCAGCCATCATGTCTTTTATCATCAGCAGCTCGTTTTCTTTGTATTCACAATCTATTTTCAAGGTTGGCATACCCCATTTGTCTAATTTTGTAGTATCTAAGGATACTTGGTTGCTGTAATCGGGCAGCATTTCGCCCATGCCGTGCATGGCAAATCCCCACTTGCCAGGTTCGGAAAGTCTGTTTTTCAGGTCTGCGCCAAAGCCGCCTTCGCTGATGCCGCGCGACCAACTGCTGCGCCAACTGCCGCCGCCGTAGGCGAATCCGCGCAAGTAGGGGCGGTCATTTTTTTTCAAATTTTGATAGCGGGGAATGTATGTACCATTTGGGCGACGACCGGTGTAGTAGCGGTCTTCGTAGCCATCTATCTCCGAATAAATGCGCACGCGATAGTTATGGTCCATCAGATTATGCCCCAGTTGCCCGCTGTCATTGCCCAACCCGTTGGGAAAGCGCGAGGAAGTAGAATTGAGCATAATCAACGTAGTATTCAGTGTAGCGGCGTTGAGAAATACAATACGGGCGTAATATTCTATCATTTGTTTGGTATTGGCATCTATCACGCGCACACCCGTGGCTCTGCCCTTCTGCTCGTCATAAATAACCGAATGCACTACCGAATCGGGGCGCAGGGTCAGGTTCCCCGTTTTCTGTGCTGCGGGAATAGTCGCCGAGTTAGAGCTAAAATAGCCGCCGTAAGGACAGCCCCTGTGGCAAAGATTGCGATACTGGCAAGGGCCGCGCCCCAAATGCGACTTTGTCAGGTTGGCACACCGACCAATAATCATGCGGCGGTTCTCAAAGTTGCGTTGCAAAAAATCGGCAAAATGGGTTTCTACGCAGGTCATCTCCATTGGCGGCAAAAACTGCCCGTCAGGAATTTGGGGCAGCCCGTCGCGGTTGCCGCTGATGCCTGCAAAACGCTCTACATAGTCATACCATGGCGCAAGGTCTTCATACCGAATTGGCCAGTCCACCCCTACCCCATCGCGGGCATTGGCCTCAAAGTCCATCGGGCTGAGGCGGTAGCACTGCCGCGCCCACAACAAGGACTTACCCCCTACCTGATAGCCGCGAATCCAGTCAAAGCCTTTAATCTGTGTGTAGGGTTGGTCGCCATCATTGACAAAAAAATGCTTGGTATCTTCTGCGAATGCATAGCATTTGCGCTGTATAGGGTGGCTGTCGTACTCGGCAGCCGTCAGCCGACCTCTGTGAGGCAGTTCCCATGGAAACTTATTGGCGGTAGGATAGTCTTTAATATGCTCCACACTGCGTCCGCGTTCCAATACAAGGGTTTTCAGCCCTTTATCACACAGTTCTTTGGCAGCCCAACCGCCCGAAATGCCGGAACCCACGACAATTGCGTCAAAGGTATTCTGTTGTTTAGCTTTGATATTCAGGTAAGTCATTCATTTTTTTATCGGCGTGTTTTCATTTTTATGGAAGAGTCAAAAGTTAGGAAATTTGCCGCAAACTTCCGTGCAACGCTGATATCTTCCTAATTTTACTGCCTCAAAACATTTGTATCATGACCAACTTACAACATATTATCGAAACAGCATGGGACAACCGCGAGCTGCTCAAAAGTACTGAAACCATTCAGGCAATTGAATATACCATTGAAGAATTGGATAAAGGCCGTATCCGTGTGGCCGAGCCAACGGCAGACGGCAAGTGGCAGGTAAACCAATGGGTTAAAAAGGCTGTGATTCTGTACTTCCCCATCCGCCAAATGGAAACCATTGAGGTTGGCCCGATGGAATTTCACGACAAAATGCGCCTGAAAAAAGGCTATGCCAAATTGGGTGTGCGCGTAGTACCTCATGCTATTGCCCGCTACGGCGCATTCCTGAACAAAGGAGTGATTATGATGCCTTCTTATGTAAACATCGGTGCATATGTGGACAGCGGCACAATGGTGGATACATGGGCAACCGTAGGCAGTTGTGCACAAATCGGTAAGGATGTACACCTGAGCGGCGGCGTAGGCATTGGCGGCGTGCTGGAGCCTGTGCAAGCAAGCCCCGTGATTGTGGAAGACGGCGCTTTCATCGGTTCGCGCTGCATCATCGTAGAAGGCGCACACATTAGCAAGCAGGCCGTGCTAGGCGCAAATGTAGTGATTACAGGTTCTTCAAAAGTTATTGACGTTACGGGCAGCGAGCCGATAGAGTATCGCGGCTATGTGCCTGAGCGTGCGGTAGTTGTGCCCGGCAGCTATACCAAGAAATTCCCTGCGGGCGAATATCAGGTAGGTTGTGCGCTCATCATCGGGCAGCGCAAAGAAAGTACCGACCTGAAAACTTCGCTCAACGATGCCTTGCGCGAAAACGGCGTAGCGGTGTAGAGTTAGCTGCTCCTATTTGCCCTGTACGAGAGCACAAGAAATTTGCAAAAAATACCTTGTGTAAATTATTGAAAAACAAGTGCTAAATACCTGCCGGGTTGATGTATAGCCTTCCATACTGACCGGAAAAGCAGTTCTACCAAATTCCGGAATATTTGTCTGCTCACTGGTAAATAGCTGTTTATTGTCCTGATTAGGTGTTTTTTAGCAAAAAACCTTTCGCAAATTGGCTACTGCCTGCACTGTTACATCCGCCACCCCGAAATCCAACGGCGGCAACAGATATATATCATCAAAACCGGTATTTGCCAACATCTCTGCATTGCCGGAGCTAATCAGGCTGATGCGCTTGCCATGTTTTTTTGCCAGCAGCAACAAAGCATGGCAGCCTTTGCCGCTTTCCGACTGGAAGTCATAGCGCCCCTCACCCGTGATAATCCAGTCGCTCTGCGCAACGCGCTGCGCCATTTGCACCGCCTCAAAGAAGTACACCGACCCACTGCGGATTTCTACAGGATAAAATGCAGACAAACCCAAAGCAATGCCACCCGCCGCACCAAAACAAGGCCGGTCGTTCAGTGTCGGGTTCAGTTGCTGCAACAGATGAAAAATCCGCTCTGCATTGGCTGTAAAGGCGGGCATATCGGCAACTTGCAACCCTTTTTGTGGCGCAAAAACGGGGATAGCCCCTTGCCTACCGAAGAAAGTATTATCCACATCGCAAAGGCAGGTAATTTTTGCAAGAGGCATCAGATGCTCGGCTGACAGGCGGGTTATCCGCTCCAACCATCGGAAACTAAACGGCTTTATCAACTGATTGTCAGCATCGTACAGGTCAAGTCCCAAAGCCTGCAAAATGCCCAAACCCATATCTACCGACGCGCTGCCGCCCAAACCCAAAATGATGTTCTGCGCACCTTTTTTGAGAGCATCGGCTATCATTTGCCCTGTGCCAAATGTGGAGGCGCTCCACACGTCTTTATCACTAAGGGACAAATGGCGAATACCGGAAGCAGATGAAACATCAGCACAGGCAGTGTTAGTATGAGCATCATAACAATAGGCAACCTCTATATTGCGTCCGCGTGCATCTGTTGCCAAAATCGTATGCGGCTGCCATTGCAAAGCCTCCCCCAATAAACGACAAGTCCCATCGCCGCCATCGGCAATAGGACAGTGTATAATATCAGCCTGCGGATATTTAGCTTGCAGGGTTTCTGCTATAATTTGTGCGGCATGGTCAGCCTCAATAGTTCCTTTAAAAGCATTGGGCGCTACCAAAATCTGCATACTAAAATCCGCCTTTGAGGTAACTCCATCCTTCCTCTTGTCGCTCGATAATCCAAATCAGCCCCCGCGGAATAATCGGACAACTGATGATATCTTCCTCTTTAATGTTGCGTTGGGTCATGGTTTGGCGGCAAGCTAAAAACTTGATGCCTTTCTGTTGGAAATCAACCACTTTGGAGGCAAAAGGGCTTGTTTTCATCAATAAATCCATCCCTTTGTTGTGGCAAACAATCTCCATTTCGAGGTTTTCCTCACCAAAACCTTCCAACACATTTTTCAATTGGTTCATTAGTGCCCGATGAGCCGCCGTATCGCTGGTTGTAAATTGCATCACTACGCGGTGTTTTTTCGGATTTTGAGCCCATGTAGCATTGCTTGCTGCCGCCGACATGATAAAAATGACGATGGCGAAAAAATAAAATCGGGTAATTCTCATGGCAGTAAATTTTTCGGTAAGTTACGCATTTATGCGCAAATTTGAGCCATGCAATTGTTCTATGCCGCACAACTTCCGCCCGTTCATCAGGAATTTGTGCTTTCTGAAGAAGAATCCAAACACTGTGTGCGCGTGCTTCGCATGATGCAAGGCGATGCTATTCACTTCACCGACGGCAAAGGGACGCTTGCCGAAGCCATGATTACTGACGCGCACCCCAAACGCTGCAAAGTGGGCATTATAAAGCTGACACCGCAGCCCAAACCTTATCGGGGCGGCATCCATTTAGCCGTTGCTCCTACCAAAAATGCCGAGCGCATGGAATGGATGGTAGAAAAATGCACCGAAACAGGCATTGACCGCATCAGTTTCGTATTGACCGAACGCACCGAGCGTGCGCATTTCAATACAGAACGAATGGCAAAGAAAGCACTTGCCGCCATGAAACAATCGCTGCAATGTTGGCTGCCGCAGATAAGTGCGCCCTTATCCCTGACCGATTTTCTGCGAAAAGTCAGCGAAACGGGGCGTTTTATTGCCCATGCGGGCAAAGAAAAGCCGCTGCACTTGTTCCAACTGGCACAGCCCGCTACGGATGTTTGCCTGCTCATAGGCCCCGAAGGCGATTTTACCCCTGCCGAGCTGGAAGCAGCCAAAGCCGCCGGTTTTCAGGTGGCCGGATTAGGTAATACACGCCTCCGCACTGAAACAGCAGCTATTTTAGGCTGTCATGCGTTACATTTGTTGAACGAAGTTAAGTAATTGCAGCCATGATTAAACACCTGATATTCCTTAGCATTGGCTTGTTGACAAGCCTCCCCTCCCTTGCCCAAGAACGCCCGCTCAAAATTGCCAAACTGAAATACAACGGCGGTGGCGATTGGTACGCCAACAAAACCTCGCTGCCCAACCTGATTGCCTTTTGCAACCGCCATTTAGGAACAAACATTGCCCCTGAAGAAGAAGTCGTAGAGCCGGGCAGTCCCGAAATTTTTTCTTACCCCTTCATCCACATGACCGGGCACGGCAACGTGGTTTTCAGCCCGTCGGAAGCACAAAACTTGCGGAAATACCTCATTTCGGGGGGCTTTTTGCACATAGACGACAACTACGGCATGGATAAGTTCATCCGCCCCGAACTGAAAAAAATATTTCCCGAGTTGGAATTAGTAGAGTTGCCGTTCAACCATCCGATTTACCGACAGAAATTTATTTTTACCAACGGGCTGCCCAAAGTACACGAACACGACGGCAAACCACCGCAAGGCTTCGGACTGATTTATGAGGGGCGATTAGTCGTTTTTTACAGCTATGAATGCGATTTGGGCAACGGCTGGGAAGACCAAATCATTTACAACGACCCCGAAGAAGTACGGCAAAAGGCACTGCAAATGGGAGCCAACATCCTTATGTATGCCTTTACTCAAAACTGATGAAGCAATTAAACAATCGAAATGGAAACAAGGGTAGCTGTTATTGGCGGCGGAAGCTGGGCAACTGCATTAGTTAAATTACTGTCTGAAAATGAAGTAGTTATCAACTGGTGGCTGCGTTCAAAAACCGACCTGAACCATATTATCAACTACGGACACAACCCCCGCTATTTAAGCGGCGTACACCTGAACCTGAAAAAAATCAAGCCGGAGCAAGATTTGTGGGAGGCCATTGAACCCGCCGATATTGTGCTATTGGCTGTTCCCTCTGCCTTTGTCAAAGATGTGCTGGACTCGCTGCCCGACCATACTTTGCAAGGCAAAATCATTGTTTCGGCCATTAAAGGCATGATTCGCCACGAAAACGTGTTGGTTACAGACTATGTAAACAAACGGTTCGGCATCACTGCCGATGATTTGCTGGCCATTGCCGGCCCCTGTCATGCCGAAGAAGTTGCTTTGGAAAAACTCTCTTACCTGACCATTTGCGGGGCAAACATCGCCAAAGCCAAAGCCTTTGCCAACCTTATCAGTTGCCGATACTTGAAGGCAACCGCCATTGAAGACCTTGCAGGTGCCGAGTATTGCGCCGTAATGAAAAACATTATTGCCATTGCCTGCGGAATTGCACACGGCTTGAACTACGGCGACAACTTTCAGGCAGTGCTTGTTGCCAACGCCATGCAGGAAATCCGCCGATTTCTGGATACAGTAGTGCCCACAGAACGCGACCTGAACGCCTCTGCCTACCTTGGCGACCTGTTAGTTACTACCTACTCGCAATTCAGCCGCAACCGTACATTTGGCAGCATGGTCGGGCGCGGCTACTCGGTCAAATCGGCACAGTTTGAGATGCAAATGGTTGCCGAAGGCTACTATGCCGTTGCCTGTATCTACCCAATAATGAAAAAATATCAGGTAAAAATGCCGATTACGCAGGCCGTTTACAACATTCTGTACGAAAAAATATCCCCGATTGTAGAGTTTCAAATCCTGCGTGACCTGCTTTCCTAAGCCATGAACAAACCTGTATCTGTTGCCAACCTGTTCGTTAAGCCCACAAGATGGGGGCTGCGCGGCGACCTATACCTGTGGGAAGAGATGCAAGCAGCAGCCCAGCAAATCCCGCTCCCCGATACATCGAAAGAGTTGGAACATATCCTGCGCAATTTGTTCCGCGAACTCACAGGCGAACTACCCAAGGCCGATTAAAATCGTCCGCATCAGCCGTTTTCCTCAAATCGGAATGTCCGGAGGTATGGTGTCTGCCGATTTCCGGCTTAATCAGATTTTTACTGCCGTGATAGCGCGATTCAACAACAACCGCTGACTGTAAGTCTAAATTTCTTTGACCGTTTGTCAATTGATTACACAAAATCCTGACGGGTCTTGGATGTATTTTAGAATTAAATCATTGATTTCCAATAACTTACAAAAAATATTTTTCACAAATCACTTGCGCCTCATAAGCCATTGAGCAACTCAATGCACGCCCAAAAACGATACTCCGATTGGTATTGGGGAACATGCAAACGACATAAAATCCGCTGCAACCGCTAAAATGCCACCGTGCCTTTGTCATTATCGCCACTCAGGCGCAGGCTTTTGCGGTTGCTGCTTGTTTTGATGTGTACAAAATTTACTTGGTCGTCAAACAGTTCCAACAAAACGGCATTTCTGACTTCTACCGACTGCACGGGAAGTGCCTGTTCGGCTTCCAGATAAATCCAGCAGGCATCTACTTCGTATTCACGTCCAAGGTATCTCCAGCGCATCGGCTGCCCGTTGATTTTGCACTGAAACTGCATTTGCAAATACTGCTCAATAAATTTTTCCGCATCGGGATGTTCTTTGGAGGTGGCAAGATAAGTGCGCACTTTGTAGTGCCTTTCCAGCGCATCCTGCAAGTCGTCAATGAAAATTTTATGGGTAATTTCTATTTGTCGGGTAGCTGCATTGTAGTTAATCTCACACAGGCTGATGTGAATTGGATGGAATAAACTACTGATGATTAACAAAAAAGAAATTGGCAAAAAAGCAAACATAGGCAGTGGGGAAGAGGCTTTGGAGTTAAATTTGAACCTCTCTTACCTGTTATTGGGCAAAAGGGTTGCCAAAGTTCGCATAATTACACCAAGCATAAATAGCTTTTGCGTGTAATCTAGGTTTGCGCTATCTGTCGAATGGCATTTACTAAGCGGTCTAAGTCGCGGGTAGTGGTATAGACATTAGGCGTTACGCGCACCCCTTTGATATTTTCCCACTCAATACCGGTTGTGTGTATCTTATATTTGTTGAAAAGCGCCCCATCCACTTCCGCTACTGTTTTGCCTTCAATGGAAAACAAGCCGATGGCGCAACCGAATTGTGGTTTGAGGGAAGTGTGCAGGCGCACTTTGGGCAAATCTATCACTCTTTCTGCCCAATAATTTTTGAGGTAATGCAATCTTTTTTCCTTGCGCTCTGCTCCTATCATCCAATGAAAATCAATGGCTTGCCCGATAGCCTGTTCGTTGGCAAAAGGTCTTGTCCCCAAATTTTCAAACTTGCGAATGTCTTCGCTTTCAGGGTCTTGCGCACCAAAGAGGGGGTACAGGTTGCGGATTTTTTCTTTGCGCACATAGAGCATCCCGCTGCCAAAAGGCGCAGTAAGCCACTTGTGCAGGCTTGTACCGAAATAATCGCCGTTCAGGTCGGGAATGCGGAAGTTGAGCAGCCCGAAACTGTGCGCACCATCTATCACTACTTCAATGCCCCGCGCACGGGCAATATCGGCAATTTCGCGCACGGGCAGCGTTTGCCCCGACCAGTTGATGATGTGCGTAATGTGCACAACTCTGGTTTTGGGCGTAAATAAAGCTGTGTACTGCCGCACGATTTCTTCCTTGTTTTCTATCGGCAAATTGAGGTTTACGTAGCGCAGCACGATGCCTTCGCGCTTTTCGCGCTGCCGCCATGCGTGCAACATGTTGGGGTAATCTTGCCTTGCCAGCACCACTTCATCGCCTTTTTGCAGCCGCAAGCCGAAAATGATGGTTTCCAGTGCTTCGGTGGCATTCCTGTGAATGGCAATTTCTTCGGGAGAGCAGCCCGCCAAGTCTGCCAAACGGGCACGCAGCGGCTCACGACCTGCATCCAGTATGCGCCACATGTAGTAGCTCGGCGCTTCGTTAGACAGGCGGTTGTAGCGTTCCACAGCTTCCTGCACTACTCGCGGGTGTGGCGAAACCCCGCCGTTGTTCAGGTTCAGAATGTTGGGCGAAACGGTAAAAGCCTGTTTAATCTGATACCAAAATTCCTCATCGCGGATGGTATCGTCCACCGATTGACTGTTGGCAGCCAGCAGTACCTTGTTCAGGTCTTTGGCAGCCAACCGTGCGCCCCAACCGCTCAAGGGTGATGATAAAGCAAGCACCGCCGCCGCACGTTTCAAAAAATGGCGGCGCGGCGCGGCAGGTTCTTCTGAAAAGGTTTTCATAAGCAGTTAGTTTAATTAAAGTTCATCATTTCCAAGACTTATCACAAGGGTACAAGAACACAAAAATGCTTGTGTATTTGTGTTCTTGCAATGAAGCAAGCAACAGGCAATAGTAGTATGCCTTAAATTGCTCATCTGCTTAACAAAAATCATTTTTCGGGCAAAAAAGGAAAATCTGAACTACAACGAAGGATGCTTTTTGCGAAAATCCGTAGCATCTTGATAGGTCTTTGCTACTTGCAGCAGGACACCCTCTCCATAGAGTTTTCCCGTAAAGGTGATACTTACGGGCGTACCGTTGCGGAAACCGTTGGGTACAACCACCGACGGATGCCCTGTCAGGTTGGTAAGTGTGAGGTTGCTGCCTGCCCATGAAGGGGCTACATAAACGTCTATATTTTGCAACTTCTTCGCCATTTCCTCAATGAGCAGCGTACGGATGCGGTTGGCCTGAATATACTCCACCGCTGGAATGAAACGCCCTGCGCGGAAAACATTCGGCCAAGCATTTTTTACCTGACGCACCATTTGGTCGTCCATATTAGTACGCGTAAGCTCGTCAAAGGCAGCACCACCTTCGCAACTGATAATCATGGAAAGCTCGCGGACGGGCAATGTAGGCAGTTCCATCGGAATGAGTTCCATGCCTATTTCCCGCATTTTTGCCAAGGCAAGCGAATCTTGCTGTTTAAACGGATAATTGCGCTCAAAATCAGCCTTCACATAGCCGATTCGCAAACCTTTGATGCCTTGCGTGCCGTCGTAGTTAAAAGGGAAATTGCGGACGTGTTGGTCTTTGCCGTCGGGGCCGTAAATGGCGTTGAATACAACGGCGCAGTCTTCTACCGTGCGGGCAATGGGGCCGATTTTATCCATAGACCATGAGAGCGCCATGCAGCCGTCGCGGCTCACCCTGCCGTAGGTCGGGCGCAAGCCGGTAGTTCCGCAAACCGTAGCAGGCGAAACGATGGAACCCAATGTTTCCGTACCAATGGCAAAAGGCAGCAAGCCCGCTGCTACAGCCGATGCCGACCCCGCCGAGAAGCCACTTGAGCCCTGATTAAGATTCCACGGGTTGCGCGTTATGCCGCCGAACCATACATCTCCCCATGCAAACTCGCCAACAGAAAGTTTAGCAGCCAGTACTGCACCCGCCTCGCGTAAGCGGCGCACAACGGCAGCGTCTTGCTCAATCATCTGATTTTTGTAGATAGGCGAACCCCAAGTAGTCGGGTAGCCCTTGGCAGCCAGCAGGTCTTTTGCGCCGTATGGAATGCCGTGCAGGATGCCTTTGTATCGTCCGGCTTTAATTTCTGCGTCTGCCTGACGTGCCTCTGCCAGCGCGCGTTCTTCGGTGAGCGTTACTACGCAAAAAAGTTTTTCATTGTATTTTTTCAACCGCTCAATGAAAAATTTTGTCAGCTCTTCCGAACTTGATTTGACGGGTGCGGATGAGTTCGGCAAGTTGTGTTATGGAATAAAAAGCCAGCTCTTCGCGATTGGCAGGCAGCGTTACCTTGCCCTGCGGCGATGCTTTGAAAGGCAACCGTTTCATGTCCATACTGAAGCCCACGGGCAGCGGGTTAAATTCCAATGCCGGAACGACCTGATTGGATAGCGGGGCGGTTCTCATACGCACGTAGTTTTCTCTTGCCCGCACTAATTCGTCAATCATAGAGTCGCACTTGGCGGGTGAAAAGTCTAACCCGATGATTTTAGCTGCTTCGGCTACAACGGCAGGCGTAATCGGGGCTTCATCGGCGCGCCACTGCCGACCCATAAAAGCGCCAAGCGTGAGGCAGGAAACAGCCGTGATAGGCAACAGCAGCCTGTTGCACAGCGTTTTGTTCGGTTTCATTTTCATGTGTTGGTAACAAAATGTTAAAATAGGGTAAAAACTTTTTGCGAATTAACTGATTCTGCAAATCATTTGTTAATTTTGAATTATCTGCATTCATCCTGTTACCGCCTGATTTTTTTGCGCCATGATACTTGTAGTCATCAAAATTTTGCTGTTTCTGAGCGTTTATGCTGTTCTTTTTTTCATATTGCGCAGAGGGGCTCGCGCCGCTGCCTATCCCGAAAGTTTGCGAAAATTTGGCGACAATTCTAGCCAAAGCGACGATGGCGAAGGCTCGTGGCCTAAGGATTTCCCCAAATTAGACCTTCCGCCCGGTGTTTACATCCTCCCGCCCGGTGCACCCGACCCTTCGCAAAGAAGGGAGCGCGTCCGCTGAAATTCGCCTGCCTTCGCCTTTCTTTGCAGGCTGAATAATTATTGGTGGAACGGTTTCTTTTGTTTTTATGGAACTCCCCTACACTGACCACTTGGGGGAGTTTTGCGGCTCGAGCACTTTCCATGCTGGTATTGCCTTTGGCATTGCGCCGTTTGGATGTGGCAGAAACAGGTCTTTGGAATGTGCTACTGTTTATTGTCAGCCTGCAAACCGCCATTGATTTGGGCTTTACTCCTACTTTTTCACGCCTCATTGCCCTTGCCAAAGGACACAACGATGAGCAGCGCATCGTACGGCTGTACAACACCATGCGCCGCATCTATACATGGTTGAGTCTGGCGGCTTTTATTCTGCTGCTGTCGGCGGGTACTTACTACTTGCAGCCGTTCATTGCCGCACTGCGCGACCCGCAAGATGGTCGGACGGCCTGGGCAATTGTTCTGCTCGTATCATTGGTTTATTTGCAGGGCAATCGCTATAAAGCTTTTCTGGAAGGTCTGAACTATGTTCCTGCATTGCGTCGCTGGGAAATTCTGACAGGACTTGGCACGGCACTTACCAATTTGGCCGTACTGCTGGCCGAAGGCGGCGTATTAGGGCTGATTGCCACCAACCAATTTTGGGTACTGGTCAGCGTATGGCGCAACCGCCAACTGGCGCATCACTTGGGCAGTGCCTACACCCGACAAAGATTACCTTTTGACCAAGCACTCTTTTCGGAGGTGTGGCAAATTGCATGGCGCTCGGGGTTAGGCGTGCTGTTTGCCTTTGGCACGGCGCAAATCTCCGTACTCGTTTTTGCCCGCATGATGCCTGTGGCGACAAGTGCCTCCTTCACAACAGGTATGCGCCTTTTGCAAATCATTACCGATTTTTCGCTGGCACCGTTTTACAGCAAACTGCCGCGTTTGGCTTCATTGTTTGCCGCTAAGGACTTAGGCGTATTGATGGGCGTCGCAAGGCAGGGAATGCAACGTTCCTATTGGGCGTATGTGCTGCCTTGGATGGGGGCAGGCATAGCAGGCAGGCAGGCATTGGAGTTTATCGGCAGCAACGTGCAGTTCCCCGAACCGCTGCTGTGGGCACTGCTCGGTATGGGCGGGCTGCTGCAAAGGCACGGAGCCATGCATCTGCATTTGTTCACCATCAGCAATCAAATTGTCTGGCACATCGTAAGCACTATTACGGGGGGCATTTTTATAACTGCCGCCCTGATACTTGCTCCCTATGCAGGGATTTTGGCACAACCGCTGGCCACCATCATCAGTTGTTTGTTGTTTTACAACGCCTATTGTGCCGGCCTGAGCTATCGGTTTTGGCAACTGCAATTCTGGCCATTTGAGCGGGATGTGTTTTTGCCGCCGCTGCTCATAGCACTCATTTACACGGCTTATACCGTACTAATAACCTGATTTTTTTTCCTTTTTTACGACCTTATTCGCCTATCAATTGCTTTGAAAAGCATTTGCGATTAGCTTTGAGGAAATTCAATTCTTATTTGGAGCATCTTTCAAGCATAAACCCGCTTATCCTATGAACTGGTTTACCAAGACATTTACCAGCACGATTGGTCGCAAAGTGATTGTAGCACTTACCGGCTTATTTTTATGTTTGTTTTTGGTGGTTCACCTGTTGGGCAACCTGCAACTGCTCGCCAACGACGGGGGCAAATCATTTAACACCTATGCCAAATTCATGGCAGAAAGCCCGCTAATCCGCGTGGTTTCCATCGGCAATTTTGCTTTCATTTTGTTGCACATCATTCAGTCTGTCATCCTGACGATGCAGAACCGCCAAGCCCGTCCTGTGCAATACGCTATCGTAGCCAGCAATGCGTCATGGGCTTCGCGCAACATGGGCTTTCTGGGCAGTTTCATATTGTTGTTTATTGTCGGACACCTCAGCCAATTCTGGTGGCAGGCTAAGTTCGGTGCGATGCCAACAATTGCCATAGATGGTGTACAAATGAAAGACCTCTACCTTGTAGTACACAAAGCCTTCCAAAATCCATTCATTGTAGTATTCTACGTATTGGCTATGGGTTTTATTGGTTTCCATTTATCGCATGGTTTCCAAAGTGCCTTCCAGACACTGGGGTTGAACCACGTAAAATACACCCCGCTCATCCAAAAATTAGGATTGGCTTTTTGCATCCTCATTCCGCTGGGCTATGCCGTTATTCCGGTCATGATGTATCTGCGAAGCATGTAATCCTAAGGTTGTCATACCCCTTAGGATTTTTATTGCGGCTTTTTTGCCTGCTTTCAAACAAATTTGATTCACAAATTATTCAGAAAATATAAATCCACAGCCAAATTATGAAATTAGATGCCAAAATACCGGAAGGCCCATTAGCCGAAAAGTGGAACAAACATAAGTTCAATCTCAAGTTGGTAAACCCTGCCAATAAGCGTAAATACGAAGTTATCGTAGTTGGTACAGGTTTGGCAGGCGCATCTGCGGCTGCTTCACTGGCAGAATTGGGCTACAACGTAAAAGCCTTCTGTTTTCAGGATAGCCCTCGCCGTGCGCACAGCATTGCCGCACAGGGCGGTATCAATGCGGCCAAGAACTATCAGAATGATGGCGACAGTGTGTATCGCCTCTTCTACGACACCATCAAAGGCGGCGACTATCGCGCGCGCGAAGCCAACGTTTACCGCTTGGCAGAAGTGAGCGTAAACATTATTGACCAATGCGTGGCGCAAGGTGTACCTTTTGCCCGCGAATACGGCGGTCTGCTTGCCAACCGTTCTTTCGGCGGCGCACAGGTATCGCGTACATTCTATGCCCGCGGACAAACCGGACAGCAGTTGTTGCTCGGCGCCTACAGTGCCATGAGCCGTCAGATAGCAGCAGGTAAAGTGAAAATGTATCCGCGTACCGAAATGCTGGATTTGGTAGTGCACGACGGCAAAGCCCGCGGTATCATCACCCGCAACCTGATTACCGGTAAAATTGAGCGCCACTCGGCACATGCCGTATTACTCTGCACAGGCGGTTACGGCAACGTGTTCTTCCTTTCTACCAACGCGATGGGAAGCAATGCAACCGCTGCATGGCGTGCACACAAGAAAGGCGCATTGTTCGGCAACCCTTGCTTTACACAAATCCACCCAACCTGTATCCCTGTTACGGGCGACCACCAGTCTAAGCTGACGCTAATGTCTGAGTCGCTGCGCAACGACGGTCGGGTATGGGTGCCTAAGCAGGCAGGCGACACACGGCCGCCTTATGAAATACCGGAAGATGAGCGCGATTATTTCTTGGAGCGCAAATATCCGTCTTTTGGCAACCTTGTGCCTCGCGACGTAGCCAGCCGGAATGCAAAATATGTTTGTGATGAAGGTCGCGGTGTAGGTGCTTCTAAACTTGCTGTTTATCTGGATTTTGCTGATGCCATCAAGCGCGAAGGGGAAGCAACCATTCGCGCCAAATACGGTAACTTGTTCGATATGTACGAAAAAATCACGGGTGAAAACCCGTACAAAACCCCGATGCGCATCTACCCAGCCGTACACTACACTATGGGCGGCTTGTGGGTAGATTACAACCTGATGACAACCATTCCGGGCTTATACGCACTGGGCGAAGCCAATTTCTCCGACCACGGTGCTAACCGCCTTGGTGCTTCCGCCTTGATGCAAGGCTTAGCAGACGGCTACTTCATCATTCCTTACACACTGGGCGACTATCTGGCAAACATCGGTTGGAACGATAAAATCAGCACCGACCACCCCGCCTTCACCGAAGCCGAACAGGCCGTTAAGCATCAAATCAGTACCCTGTTGAGCATCAACGGCAAGAAAACCGTTGACCAGTTCCACAAAGAATTGGGCAAAATTATGTGGGATTACTGCGGCATGTCGCGCAATGCCGAAGGTCTGAAAGGTGCAAAGCAAAAAATCCGCGAACTTCGCGAAGAATATTGGCAAAACGTGCGCGTAGGCGGCAGCAACGAAGAGCTGAACATCACTTTGGAAAAAGCCACCCGCGTAGCCGACTTCCTCGAGCTGAGCGAACTGATGGTAGATGATGCGCTGCATCGCGAAGAAAGTTGTGGCGGCCACTTCCGCGAAGAATACCAAACACCCGACGGCGAAGCACTTCGCAACGACGAAAAATTTGCCTACGTGGCTGCATGGGAATACAAAGGACCTAACGAGCAGGCAGTTGTACATAAAGAAGACCTCATCTTTGAAAATGTAAAACTGACCCAACGCAGCTATAAATAAGAAAATCCTTGTGTAACGATTAAAAGATGCTCAAAATATGAACCTGACACTTAAAGTTTGGCGGCAAAAAAATGCCAACAGCAAGGGCGAACTGAAAACTTACCACGTCAAAGATATATCGCCCGATATGTCTTTTCTGGAAATGTTTGACGTATTGAATGAGGAGTTGCTGCTCAAAGGCGAAGACCCGATTGCTTTTGACCACGACTGCCGCGAGGGCATTTGCGGTATGTGCAGCATGTATATCAACGGCCATCCGCACGGCCCGGAGCAAACTACTACCTGCCAATTGCACATGCGCTCGTTCAAAGACGGCGATACAATCGTTGTTGAGCCGTGGCGTGCCAAGGCTTTCCCCGTAGTGAAAGACTTGGTGGTTGACAGAAGTGCCTTCGACCGTATTATTCAGGCAGGAGGCTACATCTCCGTAAACACAGGCAACGCACCCGATGCCAACGAAATTCCGATTTCTAAGGAAGTTGCCGATGCAGCATTTAATGCGGCTACTTGTATCGGTTGCGGGGCATGCGTGGCAGCCTGCAAAAATGCCTCTGCCATGCTGTTCGTGTCTGCCAAAGTAGCACAACTTTCCATGCTGCCGCAAGGGCAGATAGAGCGCAAAAGACGCGTGGAACAAATGGTTGCCAAAATGGACGAGGAAGGTTTCGGTGCATGTACCAACACGGGAGCCTGTGCGGCGGAATGCCCCAAAGAGATTTCTCTGGCCAATATTGCCATACTCAACCGCGAGTATCTGATTGCAAAAGCTACTTCCGAATACGTGTAACCAACAAAAACTTTTCAGTTTACGTTAATGTTAAGAGTGCAAGGGCATAATCCTTGCACTTTTTTACGTTAATTGCACTAACTTTAATTCTATAAGGGCTATGAGAAAAACAATGCCCATCAGTATTATGAAAAAGTCGCTAAAAGTAACTGCTCTTTGTGCGGGCTTGTTACTGCTCATGTCTTACAGCCCCACCCGTATTAATGCAGGGGACGACTTAGACCGTGAACAGGTATTATTGCGCTTAGTGATGCAAAGCCTTCAAGCTCGCCACTATGCAGCCGTGAAAATCGATGATGATTTTTCCAAGAAAATGTACAAGATTTTCATTGACCAGCTGGATTTTAATAAACGATTTTTTACACAAACCGACTTGCAAACACTGGCAGCTTATGAGTTACAATTAGATGATGAAATCAACAATGGTCGCTATCAGTTCTACGAACTTGCTCATCAGTTGCTCAACAAACGCATTGCACAAGCCGAGCAATTCTGCGATGAAATTTTGGCACAGCCTTTTGATTTCACCCTGAACGAAACCTATCAAACCGACCCCGAAAAAACCAAACCTGCTAAAGACGAGGCAGACCTGAAATTGCAATGGCAAAAATACCTGAAATACTACACCATGACGCGCCTGAGCAACACACTCGACATACAGGAACAAGCCAAGAAAAATCCGAACGACACCTCAGCCATTCGCAACAAAAGCCTTGCAGAGTTGGAACGCGATGCCCGCGACAACACCAGTAAAGATTTTAAAGAATATTTCAAGCGTTTGAAAGAAACCGAAAAGCCCGAGCAGCTTTCTACCTATATCAACGCTATTACCGCTACCTTTGACCCGCACACCAACTACTACGCTCCGAAAGCCAAAGAACGATTTGACGAAGACTTTTCAGGTCGCTTTGAGGGCATCGGTGCACAATTGCAGCAAGAACGCGGCGGATTGATTAAAGTCGTTGAAATTATTCCGGGCAGTGCCTCATGGCGACAAGGCGAACTGCGCGCCGGAGATTACATATTGGCAGTAGCACAAGCCGATGGAGAGCCGGTGGATGTTACTACGATGCGTTTAGATAATGCCGTGCGCCTCATCAAAGGCAAAAAAGGCACGGAAGTGCGCCTGACTGTGCGCAAACCTGACGGAACTGTAAAAGTTATTCCCATCATCCGCGATGTGGTAATTCGCGAAGAGGCTTATGTAAAATCTTCCATCATCCGCGATAAGAACAACCGAAAAATGGGGTATATCTACCTGCCCGGCTTCTATGCTGATTTTAGCAACAGTGGCGGACGCAACTGCGGAGAAGATATGCGCAAAGAGTTGGAAAAACTCAAAGCGGAAGGCGTAGAAGGCATTGTATTAGACCTGCGCAACAACGGCGGCGGCTCACTGCAAGACGTGATTGAAATGACCGGCCTGTTTATTGAAAAAGGCCCTGTGGTGCAGGTAAAAGCCAAATCAGGAGCACCCATTGTGTTGGAAGATACAGACCCTTCGGTTGTTTATAGAGGACCTCTGGTTGTAATGGTCAATTCTTTCAGCGCATCGGCTTCCGAAATCCTGTCAGGGGCTATTCAGGACTACAAGCGCGGCATTGTTATCGGCAGCAACTCCACTTTTGGCAAAGGCACCGTGCAGACCATTATGGACTTAGACCGCATGTTGCCTGCGCAATATAACAGCATTAAGCCCTTGGGCTCGCTGATGCTTACTATCCAGAAGTTTTATCGCATTAATGGTACAACCAACCAGTTGAAAGGTGTCATACCCGACATTGTACTGCCCGATAATTACAGCTACTTGAAAATAGGAGAGAAACAGGAATTATATCCGCTGCCTCCCGATGAGATTGCACCGCTGAAATATAAGGCGCTTATTGAAAATGAATCCAAGTTTGCCAAAGCCAAAAACAACAGCAAAGAACGCGTTACCAAAAACCCGCAATTCTTGCTGATTGAGCAAACAGCCAACCGACTCAAACGCCTGCGCGATGAAACAGAGGTATCTTTAAATTTGGAAAAATTCCGTGCACAACAGGCCAAAGACCGCGAGGAAGCCCGCAAAGCAGATGCTAACTTGCGCTTCAATTCCGACTTGGAATTTATCAATGCTAAAGCAGACCTACCCGAAATTAATCTGGACTCTACCCGCATTCGCAAGAACAAGGAGTGGATTAGTACGTTAAAAAAAGATGTGTACCTGAATGAGGCTTTGCAAGTGCTGCGCGATATTATGTAGCACATCGCAGATACAGCAAGCCTTAGAAATTTTTGCCTTGCAGAGCTCGCATTTTTTTCAAAGAAATGTGAGCTCTTTTGTTGCTTACGGCAAAACCCGTATTACTTTCAGAAAACGCTTACGATAGTGGCGGTCGGTTAAATAATTACGGGTTACGCAATAAGCCTTAGGTGCAGACGAGGCATGAATAAAACACGGATTTTGGCCGTCGGAAGCAATAACAATACCTACATGCCTGGGGCTGCGAATGGCAGAATTTGTACCCGTAAATACCAAAATATCGCCCGGGCGTGCTTCTGAAAGCGGTATTTCCTTTCCCAAACGGGCGTAGAGCGAAGAAGAAGCTGGCATGGAAACCCCAAAATGACTAAAGACATATTGCACAAAACCCGAACAATCAAATGCTTGGGGCGTTTTGCCTGCATACCGATAAGGTACGCCCAGAAAATTTTCTGCAAAATCCACCAATCGCACTGCCGTACTGCTGTCGGCTGATGCAATATGTTGCGCCTGTAAAGGCACAGAAAACCATACAAAAGCAATAAAAAATAGCACTATTTTCATAGTGATATTCAGCGCAAAAATCAGAGAAAACCTATGCCTTGTAAAAAAGCCACTTGCCAATTTCCTTATAAGTGGGCTTTTTCCCGTACATAAGGATGCCGACACGGTAAATGCGGCCTGCCAGCCAAACCATGCCTATGAAAGAGGCAATTAAAATACCCATAGACAGGAATAATTCCCAATTGGCTCCCGTAAACGGCACACGTGCCATCATTACTACGGGAGCAGTCAGCGGCACAACTGACAGCCAAAAAGCCAGTTGCCCGTTAGGATTGGTGATAACTGCCGAAAGTGAAATAATAGCAAAAATCAGCGGAATGGTAATAGGCAGCATAAACTGCTGGCTGTCAGTTTCATTATCCACCGCTGCACCGATAGCGGCAAACATGGCACCATACATCAGATAGCCCGCAAAAAAGAAGAACAAAAAAGCCGCTATCGTAACAGGCATATTGATGGAAGCAATGGCATCTATCGCATTGCTTATCTCCACCGCATTCGCCATTTCAGGGTTTTGCTGCAATTGCTCCATTTGGCCTTTTGCACGGGCTTCTGCCACTTTATCCAAACCAAAAACCACTGAAATGCCGGTTGTAATACCCAAACTCAGCACTACCCATATCAAGAACTGTGTGAGCGCAACTGCTCCGATGCCTATAATTTTGCCCATCATTAGGTCAAAGGGGCGAACCGAGCAAATCAGCACCTCAATAATGCGGTTGGTTTTTTCCTCCATTACTCCCCGCATAATTTGAGAGCCGTAAAGGAAAATGAAGATGTAAATAAAAAATGCGCCCACATAGCCAATCACCATGGCTGCGCCTGAACTGCCGGCTTTTTCACCTTCTTCGCCGATTTTAATAGTGATAATATCAACCTTGGCGCGAATACCGTCTAATTGCTCCTTTTTAATGCCGGAACGCATCATGCGGAGTTTTTCTATCTCCTGCCGAATGGTGCGTTCCAGATTAGCCTTAGTCATGGGTGCTAAACTCTCTTCCGAAAAATAGGTAAAGCCCTGCGGATTGCTGATATCAATATCGGGAATCAGCAGAACGCCGTCGTATTTCTTCTCTTTCAGGGCAGTTTTTGCCTGCTCTATATTGATAGGCACTACACTGAAAATCAGTGATTGATTACTTTCAAACTTATCTTGAAACAAGCCACTCTCATCAACAATTGCAATGTGCTTTTCTTCGTCCGATGTGAAAATGGTAATCAGCGCAGGTAAAAATATGATAGCCCCAAACAGAATCGGGCCGAGAATAGACATTATCAGAAAACTTTTTTTGCGCACGCGAATCAGGTATTCCCGTTGCACAATCAACCATATCTTGTTCATAAAGTCAGATTCAGGGTTTTAGTTGCCGTGAGCCGCTACTACGCGGATAAAAATTTCGTGCATGTCGGGTATTTGTTCTCTGAAAGAAACCACGTTTGACTGAGCCATACATGCCTGTAAAAGCCCGTTGTTAGTTCCCTGACGAATCTTCACCAAATGCCGATAGATACCCTCTTCGGTCGATTCCGATTGCAATACTTCATAGCCGTTCTCTGTCAGGGCAATGGGCGCATCGGTTTCTACAATAAATGTATGGGTTTTGTAGGCATTTTTTATATCTTTTTTTTTGCCTTCCAATACCTTTCGGGAGCGGTTAATTAAGCCGACATAATCGCAAAGTTCCTCTACGGTATCCATGCGGTGGGTTGAGAAAATGATAGTGCTGCCCTGCCTGCGCAATTCCAGAATTTCATCGCGGATGAGGTTAGAGTTTACGGGGTCAAAACCCGAGAAAGGTTCATCCAAAATAATCAGTGGCGGCTGATGCACAACGGTAGCGATAAATTGCACCTTCTGTTGCATACCCTTGGAAAGGTCTTCCACATTTTTGGTAGCCCAATCCATCAGATTGAGTCGCTCTAACCATGCACGGATGCGCCGACGGGCTTCGCTCTCGCTCATGCCGCGAAGGCGTGCCAAATACATCAGTTGCTCCCCTACTTTGGATTTGCGGTATAGCCCGCGCTCTTCGGGCAAATAACCTATTTTCTGATAATGGACAGGTGCCAAAGGCTCATTCATAAACCTGACAGTGCCTTCATCGGGTGCCGTAATTTGCGTAATAATCCGAATCAATGAGGTTTTCCCTGCACCATTTGGCCCCAGAAGCCCATAAATCTGCCCTTCCGGAACAGCAATGCTCACATCTTGTAAGGCTGTGTGCCCCGCATAGCGTTTGACTAATCGGTTCGTTTCTAAAATATTCACTGGATTTTTGTAGATTGAATGCGATTAACTCAGTTAGTATTACGTTACAACTATGCAAAAATATGCTTTTCTTTATGCTATTACGCAACTGTTGCTTGCAGGGATATTGGCAGCTTGTGCCACACCTTCGGACAACAGTAAACAATCTGATGAGGCTTTGGCAATGAATACAGAAACAAGCTATCCTGTTGTAGATGCCGCCGTTGTACTGCCGGCAGGGGCATTGTTGGGTGAAGGGGCTTACTGGCACGAGCAACAACAAAAACTGTGGTGGATTGATATTGAAAAAGGGAAACTGCACATTTTTACCCCCTCCGACAGCAGCCTGCAAACCTACGACATGGGGCGCAGAATAGGCACGGTCGTTCCCGACAAAGCAGGGAATGCAGTAGTTGCGCTGCAAGACGGCATTTTTCGCTATAATATTGAAAAGCAAACATTCAGCCAGCTGGCTGCTCCCGAAAAAGACAAACCTGACAATCGGTTTAACGATGGCAAATGCGACCCGCACGGTAGGCTTTGGGCAGGTACGATGGCAATTAACGCATCGGGCAAGCGTGGTGCGCTGTATTGCCTGGAAGCCGATGGCAAAATCACTAAAAAAATTGACAGTGTAGGTATTTCCAACGGGATTGTTTGGACAGCCGATGCCTCACAGATGTACTACATTGATACACCCACCGGCGAGGTGCGCGCCTATAACTATGATGCTGCAACGGCAGATATTCAATTTAACAGCATCGCCGTTAGCATCCCCCAAAGCATGGGGCACCCCGACGGCATGGCGATTGATTCGGAAGACATGATATGGGTCGCTTTATGGGAGGGTAGCGGGGTTATGCGCTACAACCCTGCAACAGGCCAACCGCTAATGAAAGTGCACACACCCGGCGCATGGCGCGTTACGTCTTGTGCTTTTGGCGGCGAGCAATTAGACGAATTGTATATTACTACCGCTTCTATTGGTTTAACCGAAGAACAAAAAAAACAATACCCAAACAGTGGGCATTTGTTCAAAATCAAATTAGCAACGGTCAAAGGCATGCCTATGCCTGTATTTGCTTATTAGGCGATGCATACTTTAAATCGTCAACCAACTCAATAAGGTCTTTAATTTGATTGATTATAGTGGCATTATCCGATATTTGAATATCCTGTCCGACTATCTGATAACCACTCAGCAACAAATGTGAACCCGGAAAGCGTTTGCAAAGCAGATTAACGTAGGACTGCACGTCGTCTTCGGGTGGAACAGAAGTGATAATGGTCAAAATATAATCGGGCTTATGAATGTCATACACCTGTGCCAAATCGCTTAGCGGGGTGCTTTGCCCCAAATAAATTACCTTATGACCGCGCGATTTGATAATATAGTAGCTGAATAAGAGACTGATTTCATGCAACTCTCCTTCGGGCAGAAACAACATGAATTTCTTTTGATTCGGGCGCGGTTCAAATTGTCCATCAATGGCAACAATAATTTTCTGACGAATCAGGTTGGTAATAAAGTGCTCCTGTGCCGGATTGATAGCATCCGTAGTCCAAAGTGTACCAATTTTGATGAGAAACGGATAAATAATATTAATCATGGTTTTCTCAAATCCATATTGCAGGATGTTAGTAGCCATGATTTTTTCAAATTGTGCCTCGTCCAAATCTATCATAGCAAGTGTTAGGGCATTAATCTGGTTTTCAAAATTGCCCGTCTGATAGATGGTTTCCATTACTTTGGCACAAATTTCCTCATGGCTCATTTGGGCTATTTTGGATATTTTAATGCCTTGATTATTCAACAAGGCTATGTTGAGCATCATTTTGAGCTCTGATGGGCCGTAAAGCCTTATATTGGTATCGGTTCGGTCGGGTTTAAGAATCCCATATCGCTGCTCCCACATCCTGATGGTATGCGCTTTGATACCAGTCAGGTTTTCCAAATCTTTAATAGAATAACTCCCCACGTTCATATCGGCTACATATGATGATGCGGCTTATCTGCGATAAGCTGCTGGTTGTTGAATAGTTAAAGTTTGTTGAAAGTTTACGGAAAAATATGTTACTCCGCATCATTCCAGTTACTTTAGAACAAGCCTTTTGAGGAAATTGTTTGATGAAAAGCTATGATTTTTGTTGCACGAGCGTGCTGTTATGTTCGTATTCTGCCGATAGTGCGGCTGTGCAAACGCATGGCAAGGAGATATAAAATGTGCTACCCTTGCCTCGTACGGAGTGAAAGCCGATAGTTCCTCCGCTTTTTTCAATGAGTTCTTTACAAAAGGTCAAACCCAGCCCACTACCCGACTCCCCTGCCGTACCGCGACGGGGCAGGCCGGCAATATCACTAAAAACGGTTGCTTGTTTTTCTTCGGCGATACCTATGCCGTTATCTTGAACGAAAATAATGGCAGATTTACGGTCTTCGCTCGATTGGGCATACAGCATAATTTCACCGAAAACATGGGTAAACTTAATTGCGTTGCCAATCAGGTTGCGCAGTATGATACGCAAGTGCTCAGGTTCTATTCTGACGGACAGTTCGGTGGGAATGCAATTATTCACTTGTATTTTTTTGCGTTGCAGCAACTCGGCAAAAAGCTGCAATTGTAACTCTATGGTTTCATACACGTTTACACATTCTTCTGAAAGTTGTGTTTCCTGACCGCGCATTTGTACTTTTGCCCAAGCCAAAAGGTTTTCCATCGTTTCGGAAAGTCCTTTAATGTTGTTTTTCAAATGTTTGAGCAATACTTTCATTTCCGCAGGCTTGATTTCTTTGTTGTCAAGCATCAGCAGAATGGAATAAAGACTGTTGATAGGCGATTGTAAATCGTGGCTGATAATAGCAAAAAGTTTATTTTTGGTTTGGTCTATGGCTTGCAGCCGATGGGATTGTTGCTCGGCAGTGGTAAGTGCTTGCTGCAACTGTGCATTCAACTTTGAAATCTTTTGATGACTTTGCTGCAAAACAATATTGTTGCGGGTTGCCGTCTGACTCCTTTGCCAAAGTATGACGGCTACTAAAATAACGGCTATCAGAAAGACAACCAATAACATAATGGCATAACGTTGGGCTTTGGCATTGGCTAATTCCTTTTCTAACTCTTTTTCGGCCGCCTTCTTTTCGTATTCATAGGAAAGTGCAAGAGCTTTGTTGTTTTTTTCCATGCGCAAAACCTCATCATTAGTAGATGCACTGATTTTGAGGTACTTAATGGCATTGGCTAAATCGCCGATTTGTTCGTAGGCATTGGCCAGCAAATTGGCAGCCTGTATGGCATGGCGCACTTCATGAATCTGCTTGGCTGTTTGATAGGCATCTTCGGCAAGTTGAATGGCTGTTTGTTGTCGGTACTGTTGCTGTGCAATGCTTGCCAAGCCTATCAGCGAGCGCGAACGAGCTCGCTTGTCTTGCAGTTGTTCCGCCACCCGAATGGCTTTTTCAAAATAATACCTTGCACTGTCAATGTTTTTGTTGTGTAAGTGAATAAAACCGATATTATTTTCGGTAATAATCCGCGCTTGGTCGTTATTAACCTGTTGCCACATGGCAAGCGCACCGTAGAGATACCACGCTGCCGAGTCATACTCGTGCGATTTAAATTTTGCTTCTCCCAAATTGTTCTTCGTATAGCCTAACCCCTCGGCGAAGCCGTATTTGCGATTAATAGCCAGTGCTTGGTGCAAATAATCCAGTGCCAGCGAAATACTTTCTTGTTGCAGGTAGGCAAAACCTATATTGCTCAAACAAGAGGCTATGCCTCGCTTGTCATTGAGTTGCTGCCTGATGAAAAGTGCTTTAAAAAAGTATTCTAATGCGCTCGGGTCTTCACCGTTCAGCAGGCGGATGGCGGCTATACTGTTGTAGGCAAGTGCCTTACCTCTTTTGTAAGAGATTTTTCGGGAAAGGTCTGATGCCAGATTGGTATAATATTCGGCAGAGTCGGGCTGTCTGTACCAGTAAAACTTAGCAAGTCGCAGTTGTACATTTACCCGAGTAGTATCGGGCAACTGTTGCCGCAAAATATGGTGGAGGCTGTCGGCAAAGTTTTGACTGTATGCTATGCCGGGCAGAGCACATCCTAAAACGCAAAGGCAGCAAAGCACAAGACGCAAGAAGGCTTTCTGAGGTAGCAAACAATCTGAGGATATTGGTTAATGCTCAAATTAACGAATTCCTAATGATTTTAAAAAGCACACTAACGTATGTTCAGGCTGTTTTTGACGGCACCCCATTCAGCCACAGGCATTTGCACCAACATGGGTTTATGGGTTGCTTTCAGCCAGCTTAGCAATTGCAGCATCTCCTCGCGCAGCATAGCCGTGCAGCCTGCCGTACCTTTTGGATTTTGTGGTGTTCCGGCGCTGAGGTGTATAAAAATGCAGGAACCGCTACCCGGTTGTACGGGTTGTGTATTGTAGCCTATAACAATGCCCAAGCGGTAAAGTTCATCTTTGCGCTGCATATCTTCATGGCTTTTCCAGTCAGCTTTTGCAATACTGTCGCGGCTGATAATCTGATTGTAATAACGCGATTGAGGGTCGTCTATGCAGAGCGTTTGTTCGTTCACGCGCATATACGTAAACTCCCATGAGGGTTGTGGCCGGTCGTAGCCATAGGCATACAGCAACGGAAAAATACCTGCGGGCGACCTGCCGTCGCCTTCTTTTTTAATGGGCGCGGTTTTGTCTTTGGGGCTAAAAGGCTGTCTGCCATCCCATGCCATGCCGTTTTTACCGATGGCTACCCAATAGGGTTGGGCTGCCTGTACCCATTCGGAGCGTTCATCGGCACGTTGGTAACACGTCAGTGTGGCCGTTATCTTGTGCCAACTGTCGGTTTGTACAACTATCAGCTGGCGACAGTCGGAAGGTAGCGATTGAGCTGCCGCAAAAAAAGGCATCACACTACCGATGAATAAAAACAAAAAGCATCGTAACATGAATGCAAAATAAGCAATTACTCCCACTCGGTGCTCCGCACCGAAACATGCCATCTTGATTCTTTCCAACCGCTGCTAACGGCTTTCCGGATGATTGTTACTACGCAATAAAGCGCCCGTGTTTATCGGCCGTTTTCAAATGCTGACAAAATTCTACTACCAAGTAGCCAAGATTACCGTCTTGCAGGGCTTTGTAGTCCAATATGTCGGTAAAAGTTTCTGCATGCATGGCATCCAACTGGGCAAATAGCGTTTTAAACCAATTTTCCCATTCGGCACGTGTACGAATCATCACATTGTTGCCTTCCGGGTCTAAGTCCACAATGCCAAAATCGTCACCGCAAAGCTCGGCAAGGTCATTGAAATTGTGTGTGCTGACGTAGTGAAACAATCATTCTGTTTTATTGTAAAAAGGCATGTTTTTCATTTTCGTTAACCGGTTATTTGTACCATAACCGCAATACCCTGCCCGTTGTTTGGCATTTGCCTGATGATGAATAACTTACCGCCCATTACATAAAAATTGCTAATTTCTCGAAATTCATGCGTAAAATCGCACCTGCAAACACTCTATTTTAGCGAAATTATGGGTTTACTTCAAGGCAAAAATGCGCTGATTACGGGCGCTTCTAAGGGTATCGGACGGGCTATGGCAATCCGCTTTGCGCAAGAGGGTGCCAACGTAGGCTTTACCTATCTTTCCAGCGTGGCACAAGGCGAAGCCCTGCAAAAAGAACTGGAAGCATTGGGCGTAAAAGCCATCGGCTACCGCTCCGATGCCTCCGACCATCAGGCTGCCGAACAACTGATAACACAATTCATTGCCGACTTCGGCAGTCTGGACATTCTGGTCAATAATGCCGGTATCACACGCGACGGCCTGCTGATGCGCATGAGCGAAGAGCAATGGGATGCGGTTATCAATACCAACCTCAAATCGGTATTTAACCTCACCAAAGCAGCTACTAAGTACCTGATGAAGCAAAAATTCGGCTCTGTCATCAATATCACTTCTGTTGTAGGCATCAAAGGCAATGCCGGCCAAGCTAACTATGCGGCTTCCAAAGCTGGTATCATCGGCTTTACCAAATCGGTAGCTTTGGAACTTGGTTCGCGCAATATTCGCTGCAATGCCATTGCGCCGGGCTTTATTGAAACAGAAATGACCGCGCAGTTAGACCCCAAAGTAGTGGAAAGTTGGAAAGAAGCCATCCCGATGAAGCGCGGCGGTACTCCCGAGGAGGTGGCTGACTGTGCCGTATTCCTTGGCTCCGACTTATCCCGCTACATCACCGGGCAGGTATTGCAGGTGAACGGCGGTATGCTGACATAGTAAGAAAGTACGCAATCAGAGGTAAATTATTTCGAAATGCGGACTGCGAATTAAAAATCAGCAAAAAATTGTATCATCCGCAGCAGTCCACTTACACTCTGCAATGAGTTTACAGTTGATTACACATAAGCGCGATTGATTTACAAAAAATTTATATAAGTTGCTAAACAGGCAGTTTGATGTATAACTTACAAAAGTTATACATCAAACCTGACGTTGAAGCCCATCAGGCAGGCTTAAAAGTGCCTACTGTTTATTTGATAAAAAACCCGACAGAAGCAAAAAATTCTGTCGGGTTTTTTTATATTTTGGCACAACCTGTCATCTAAGGATTCACCGCCCGAATGCGAAACATATTGGCAGCGTAGTTATCGGCTACTTGTGCTGCAATCGGCCCCATCATCACAGTACTTTGCCTGTTGAGATTAATCACATTCGGCGCATTAAACATTGCGCTCACTTCTACTTCTATAGCAATCTTGGTTTGCGTACGGTTGCCGGTGTCAATTGTAGTACTCAACGGCAAGCGAATAATGCGATAGTTTTCATCACCGCCTATATGGAATACAAGCCCACGTGGGCTGCCCGAAGGAGGAAACAGGCGGCCTTCCAATAGTACGAATTTGTAACCCGTGTTCCAGTCCCATGCCATGTTGTTAGACGGGTCTAAGTCGCCTACTTGGTCGGTTGAGAGGTTGCGTTTAGGGTCCACCCCAACGGCAAATTCTACCATATCATATTTACCTTCCGGCACCTCAAAAGGCAATTCAAACAAATGGGTATTTTCTTTGCGCACCACCAAATGATAACTATTGGGCACAGCAAACGAATCGCGTGTGATAGTATTTCTGAACTTAACATTGCTCAGGTAAAACTGAAACCGCTCAATGCTAAACACATCGCCGTTTGCGTTTTGATACTGCTTGTCGGCCAGTATCAAGGGCTGCCCGTCAAACTGAATGGCTAAATTGAGTGCAATTTGATTGCTGACCGCAGGCTGGGGAATATCGCAGCCCCAAACCGTAGAAACTGCCAGCAAAAGCACCAGAATAAATTTTTTCATGGTAAAATAATGGTTTGGACAATGGAACGTTAATAATTAGACAACTTATACTGTTGCCTGCCGCTGTGTCGGCAAAAGAGTGTAATTTTAAGCTGCAAATACAGCGTTGCCACTTTTTGATTCACCCTTTGTGCAACCTAATTGCAAAAATAACATAACAATACTTACCGTAGTTCCAAAGCTAAACACACATGATTGACGAAACCTTGTTGGGAACGCGCCAGAAAGCGCTGAAAATCAATTTAGATAAGCGTATTTACGGCTCATTTGCCGAAATTGGCGCAGGGCAGGAAGTAGCCTCCATTTTCTTTAAAGCTGGCGGGGCTTCGGGTACTATTGCCAAAACCATGTCGGCATATGATATGACCTTCAGTAATGCTATTTATGGTGAAGACAAGCGCTATGTGTGCGAGTCGCGACTGAATAAAATGTTTACACATGAGTACAATTTGTTAGTGGAGCGTCTCGACAAAAAACGTGGCGACCACACTAACTTTTTTGTATTTGCTAATACCGTTGAAGCGCTGAACTACCAGAAAAGCAACCAAGGACACGGATGGATTGGCGTAAGATTCCAACTCTCGCCGCGCAGCATCCCTAACGATGCCGTTATCCATGTAAAAATGCACGACAACGATGCCTTGCTACAACAGCAAGCCTTGGGTATTATTGGCGTAAATCTGCTGTATGCCTGCTTTTACCTGCACGACGACCCCGAAGCAATGGTTAAGTCATTAATGGACAATCTGCGCCGCGACCGCATAGAGGTTGACATGTTCCGCCTGACAGGACCAAACTTTAAACATGTGGATAATCGCCTGCTAAGTCTGCAATTGGTGCAGCACGGACTGACCGAAGCAGCGCTTTTCGGCCCCGACGGCAACGTATTGCAAGCCTCCGAGGCATTTTACAAGAAAAACGTCCTTGTACTGCGCGGCCGCTTCCGCCCGCTGACGCAAGTCAATATGGACATGCTCGAAACAGGCTATCAGATGTTCATCCATGAACAGGGCGTACAACCCGACAACACCCTGAAAATAGCCGAACTGACCCTGCAAGATTTAAAAGCAGCCGACCCCGATATTGACGAAAAAGACTTTCTCGACCGCGTAGATATTCTCTGCTCCCAAGGGCTTACCGTATTGATTTCCAATTATCAGCGCTACCACCGGTTGGTAGGCTATCTGGCAACGCAAACCAAACAGCAAATCGGTGTTATTTTGGGCATCTACAACCTGCAAACCATTTTTGACGAAAGTTTGTATGAGCAATTGCCGGGTGGAATTTTGGAAGCATTTAGTACCCTGTTCAAAAAGAATGTACGACTCTACGTATATCCTTTCCTAAATCAGCAAACCAAGGTGCTGCATACCTGCGAAAACTTCCAACTTGCCGAATCTCAACGCCATTTGTTTACACACCTAATGGCTAACCAGCGCATCCGCGACATCAAAAATGCAAACTTGGACAACCTGTACATAATTTCCGACCACGTACTAGCCATGATTAAGCAAGCAAAAGAGGGTTGGGAAAACATGGTGCCCGAAGAAGTGGCAAGGCTTATCAAGGACAAATGCCTGTTCGGGTATCCTTGCGACCGTATTAAAGCAGGCTTCTTCTTAGATACGCCGCGTGCCATAGACGCACTGCCAGAATTTGAAGAGCCGCCATTATTGTAAAAATTTTATTATTCCCGGAAATATTACAACCCATTCCATAGCAAAAAAACCGCTAAGTTTGTGTTTAAATTGAAGAAAGAATTGGCACTCATAAAATCAATATCGGGAATCAGAGGAGTTGTAGGCGGGAGAGCGGGAGAATCGCTGACCCCACCGGACGTAGTTTGCTACACTGCTGCATTTGGCACTTGGGTAATGAAGCACTCCGCAGAACACAAAGTAAAAGTAGTAGTGGGCAGAGATGCACGTACCTCAGGAGAAATGATTAACCGATTAGTCGTTTCTACCTTGCAAAGTCTGGGTATAGATGTAATAGATTTAGGACTGTCCACAACGCCTACTGTAGAAATTGCCGTTCAAGAGGAACAGGCAGGCGGAGGCATTATCATCACAGCTAGCCACAACCCCGGCAACTGGAATGCACTCAAACTGTTAAACAGCAAAGGTGAATTTATTTCATCCAAAGACGGTACAGAGGTGCTGGCAATTGCCGAAAATAACCATATTGACTATGCACGCGCAGGCAGTTTGGGCAGCTATACGCTGAATCATACATATCTGCAAAAACACATAGAAAAAATTTTGGCTTTGCCTTTGGTAGACAAAGCAGCCATAACAGCGGCCAACTTTGAAATTGTGGTAGATGGCGTTAATTCTACCGGCGGTATTGCCGTGCCTATGTTATTGGAAGCATTGGGTGTTCAAAAAATAGAAAAACTCTATTGCGAACCTAACGGCATGTTTCCACACAACCCCGAACCACTGCCCGAAAACCTGACACACATTTGCAACAAATTAGAAGCAGGGAACTATGACCTTGGAATCGTAGTAGACCCCGACGTGGACAGGTTGGCACTTATTTGCGAAGACGGTACTCCCTTTGGCGAAGAATATACGCTGGTAGCGGTGGCAGACTACGTGCTGAGCCAAAACGGAGGCGGTAACACGGTGTCTAACCTCTCCTCTACCCGTGCCCTGCGCGACATCACACAAAAAAGGGGAGGACAGTATTTTGCAGCAGCCGTTGGTGAAGTAAACGTAGTTGCAGCCATGAAGGCTCATAAAGCCATTATCGGAGGCGAAGGAAACGGGGGAGTTATCTATCCCGAACTGCACTATGGCAGAGATGCACTCGTGGGCATTGCCCTATTCCTGACACACTTGGCAAAATTTGGCAAATCTGCCCAAATGCTGAGAGCTACCTATCCGAAATATTACATCTCAAAAAATAAGATAGAACTCAACAATGGAATCAATGTAGACGCCATATTTGCCAAATTACAAGAACGATACAGCAAGCAGCCCATCAACTTGACTGACGGCGTGAAGATTGAATTTGACCGCGAATGGGTGCATTTGCGCAAATCCAATACAGAGCCTATCATTCGCATCTATGCCGAGTCGGAATCGCAAGCGACTGCCGATTTTCTTGCTAACAAAATCATCAGCGACATCAAAGAATTTATCGCCTATAACGCCAACTAAAATATTTTTGAAAGATGCATGTTTACTTAGACAATGCCGCCACCACACCGTTAGACCGTGAAGTGTATGAAACCATGACAACATTTATGTTGGAGCATTTCGGCAATCCGTCTTCCATTCATTCACATGGGAGTAAAGTACGTGCTGCCATTGAACAGGCACGCAAAAAAATTGCCCTTACATTCAATACTTCGCCTTCCGAAATATTTTTTACGTCTGGTGGCACAGAGTCTGACAATACCGCCATTCGTTGCGCTATTCAAACGCATGGTATCCGACATGCCATTACCAGCCAATTGGAACACCACGCCGTTTTACATACGTTGGAAGAGTTGGCTAAACAAAATGTGATTCGCCTAAGCATCCTAAGGCATGACGCACAGGGCAACGTAGATTTAAATCATCTCGAGGAACTGCTGCAAGCCAATCCCAACAGCTTGGTATCGCTCATGCACGGCAATAATGAAATCGGCAATATTCTGCCGATTGAAACAGTCGGCGAGTTGTGCGAACAATACGGCGCATTCTTTCATTCCGATACCGTACAGACCGTAGGGCACTATCGCATTGATTTGCAGAAAATTAAAGTACACAGCATTGTAGGCGCGCCACACAAATTTCACGGACCCAAAGGCATTGGCTTCCTGTATGTACGCAATGATAAAAAAATCCAACCCTTAATTACAGGCGGGGCACAGGAGCGCAATATGCGCGGCGGCACTGAAAACGTATATGGCATTGTAGGTATGGCAAAAGCCATAGAACTCACCTACAAGCAATTAGATGTGTACGCCAACTACATTAAGGGGCTGAAAGCCTACATGATAGAGCGCCTGAAAGCTACTTTTGACGACGTACAATTTAATGGTACTTCGGGAGATATTAATAACAGCCTCTACACTGTATTGAATGTCAGCTTCCCGCCATCAGAGGCAAATGATATGCTGTTATTCAATTTGGATATTCATCGTATCTCGGCTTCTGGGGGTAGTGCCTGCTCAAGTGGCAGTAGCATAGGTTCTCATGTGCTTGCCGCATTGCCTAATACGACGAGCAGAGGCAACGTGCGCTTCTCTTTCAGCAAGTATAACACCAAAGAAGAGATTGACTATACCATTGCCAAATTGGGAGAAATTTTTCAAATGCAAACTGCCTGAAACGAATCCTGCATTTTTCTGCTAACTTTGCTGCCTGAAAATCAAGCACAAGACCTAATTTACAGGCAATTAACACTATGTCAATAGAAAATGCAGGCGTTTTTCCAAAGATAATTGCACACGCCAAAGAATACGGATTCGTTTTTCCGTCCAGCGAAATTTACGATGGGCTTCAAGCTGTTTACGACTACGGACAAAACGGCGTAGAACTGAAAAACAACCTCAAACAGTTGTGGTGGAAAACCATGACGCAAATCCATGAAAATATTGTGGGTATTGATGCGGCTATCTTCATGCACCCCAGCACATGGGTAGCCTCGGGGCACGTGGCCAGCTTCAACGACCCCATGATTGACAATAAAGACTCCAAAAAGCGCTACCGCGTAGACCACCTCATTGAAGGATACGCCGAACAGCTTGCCACCGAAGGCAAAACCGACCAAGCACAAGCCGTTCTGGACGAAATGAACCGCCTGCTGGCTACCGAAGACTTCGCAGGGCTGCACCAATTCATCACCGACCAAGGCATTAAATGCCCCATTTCGGGCACTGCCAACTGGACAGAGGTGCGTCAGTTTAACCTCATGTTCTCCACCCAAATCGGTTCGGTAGCCGATGAAGCCAACACCATTTATCTGCGCCCCGAAACAGCACAAGGTATTTTCGTCAACTTCCTGAACGTACAGAAAACGGGACGCATGAAAATCCCGTTCGGGATTGCCCAGATTGGCAAGGCTTTCCGCAACGAGATTGTTGCCCGTCAGTTTATTTTCCGTATGCGCGAATTTGAGCAAATGGAAATGCAGTTTTTCGTACGCCCCGGCAGCGAAATGGAATGGTACAACTTCTGGAAGGAGATGCGCATGAAGTGGCACAAAGCCCTCGGCATTCCTGAAAGCAAGCTGAAATACCACGACCACGAAAAACTGGCGCACTATGCCAATGCTGCGCTGGATATTGAGTTCCAATTCCCCTTTGGTTTCAAAGAAATTGAGGGCATCCACAGCCGCACCGACTTTGACCTGCGCAACCATCAGGAGCTTTCCAAAAAGAAACAGCAGTATTTTGACACTGAAATCAACCAGAATTACATCCCGTATGTGGTTGAAACTTCGGTAGGTGCCGACCGTATTTTCCTGATGCACCTCTGCAATGCCTACACCGAAGAGGTAACGGGCGAAGGTGAAAACCGCAAAGAACGTACGTTCCTCAAACTGCATCCTGCCATTGCGCCCGTAAAGGCGGCAATATTCCCGCTGACCAAAAAAGACGGGCTGCCCGAAAAAGCAGAGCAAATCTACAAAGCCCTGAAAACCGACTTCCGCGTGGTGTACGAAGAAAAAGACAGCATCGGCAAACGATATACCCGTCAGGATTTGATTGGTACGCCGTTCTGTATCGCTGTTGACCACCAAACGCTGGAAGACGACACCGTAACCATTCGCGACCGCGACACAGCCACGCAACGCCGCGTGCCTATTGCCGCCCTGCGCGATGAAATCGGACATGCTGTTTCGTTTGCCCGCGTGTTTGAAAAGTTGTAGGTTATAGAACGCTGATTGAAGGCAGATGATGTGGGATAGAGAAGAAAGAAGCAGCAGAAAGAGGGTAATGTGTTTATAGCTACCGATATTCAACCCCTATCGGGGTATATGCCGTTGCTCGTCGCCGATGCACCGTAGGTGCTACATATCGGTAGCAAACACACGCCCCCTTTTCCATGCCAATAATACACTTGCAATCTTTGCAGTAAAACTTACTTTTGCAATACGTTTGATACACATTAACGCGCTTGAAGACATCACACAACGCGATATAACATTATGGGAAGAGCATTTGAAGCCCGAAGAAGCAAAAAGGAAAAACGCTGGGACTGGATGTCCAAAACATTTACGCGCTACGGACGCGAAATCGCGATGGCAGTAAAAGCAGGTGGTCCCGACCCTGAGATTAATACTAAGTTGCGTCTGATTATCCAGAATGCCAAAAATGCCAACATGCCTAAAGACCGCATAGAAGCAGCCATTAAACGGGCTTCTTCCAAAGACGAGGGTAACTTTGAAGAGGTTGTATATGAAGGCTACGGCCCACACGGCGTAGCGATTGTCGTAGAAACTGCTACCGACAACCCTACCCGCACCGTAGCAATGGTACGTATGCACTTCAACCGCTCGGGCGGCTCGTTGGGCAAAACAGGCTCATTGGACTTCATTTTCCAACGCAAAGGCATTTTTGAATTAAACGCCGAAGGGCTAAATCTGGAAGAATTGGAACTGGAACTGATTGACTTCGGAGCAGAAGAAATATATGAGCACGAAGGCAAAATCATTGTACAAACCTCTTTTACCGATTTTGGTGCCATGCAAAAAGCCTTAGAAGAGCGCAACATCCCTATCATCAAGGCAGAATTGCAGCGCATCCCTACCTCTTTTGCCGAAGTTACCGACGAACAGGCAGAAGAAATTCTGGAACTTGTGGATAAATTTGAACAGGAAGACGACGTTACCGCCGTTTTCCATAATATGAAATAACAATCCGCTAATCATGCAAGACCGTTACGCCATGCGCGGTGTCTCTTCGGACAAAGAAGATGTGCACAACGCTATCAAGTTGATAGACAAGGGCTTATATCCGAAAGCCTTTTGCAAAATCATTCCGGACTTGCTGGGTGGCGACCCGGCATGGTGTAACATTATGCACGCCGACGGCGCAGGCACTAAATCATCGCTTGCCTATGTCTATTGGCGCGAAACAGGCGACCTTTCGGTATGGAAAGGCATTGCGCAGGATGCCATTGTCATGAACTTGGATGACCTGCTTTGCGTAGGTGCCACGGACAACATCCTGCTTTCCTCTACCATTGGCAGAAACAAATACTTGGTGCCGGGCGAAGTTATCGCCGCCATTATCAACGGCACGGAAGAAGTATTGGAAATGCTGCGCAGCTACGGCATCGGCATTTACAGCACCGGCGGCGAAACGGCAGATGTAGGTGATTTGGTGCGCACCATCATTGTGGACAGCACCGTTACCGCCCGCATGAAGCGCAGCGATGTTATCAGCAACCACTGCATTCAGGCAGGCGATGTTATCGTTGGGCTTGCCTCTTTCGGGCAGGCAACCTACGAAGACCGCTACAACGGCGGCATAGGCAGCAACGGGCTTACCTCTGCCCGCCACGATGTTTTCCATAAGCTGCTGGCTGAAAAATACCCCGAAAGCTACGACCCACAAGTCCCTGCCGACCTGATTTACAGCGGCAGCCGCAGCCTGACTGAACGCTTTGAGGATTTGCCCGTAGATATTGGGCAATTGGTTCTTTCGCCTACCCGCACCTATGCGCCCGTTATCCGCCAAGTGCTCGCCGAACTGCGCCCGCACATCAACGGCATGGTGCATTGCAGCGGCGGCGCACAAACCAAAGTGCTGCACTTCATTGACCAACTGCACGTTATCAAAGACAACCTATTTGAATGCCCGCCGCTTTTCCGCCTGATTCAGCAGGAAAGCAGCACGGATTGGCGCGAAATGTACCGCGTGTTCAACATGGGGCATCGCATGGAGCTCTACCTGTCGGAACAGTTCGCCGAAACCGTCATCCAAATTTCGCAATCATTTGGTATTCAGGCACAAATCATCGGGCGTGTAGAAGCCGCCGAAAAAGCGCAGGTAACGGTTCGCAGCCCTTACGGGGAATTTGTGTATCATTAATCTTTCAACGCCAAGTTTCGCAGGCAGAAGTATTGCAGGTTGCTGGCGCGCCCTGTGGAGGCAGTAAAACCCCAAATAACGCGGGTTTCTCCGCCAAATACGCCGTTAATCAGGTCGCGGATGCCTTGGTGTACGATTTGACCATCTAACCAAACCGTAATGCGCTGTTTATCAGGCTCCCATCGGAAGCTGAAACTGTGCAGCATGTCATCTTCCAAATTAAATTCAGGGTTATTGTCGTGCCAGTAGGTTTCGTGGTAATTCGTACCGTCTTCTAAATAGGCCACATGGTCGTGGGGCGGGTCGTTCTGCCGCCAATTCTCATAGGTATCAAACTCTACGGCAACGGAGGGGACAATGTAAGCCCCTGCACGGTAATTCTTGCTCCACCTGCCATAACCCATGCACTCGCCCCAAGTACCAAACGCCTCAAATCCGCGCCTGTCGTTATGAATCACAAAAGTAATACCGTCTGCTCCTTCATCTTTATTGCCTAAGTAAATATCAAAATCAACCTGAAAGAAATTTTGCAAGTTCAGGCGGGTCTTATAGTAGGCTATGCCTTCGCTGTAAGCAACATCGGGCGTAAGTTGAATACAGTCGTTATTCATGTAGGCTGCATTGCCAAGCAGCGCATATTGCCCCTGAACAGTAGCAGCCATCGCTATGTACAAGAAAATGAAGATTAGTTTTCGCATAGCCTGTATTGGGTTTTCATTTATTTTTGACCTATGAAGCTCTTACCACAATTAAAGCTGTTGATTGGCAGGATTGTTTTAACCATTGGGTTGGCAGGATTGGCGCTGCCTGTGGCCGCACAAAAGCTCGGCACTCTATCGGGTAAGTACATCATTCTCGACCGATACGGAGCTAAGCGCATTCGCCTGCCGGAAGGAACTGAAATTTACTTCAAATTAGTCGGAGAAAAAAGAAAAACACGCGATTACATCGGTGAAATATGGGAAAAAGACACTGCCGTTTATTTGGTGCAAAGCAAACAAGCTATCCCCTTGCGCGATTTTCAATCGTTTCATTTCCCAAGAAAACACATTCCCATGCTTTCCAATCAGGCAGTTTTTGTTGGCTGCGGGTTTCTTTTGGCGGCAGCCGTTGCCGACTTGATTCCTACGCGCATGTACGACCAACGCGAGTCAGCCATTATCGGCGGTGCTTTTCTGGCTATTTCACAACCCATGAAACTGTTTAAATGGAAAAATTTTCGGATAAAGCCGGGCAAAAGCCGCGCACGCATCATCGACACCACGTGGGAGAATAAATAAAAATGCTTATTTTGGCGCAAAACAACCGATTTATGCACCGCCGTAATTTTCTGCAACTAACCGCTCTGAGCAGTGTAGTCATAGGTACAGGCTGTATGACCGATAATCGGGAAGCCAAACAAAACATTTCGGCTGTTATTAAGCCTGTTGTAATTTCTACTTGGGACCACGGATTGCCGGCCAATGCCGAAGCATGGAAAATTTTAGGTAATAACGGCTCTGCGCTGGACGCTGTGGAGGCAGGAGTGCGCATCACGGAGGCAGACCCCAAGGTAGATAGCGTTGGCTACGGTGGCCTGCCCGACCGCGACGGACGCGTAACGCTGGATGCAGCCATTATGGACCATAACAGCCGCTGCGGGGCTGTCGCCTGCTTAGAACACATCATGCATCCCATTTCCGTTGCCAGATTAGTAATGGACAAAACCCCTCACTGGCTGCTGGTTGGCGAAGGTGCACTGCAATTTGCCCTCGATAACGGTTTCAAAAAGGAAAACCTGCTGACCGACCAAGCCAAAGCTGCGTGGGAAAAATGGTTGGAAAAGAAAGAGTACAAGCCCCGCATCAATGCCGAAAACCACGATACCATTGGTATGCTGGCACTGGACAACAGTGGCAAATTGGCAGGCGCATGTACTACCAGCGGTTTAGCCTATAAAATGCACGGACGCGTCGGTGATTCGCCCATTGTAGGTGGCGGACTTTTCGTAGACGGGGACGTTGGCGCTGCCACAGCAACAGGACTTGGCGAATCCATTGTGCGCATTGCTGCCGCTCACCTGATTGTGGAATTAATGCGGCAAAGAAACTCACCTGAGCAAGCCTGTAAACTTGCCGTAGAGCGCCTCATACAAAAGAACCCTAACTACAAAGACATTCAGGTTGGTTTTCTTGCTATCAACCTGCAAGGACAAACAGGAGCTTATGCGCTGCAAAAAGGCTTTACCTATGCCCTGCATACACCACAAGGCAATCAACTGATGGATGCGCCCTATCTGGTGCAATAATCAGAGAATCGGCTGGGGCAATGCAGCTTCAATCTGCGCACAATACGCGGCAGTTTCAATGTAGCCCTCGAAGCGTCTAAAGACTCATCCGCCGTGAAGCTGGGTTTATCGGTTGCAGTTTCAAAGAGTATGCCTCCCGGCTTGCGAAAATACAACGAATGAAAACACATGCGGTCAATTTGCAGGGTGATATTAAACCCTTAGCTGCAATTTTTTCACGGAGCGCCATTTCCGTTGCATCACCTTTTACGCGAAACGCCACGCAATGAATAGAACCTACTGCCGCGCCCCGGGCGCTTCCACCAAGTCCATTACTGCTGCATCAGCCACGGAATCAGTTACAAACCAGTAGCCATTGACATACTGTTCTGCCAATCTGTACCCCGGAATATCTTTCAGTAAATCTGCCGTATGTGATATTGCGCAATGTCAGTGTTGTATCATAAAATTCTATGATTGCCTTCGTAGCGTCTATTTCGGGCTTTAGAAAGGGCAAACGGCTATTGGTGGCGAATGTTTTAGCTACTATAAGTTCCGGTTTCAGCCTATTGGGGTCTAAGGCAGTCAGGTATTCTTCGCCAAATTTTTTGCAGGATTATTTAAATATGATACCTGCTTTTTCCAAACGTGCTTTCCAGAAGCACAAAATCCCTTCCGGCACTGCAAAACCTATCTCAGAGGCAGTCCCTACACCGTGATTGCCTTTGCTGATGCCCGACCATTGGAAAAACGTCAGGATAGTACCGGGTGAAGCATCGTAATTACCGTAGTAGCAATGGATGGTAGGTAAATGGGTCGTCAAAATTGACTGTTTTTTTGACAAAACGCAGCCTCATAACTTGGGTATAAAAGTCATAGTTGCGTTGCGCATTGCCCCATGTGTCCGTAATATGTTGTAAACCAAGTACTTGCTGATTCATGGTTTTGTAAGTTGCGTATTAATCTCAATCGGATTTTGTAAAGTTTTATGAATCGGACAGGCATTGGCAATTTGCAGCAGTCGATTGCGCTGTTCTTCGTCCAGCTCACCCGTCAATTCAATGTTACGGCCGATAATACTCTTTCCTGCTGCCTTGTCGTAATCAAAACTGAGCGAAATTTTTATCTCTTCCAATGGCCAGCCCTTGCGGTCGGCATACATTCGCAGCGTGATGGCGGTACATGCCCCTAAGGAGCTAAGCAACAACTCACTGGGGCTGAATCCCAAATCAGTTCCGCCAAATTCGGGCGATTCATCGGCGAGGATTTCGTGTCTGCCATTACTCAACAGGGTGCGATACAAGTCGCGCCCAATATGCACCGTTATGTTATCCATGTATTGTTATGAATTGGTATTGATGCAGTAAAAGTATGACTTTTGGCTGCAAGCCATTGCTGCCAACCAATTATACGCAAAAGTATAATAGATAATTGTATATACAATTATTGTTTAAGATATTTTCCTATTAATATGAGCGAAAGCGGCCTTTGCGTTTGAGGATGCAGAGGCTCAGCTACTTTTACTAATTGGAATCCACTGGCTGTAATAACATCCACCCAATCGGCTATTGTGCGAAAATACCATCGGTGCGGGCTGTCAAACCCCGTGCTCAATCCTTGCCGGTTGTCTTCCTCCCAATGGCTTACATACGGTTGTTCCAGTGGCATATTGATTGGGTGCAGCGTTTGTATGACGATATGTCCCTCATCATGCAAGAGATTGGGGGCAAAAGCCAGCATATCAGCTGTCAGTTTTTGTTCAAAAAGTGAAAAATTGAATGAAAGCACATCAAACCTGTGTCCGTGTAATTTGCCTTGCAAAATTTCTTCATAAGAAGAAACAAAGTATTGCTCTGTGCTCTTGGCAGCAGCATATTCTATTAGCTCCTCCACGGCATCTGCTCCTGCGGATTGAATATGATGTGCCGTCAATGCGTGCACAAGCCAGCCTTCGCCACAGCCCATATCTAATACAGACTTTGGCTGGAGCGACAGAATAGCATCAATAATTGCCTGATTAGTAGCTAACCGGCGACTGACAATTTCATTCTGCTCAATTGCCCGAATCCAGCGGGCTGCATTGATTTTCCATGCAGGTATAATTCCCATAGGCAAGTTGTGATAAAAATAAAAAAGAGGATTGACTTACGCCAATCCCCTTTTCAATTATTCTTAACTCAGATTAGAGTTTAAAGCCCAAACCAACTTGGAAGCTCAAACCACGAGTACGAATATCTTGATTGCCAAGCCCCAGAGGGAAGCCGGTAGCACCATTAGAAGAACCTATCCAATTAGCAGCCTGACCATAGGCATTATTGATATCGGTGAATCCATGACGATAGCGTGCATCTAGCATCAAAGTAGCCCACTTCAAATCAAAATCAACACCGGTACCGATAATCATACCAATATCCATAGCTTTGAATTGGTTGGTAGCATCAACACGATACTTAGTAGGAGAACCGAAACGATAACCTTCTACGTTATTAGTAGCGTGTACGTTGAAGTCAAAAGAAGGACCGATGAATACTTTAGGCTCATACACAGACAGTACGGGGAGCTTGAAGTAAGACAACAGGTTAGCCTGTACGTTGCTCAGGCGATAGTCGTTCAGGTTGCCTAAAACTACTGCAGTAGTACCACCGGGAATTGTGTTTACACGACCTGCATCGGGAGTAAAACGACCTGCACCACTCTGAGAGAAACCTGCCTCAAGAGACATGCCTACCCAGCTGTTTACATTGTACATTGCAAATACCGTTGCTTGAGCACCAGCCAAAGCAGTAGTAGATTTTGTTGTACCAGAAACTGAGAAATCGTTTACATTAACGCCAGTACGTACCCCCAAAATAAAGCTGCTTTGCTTCTCAGGTGTAGAAGCGTCTTGTGCATTAGCGCCAAAAGTGAAGGCACCAACGGCAAGGGCTGCCAACAGAGTAACTTTTTTCAAACCGTTTTTCATGGATTGTAAGTGTTTTTCTTAAGTTTATTAATTGTAATTTTACACAAAACTAAGCATAGTAACGGTAATTTGAAAGTTTTGCGTCAGCTTTTGCTTAATTTTCTGTTATTGAGTTGTCGGCAAATCTATAAAATAATTTTTAATCCCAAAGATTTCGCCCCTAAAAACGTGAAAACTTTTAATTTGCACTATGCAATTTCAACTCAAATCTGAGTATGAGCCTACCGGCGACCAGCCCAAAGCCATTCAACAATTAGTTACCGGCATAGAATCCGGCGAGCGGGCACAAATTCTGTTAGGAGTTACGGGCTCAGGTAAAACGTTTACCATTGCCAATGTAATTGCCCAAACCAATCGCCCTACACTTGTGCTGAGCCACAATAAAACGCTTGCTGCACAGTTATACGGGGAGTTAAAGCAATTTTTTCCCAACAATGCGGTAGAATATTTCATCTCCTATTACGACTATTATCAGCCGGAAGCCTATATTCCGGCCTCTAATACTTACATAGAAAAAGACCTGTCTATTAACGAAGAGATAGAAAAACTGCGTCTTAGTGCTACCTCTGCCTTAATGTCCGGCCGAAATGATGTGATTGTTGTGGCTTCGGTTTCTTGTATTTACGGTATAGGCAATCCTTATGAGTTTGGTAAACATCTGATTCAACTTACCAGAGGGCAGGTTGTTTCGCGCAATCGCCTGTTGTTTCAACTGGTAGATATCCTTTACAATCGCACAGAGGTGCAGTTTAAGCGCGGCACGTTTCGTGTCAAAGGCGATACGGTAGACATATTCCCCGCATATGCAGACTTTGCTTACCGAATTTTATTCTGGGGCGATGAGATAGAAAACATTCAGCGGATTGACCCCGAAAGCGGCAGCAAAATTTCTGACGAGTTCAAAATCACAATTTTTCCTGCCAATCTGTTTGTTACGGGTAAAGATCTTTTGCAAACAGCTATCAAAGAAATACAAGATGATTTAGTGGCTCAAATCAAATTTTTTGAGTCGGAGCATAAGTACATAGAAGCCAAACGCATTCAGGAAAGAACCGAGTTCGATTTGGAAATGATGCGTGAACTCGGCTACTGCTCCGGCATTGAAAACTATTCGCGCTATTTTGACCGCCGCCCGTCAGGAACTCGCCCTTTCTGTTTGTTAGATTATTTTCCCGATGACTATCTGATAGTAATAGATGAAAGCCACGTTACCGTACCGCAAATTCGGGCGATGTGGGGAGGCGACCGCTCGCGCAAAATTACTTTGGTGGATTATGGTTTCAGGTTGCCCTCTGCTTTGGACAATCGCCCGCTTACTTTCAACGAATTTGAAGAAAAAATTAATCAGGTCATTTATGTAAGCGCTACCCCGGGCGACTATGAGCTGGCAGTCTGCGGAGGTGTAGTGGTTGAGCAAATTATTCGCCCTACCGGATTATTAGACCCTGAAATCAGTGTGCGTCCTTCGCAAAATCAGATAGACAACTTGTTGGAAGAAGTTGATGAACACATCAAACGCGGCGGAAGAGTACTGGTAACAACGCTTACCAAACGAATGGCAGAAGAACTCACTAAATACCTGAGCCGAATGGGAATTAAAACCCGCTATATTCACTCGGAAGTGAAAGCACTTGACCGCGTAGAAATTCTGCGGGAGCTGCGGCTGGGTGTTTTTGATGTACTGATAGGTGTCAATCTTTTGCGCGAAGGGCTTGATTTGCCCGAAGTATCGTTGGTTGCCATTATGGATGCAGACAAGGAAGGTTTCCTACGCAACCAGCGCTCACTCATTCAGACAATTGGCAGGGCTGCACGCAATGCCGAGGGGAAAGTAATCATGTATGCTGATACTATTACGGACTCCATGCAACAGGCAATTGACGAAACCAATCGCAGGCGAAGCATTCAGCAGGCATACAATGAAGCACACGGCATTACGCCTAAGACTGTCAGCAAATCTAAGGAGGCAATTATTAAGCAAACCAAGGTAGCCGACTCCAAAAAGCAGGGCAAAGAAGGGAAGCACTTTTACGTCGAGCCGGACGAAAGCAGCTTCAACATTGCAGCAGAGCCTGTTGTAGCTATGATGGATGCCAAAGGATTGGAAAAACTGATTGCACAAACACAAAAAAATATGGAGCGTGCAGCCAGAGAATTGGATTTTATAGAAGCTGCCCGCCTGCGCGATGAACTCACAGCTTTAAAAAAGCGAAAAGAAGAGTTGGAAGCCTCATAAGCCAATCACAAATTCAGAGGTATATACATACAATCTTGACAGGTCGTTCAAGACCTGTCAAGATTGAACCATTTGATTTTTAATGCTTTCCATAAATTTTCCATCGCAAACCAATTGCGACTCTACATACGTAAAAAAAGCGAGATTTCCGAAGAAACCTCGCTTTTTTATTACAGCATCACAAGTATTAGTTGCAACGCTGGCCGTCAGAACCTTTTTGTACTACTTTGAATTCTACACGGCGGTTTAGAGCCATGTTAGCTTGATCAGGCTTACCATTTACTTCGTTAGGAACTATTGGTGAACTTTCGCCAAAACCTTTAGCCTCAATGCGGTTAGCAGCAATGCCTTTGCTGATGAGGTATTGTCTTGCAGCAGCTACACGACGCTCAGACAGACCTTGATTATATTTATCATTACCGCGGTAATCTGTATGTCCTTCAATACTGATGCTGATTTGAGGATAGTCTTGCAAGAACTTCACAACTTTGTCTAATTCCTGAATAGACTTAGGCAACAATGAAGCTGACAGTTCTATGGGAGTAGTGTTGCGAGGACGTGCAGTAGCGAAGTTGATATTGTCAAACGCAATTTTAGTCAAATCATACAGCATGATTTCGCGATTGATAGTGTCACCCGCCTGCTTGTTAGTCAAATCCAGTGAAATAGTGGCAGGTACATATTGGTCGGCTGTACCTTCGGCGCAGTAAGTTGTGCCGGGGACTAACAAAGCCTCGTACTTACCGGGACCGATTTTCTTTTGATCTTTGACAGAACCCTTAGAAACGTCATTTGGCTTGATACCAACAACACCGTTTTCAATAGCTTCGCGCGTCAGACCATCAATAACAGCAACCGTGGCTTTAACACCTAATTTCTTCATGCGGAAGTCAGCACAGCAGCATGAGTTAATACCGTTAATGTAATTTAAGTCTTGTGAGATAGGCTCATAGCCATCTACCTCAACTGTAAGTTTATACTTGTTGCCCTCTGTAAGAACGGTTTTAACTTTGCCTTCTTTTGTTTGCATTACATAGCTCAAAGAAGAACGGGTCTCATTATCTACTTTAATTAATGCATCTAAAGGCTGACCTGTTGCAGCATCAACTACAGAAGCTTTGAATTCGCAAATACGCTTAGGTTTCAAACCCTCAGGTAAAGGAATAGTAAATAACTCATGTGAAGCACCTACATATGCATTAAAATAAGCCAGTACATGTGGTTCATCGTGAGGAGCTACAGAAACCAGCAGGTCAGACTGATAAGAATACAGGTTATTCTTCACGAAAGGAGCAATATCAGCAGGTACAGGCTCGCCCCAAGTATTACCCGGCTTCATGTGTGCATAGTACAAATCAAAATCTTTAGATTTCTTAGGGCTACCACCGCGGCGGGTAGTAGAGAAGAAAATAGACTCATTGTCAGGCATAATGCGGATATGCTTCTCGCAGCCGGCATTTACAGGAGCGGGAAGTTCTTCTGCTGCTGACCAAGAGCCGTCCAGATTCAACTTAGAAACCATGAGCTTGAAGCACTGGGTGTTGCCTTCTGTGTTGCCTTTGCGAACAAAATACAGACGTTGACCGTCGGAAGAGATTGAAGGGAAACCTTCATAGTCGCCTGTATTTACGGCACCTGCAACAGGCGATGGAGCACCCCATTCGCCGTTGGCACCGCGCTGAGATACATAAATGTCTTCATTGCCACCGCCCATTTTAGCGAAGAAGTACATGGTATTACCGTCGTAAGAAAGCGAAGGGCCACCAATGAAGTCGCCGTCAGCAGCTTTGCTGTTGATGGCTTCAATAGGCTTGGGCTCTTGCCAGAAACCAGTTACGGTATCGCGCTTAGCTTCCCATAGGCGGTAATATTCCCATGTTTTGCCGCCACGGTTAGACTGATACACCAGCGTGCGTCCGTCTGCGCTGATGGCAGGGGAGTATTCATCGTGGAGGAGGGTGTTAATAATGTTCGGCATTCGCTCACGAGCAGGTTGCACGTCTGCCTTGTAGATTCTGTCTGTAATGCGGTTGGTGATTTGGCGTTGGGCATACGCATGAGTGCCCACGAACAAACCAAGCGCAATCGCAAAACCTACATAGTTCACTTTTTGTTTCATAGGTTTAAGTAAGATTAGGTTAATTCATTAGGATGTTTGAGCATGGACGCAAAATAAATCAGTTTTCTGTTCTGTTCTGAATTTTTTGACGTACAATTTTAAGAAATACGACTGTCAATTCCAAAAAAAGCCTGACAATAGCAAATTTAGCTTATTTGACGCAATTCGGCAGAAAATAGTTTTTTAGACAGAATATTGCCTTTCAGTGCTCGAAAAGCTATTTTTAGGCATTTGACAAACCTTATTTAAACGATTCACAATAAAATATGGAATTGAAACGCGCTTTTGATTTTCTCTATTATCAGCAGCAAAAATATCCCAAAACCGATGCGCTGGCAGGCAAGGAAAATGGCCAATGGGTAAAATACAGTACGCGGGAAGTTATTGATATTGCTAATCGCATTAGTATCGGCCTGTTGAAACTGGGCATCAAAAAGGATGATAAAGTTGCTATTATTTCACCCAACAGACCGGAATGGAATCTGGCTGACTTTGGTATTCAGCAGATTGGTGCCGTCAGTGTACCCATGTATCCTACTATCACGGTTGAGGACTATCGATACATCTTTAACGATGCGGGAGTGAAGGTGGTGTTTGTATCCGACAAATCGCTGTATGACAAGGTTAAACAGGCCACAGAGGGAATGGATATTTATGCCATTTACACTTTTGATAAACTCCCGGGCATTGCACACTGGATAGAGTTGGAGACTATGGGCAAAAATGAAGACGTTAGTCAGTTGGATAGCCACAAAGCTGCCATTAAAGAAACAGATTTGCTAACACTTATTTATACATCAGGAACAACTGGCCGCCCAAAAGGTGTAATGCTTACCCATAAAAATGTGGTTAGCAATACCCTTGCTGTAAGCAAAACATTTACGCATGTACCTGACGGCACGTCTAAAGCATTGAGTTTTTTGCCGCTTTGCCACATTTATGAGCGCACAGGCTCATATGTGTACATATATAAGGGCACTTCCATTTACTATGCAGAAAATATGGACACTATTGCGGCCAATTTGCAGGAGGTACAACCCGATACATTCAATACCGTACCGCGCTTGCTGGAAAAAGTATATGACAAAATCGTGTCTAAGGGCTTGGAACTGACCGGAACAAAGCGCAAGTTGTTCTTCTGGGCACTGGATTTAGGCTTGAAATACGACCCTGCCAAAGACATGGGCTTTGTTTACAACATGCAGTTGAGCATTGCACGCAAGCTGATTTTCAGCAAGTGGCAGGCAGCACTGGGCGGTAACATTAAGTCCATACAGTCGGGGGCAGCGGCACTGCAACCGCGCTTGGCACGTGTTTTTTGGGCAGCAGGTATCCCTATCTGCGAAGGCTACGGGCTGACCGAAACTTCTCCCGTTATTTCATCTACGCCTGCCATTGCTTCCGAAGTCCGCATCGGCTGCGTGGGTAAAATGATTGACGGTGTACAGGTTAAAATTGCTGAAGACGGCGAAATCCTCTGCAAAGGCGATAACGTAATGTTAGGCTACTACAATCAGCCCGAAATGACAGCCGAAGTAATCAAAGACGGCTGGTTTCATACAGGCGATGTAGGCGAAATTGTGGAGGGTAAGTACCTGAAAATCACTGACCGCAAGAAAGAAATGTTTAAAACTTCGGGCGGTAAGTACATTGCTCCGCAGGTAATGGAAAACAAGTTTAAAGAATCGTTGCTGATTGAACAAATTATTGTCGTGGGCGAAGGTCGCAATTTCCCTTCAGCACTGATTGTGCCTTCTTTTGAAAACCTGCGTAGCTGGTGTCAGGCCATGGAAATCAGCTACTCTACCGATGCCGAAATGGTTAAAAATCCGCAGGTGATTGCCAAGTTTGAAGAAGAGGTAGAAAACTACAATGCTAACTTCGGACAATGGGAAAAGGTGAAGAAGTTTCAACTCTTGCCCCAGCCGTGGGGTATTGAAACAGGTGAGCTGACTCCAACACTGAAACTGAAACGCAAGATTATTCATCAGAAATATGCCAATTACATTGAGAAGATGTACACTTAAACTCCAATTGCCGCCTACTAATTACAGGCGACATTTTTTTACTACTTTGCCTCAAAGTAGATAATGTCGCAGGTTTTCACGTCGGAGCTGAGTACAATCTTTTTTTCCTTTTTACCATCCGAAACAATAATAGCCGTTGTGCAAGGCGGCTGTTTGCCTATATTGTTTGCATAGCAAATCAGAAAGTTGTTTAGCCGCTCAGGCGACAGTTGCAATTGAATGATACGGGCTTCGTTGCGGAGTTTGTAATTTTTCAGAATCCACTGGTTGTTGTAGAGCAGCGAAACAACGTCGCCGTCTTCCTTGCCTTCATCAAAAATTTTCAGAGTCAGGTTATCGTTTGCTACAAGCAACTTGTGGCCGGATTTGACCTTGCGGTATTCTATGCTGACTATTCTGCCGTTTTGAACAGTGGTGAGCGTATCTATCTCTGCCGTATTATTTGCGGGGCGGCGCAGTTCTATTTTGCCGGGTGTACATCGGTTACCGCTTTTGGGTTCTATGCCCTCCCAGCGACCGCTAAAATATCCCTTACCGTTGCCCTCATTGACCCAATACAAACGTGCGCGTTTCAGACAATAAAAACTGTTGGTAATCAGTTCATTGACATATTCCAGTTCGCGGAATTCTTCAAAAAATACCGTGTCGCCTTGGATAGATGCCTCTAACTCTAAGCGCAATACATAGCGTTTACCGCCTTTTTGTTTAATAAATGAAAAAGAAGAGCCCGACCAGTTCCCCTTTTGATTGGCATCCAGTTTCAGTTCAAAATGGTAGGTGGCTGCAATGCCGCCGTCCTCTTGTGTCAAAAAACCCACCCATTTGCCGGACAAATTGTGGGGCATTTGTGCCTGTACCTTTGAGAGTATTGCCAGCATTAGGCAACACCATGCAATTGTCGTTTTCATAATTTGGTTGTTAGTTTTTTTCTGCCAACAGCAGATTGTTTGTGTGCTCTACATGACGTAAGATACGGGTTTTTAAGTTGTTTTGCTGTAAATACGCTTCCATGGCAATAAGTTCTGCTATGGGGAAAGTAGTTTGCATTGTATTAAACAATAACTTGCCACCATCTGCCAAAAGCCGGGTCAGCTGCTGCAAAAAGTCAGGCTGCGTACATGCCTTAGGAACTGTATCGCCAATAAAAATATCTGCTATTATCCAGTCAAACAATTGCGATTCTGTGCGGGCTGCGTAGGCTGTTGCGTCATCGCAAATAATAGTTAGTGGTGCGAAGCGCTCAATATGAAACTCTTCGCGGGCAATTTGGATGACGACAGGGTCTATTTCCACACACGTAATCAGGCCTTGATAGTCAAAATGGAGGCGTAGCGTTTCAATTAACGAGCCGCCGCCTAAACCCAGTAAGAGCAAGTTACTGGCTGTTGGCTGAAAATTTGCCTCTTGCAGGCCGCGTTGCAAAATTTGCTGCAACGAGCCGTAGGAATAATTGCTGTTGGCCGTGTCTAATACTCGCTTTCCTTGCTGCCAATTGATTTCCAAACGGCCGCTGAAGGGCGATTCATAGGTTTTTTCCCGCCAAGGCAGCAAATAGCTTACCCACTTCTTGAATGACATATGTATCAGAATGGCACATCATCGGGTGGAGGCAGGTCGTTAGCTTTGCTGCTGAGCGTGCCGCCGACAGGGCTGCTGCCGAAGTCTTGCGGGCGGTATTGTCCCATTGCCGAGCCGTAAGTGCTGCTGCCGTAAGTGCCAAAGTCGGCGCTGTCTAAGTCAGCGAACTTGGTGTAGCGCCCCAGAAACTTCAGCCAGACACTTTCCAGCGAACCATTACGGTTTTTGGCAATAATGACTTCGCCTACATCTTTGGTAGGTCTGCCTTCGGCATCTTCCGTAATGCCGTAGTACTCGGGGCGATAGAGGAAGATTACCATATCGGCATCCTGTTCAATGGCGCCCGATTCGCGAAGGTCGGAGAGTTGCGGGCGTTTATCGCCGCCGCGGGTTTCTACGGCACGGCTCAACTGCGAAAGGGCAATCAAGGGTACGTTCAACTCTTTGGCAAGCTGTTTTAATGCCCGCGAAATAGAGGCAATTTCCTGCTCGCGGTTGCCGCCTGAGTTTTTGCTGCTGTCGCCGCTCATCAGTTGCAAGTAGTCAATAATGATAAGTTGAATATCGTGTTGCGATTTGAGGCGGCGGGCTTTGGCGCGCAGTTCTATCATCGTAAGTGCGGGGGTGTCGTCTATGAAGATAGGAGCAGCACTCAATCGCGCCGTTTTATGCACAATCTGTTCCCATTCATAATCAGCCAATTTGCCCGTTTTCAACTTTTGGCTTTCCAACTCTGCCTCTGCCGAAATCAGACGGTTTACCAACTGCACTGAGGACATTTCCAGCGAAAAAATGGCGGCAGGTTTGCCGAAATCTACCGCTGCGTTGCGCAAGGCAGAGAGTACAAAGGCAGTTTTTCCCATGCCCGGCCTTGCAGCCAGAATAATCAAATCGGATTTTTGCCAGCCCGAAGTGATGCGGTCTAAGGCAGAAAAGCCGCTCGGAACACCCGTCAGCCCGTCTTTGTGTGCTTTCTTGGCTTCCAATTCGCGCAGGGCGCTGCCCATGATGCTGCGCATATCCTGATAGTTGCGGCGGATGTTGGTTTCGGCAAGCTCGAAAATGGCATTTTCGGTTTTATCTATTAGCTCAAACACGTCGGTAGTATCCTCAAATGCATCCTGCAACATTTTTCCCGCGATGCTAATCATTTCGCGCTTCATGTATTGCTCGGCAATGATGCGAGCGTGATAAACGATATTGGCTGCTGAATTGACTTTGGTAGTCAGTAGGGTAATATAGGCTGCACCACCTGCCAGTTCCAGTTCGCCTTCGCTGCGGAGTTGATTGACTACGGTTAGTAAGTCTACCGGCTCAGACTTGTTGAACAATGCCAAAATAGCCCGATAAATAGCCTGATGAGCCTCTTTATAGAACGCGGCAGGTTGCAAAATCTCAATCACTTCGGTTAGGGCGTTGCGTTCCAGCATGAGCGCACCCAGTACCGCTTCTTCTAACTCAATTGCCTGCGGCGGCACTTTGCCCATGCCAACCATCGCTAAATCAGCCTGTTGGGTTGTGCGCCGCGTTTTCCTTCCGGTAGATTTGTCGTCCTTCATGGTGTAAAATTACATGAATATATGCACTAAAACGCTATTTTTGAAGCCTTGAACATTTTTGCATGAAAATACATTTTACGGCTATCGGCGGCAGCGTCATGCACAATCTGGCGGTTGCCCTCAAGCTCAAAGGCTATCAAGTAAGTGGTTCGGACGATGAAATATATGAACCTTCGCGCAGCAGGCTGGCTGCTCACGGCATTTTACCTGCCAAAGAAGGCTGGTTTTCCGAAAAAATCACACCGGATTTGGATGCCGTCATCTTAGGAATGCACGCCCGCAAAGACAATCCTGAATTGCTGCGTGCACAGGAGTTGGGCATTAAGGTCTACTCCTATCCCGAATACGTTTATGAACAAAGCAAGCACAAGGAGCGCATAGTGATTGCCGGCAGCCATGGCAAAACCACTACTACGGCAATGGTTATGCACGTGTTGAATTTTCACGGCAAAAAATTTGACTATATGGTCGGAGCAATGGTGCCGGGTTTTGAAAGCACCGTTCGCCTGACCGAAGATGCCCCGGTCATCATTATAGAGGGGGATGAGTATCTCTCCTCCCCGATTGACCCGACTCCCAAGTTTTTACACTACAAACATCACATAGGGCTGATTACGGGCATTGCATGGGACCACATCAATGTTTATCCTGTTTTTGATGACTACGTGCGTCAGTTTGAAAACTTTGCCGTGCAAACACCCAAAGCAGGCACTTTGATTTATTGCGAAGAAGATGACCTTGCCACAATCGTAAGCACCTCCAATCAGATGCGCAGCGATGTTAATCTGATTGCTTACGGAACACACAAGCATGAGGTAAGCGAGGGCAAAACACTGCTGCATCCCCCGCACTACGGCAAAGTGCCTGTATCGGTTTTCGGCAAGCACAACATGCAAAACCTGAATGGAGCACGGTTGGTATGCAACCGATTAGGCATTCATGACAAAAAATTTTATGAGGCCATTCAAAATTTCAAGGGTGTAGCCAAACGCTTGGAATTGCTTGGCCAAAATGCCCGTACCACTGTTTACCGCGATTTTGCCCATGCCCCTTCTAAAATTGAGGCAACCATTCAGGCCGTAAAAGAACAGTTCCCGAAGCGTAAACTCGTGGCTTGTGCCGAACTGCATACATACAGCAGCCTGAGCAAGCACTTCCTGCCGCAGTACAAACACACGATGCAGGCAGCAGACGAAGCCATTGTTTGCTACAGCCCCAAAACCTTGGAAATCAAGCGCATGGAGCCTATTGACGAAGCAACCATTCAGGCTGCCTTTGACCATCCGAATCTGAGGGTTTTCACCAACGGGGCAGACTTATGCAACTATCTGTTCTCGCAAAAATGGCAGGATAAAAACCTGCTGATGATGAGCTCCGGCACATTTGACCAAACCGATTTGGGGCAACTTACGGCTCATGTGCTGGAAAAATAGCCGCTATTGTACGCCAACCGAAATAGAGTTATATTTGTAGATACATCAGTTGTTGTACAAAATCGTGACGACCATGAATAAAAAATTCTTTGCGGCAGTGTTTTCCGCCCTTGTTATTGTCAGCAGCTACGTATTTGCTCAGGCTGACACAGAAACCATCACCATTAAAACTTCTTCTAAATGCGAAATGTGCAAAAAACGCATTGAAAAAGGCATGAGCCTTAAAAAAGGCGTTAAGTCTGCCATACTGAATCTGGACAATCATACGCTGACAGTGGTTTACAAGAAAGACAAAACCAATCCCGAAGCGCTGCGCAAGGCTCTTTCCAATATCGGTTATGATGCAGATGACGTGGCTGCCAATGAAAAAGCCTACAAAAAGTTACCCGATTGCTGCAAAAAAGGCGGCCACGACCACAGCAACCACAAGCACTAATCCGAATGTCGTTTTTTGACCGCATATTTGAGCAATTGTTTCCTAAGCGCCTCCCCGACCATCTGCCGGTGGTTGAGGAGGCTTTGATACGCAACGAGGCTTACCGCAACAAAATTTTTCTCTGGCAAAACAGCGGCGCTCATCGCAAACTTGCCTATGAAGTATGGGAAGCATGGCAACAGAAAAAAGACAAACAAACCGCAGACCTGCAGGTTCATTTGCTGAAAACAGACGGCAGCAACGGTATTGCCCTTACCTATCATCCTAAAATAGGTGCTGATGCCTTTCAGTTCTTTTTTGACTACCTGAAAGAACAAGTCTTGCAAATCGGCTATAAACTTTACAGTTCCGACCGCCGCATTTTTATCCGACCGGACTATTCGGAAACAATAGAAAAGCATTATTTGAAGCCTCCCGTAGATTTACGGCTAGAGCATGGAGAAGTACAGCGTTGCGACCAGCGCTATGGCAACGTCATCATAGAATACATCCAAATAGACGATAAGCCCAGCTTTATACGCCTGATGGCACATTATTACGAAGACCAACTCTATCTCAAACCCTTGCCCTTTGATGAACTGATGCGGGAGGTCTTGTTGTAGTAATCAAGTGTTGGGGAGCACAGAACTTTGCCCATCCGACTTGAAAATCCGTTTTTCAGCAAAAATTTTGTTTGGTTGCCGCATTACGTGTAGCTTTTGCGGGTATGAAAAAAATACTGCTTGTTATCGCGGATGTCTTTGCTGTTTACTGCTACTGGACAAAACCACAAACAGAACAGCCGAAGACAAGATTTCAGCCGCTCCAATGCCTGAAACAGAACTTGTTCAGCAGGGAAAGGATAGCAGCAAGGGCACAATTGGACAGCTATCCAACCCCACCTCACCGCACCTGCATCTGATTAACAACAAGCAAACGCATAAGCTTATTGTTGCTGCTCTGACCGCATCAACGAACACCCCGACCGAATAAGAGCCGTCAGAAGCGGTTCGCTGAAATACATTCGTAATTTTCACAAAGACCCGTGGAAACAGCAAAATATTGCCAATCATCCTAATTATCAAAACGATTTGCAACGCATGAGACTCTACTGCGACCTCTGGGTCAATGCTACCGGAGACCTTGGCGGACTGACCGAGGCAGCAATGCGCACCATGCTTTGGAAAAGCACCAGACAACCCGTGAGTAAAGAGCCTCATTTTACCAAAACCAAAGACCACAAAATCAGCATCAGCAGCCCGACCGAGGGCGTTGCCATTTTGTACAGATTAGACCGGGAGAACGAATAGCATTACTATACGCGTCCTATCACACTGCAACCGGGCATGACCATTTCTGCCAAATCCGTTAAACACGGGCTGAGAGAAAATAAAGAAATCATGGTTAAGTTCTATTCTGACCGACAGACTTTTCAAAACATTGGTTCGTATGTTCAATAATGATTTGCTCACTTCCTTTTGCCCTCCGAAGCAGAGCCCATTAAGGAAATATCATCGGGTAGGCTAAGCAACTGCGGTACGGTAACAAACTCATACCCCTTCTCGCGCATGCCTCTGATGATAATAGGCAATTCAGCTACGGTGCGTTTTTTGTGCCCACCTGCGCTGTTCAGCAAAATAATAGTTGCCTGATATTTCAAAAAAGAATAACAACCACAAAGCCTGCAACTTGTAGGCTTTTTTACCAACTTTGCACTATGACAACAGAACAAAAATACCAAACCGTTTTAGACAAAAATACTTTCTATTTCTACAACCCTGTTTTCAAGAAAAGTACGAGAGTTACATCAATTCTTTGAATGAAACTTTGCTTGTGCTGAAAAACAAAGTGAAAACAGAAGGACTGAAAAAGAGTATTTTTGAAAATCTTTTAGCCGAAAAAGAAAATGGTTTGCGTGCCTTATTGGCTTTGACAGGTTTTGCAAATGAAAGCCTAAAAAGGCTGATTACTGTGGTGAGAGTGGCTGAAAATAAGGAACTTGCCAAACTTTTACTCAAAGACAAATGGGGCGAAACCGAAAAATTGGAGGCAGTAAAAGAATGGGGAGACAGTCGTTTGGAAAATATGATAAAGAAAAACGAGTTTTTCAGAAAAGGGCTTATAAATCTGTTTTTTGAAGGTTCAACCGTGCCATTTTTAGCCCAAACTTTACCTTTGTTTGAACTCAAAAAGTTGTCTATTTCCAAACTGAATTTTGAAATTCCTGCAATGATTGATACTTTGGTACGATACAAAGAAAAAGGCAGTTATTCGGGACAAACGGAAAACAATCCTGAATTTTTGATAAAAACCATTTTGGAAGACTTGAAAATTCCGTTTGAAAAAGGAGATTTAGAGGAACTTTTTAAGCATAAATTTGATGAAAAACGGACAATGGATTTTATTTTGCCGAGCAAGGCAAACCCGCAAATTATCATGGAAAGTTCGTTTTTGGTAACAACTTCATCGGGGCAAGGCGACAAGTCTAAAACAGAAGGAAATATCAAAAAATTGATTGAGCAGTATTATCCGCAAGCCAAATTTATTGGTTTTGTTGATGGCATAGGTTGGTATGTAAGGAAAGGAGATTTGAAACGTATGGTAACAGCCTTTGATGAAGTTTTTACGTTTCATAAAGACGAGTTAGATAGATTTAAAGACTTTTTAAAGCAAAATTTGAAATGATAGAGCCATTTTTGAATAAAATACATCAGGGAGATTGTTTGGATTTGTTAAAACAAATTCCTGATAATTCGGTAGATATGACTTTTGCCGACCCGCCTTTCAATCTCAAAAAGAGCTACAAATCGTATAAAGACAGTTTGGCTTTGCAAGAATATTTAGAATGGTGCGAAGCGTGGATTTTGGAAATGGTGCGAGTTACTAAGCCCACAGGTTCAATTTTTGTACACAATATTCCTAAATGGCTCACCTATTATGCAGGATTTTTAAACAAAGTTGCCGACTTCAAACATTGGATTTCTTGGGACGCACCCACTATGCCAATGGGTAAAACTTTACAACCTAACCACTATGGAATTTTATTTTATGCAAAAAATGCTAAAAAAATGAAATTTTATGAAGTTCGTTACCCACACAAAAGAGACAGAAAAACAAATTTTTTATCCAAAGATTATGGCGGAAAAAAAGCAGGTTTGCACCCTTTTGGCTCTTTACTTTCAGACGTTTGGACGGACATACACCGAGTAAAACACAACAAATACAGAGACGAACACCCTTGTCAGTTGCCAATTCACCTCTTGGAAAGGATAATTTTGATGAGTACAGACGAAAACGACATTGTCCTTGACCCTTTTAGCGGAACAGGTACGACAGCCATAGCAGCCAAAAGATTAGGCAGGCAATACGTTGGTTTTGAGTTGGATAGTGAATATGTAGAAATTACACAAAACAAATTAGCACAAGAAAAATCTAATTCAAAATTGGGAGATTGTTGGGTGAGTTTCTATTTAGACAAAATTGTAACCTTACGAGATTGTGATTGGGAAAAGTTGAAAGAATACTTTTTTATTCCGAGCAAACCCGAAGA
>CALHUI010000009.1 GCA_938039675.1 uncultured Cytophagales bacterium
GCTTGCTTTGCGGGAGATATTTCCGAGCAGTTGCCTGTGGCAAATTCTACGGTTTCGCAACACCTCAAAGCCCTCAAAGAAGCGGGCTTGATACAAGGCGAAATCAATCCGCCTACGATTAAATACTGCATCAACAAGCAACACTGGGCAGAGGCAAAGCAGTTGTTTGCCGATTTTTTTGAAATTAAAACATAAACACATCAACTACACTAACTACACTTTGCTTTGAAAAAAATACAAAACACATACAAATAGAAACGGCATACAACATTGCATTTGTGGCAAGGCGGGCAGACGTGCTAAATTGAACTTTTGTACTTTCTATTGGCTTTTATGCGTGTAGAAACGGTAGTGTTCCTAAGCTCGCACTGCACAAATGCTTTTTTGTTACATCCACATAGACACTTACAAACTTGCACTGACACATAAAAGGCTTTGGTTATACTAATCCCATCAGATGCTTTTTTGGTGGGAATCGCATTCTATGACTATTACAAATACCCGTTCTGGACATATGCGAGAACAAATAATTTTGAGGCACTCACAGAATACAAAGGTAACCATATCAGCGCGGCAAATACTGATATACAAAGCATTTGCGCCTTATTTGCAAAAGATTGATGCATATGCACCAATCCACGATGTGGAATTGATTATCAATCAGGCTTACAGGGCAGATGAGCGCAAAGTTAGTCGTGCGATTGTTGAACCCGGTAAACTGTCCAATCACTTGTCCGGATTTGCGATACATTTCAATATTGAAAGCAACGGAATCACCTATTTTGCTCACCACTTAAAACGAAAAAAGCTGAATAATTTACGTTGGAATGTTCAGAATTTTATTAGAAGCATAAGAAATGACAAAGATTTAAGATGGTGCGGTGATTTTATCAAGGATGACCCTATACGCATTGACCATCCTATCAATGTAATGAACAGAAGCAAATGGGCAAGCTATAAAACGTAATGCGCCAGAGATTATGCGCAGACGAATACCCTAACAGGGAATATGGAGGTAACGGCAAAAATCGTACTTTGCCTAAAAAAAAATTGTACAAGCTCATGATTCGCGTATTAGTGGTGGGTTGCGGCAATATGGGTGCATCCCACGCCAAAGCCTATCAAACCATAGAAGGATTTGAAATTTGCGGGCTGGTATCTTCTGGGTGCACCAAAGAAATTCTCAATAAGCAACCGGGAGGCGGCTATCCGCTCTTCAGTGACTATGAAGAAGCGCTGCGGACTACTCGTCCCGATGCGGTTTGCATTTCCACTTATCCCGATACGCACGAGGCGTTCTGCATCAGGGCGCTGGAAATGAGCTGCCACGTTTTTGTGGAAAAAAACCATCGCCGATACGGTGGCAGGTGCTGAACGTGTGGTAGCCGCTGCCCGTACCGCCAATCGGAAAGTAGTGGTAGGCTATATTCTGCGGGTGTACCCTTCATGGCAAAAGTTTATTAAGGTGGCACAAACGCTGGGCAAACCTCTGGTGATGCGCATGAACCTTAATCAGCAAAGTCATGGCTACATGTGGGATGTGCACCGCAACCTAATGAAAAGCCTCAGCCCGATTGTAGATTGCGGCGTGCACTACATAGACGTAATGTGCCAAATGACGCGCTCCGCACCGGTGCAGGTTACGGCCATCGGTGCACGACTGACCAACGACATTCCGAAGGATATTACAACTATGGGCAACTGCAAATCCGCTTTGCCGATGGTTTGGTGGGCTGGTACGAGGCAGGCTGGGTGCCAATGATGAGCGAAACAGCCTTTTTTTGTCAAAGACGTAATCGGGCCGAAGGGCAGCGTTTCCATTGTTGCCAAAGAGGCAGGCAGCAGCGGAAAATCTGACAATATGGATTCGCACACTAAAACCGAATCGCTGCGCATCCACCATGCCGATATTGACAAGCGCAATGAGTTTATTAAAGAAGATGAGTGGCTAAACCTGACCGATGAGTCTGACCATCAGGAGCTTTGCAACCGTGAACAGCGCTATTTTCTGCGTGCCATCACCAAAGATTTAGACCTGACCGACCACTTAGCAGATGCCGTAAACAGCCTGCGCATTGCGTTTGCCTGCGATGAGTCAGTACGGACAGGCGAGGTTGTGTGGTTGTAAGTCTAAACCCTGTCGGCACTCGGCAAGGATAAAATGCTGCTATCGGTACGTGTGATTTTTTGCCAGATGATGCAACCCTGTACAATTCCCTGTTGTCATTAGGCAAACTTTATCACTCATTCCTTATGAAATCAGTCATTAGCGTCATAGGCATTTATTTGTTTGCCGCTGCCATTGCATTTGCGCATAAAAAAGAAGAGCGCAGCTTAGAGGCTTTTCATCGTTTATCTGTCAGTGGTTCGTTCCATGTAACCTTGCAAAAAGGCAACAGGGAAAGCGTCAGCATCTCTGCCGAAGGTATTGACTTACAGGACATTGAAACCAAAGTAAGTGGCAACAGTCTTGCCATTGGCATTAGACCGCAAAAAGGTTGGCGCAGCAGCTACCGCGTAGATATTGTAGTTACTTACCATGAACTGAACGAAATCAACGGTTCGGGGGCATCTCGCATTTATTGGAAAGAAAACTTCAAAGCCGATAGAATCTGCCTGACTCAAAGCGGTTCGGGCAGCATGGAAGGCGTGGTAGCCGGCGGTACTATTGTCGTAGATAATTCAGGCTCGGGCAAACTGACGCTTTCGGGCAGCGCCGACGAATGTGATTTTACAATCAGCGGTTCGGGAGGGCTACTTGCCGCAGGTCTGACAAGCGAGAGGGTACGAGTTGCCGTCAGCGGCTCAGGCGATGCAGAAATTCACGTTACCGAATCGCTGAAAGCCAACATAAGCGGCTCGGGTAAGATTCGCTACAAAGGCGAGCCCAAACGTGAAATTATCAATGTGTCGGGCTCGGGTTCTGTCAGAAAAATATAAGCAGTTGAGCAAATTCGCACAAAAACCTGAAGGTTCTTAAAGAATTTTCAGGTTTAAATATTTGATTTTCAGCAATTTATACCAAAATTTTTCACCAAACTGCTTGCGTTTACCCATACCCAAAGGCAGTGATTATAAACCGGCTTCAATTAGCTCGGCAAGGTCGAGAACTTTGACTTCTCCTTCGCGATTTTTGTTTTTTACCCCGTCGCTCATCATCGTCATACAGAACGGACAGGCTGCCGCTATCACTTCCGCACCGGTATTCAACGCTTCCTCTACCCGTTCAATATTAATCTCCTTTTTGCCGCGTTCGGCTTCTTTGAACATTTGTGCGCCACCGGCACCACAGCAAAGCCCTTTGCTGCGGCAGCGTTTCATTTCTACAAGTTCGGCATCAAGTGCTTCCAAAACCTGACGCGGTGCTTCGTAGATGTCATTAGCACGCCCCAAATAGCAAGAGTCGTGATAAGTGATTTTTTTACCTTTGAAATTGCCACCTTCTTTCATGCGAATTTTTCCTTGATTAATCAGTTGTTGCAAAAATTCGGAGTGGTGCAGCACTTCGTAGTTGCCCCCTAACGAAGGATACTCGTTTTTAATCGTATTGAAGCAATGCGGACAGGCAGTTACAACTTTTTTAATGCCGTACCCGTTCAGTACCTGAATATTGCTTAAAGCCTGCATCTGGAAAAGAAACTCGTTACCGGCGCGTTTGGCAGGGTCGCCCGTACAGGCCTCTTCGGTGCCCAATACTGCAAAATTGATATTTGCTTTGTTCAAAATTTTGACCATTGCCAATGTAACTCGCTTGTAGCGGTCATCAAAAGAGCCGGCACAACCTACCCAGAATAACACCTCGGGAGTTTTACCCTGTGCAGCCAGTTCTGCCATCACAGGTATTTGCAAAGTTCCGTTTTCCATATCAGCTGAAATTGCGTACTAATGTAACAAAGGTATAAGGATAAGTGTTTTTTTCGTCGGCACGATGCGATTCTGTTTGAATTTCTACCCAATTATCCCCTATGGAAGGCATGTAAACATCGCCTATGGCCTCTGTATGCACTTGCGTAAGGTACAAACGATGCAAATAGGGCATGGTAGCGGCAAAAATTTCAGCCCCGCCAATAACAAAAAGCTCATCTTCGCCATTCTTTTGCGCTTCGCAAATAGCATCGGGAATATTGGTAAAAACTGCTGCACCGGGCAACTGCAAATTGACTTTACGCGAAATAACCAGCGATTTTCGGCCGGGTAAAGGTTTCCCTATAGACTCAAAAGTTTTTCGCCCCATAAGTACATAGTGCCCCATTGTTAATCGTTTAAAATATTGGAGGTCGGCCGGTAAATGCCAAGGCAAGCGTCCATCATGGCCTATTACGCCATTATCGGCAATAGCTACAATTGCAGAAATCCGCATATGCGTTTGATGTGGGATTTTAACTTGCCACAGGCAAATTTAGGCAGCAAAGTGCAAATCTGATTGCTATGAAATAAAAGCCTTTTCAATAATTTATTTACTTGTCTGATGAATGCGGCGTATCTTTGCTAATGGATTTATCTGACAATTCTAACAATAATCCGAACAAAACCTCAATGAATCCGACGAGTTCAGGCGAATGGTTCGGTCAATGGTTTAATTCGCCTTATTATCATATTCTTTACAAAAATCGCGATGACAGTGAAGCTAAATTACTGATTGACAATCTTATCGTCTTTTTGAAAATTAGTCTGGACAATAAAATTTTAGACCTTGCCTGCGGTAAAGGACGACATGCTATTTATCTCAACCAAAAAGGATTTGATGTAATCGGAATAGATTTAGCAGAGGAAAACATTCGCCATGCGCAGAAATTTGCCAACGAGCGGTTGCAATTTTTCCGTCATGATAAGCGATACGTTTTTAGAAAAGAATATTTTGATATTTTACTAAACCTTTTTACCAGTTTTGGCTATTTTAAAACTGATACCGAAAACATCCAAGCCTTGAAGGCTGCCGCAGGCAACTTAAAAAAAGGCGGATTTATGGTAATTGACTTTATGAATACGCCGAAAGTTCTTGGTCAATTGAAGTCGTTGGAATATAAAACCATTGACGGCATCACGTTTGAAATCCGCAAGCACATTGATAAGCAACTGATTATCAAAGATATTTACTTTACAGACAACAATCGCTCTTTTCATTTTCAAGAGCGCCTGATGGCCATTACTCAGGCCGACTTTATGTGCTATTTTCAGGCTGTCGGTTTGCAATTGCTGCACATTTTCGGGGATTACAGGCTTGCTCCGTATACGCCTGACAGCGACCGAATGATTTTTATTTTAAAGAAATAGCGACGCTTGCACATAAAAAATCCTTCACAACGCATCCGAAGTAAAGGGTTTTTTATGTGCTTTGAACTGAGATTACGTCAGTTTGCGTTTAACTTCGCGCTCTTCGTAAGCCTCAATAATATCTCCCGGCTTAATATCGTTAAAGTTTTTGATGCCGATACCGCACTCATAACCGGCCTTCACCTCGTTTACGTCGTCTTTTTCACGGCGGAGCGATGCGAGCTCGCCGACACCCTTATCGCCGCCGTAAATCACAATGCCGTCGCGGATAATGCGCACGCGCGAATTGCGTTTGATTTGCCCTTCTGTTACACGGCAGCCGGCAACATTCCCGACCTTAGGAATTTTGAACACCTGCAATACTTCGGCATTACCCAAAATAACTTCCTCAATAGTTGGCGCAAGCAAGCCTTCCATCGCGTCTTTCACATCATTAATGGCATTGAAGATGATTGAGTAGAGGCGGATTTCAACCTGCTCTTTCTCTGCCATTTTACGGGCGTTTGCCGAAGGACGCACTTGGAAGCCGATGATAATAGCATCGGAGGCAGCAGCCAGCAACACATCGGATTCGGAGATTTGCCCTACGGCTTTGCTGATGATATTTATTTCAATTTCCTCAGTGGAAAGTTTCAGCAACGAGTCGGCAAGTGCTTCCACAGAGCCGTCCACATCGCCCTTTACGATAATATTGAGTTGTTTGAAGTTGCCCAGTGCAATGCGGCGACCAATGTCGCTCAGGGTTGTGCGTTTAGTAGCGCGAATGCTTTGCTCGCGGATAATCTGCTCGCGTTTGGTAGCAATTTCTTTGGCTTCGCGTTCCGACCTCATTGCGTTGAATTTATCACCCGCTTGCGGTGCGCCGTTTAATCCAAGCACTTGCACGGGAGTAGAAGGGCCTGCTTCTTTTAAAATTTTACCGCGATGATCCATTAAGGCTTTTACACGTCCGTAATTGGCGCCGGCCAATATCACATCGCCTTTGCGCAAAGTACCGGACTGCACCATAACGGTTGCCACATAGCCTTTGCCTTTATCAAGAGAGGCTTCAATAACAGTACCTACGGCAAGTTTATTAGGGTTTGCCTTCAAATCGAGCAATTCTGCTTCTAGCAATACTTTTTCCAGTAACTCATCTACCCCGATGCCTTTTTTGGCAGAAATTTCCTGGCTTTGGTACTTTCCGCCCCAGTCTTCTACCAAGAAATTCAGGTTGGCAAGCGATTCCTTAATTTTTTCAGGACGTGCATCGGGTTTATCTATCTTGTTGATAGCAAATACGATAGGCACACCGGCAGCCTGTGCGTGGTTAATCGCTTCTTTGGTTTGCGGCATCACGTCGTCGTCGGCAGCTATCACAATAATTGCCACGTCAGTGAGTTTTGCGCCCCGCGCACGCATGGCGGTAAATGCTTCGTGGCCGGGCGTATCGAGGAAGGCAATGCGTTTACCGCTCTTGGTTACAACGTCGTAAGCGCCAATGTGTTGGGTAATACCACCTGCTTCGCCTTCTACAACTTTCGATTTGCGGATATAGTCGAGCAGCGATGTTTTACCGTGGTCTACGTGCCCCATGATGGTTACGATAGGTGCACGCGGCAGAAGGTCTTTTTCGTCGTCTTCTTGGTCAAGTTCTACGGCAATTTCCTGTTCGGCCGAGATAAACTCCACACCATAGCCGAACTCATCGGCAATAATGGTGATGGCCTCGGCATCTAATCGCTGGTTGATGGCAACGAACATACCAAAGGAAAGACATTTGGCGATAATCTGATTAACGGAAACTCCCATCAGATTGGCCAAATCGTTAGCAGAAATGAACTCTGTAACCTGTAATACGTTGCTTTTTTCCTGTCCGACCTGCTCTTCCTGTCTGCGTGCGCTTGCCTCGCGCTTGTCGCGCTTAATCTGTTTTTTAATGATTTGCTGTCGCGTATTGGTTCCGGTCAGGCGGGCAAGTGTATTTTTGATGTTTTCTTGTACCTCTTTTTCTGAAATTTCTTCTTTCAGAGGGGTACTGGCTTGCACATTCCCTTTTTTACCGGCGTGCTGATGGCGCTGTTGTTGTTGGTTGCCGCTGCGGTTGGCATTACCTTGACTGCCTTGCTGCTGTCCACTGGTTTTTTGTTGCGAACCTGATGCCTGTGTATCAGGCTTTACAGGGTTGCCTGTGTTATTTTTGATGCGCTTGCGTTTGCGCTTATTTTTGTCCTTCTCGTCGGAAGAGGCAATAGGTTTGGGTTTCTTTTTGTCTTTGTCAAGAGGCAACTCTATTTTACCCAATACTTTCAGCCCTTTCAGCTTTTCGGCTTCGGCACGAATAACAATATCTTCTTCGGCAATTTCTTCTTGGGGTTGCGCAACCTCAACAGGAGCAACGGGCGGCGTTTTTATCACTGGAGCAATCGGTTTTTCCTTGTGCGCGTCCTTTTTAGGAGTTTCGGCCACGAACTTCTCCACCACCTTGGGTTGTTGCTCAGGAGGCAGCTCTTGCTTTGCTTTTACCTCTTGCTTGGTTTGGGGCCGGGGTTGTGCTGCCGGCTTTTCGGCTACAACAACCTCTTCTTTCACCGGTACAGGCTTGGGCTGTGGTTTGGGCTTTATCTCAGGCTGTGCTACTGCTTTTTCTGCTACGGGTTCGTGTTTAGGCATTTCCGGTTCTTCGGGCTTGGCAGTAGTCTTTTTGGCATCCAAATCTATTTTACCCAATATTTTCAGACCACTTGGTTTGGCGGTGATTTTTTCAGGTTCTTTCTTTTCGACAGGCTTTTCTGTGCTTTCTTTTTTGGGAAAAGGCACAAAAGCCGAAGATTTTATGCTGATTACATCTTCGTCTTCTTCCTCGTCTTCTTTGCGGCGGTCATTCTGATTTTCCGAACTGATGACGATATTTTCGCTATAAGACTTGCCAATATGCAAACTGGACGCTTCTTTCTTAACTGCTGCGGAAGCTGCAAATTCTTTTTCGGCCATTGCATATTGCTCAGCCGTAATTTTAGTGTTAGGATTATTGTCCACTTTTACCCCTTTGCTTGCCAGAAAATCGACAAGCATAGTTGTAGTTACGCCAAAATTACGGGCTACCTGCCCAAGCCTATAGGTTTTACTTTCTGTCATAAACAATTCATGAATGACCTGTTGCGGTGGTCTGCCGTTATTAAGCTCTGCAAAATTAGCTTTTTTTAACAGTCCTTCAAAAAAAGCCTCTTAGTGAAGAACAGATTTAACTGTTAAAAGATTCAAAACCGACACAAAATAACCGGCAGCGGCTTTTTTTTGATGTTATTCAAACTCTTTTCTGAGTATGTCCAGCACAAAATCGACGGTTTCTTCTTCCAGTTCGGTCTTTTTGATGAGGTAGTCGCGGCTCATGCCAAGCACACTGCGTGCCGTATCCAGACCGATTTTGGTAAATTCCTCAATCACCCACTCGTCGAGCACATCAGTAAATTCTGTCAGTTCAACATCTTCCTCCTCCTCATCGGCTTCGGTCAGTTCACGGAATACGTCTATTTCAAGCCCGACAAGTTTGCCGGCGAGTTTGATATTTTGTCCGCCTTTGCCGATAGCCAGCGATACTTGGTCGCGTTTGAGAAATACAGCGGCGCGCGAGTGTTCTTCGTCAATTTTGATGCTTGATATTTTGGCGGGGCTCAGTGCACGCTGAATGAACAGTTCGATATTGTCGGTGTAATTGATTACGTCTATGTTTTCATTGCACAGTTCGCGAACGATGCTGTGAATACGTGAGCCTTTCATGCCCACGCAAGCACCTACCGGGTCTATGCGGTCATCGTAAGATTCTACGGCTACTTTAGCTCGCTCGCCGGGCTCACGAACGATTTTGCGGATGGTAATAATACCGTCGTAAACTTCGGGAACTTCCTGCTCGAACAAGCGCTCCAAAAAGATGGGGGAAGTACGAGAGAGAATGATGCGCGGGTTGCCGTTCACCATTTCTACGCGGTGTACAATGGCGCGAACGGAGTCGCCTTTGCGGAAACGGTCTTTCATGATTTGTTCGGAACGCGGCAATACCAATTCGTTGCCTTGTGCATCGCGCAGGATAACCTCTTTGCCCAATACCTGATATACTTCGCAGGTTACGATTTGCCCCACAAGTACTTTGTATTTGTTGAACAGGTTATCTTTTTCAAGGTCTTTGATTTTCTGGATGAGCGTTTGGCGGGCAGTTTGAACAATCCTTCTGCCGAAATCCTCTATTTTGATGTTTTCGGCTACTTCTTCGCCGACCGAAAAATCCTCGTCTATTTTGCGGGCATCGCTCAGCCTGATTTGCTTGTTTTCGTCATAATCGGGCGCATCATCTTCCACTACTTCGCGGTAGTGAAGAATTTCCAAATCGCCTTTGTCAATATTGACAATTACGTCAAAGTTTTCATCGGAAAGATATTTCTTCCGAATCATGGTGCGGAAAACATCTTCCAAAATGCGCACCATTGTAGGCCTGTCAATGGACTTTTGGCTAGCAAACTCCTTGAATGACTCTATCAATAATCCGGTTTCCATTTTTATCTGTGTTTTTTTGTTTAGTCAAATGATATTTCAACCACTGCTTTGGCTATCTCTACAAATGGAATCAACACGGGTTGTTCTGGTGCTGCCGTCTTTGTTTTTTTGTTTTTTTTTGTCGGCAGCGGTGCAAGCAAAATCGCATCGTCGGTTACTTGTTCCAGTTTACCTTTGTGAGTAGCGCCTGCGGTTGTATCAACTTTCAAGGTGCGCCCGATATTGGCTTTGTATTGTCGCACAAGTTTCAACGGTTGCCCTATGCCGGGCGATGAAACTTCCAATGTATAAGCTGTTTTAATTAAATCCTGCTCTTCCAGCCAAGCTGCCAACCGACGGCTGACACTTGCGCATCGGTCAATATTGATACCTTTGTCGCCGTCGAGCAGTACGGACAAGCGTGCGCGTCCGCCTTTGTCCTGATAAAGCACATCTACCAGAAAGAACCCCTCTTCGAGCAATGATTGAACGTACTCGGCTATTTTTTCCTGCAACTCCATATTACTAAAAAAGAATAGGGGGACAAACACCCCCCTACTATGAGAACATCTCAAATCAGATTGCAAAATTAACTATTTCATTGCTGATTTGCAAATAAATGACCTGCGCATGCCTGCCCCGCTGCTATTTGTTGGGTGCTTTTAGTTTCATGGCCTCGCGGATGGCTTCGTAGGCATTTACTACACCGCCTGTTACGGACAGTGTGCCGAATTTTACTATCTCGTCGCCGCCGGGTATTTTCACCTTGTCGTCTATTTTTGATACGCTTCTAAGCAGTATTTCGCGCAGTTGTACGGCTGTCAGATGTGGGAAGTAGGACAGCACAAGTGCCGCTACGCCGGTAGTAACGGGTGCTGCCATGCTGGTACCGCTTTGTTCCTTGTATTGCTGGTTGGGCACAGTAGAGAGAATATCTACGCCGGGGGCGAATAAATCAACTGTTTTTTGGCCGTAGTTAGAAAATTCGGCAACAGCAGCTTCGTTCTTTCTCCATGAAAGTGCACCTACATCCAGCCAGTTAGTAGCTTTTTTCCCGTTATTGTAGTTGCGTTGCGGATAAAAGTTCACTTTATCAGTATTCATGGATTCGTTGCCTGCCGCATGTACAAGCAGCACGCCGCGCTGTTCGGCATATTGGACGGCAGCATCTACCACAGCTTTATCTGTACTGTACTGTTTGCCAAAACTCATGTTGATAATTTGTGCGCCGTTGTCTACCGCATACCTAATAGCATTTGCAACGTCTTTGTCGCGTTCGTCACCTTCGGGTACGGCACGAATGGCCATGATGCGCACATCGGTTGCAATACCGTCAATACCGATGCCGTTGTTGCGAATAGCAGCTACGATACCCGCTACATGTGTGCCGTGGCTTGCATCGGGTCCTTTTACGTCGTTGTTGCCATAATAACGCTCTGTTTTGTCGTCGTAATTGTCCCCTACGATGCTGCGGGAATCAAAATCGAGGTTGTAGCCGTATTTTAAGCCATTGCTATAGTATTCTTCGGCTTCGGCAAGGGTATTTTCATCGAGCCCGAAAATAGCAGCTTGCATGTAAATGCCTTTGGCAGCCATTATGCGCTCATCCTGACTTTCTACCGCTTGCACCATATCAACCGTCAGTTCTTCGGCATCTATATAGGCTTTCAGCAGGCGCATGCTTTTTTTGTACATTTCGCTGAATATGCTGAACTGCTCCATGCCGGAACGCATTTCAGTAAGTTTTTCGTTGAATTTGGCCTGAATGTTTAGATAGTAATTGTAGTCTGCTTTTTCTGCTGCGCTAAGGTCTTTCTCCGACTTGCCTTCGAAACATGCCTTCAATTTTTTATAGATACGTGTCAGTTCGTAAGTATCATAGTGTACGTTTTTCCCGTCTTTGCCGCCAAGAAAGTTCCAACCGTGAATATCGTCCACATAGCCGTTATTGTCATCATCTATGCCATTGCCCGGAATTTCTTTGTCATTCGTCCAGATATTGCTTTTCAGGTCTTCATGTTCTACATCTACACCCGAATCTATGATTGCTACCACTACTGTTTTGGTAGACCGTCCTTTTAACAGCTCTGCATAGGCCTTGTCTGTGCTTACCCCCATTACACCGTCTTTGGCTAGGTCCATATTAAACCAGTTTTTAGGTGCTTTTTCTAACGAATCTTTATAAAATAATGATTGGGCTGAGGGAACAATACGTTCAGCACGCAGTACCGGAGTATAAACTGCGATTGCAAGCATACTTGCGGCAACAACCGACTTGATACTAAATTGCATAATGATTTTTGATTGCTTATTTTACAAATGTATCATAATTATACATTTGCCAAGCAGTTTAGATTTCCAATTTTTTCGTCATGGCTAAAAAACGAGTATCAAGCAAAGCCGAGGAGCAGCCGGTTGAGTCTTTAACAACAGGAGAACCTCTATTTATTGCCGGCGTAGGTGCTTCTGCAGGTGGTTTGGAAGCCATTTCCGAGCTTTTATCACATTTACCGGAAAAACCTGCCAATCTTGCTATTATTGTTGTACAACACCTGAGCCCTACTTACAAAAGCATGTTGGTGCAGTTGCTGAGCAAGCATACTGTTTGGGATGTAGTTGAAATTAAGAATGGAACGGCGGTAGAAGCAGGAAAGGTTTACATCACACCGCCGGATAGTGAAATCAGTATTGAACAGCGCATTTTGCATCTGAGCAAACCGTTGGTTTCTGTAGGGCCCAAGCCCTCTATCGACAGCTTTTTTATTTCGCTGGCAGAAGACCGCCGTCAGTTTGCCATTGGCATCATTCTTTCGGGAACGGGTTCAGACGGTGCCAAGGGTATTAGAAAAATTAAGTCGCTGGGAGGGTACGTAATTGTACAAGACCCTCAAACAGCCAAGTACGACGGTATGCCCATTGCTTCCATAGAGACGGGACAAGCGGATACCATTCTACCACCCGATAAAATCGGTGAGGAACTGCTGGCATTTGTGGAAGACCCGGAAAACCTGCAACGCCCTTCTACCATTACCATAAGGCTACCCGAAATTAAAACAGACAGTTTACAGCAAATTTTCAAACTACTTTCCAAAAAAACCGGCACCGATTTTTCGCAGTATAAGCCTACCACCATTCTAAGAAGGCTGGAAAAACGACTGGATATGCTCAAATTGGTGCACATAGACGACTACTTGAACTATATCGAGGCGCATCCGGAAGAAGTGGAAACACTTTTCAAAATGATTTTGATAGGTGTAACCAGTTTTTTTCGCGATACAGAAGCCTTTGCCGAATTGGAAAAATATTTGGCTAAAATTATTTCCTCCAAAAGCTCGGGCGAAAGTATTCGCATTTGGGTACCCGGCTGCGCCAGCGGAGAAGAACCCTACTCAATTGCTATTTTATTGGCCAAAATGCTGGGCAGCAAACTCGGCAATTACAATATCCAAATATTCGCCACCGACATAGATGACCGCGCCATAGCCTACGCCAGAAGAGGCAGCTATACGGAGCAAGCCATGATTCATGTCGATAAGGCTATTATTGATGCTTTTTTTGTTAAAGAAGGCAATGAATATCGGCTTACCAAACGCATTCGCTCCATGGTGCTTTTCTCCAAGCACGATGTAACCAACAATCCGCCGTTTGTTAAGTTAGACCTTATCAGTTGTCGCAACCTGCTGATTTATTTCAGCACGGCACTGCAAAAGCACGTATTGCCACTGTTTCACTATGCCCTCAACCCCAACGGCTACTTGTTTTTAGGCAAATCGGAGAATATTGGGCAGTTTTCCGATTTGTTTGCCACTGTGGACAGTCGCAACAAAATTTTTCAGCGGAAAAATATTGCCAGCATCCACAGCCTGCGATTCTCCCCTTTTACCACGCGCCTGAAAACAACAACTTCTGCCGAGGTACAAGACCTGCCCGCATTGTCCATCAAAGAAATGGTGAAAGAAACCATTTACAACACTTTTGACTACCCTTACGTGGTCATTAACAGCAATATGGACATTCTGGAAGTACATGGCGATGTGCGACTCTTTCTCACCTTGCAACAAGGCACTATGGCTGCCAATATCATCAAAATGGCACAACCCGAGTTGCAATTAGACCTGCGTACCCATATTGCGCGTGCCGTGAAAGAACGCATTCCTGTATCATCACCTATCAGAAAAGTCAGTTTTTTTGACAAAGATTTTCTGGTACGCACCATTGTAAAGCCTCTGATTCACTCCCGCCATCACGAAGAGCTTTTCATGGTCATTTTTGAACAGCAGGACCCTGAAAAAATTGTCAGCGCAGTGCCGGAGAAGGCTGCTAATTTTAATGAAAATGACCGCATTGTTGAGCTGGAACAGGAACTGACCGCAACCAAAGAGCAACTCCAATCTTTTATTGAAGAATTAGAAACCAGCAATGAAGAGTTGCAGTCGCTCAACGAAGAGTTACAGTCAGCCAACGAAGAGTTGCAGTCGGGCAATGAAGAATTGGAAACCACTAATGAGGAGTTGCAATCGACCAACGAGGAGATGCAGATAGCTTATGCCGAACTGCGCGCCACCAACGAAGCGCTGGAATCACAGGAAAAACTCTTGCGCGAATCGGAAAAAAACATGCGTGCGCTGCTCAACAACAGCCTGCAAATCTCTATGCTAATTGACAAAAACTATCGCATCATTGCTTTCAATAAACTTGCTAACGAAATGACCAGAAATACGGTAGGCAAAGACTTGAAGCAGGATGCGGTCATTATGGAATACTTCCCGCCTGTGGAATTGGAAGAATTTCAACGCAATTTTTCCAAAGCCTTGAAGGGTGAAGAAGTAATCGGCGAAAGACGCATGTTTTCCCACCAGCAACAACGCGAACTGTGGTATCGCTACAAATACAGCCCTGTAGAATCGGAAACTAACCAAACTATGGTGGTTTCGCTTTCTATGCTGGATATTACCTCAGAGCGCCACGCACAGAAAAAGCAACTTCACAACGAAAATATGATTACCGCCGTGTTTGATACGACCGATATCGGTATCAGCATTGCCGATGCGCAGGGGCGTTTGGTCAGTGTCAATCCGGGCTTGTGTCAAATGCTGGGCTATGAAATGCACGAACTTATCGGGCAGCATTTTACTATCATCATACCGCCCGAATACCGCAAAGAAGCCAACGAGCGTCAGCGCTTTTGCTTGGAAGGCAACAAAGTCAGCGGCGAGTTCAAAATGCTTCACCGCAACGGCACCATTATAGATACTTTCAAAAACAAATCCTGTATTACCGATGCCGATGATAAACGCTTTGTACTGACGCTGGTACGCGATATTACCGAAAGCAAGAAATACCGCAACCTATTGGAACAAACACAGGAAGAAACCGGTATAGGTGGTTGGGAATATGACATGGTTACCAATCATTACATATGGACGGAAGAAACATATCACATTTTTGGTGCAGTTCCCTCCTTTCTGCCTTCGCGTGAGAGTTGGCTCAACTATTTTGAAGCAGAAGCTAAAGCCCATTTGGCGCAGGTGCTGGACAAAGCCATAGAAAACGGCGAACCTTTTGATATTGAACTCCAGACTATCCCTATTCAGGGTACTCGCAAATGGGTGCGTTTTACTTGCAAACCTATACACTTATATCACAAAACAGTTAGGTTGTTTGGCACTATTCAAGACATCAGCCTGGCCAAACAGATGGAGCAACAAATCCGGCAGCTCTCGCTGGTGGCAAGTAAAGTAGGCGCAGCCGTCATCATTACCGATGCCAACGGTTATACAGAATGGGTGAATGAAAGTTTTACACGCATCACGGGCTACAGTTTTGAAGAAGCCAAGGGCAAAAAACCCGGACAATTGCTGCAAGGACCCAAAACCAATCCTGAAACCATTGTACGCATTCGCGAAGCGCTGCAAAAAGGCGAGCCGTTCAACGAAGAAATTCTCAATTACAGCAAAGGTAAGCAGGAGTATTGGCTAAGTTTAGACATTACGCCCATACGCAATCAAAAAGGAGACATTACCAATTTTATTGCCATTCAACAAGACATTACTGCCCGCAAAGAAAAGGAGGAGCAACTCTATGCCTATTTGGAATACCTGCAAGGGCTGCTGGGGCAAATGAACAAATACGTGCTCGCAGTCAATCGGCAGAACAGAGAAATATTGAAAATTTTACCCAATGTTGCGACATTCTTAGGTACTAACGAACAGCCCAAAGCCGTCTTGGATGACCTTATCAATGAACCATTTACGGCTCAAGAACAAGAGGCTATTGCAGGCTACGCAATTCTTGAAAAAACGTTGCGCTATAATAAAGCCAAAGTTCGCATGACATTTAACAACTTGCCCGCAACAAATGCAAATATTATTTTTGCTTTGATTGAACCTGCTTAACATTCTCTGCTCCTACTATGAAACTATTGCCTGCTCGCAGCCATTATCTGCTCCTGATTGCCCTGTGGCTGGTTTTTTCCTGTAAACAACAACCGGTCAGCCAGCGGGTTGAGGGTACTGTTGGAAGCAATGGCATGGTTGTTTCCACCCACCCGATAGCCTCCGATATTGGCTTGGCCATCCTTAAAAAAGGCGGAAATGCTGCCGATGCTGCCATAGCAACCTTCTTTGCATTGGCGGTTGTATTCCCTGAAGCAGGCAATATCGGCGGCGGAGGTTTTGTGGTGTACCGCAACAAAAACGGCGAAACAGGCGCACTAGATTTTCGCGAAAAAGCCCCCGCAGCCGCTCATCGCAATATGTATTTGGATGAAAACGGAGAGCCGATTAAGAACCTGAGCATCAGAGGGCATCTTGCTGCGGGCGTACCCGGAGCCGTGGCAGGCATGGTAGAACTACATAAAAAATTAGGTTCGCTGCCATGGAAAGACTTGGTACAGCCTGCCATTGATGTAGCCCGCAATGGTCATGTGCTTACGCAAATAGCCGCCGCCAACTTAAACCGCACCAAAGCAGACTTTGAAGCAGCCAATCTGCATCCCGTACATGTCGTAAGAAAAGACCGCGATTGGCAACAAGGCGATACCATTTACCACCCCGAACTCGCCGAAGCACTGGAACGCATCAGAGACCAAGGCAGCGACGGTTTCTACAAAGGCAAGACCGCCGACCTGATTGTTGCCGAAATGAAAGCAGGCAAAGGATTGATTACCCACGAAGACTTGGCAAATTACCGCGCCGTTTGGCGCGCTCCCGTCATCAGTAATTACAAGAAAAAGTACCGCATTATCTCCATGCCGCCTCCCTCCAGCGGAGGCATTGCCTTGCTACAACTTATGCAAGGCAGCGAAGACTACCCATTTGCCAAGTGGGGGCACAACTCGGCACAAACCATGCACGTAATGACTGAACTGGAGCGTCGCGTCTATGCTGACCGCGCCACACACCTCGGCGACCCCGATTTTTACAACGTCCCCGCACAAATGCTGCTTAACCCGAAATACAATCTCGCCCGCAATGCCAGCATACGAATGGATAAGAAAACACCTTCAAGCGACATCAAAGAAGGCAAAGTGGACAGAATTGAAAGTTTGGAAACTACCCATTTCTCCGTTGCGGACAAGGAAGGCAATGCCATTTCACTCACCACCACCGTTAATGGTTATTACGGCTGTAAAGTCATGGTAAAAGGTGCGGGCTTTTTCCTCAACAACGAAATGGACGATTTCAGTATCAAACCCGGAGTACCCAATCAATTCGGGCTGGTCGGCGGTGAGGCTAATGCCATTGCTCCCAACAAGCGGATGTTGAGTTCCATGACACCTACCATTGTGGAGAAAAACGGCAAATTGCATCTTGTAGTCGGTACGCCCGGCGGCTCAACCATCATCACAGGCGTTTATCAGGTCATCCTCAACGTGATTGAACACGGCATGACCATGCAGGAAGCCGTTAATGCCAAGCGATTCCACCACCAATGGCTGCCCGACCAAATATTGGTAGAAAAAGGTGCTATTTCCGATGAAGTTAAAAAACAGTTGGAAGCCAAAGGGCATGTATTGGTAGAAGTAGGTTCTCTTTGCAAGGTAGATGCCATCCGTGTGCGACCCGACGGCAAATATGAAGGTGCTGCTGACCATACCCGCTCCGACGGCAAGGCATCGGGCTACTAAGCCTGCAAAATACTCCGCCAGAGTTGCGTAAAATCCGATGCATTCATCATTTTCAAGCGTGCAGAATTGGTCTGCTGTACGTCTATTCGCATCTTAGCACCCGGTTTCTCCACCGATTCGGTTCGCAAAATGTGTATAATCGGGTAAGCTGCCATCATCACCAGATTCAGCGGCGACTCGGGGGCATAGCCCGCCATACGCGCCAAAGGGTGGAATGATACGATTTGGTATACATCCGTCAGCTTTTTTTGGAAAAGGATGCGCTCACAATCCATAAATACTACGTGAAAATCATTCACATTTTGAATAGCCGGAGCTATTAAAAGCGTGGTTTCCTTGTTTGGATTGGTATCCAAATACTTGATTTCTGCCATGAAGGCATCGGTCAGTGTGCGTACATTGGCAGCATCGGTAATCGCCAGCCGCACTTTATTTTCCACATAGGGTGCTTTGGCAAAAGGGCACAGCTTCAAGCCGATGATAATCTGCTTCTAACCAGCGATTTGAATATCAGTAATTTGCTTTTTGACCTCTTTTTTGAACATGATTTACACAGCTCAATTTGCATTTCCTTGACTTCCTTTTCGGCACAACCCAAGCCGATAAGCACTACTTCTCGGTTTTGATGCAGATATTTCTGATGATAACCCTTCGCTTTGATTTGGGCGATGGCTTCCGCTGCGCTGCCATTTACTTTG
>CALHUI010000010.1 GCA_938039675.1 uncultured Cytophagales bacterium
AATATCAGAAAATGTTAGTTACAACCCAAACCGTTTCACAGAAAATTCTCAAAAATTTGAAAGAACTTTTTTTCTTGCAAAATGTTTTTTGAAGTCGGGATGCAAAATTATGCAGCTTTAATTCAAAAACAAATTTTAACAAACTTTTTCCCTTTCGCTTTGTACGACTCTCTGCCGTACCGCCGAATTGGGAGTGCAAAGTTGATAATACATTTTGTTTTGTGCAATAGGTAGCGCAATATTTTTTCAAACTTTTTTATTACTCACTGATTATCAGGCAAATTATTTTCTGCAACCGATGAATTTGCCCATTTATCCACAACGTATATGACAGAGGCATAGGTATTGGAAAGCATTTTTGCTCTTTCTTCAACACCTGCCCACTTTACTTTGGTGATGTCTTCTTCTGTTTGAGGCCTCATCTGAGTGTCGTCTAAACACTGCATCTCATACCATGTGGTTTTCTTTAATGTATTAATTTTATTCTGCGTGTAGGTATGCCATACGCTTCCTATTTTGCGTATCAACTTTGCTTTAATACCGCACTCTTCCCACACTTCGCGCACTGCGGCAGTTTTCTTGTCTTCTCCTTTGTCTATTTTTCCTTTTGGTAAATCCCACTTCCCTAATCGCTTGATGAAAAGTATCTGACTTCCTTTTGTTACCAAGCCACCGGCAGCATAAATAATTTGAAAGTGTGCTTTAATCTGGTCTTTAATTTTTTGGTAATCATCGGGCAAAAAGTTGTACTGAACGCTTTTATGTATATGGGCATTAGTTACCTGCTCATAAAGTCGTATAATCTCATCGGCACTGTTGATAGGTAATGTTACCCCTACTGGCATGGCCTCACCGGGCTTTATGAGATTGAAAAGTACATTATTTACAAAAATTTTCATTCCAAGGGCAAGAGTTGTTGCTTTTGCGACGCAAGTTACAAGGAAGATTGAACTTGGCGAACAGGGTAAAGTTGTCCGATATTAATATAACTGATTATCAATGATGAAAGTGCCTCTATATGGATTATTTACACAAGCGTTATATTATCTTTGCGTTTCAAATAATGTTATTCTTTTAAAACATGGTAGAAACCACTTATTTACCTTATAAGGTAAAGGATATTAAGCTGGCAGAATGGGGCCGCAAAGAGATTCGCTTGGCAGAAGCTGAAATGCCGGGTCTGATGGCACTTCGCAAGTTATATGGTGAAAGTAAGCCGTTGGCAGGTGCCCGCATTGCAGGCTGTTTGCACATGACTATTCAGACTGCTGTACTGATTGAAACACTGGTGGCACTGGGTGCAGAAGTAACATGGTCTTCATGCAATATTTTTTCTACACAAGACCATGCAGCAGCGGCAATTGCAGCAGCAGGTATTCCGGTTTATGCTTGGAAGGGGCAGACCGAAGAAGAGTTTGAATGGTGTATTGAGCAAACGCTGTTCTTCGGTCCTGAGCGCAGACCTTTGAATATGATTTTGGATGACGGTGGAGATTTAACCAACATGGTGCTCGACCGCTATCCTGAGTTAGTAGCAGGCATTAAAGGTATTTCAGAAGAAACTACCACAGGGGTTCATCGTTTATATGAGCGCATGAAAAAAGGCACTTTGCCGCTGCCTGCCATTAATGTAAACGACTCGGTTACTAAGTCTAAGTTTGATAACAAATATGGTTGCAAGGAGTCTTGCGTGGATGCCATCCGTCGCGCTACGGACATCATGATTGCGGGTAAAGTGGCAGTTGTTGCCGGCTATGGCGATGTAGGCAAAGGTTCTGCTGCCTCTCTGCGCGGAGCAGGTGCTCGTGTTATTGTAACAGAAATTGACCCGATTTGTGCATTGCAGGCTGCTATGGACGGCTATGCGGTGAAACGCATGGCTGATGCTATTAAAGAAGCTGACATTGTGGTTACTGCTACGGGCAATGTAGGCATCGTACGCGAAGAGCATTTCCGTGCAGCCAAAGACAAGGCTATCATCTGTAATATCGGACACTTTGATACAGAAATTGATATGGCTTGGCTCAATAAAAACTACGGACATACGCGCATCGAAATTAAGCCACAAGTTGATTTGTATAATATTGATGGTAAAGACGTGATTATTCTTGCCGAAGGTCGCTTAGTGAACTTGGGTTGTGCAACCGGACACCCTTCTTTTGTAATGTCCAACTCGTTTACCAACCAAGTACTGGCACAAATTGAGTTGTGGACAAACAGCGACAAGTATGAAAAAAGGGTTTATATGTTGCCTAAGCATCTGGATGAAATGGTGGCACGTCTGCACTTAGAGAAACTCGGTGTAGAGTTGGATATACTTTCTCCCGAACAGGCTGAATACATCGGTGTAGACGTACAAGGCCCATTCAAGCCTGAATACTACCGCTACTAATTTGAATATCAATTGTTATGTAGTTGCGAAAAGTCATCCTGAAATTTTTCGGGATGGCTTTTTATCTATTGGCAAACGGCACAATGGTGTGCTTTATAGCGTACTAAGAAGGCGGATTTAGAAATGCGGATTTCGGATTTGCGCAGAAATCGACGCAAAATCGGCGTTTATCAGTGAAATCCGCTAAAATCCGTGTATCAATGTATGCGATTCAATTTGTTTACTTGTTTACTTTGGGAATATCATGTCATATAAAATACAAGCCGTAGCGCAAAAATTTGACTTGCGGCAAATTTGGGGGGCGCTGTTGATTATGACCGGCGCCGTGGGTTTTGCGTCTAAGGCAATTATTGCCAAGTTGATGTATCGCTATGAGGTGGATACCTCGTCGCTGCTTAGCCTGAGAATGTTGTTTGCTATGCCGTTTTTTGCTGGTGTGATTATTTACAACTATCGCCGTGTGCCGTTCAGCAGTTTCAGCATGAAGGATAAAATTCTAATTCCGCTGATGGCTTTTATCGGCTACTACCTGTCCAGCTTGTTCGATTTCTGGGGCTTGCAACATGTGAGTGCAGGTTTGGAACGGCTCATTCTATTTGTTTATCCGACGATTGTAGTTGTGCTTTCGGCACTTTGGTTCAAAAAACCTATCCTTAAACAGCATTATTATGCGCTGATACTTACCTATGCGGGTATTGCCATTGCACTGACTACCGACTTTTCGGCAACGGGCAGTTACTTCTGGTTAGGGGCAGGGCTGATTTTTTTGGCAGCTTTTACTTATTCTATCTACTTGATTGTCAGCGGCAGGCTGATTCCGCGCATCGGTTCGGTGGTTTATATTTCGTACATCATGCTTTTTGCTACCATTCCGATTCTGATTCAATATTTCATCAAAAATCCGGGCAGTTTATGGCGGTTTGATGCGGCTGTTTATGAACTGAACATCTGGATGGCCATTGTGGCAACGGTTGCACCCGCGGTGATGACCTCAGAAGGAATCCGCCTGATTGGGGCTGCCAATGCGGCTATTGTGGGCAGTATCGGCCCTATCGCTACCATTTTTCTGGCGTATGTGCTGCTGGGCGAACCTTTTTCTTTCTGGCAAATGATTGGGACGCTGTTTGTGCTCACGGGGGTGCTCATTATCACACTGCGCAAGAAGGAAGCAAAAACTCCTGCTGCAAATGAAGAAAATAGTGAAAGCACAACAATGAATATCTAAGACAAAAACAACAACTTTGTCCGTACAAGCTAATTTTCATCAAAAAAAACCTGTAAACGCATGTCCGTACATAAAAGCAGCGAACTGAAGCGCATTACCACACATCGGCTGATAGAAATGAAGCAGCGCGGCGAAAAAATCGCTATGCTGACAGCTTACGATTATTCAATGGCAAAAATTGTGGATAGTTCGGGAATTGACGTGATTCTGGTGGGGGATTCGGCTTCTAACGTAATGGCGGGGCATGAAACTACACTGCCCATGAGCCTTGAAGAAATGATTTATCATGCTACATCGGTTATTCGCGCTGTTAAACGTGCTTTTGTGGTGGTAGATATGCCATTTGGAACGTATCAGGGCAATTCGCGGCTGGCGCTGGCATCTGCCATTCGCATCATGAAGGAGTCGGGCGCACACGCCGTTAAGATGGAGGGCGGTGCAGAAATTAAGGAATCTATAGAACGTGTGTTAAGTGCCGGTATCCCCGTAATGGGGCATTTGGGACTTACGCCGCAGTCTATCTACAAATTCGGAACGTACACGGTGCGCGCCAAAGAGAAAGCTGAAGCCCAAAAACTGCTGGAAGATGCGCAAATGCTGGAACAGTGCGGTTGCTTTGGATTAGTGGTGGAAAAAATTCCGGCTTCGCTGGGCAAAAAAGTAGCGGAAACCGTAAAAATTCCGGTTATCGGTATCGGTGCGGGAGGGTATGTGGACGGTCAGGTGCTGGTTGTACACGATATGCTGGGTATTACTAACGAATTCCGTCCGCGTTTTTTACGCCGTTATGCAGACCTTTACGGTATTATGACACAGGCTTTTAGCCAATATATTGAAGATGTCAAAAGTCGTAATTTCCCTAACGAATCGGAAAGCTATGAATAACAACTACACCCATACACCAATGGCAAAAGTTGCTTTTGCTACCGTTGCCGTTCTGATTATTGCACAGGTGGCTCAAACATTGTTGAAAACCATAGGCCTGTACTACTTTTCAGCCGTTTGCCTGATACTTTCGGGCATAGTGGCAGCCGCAACAGGCATAGCATTAGGCGCTAACAAATGGCTGACAGGGTTGCTGGCGCTGTTGGGTATCGGCTTCGGCGTGCTGAAATTCTTTGTTATCTGGAACTGATAAGCACCTGCAGCGACCCTATTGTTCCAAAAAATTTGTTTTACTGATTTTCATGCATTGCATTAGAGAAGGTAATGCCAATGAATATGGTCAGAGAAACGAGAAGCATGGTAATGCTCACTATACTCAGCGATTGAGCAATTGCATCGGGTTTGCCAAAAAAATAGTCGGTTAGGAGTGCAACTAACGTGGGGCCTAAGCCTAAACCTAACAAATTTTGACAAAGCAAAAGCGAAGCGGAGGCCAGCCCGCGCGACTCTACAGGCACCAAATGTTGCACAAATGCGGCCGTAACACCCACTGGCGCACTCAGAAGTAAAACCGCAAGTATGAAAGCCGCCATGCCTTGCCAAGTTGTTTTCAGAAAAGGCAATGCCAACATAACAGGAATAAGTGCGGCGGCGGTAATGATAAGTATGAGTATTTTGGTTTTGTTTTGCCCTGCATTTTTGCCGTTATCGGCCATATAGCCACCCAAAAGAACACCGGCAGGTGCTCCCAACATCATCAATAAACCCATAAAAATGCTGGTGGTTTTTAAGTCGGCGTGCCATACACGCATCATAGTTGCCGGAGCCCAAGAAGAAAAGGCATAGCTAACAATGGTAAAAAAAGATGATGCCACACATAACCGACGAAATACAACCTGTGATTTGAGCAATTGGAATAAAGAAACAAACAGATGCAACGGCAGTATTTTGGACTGCGGCGGCGTAGCATATTTTCTGGGCGGTTCTGCCAAAAGAGCTACTCCCACTGCAATCAGCAAGCCGGGCAAGCCTACAGCAATCAGTACTAACTGCCAATTAAAAATCCGTCCTCCCCAAGGTAAGTGTAAAGGGGGCATATCTTTTACCCAATCAAGGATTTTTCCGCCTGCCAGATATGCCATACCAGAACCTATGTAAATTCCTACGGAATAGACGCTGAGTGCCGAAGCTAAACGTTCTTTGGGAAACCAATCCGCAATAAGCGAATAGGCTGCAGGCGAAAGGGTTGCCTCACCGACACCAACCCCCATGCGCGCCATAAAAAATTGCCAATAGTTTTGAGCTACGCCACCCAAAGCAGTCATCAAACTCCACAGCGTAATACCTGCTGCAATGAGATTTTTGCGATTGGTGCGGTCTGCCAAATAGCCGGCCGGCACACCCAAAGTAGCATAAAACAGCGCAAAACTTGCACCGAGCAATAAACCGATGGCAGTATCGCTCAGGTCTAAATCGCGTTTGACTGGTTCTACCAGTAGGTTGAGCACGTATCTGTCCATGAACGAACATACATAGGCCAGCATTAACATGCCAACAGCAACCCACGGATGCCTGAAAATTCGCATCACTCTTTTTTGTCTTTGTCGCCGTCTTTATTAAAAGGAGGACGACGATTCTTATGATTAGGCTTGCGATGTGACGGACGCGGCTTATGCGGTTGCTCTTCCTGAGTTATCGGCAGCTTTTTTTCGCTATTAGCCGACAAGTCGGATTTTGACTGGCGCAGAGGTCTGTTTTTGGCAACAACAGGCGTGCTGTTCTCTGCTTTGGGAGTTGCCTCAGTTGTATCGGATTCGGCAGCAGGACGCGCAGATTTGCGTTTTTTGCGCTTCTTTTTGTTGATTCCGCGTGTTTTGGCGGCAAAAGCATCTTCATCTACGCTGTCCACTACCCACTGGTCGGCCACTACCGGGTCGGCTACTTTATCGCCGGAGGCCACATCGGGTTTGTCCTGTGTAAGCGATTCTACAACCACGCCTTGTTTGTTAAGGTCTATAATCTGCTTCACACGTTCTGCCGGCAACGGATACCATGTGCTTTCGGTATCGTAGCTAAACCACATGATTTTCTTAAAAATATCGGTTTTTTGCAGATGCGCCGCGCCGCGAACCGTTTGCAGCGGTTTATCTACTTTGGGAATATCAACGAGTGCATCCAGATAGGTTTCCAGCTCATAGTTCAAGCAACATTTCAGCCTGCCGCATTGTCCGGAAAGTTTGCTTGGGTTCAGTGAAAGGTTCTGATAGCGTGCCGCTGTGGTAGAAACGCTTTTGAAGTCAGTGAGCCAAGTAGAACAGCATAATTCGCGACCGCATATACCTATGCCCCCTAAACGGCTGGCTTCGTGGCGTAGGCTGATTTGACGCATTTCTACCCGTATGCGAAATTCGCTTGCCAGTACCTTAATCAGCTCGCGAAAGTCCACTCGGTCGTCTGATGAATAATAAAATGTGGCTTTGGTATTATCTGCCTGAAATTCAACGTCGGACAGTTTCATGTCCAGCTTCATGTCTTTGATAATTTCGCGAGTGCGGTACAATGTCGGCATTTCGCGGTTTTGCACATCGGCAAATTTTTCGAGGTCTTTGGCAGTAGCTATCCGTAGAACGGGTTTGATTTCTGCATTGTCCTTTACCTTTTTTTTCATCATTTGCAGGCGCACTAATTCGCCTTGCAGGCTGATATAACCGATATGGTAGCCGCCACCCGATGCCTCTACTACCACCGCATCACCAGTAGTGAGGTCTAAGGCTTGCTGATTGCGAAAGAAATCTTTTCTTCCGCCTTTGAATCGAACTTCTATAATATCAAAGCGCTGAAAGGCAGGTAAATCCATATTGCTCAGCCAATCAAATACATTGAGTTTATTGCATCCTGAAGTACCGCATGTGCCATTATTTCGGCAACCTGCCACCGTACCATCGTTTTTTTTTGCATGTGAACCACACGCTCCGGTTCTACAACTACTACAACCCATATATATTTCGGTTAAATGAGTATCTTTTCAAATATGGTTTAAAGGTACAAGAATTGCGCATTTGTTGTCAATGTTAAAAACGATTTTATATTCATTTCCCGTTCAATTGCTGTTGTTTCAGTTGCGGCGCAACCTGTTGTTACTGTCGCTTTGGGTGCTGCTGCTGGGCGTTACGGTCGGTCAATGGGGAGAAGGTTTGGGGATACCTTACTTATTTCTTGCACCGGAGTACATGGGGCAGGCCAGTGCCACTGCCATGTTCATTGTGGGGTTGGCTATTGGCACATTTATTATGTCCTTCCATATCACGGCCTACATTTTCGCAATCGGCAAGTTTACTTTTCTGAATTTTCTGCCGCGACCAATGGCTTTGTTTTGCCTTAATAATGGTCTTTTGCCTTTCATTTTTAACCTGCTGTTTGTCCCTGCCTTTATACACTATCAGACCGAATATGAGCTGATAGGTTCATTGGAGATGCTGCTGCATGTGCTGTTTTTCTTTGCCGGCCAGTTATTGGTTGTTGTTTTGTATTTTATCTATTTCCAACTGACCGAGCAGCCGCTGTTCGGCAGTTTTGGCTGGAAAGTAGATAAGCGGCTGCGCAAAACAAAAATCACACGCTATATGACGTTACAACGTGTCCGCAACATTCGCAGGCGCGATACACAATACAAGGTACATTCTTATCTGGATATTCCTTTGAAAGTGCGGTCGTTACACGAACTGCCTCCCGTCACATTGCACAAATCGGCAAAGTTCTTCGACCGCAATCAGCTCAATGCGCTGGTCGTAGAGTTAATCCTCTTCGCAATTTTTCTGGTATTAGGGCTTTTCAGGGATAATCCTGCATTTCAAATTCCGGCTGCGGCAAGCGGAATATTGCTGTTGGCTTTGCTGATTATGTTGGCAGGTGCCTTAACGTATTGGCTCAAAAAATGGGCATGGGGTGTAACCGTTATCGGTATGCTGGTGTTCAGCGCATTGGCAACGGACAACGGGAAAAATCCCTATCACCGAGCGTTCGGCCTGAATTATGATACCATAAAGGCAGAGTATAGCCTGAAAAGATTAGAGTTGCTCAACAATGATGCCTATTATGCGGCAGATGTAGCTCATACCTTAAATATTCTGAACAATTGGCGTGCGAAGTTTCCTAACGATAGCCCTCCTAAAATGATTTTTATTTGCACCAGCGGTGGCGGGCAACGGGCAGCCGCATGGACACTGCGCTGCTTACAGGCCTTGGATAGTGCCTTTCAAGGGCGTGTAATGCAGCAAACCATGCTTATGACAGGTGCTTCGGGCGGCATGATTGGCGCAGCCTATTATCGCGAAATATACCGTAGAGCAATTCAAGGAGAAATTCCCCATACACTAAGTAATGAGTTCTTGGAAAGAGTAGCTAAAGACCGTCTGAATCCTTTGATACTCTCATGGATTGTAAGCGACCTTTTCCTACCTTTTCAAGAAATTATCAGAGACTCTTTATACTATTTTAAAGATAGAGGCTATGCTTTTGAGCAAAAACTTAACTCCGATATGGCGGGGTGGTTAGACAAACCTTTGGCTGCCTACCGCATACCGGAACAGTGCGCACAAATTCCAATGATGATTATTGCTGCGTCGATAATTAATGACGGCCGAAGGCTGTACTTTGCCGCTCAGCCGATTTCCTACATGAATAATGCCGCTCCATTGGCGCGCCGAACAATTCGTACACGCACAAGAGGCATAGAGTTTTTGCGGTTCTTCCGACACCATCGGGCTGACAGCCTGCCCCTGACAACAGCGCTCCGCATGAATGCAACTTTTCCTTACATCATGCCCAACGTATTGTTGCCCAGCGAGCCGGCTATGGAGGTAATGGATGCAGGCCTTTCCGATAATTACGGCGTAAACGATGCGGTACAGTTTTTATACGTATTTCGCGAGTGGATTGCCAAAAATACCTCCGGTGTGATTATCATCCGCATCCGAGATTCACCTAAGGAGCGCGAAATTAAACCCTATCAGAGCCGCTCGCTGTTGTTCAAGTTATTCTCTCCGATAGAGCATTTTCTCAGCAACATGTATTTCCTGCAAGACGGCCGCAACGACGCAGCCATTGAGTTGGCCGAAAGCTGGTTTAAAAACGATTTAAAAACCGTTGATTTTGAGTATAATCCCTACTATTTAAATAAAAACCTTGTTGCAGATACGCTCGCACATATGCGCAAAGCCCCTCTCAGTTGGCGGCTTACTGCCCGCGAATTGGATGGCATTCGCGCCATGATTCACTCTGCCGAGAACCAGAGTGCCATGCGCAAATTAAAAGGCTATCTGAAATAGCCGCCTTTCGTTATCGTTTTTTTTACAAAAACTCTGCTCCTTTGCTATCGCGCACATCATCCAAAATGTACTTAATCTGCTGTTCGCGGTCTTTGTGGCAAATGAGCAATACGTTGTCATGCTCCACGATGATGTAGTTGTTCACCCCCTGTACTACAATCAACCGATTAGAAGAGGATTTTATCAGGCTGTTAAAAGTTTCGTAGGTGAGAATATTGCCACTGAGCACATTTTTGTTTTCGTCGTGCGGCAAATATTCGTAAAGCGATTTCCATGTGCCCAAATCAGACCAACCCAAGTTGCAAGGCACCACATACACATTTTCGGCATGCTCCATAATGCCGTAATCAATAGAAACGCTGCGACAACGCTCATATGCCCAATAGATAGCCTGCGATTCTTCGTCGGTATAAAATTTTGGCATTACCGCCTCGAATACCTCATGAATTTCAGGCAAATGCCGGCGGAAGGCATTAATAATGGTTTGGGTATTCCAAATAAAAATACCCGCGTTCCATACATAATCCCCGCTGTCTAAGAATGCCTGAGCAAGTTCTTCATTAGGCTTTTCGGTAAAGGTGCGTACTTTATACACATCTTCCACGAGCAGTTTCTCTTCAATATTTATGTAGCCATAGCCTGTATCGGGGCGAGTGGGAGTAATCCCCAGCGTTATGATGGCATCGTTCTTCTGTGCCGCATGAAGCGCCGTAAGTGCTGCCTTTTGAAAAGCATCCTGATATAACATCACATGGTCGGAGGGAGCTACCAGAATGACAGCTTGGGGGTCTTTCATAGAGATTTTATAGCTGCCATAGGCAATGCAAGGTGCCGTATTGCGCATAAAGGGCTCCAATAAAATCTGTTCTTCGGAGAAATGCGGCAACTGCTCCCGCACCAAATCGCCGTAGGTTTGGTTAGTGACAATGTAGATGTTTTCTGTCGGGCAAATTTTCTTAAAACGCTTTACTGTTGTTTGAAGCAATGTTTCGCCAATACCCAATATATCTTGAAATTGTTTGGGTCGCTCCACACGACTAAATGGCCAAAAGCGCGTACCGATACCGCCCGCCATAATGATTACATAGTGATGTTTGTTCATTGTCTATTAGTGGTTTTAAAACACACAACTGCATGGATGCACTTTCACCGCGCATAGGCACATTCCCATAAGATTTGAATGTTAAATTAATACAATTGCCCAAATGCTGGCAGCTTTCGGTTCTTTTTCTTTCAAGCGCAGCAACAGTTCATCGCGCCACATGGAGAGTTCTTTTCGTAAAGGCGCAGAATGTAGTTTAACAAATACTTGGTTGTTGCGAATGAAAATATCGCCGGGCTTACTGCCGAAAGCAGTCTCCAAAATATCGCGAAGGGCTTGGATGACTTGCACTTCTTCGTATTTCTCGGAAAGCCCGTAAACCTCTAACATACGGCGGATTGCTTCCTGCAAGGGCGTAACTTCTGATTTTCGGATAAATTCGGGGGGAAAGAACTTCGGCACGGCAACAAAATTTTATAACTGAGCGGTAGGCGCATGGTCAGTTTCAATTGTGCTTAAAATTTTTTACTGCTGTGTTTACGCCACGCACGCTGTGTATTTTTCTGGCAATTCTTTTCTTTGTGTACGCGGCTGCGCACTTTGCGGTAAAAGCGGATATGCTAATTCTGCCCAAATGCTTATCTACAAAATTACAACAATAAACTTCGCAATACAGCAAAAAAGAATAAAAGAGGCAAAATCAATGTCAGACACAGCAGGCCGAGACTTACCCATTCGGACGTGATATACTCCGATTCGTGGAAACTCAGCAATAAACTAACACCACAAACTGACGCTGTAATCAATAAAAAGAAAGACAATACTAACCAGTTGCCTGCTATAGATTTTCTTCGACGCGGCGGCTGTCGAAAGATTTGGTCAGTGCCTGTTAGCCTGCCGAACTCATCTACGCTGAGGAACTCTGATAACTCTTGTTTTTCCTCTGTCTTTTTCATGGTCAAATGCTGCGATTGAAAAGTGAAAACTTTGTGGAAAATCAATAGCGAAGTTGCAGCGTTAGTTCAGACAAGTCTATAACGCTAAAAGCAGCAGATTGTTTTAAGACTCATTCTAACAAATGCAGTACTTCTGCCATTTTCCCCGAAAAAGGGAAGCCTTCGCGGCAACTTGTGTAGAAAATAATCACCTGATAAATCCCTGCTTGTGCAGGTTTTCCCTCAAAAGTGCCGTCCCAGCCTTGTTCGGGGTCATTGCTGCGATATACCAAATTGCCCCAACGGTTGTAAATTTGAATGTCTATGCTTTGCAGGTTCTCATGGCGAATGCGGAACAGGTTATTGGCAGGCGTGCTGTGAGGAGTAAACGCAGTAGGAATTTCAATTTGCGCCTGACAGCAGTTTGTAACTACAATGCTGTCGCGATAGGAGCACCCCCCTGTTGTAGTAACTGTCAAGAAATATTTGCCCAATTCGCGCACAAGTAAGGTGTTGGCAGAACCAAGCACTTGCCCGCGCTCATTTTGCCAACGGTAAGTGCCCAAACCACGGGGGGCTTCCAACAGTGCCGATGCTTCGCCCGTGCAAATGGTGGAGTCGCCACCGATTTGGAAAACAGGCACAGGAACTACATTCACCTGCACTTGTGCTTGTGCCTCTCCGCAGCCCTTGGCAGTAAGCCGCAGCGTGAGCGACTCGGTCGGGCGCAACGTGCGTGTCTGTCCGGTTTGACCGTCTGACCACTCATAAACGGGATACCCCGCGCCTGCATCTAAGGTTACAGATTGCCCGCGACAGACAGTAACGGCAGCAGGCAAACGCAGCGGGGGAGGGCTTTGCGGCGAAAATACCGCCTGCCCCGTTGGGTGAAGCGCTGCCAGCTTTCCTTCGGTAACGGCATAGGCGCGATAATGATAGGTTTGTCCCGCCTGAATTGAACGGTCTGTAAAAGCGAAGGCATTGTTTACCTGTGTCAGAAATTCATAATTCGCCCCATCGGTAGAACGGTACAGGGCTGTGCCCACTGCATTGGTTGCCTGATTTTTCCACTGCAACTCAACCGCGTCGCTGCCAAGGCAATTTACTGTGAGTGCTGTTACCTGTCCGTTGGGAGCGGGAGCATCAAACGTAAACTGTCGACGCTGTCCATCGGCAGTGCTGTGCAAAGGCGTAACTATGCCGGGACGAATCGGATTGCTTGTATTGACTCCTTCGGCGGCGGCAATGGGGTTGAGGCTCACTGCCATAAACTGCGAAGGCTCATTGCCACTGCCAATGCCGATATTAATGCTGTTCAGTTCTACGGCGGACTGAACTTGCCCGTAGCGCAATTCTATGCGACCACCTGTGGCGTTACCGGGTGCTGTTTCGTAAATTACAATCTGAAAAGTGGCATCTGCCGTGCGGCTGGTGTAATTGACCGCCATATTGCGGCTTTCCACAACAAGGAATCGGTTAGGAGCCATACCGCCTCGCCTGAAATGCACCCTTCCCGTAGCCGATGTACGCAAAGAACCTACTTGCTCCTGATTTTGCGGGTTGAAATCAGTACCTACAAAAGGCACAATTCGTGCATTGCCCGGAATCGCATACGAATTGCCCGTATTGATGATGGGCTGATTGCCTAAACGGATAACGCCGTTACTGTTCACGGAAAAATCGGTATAGCGCCCCCCCATAAACCAAAACTCAAAACCAATGGGAAAAACCGCACTTGAACGCAGGTGCGTGTTGGGTCCATGCACCAGCGTAGTTGCGGCAATATCCATCGGCAGCAAGGAGGAACTTGTTGTTGTATTAAAAGCATAGTTTCCGGCGCGCTGTGCATACAAACACGGATTAGGCAGAATTATTGCGCCGAAAATCAAACAAAAAAAGGGTATTTTGCTTTTATTAAAACAGATTCGGATTCTCATTGTTGCATGTTGCTGGATTTCGCCTTAATGGGAGTACTTTTTCTGCTGAGTATTCCGCTTATCTGCGGCTACTTTGCTCATACGCACGGGCGTTCATTTTGGCTGTGGTTCTGCTTGGGACTTTTTCTGCCGGGTATTGCACACTTGATATTAGTTTGCCTGCCCGACAAATCCAATCCGATAGAAAGAGAACTGGAAAATATACGGATAGAAAACAGTCTTCTGGGTACACGGCCTCAATCCGATGTCGAAAAGCGTTTTCGCAAACTCATTAAGAGCAAAAAACATACCATCAGATTTTCAGGCTGCATCGTTCGCGAGGGAGCAACGGCAGCGCAAATATGGATTGATGAACGCTCGCTGCTGGAACAGTTTATGACAAGTGAAAAGCTGCTGAAAAACTATCAGTTTGAACCGCTGCCAATAGACCTGATTATGCCGCCATCTAACCATTTGCTTGGCGAGCCTGTTGCCCCTTATCAGAATTATTACAAACGTTCGGCCATTTTTGTGCATCGCAACGATGCAGGTGTGGCTACTGCTCAAATCCGCGTAAAAATTGAACCCCAAGTAGAATACATTATCTGGCACGATTTCGTACTGGAACACATGGGCGTAGAACGTCCGCTGCGCAGAATTAAAGCACTGGTTTTCAATCGCCTGCAATACATAGAGGCATTGGATTATTTGGCAGATTTGGAAATAAGGGCTTGATTTGCAGTATTTTTTGAAAATTCTACTCCGTTGAAACTACACCCAAACTTAGTGGGAGCGGTCTTGGAAGGGCTGCTGGCTATCTTCGGCGAAGGCCGCTACGCCGATAAAGTAATCGAAAGCATTCTCCGCTCCAATCCCAAGTGGGGTTCTGGCGACCGAGGTTTTATTGCAGAAACAACCTACGATATGGTGCGCCATTGGCGGTTGCTATGGCATCTGGCCGATGAAGAGCCTTCACTCAAACATCAGGCATTGTGGCAACTTTTTGGCGTTTATTGGACATGGCGCGGCTTCGAGCTGCCTGAATGGCCGAAATTTGAATGCATCAGCTCTGCTCAAATTGCGGCACGCTTTGAACAGGCGCAACAAGAACCCAAACTGCTGTACTCTTTTCCCGACTGGTTAGATACGCTGGCAAGTGAGGAACTTGGTTCGGAACGCTGGGCAAAAGAAGCCGCTGCGCTTAATACACAAACACAGGTAGTGCTGCGCACCAACACGCTCAAAACCGACCGCGACACGCTGATTCGCTTGTTGGCAGAGCACAACGTAGAAGCCTTTCCGGTTGAACACTTGCCCGATGCAGTGGTTCTCAAAAAACGGCTCAACATATTCGGCAATCCTCTCTACAAGCAGGGTTTGTTTGAAATTCAGGATGGTTCGTCGCAATTGGTCGCACCTTTCGCCCATGTAGCACCCGGTATGCGGGTGATAGATGCCTGTGCGGGAGCAGGAGGCAAAACACTACACTTGGCAGCCCTGATGCAAAATAAGGGCAGCATTATCAGCATGGATGTAGAGAGTTTTAAACTGGACGAACTGCGCCGACGTGCCAATCGCGCCGGTATCAGTATTGCCGAAACACGACTGATTGAAAACAACAAGACCATCAAACGCCTGCGCGAAAGTGCCGACTTGGTGCTTTTAGATGCTCCTTGTTCAGGAACAGGCGTTATTCGCCGCAACCCCGACAGCAAATGGAAACTGTCGAAAGATTTTATTGAACGCGTGCAGGAAATACAGCGCGATATTTTGCGCCGCTACAGCCAAATGACCAAACCCGGCGGCACACTGGTGTATGCCACTTGCAGCATTCTGCCATCGGAAAACCTGCGACAGGTAGAATGGTTCTTAGATGAACCCGAAGGCAAAGACTTTACTCTGGAAGAAGAACGGTCGGTTATGCCTTCTGAATTTGGATTTGACGGCTTCTACATGTCGCGTCTGAAACGGCGTTAGCATCGGACGGAGATGTGTGCACTTATTTAAGACAAACAAACAATATGCTTGAAACCAACCAAAAAGTATTTGAAGACGTTGAAGGACGTTACTACTCTACCCCTATCAAAAAAACTTTGAGAAGAAAATAAAGGAAGTCGGGGCAGAGAAAGCCCTTTCGTTTTTAACTGAAATGATGCAAAGTTCAACGGCAGAAGTTGAGAAAATTATCCAAAAACGTATCAAAAGCGGCGAAATAAATGACGCTTCACAAACAAGAAAAGCAGTTGCAGGAAATGGCTTTCAAGGTTTGGTAGCTTATGCCTTAATTTATTTGCAAAGTGAAGGTTTGATAAACAAAGACTTGGTTATCACATTAAAACCCAAGAAACACAAACTCATAGAAGATTATGCTACTATACAAGTAGGTGATGACGTGCAAAAACCAGACGTGGATTTGATGATTTATCACAACAAGAAATTAGAAAAAGCACCCGTTTTGATTTTCTCAATGAAAACATCTTTGAGAGAACGAGCAGGGCAAACCTACAAATGGAAACTTTTAATGGACATTGCAACGTCAAAAGATTGTATGCAAATCAAACAAAAGTACGGTTTGAGTTTTGAAGTAAAAGCAGATTTTAGGGTAGGTTTCATCACCACTAATTTTTATGATGAAATTACGCAACCGCAACAAATAGGAATGTTGAATTTCTTTGATTTTGTGTATCTTACCAAATCAGGAAAATTCAAATCGCCTATCAATGAGTTTTCAAAGATTGTATCAGACCTCAAAACACTTTACAAATGATACTAACCGAGAAAAAATATACAGATTTTTCGTGGGACTTTGTAGGGGCAAACACCAAACAATTTACGCATTGCTACCACAACTACCCCGCAATGATGATACCGCAAATTGCAGAACGTATTTTGACAAAATACGGCACAGATAGTCATTTACTTTTTGACCCTTATTGTGGCACAGGAACAAGTTTGGTAGAAGCTAATTTGAAAGGAATTAACGCTATTGGGACAGATTTAAACCCTTTGGCAAGATTGATAGCAAAAACAAAAACAACCAAAATAAATCTACAAGTTTTAGACTTGTATCTCAAAGATTTTAACGACTATATGTTTTCCTTGATGTTCAATTTCAACAACAAGGTAAGCATAGTTATTCCGCAAATCAATAATATTGACTTTTGGTTTGACAAAACCGTACAAGAAAAATTAGCCATCATCAAAACTTTTATTGACAAAATAGAAGATGAAAATGTCAATAATTTTTTCAAAGTGGCATTTAGCGAAACTGTTAGAGAAAGCAGTTTTACACGCAATAGCGAGTTTAAATTGTTCAGAATGACAGCCGAACAAATGCAAAAATTCAACCCTGATGTTTTTGGTTTAATGCAAAGTAAATTAGCCAGAAACCACAAAGGACTGAAAGCATTTTTAGAGCAAAAACAAAATGCCACTTCACAAGTGTATGATTTTAATACAAGCAATGAAGTACAATGTATTGAAAATGAAAGTATTGATATTGTTGTAACTTCGCCCCCTTATGGAGATAGTCGCACAACGGTTGCTTACGGACAATTTTCAAGACTTGCAAACGAATGGTTAGACGTAGAAAATGCCAACCAAATAGACAATAATTTGATGGGCGGAAGAAAACAAAAACAAGTTTGTACTTTTGACAGTTTGGTACTCAGAGAAAGCCTTGAAAAAATTGCATTGGCAGACGAAAAAAGAGCCAAAGAAGTTTCTTCATTTTATTGCGACTATCAAAGTTCTATTGAAAACGTAGCCAAAACAATTAAAAAAGGTGGTTATGCTTGTTATGTAGTAGGAAACAGAAAAGTAAAAGGTGAAGTATTGCCCACAGACGAAATAACCAAAGAATTTTTTGAAAATCAAGGCTTTTTGCACACAGAAACCATTATTCGCAACATTCCCAACAAACGTATGCCGAGCAAAAATAGCCCAACAAACGTAACGGGAAAGAAAGACGAAACAATGAATAACGAGTATATCGTGATAATGCGGAAAGAATAAAAACATCGTGCAACATTGTATTTATGAAAAAGGGGCAGAAGTGCTAAATTTAGGCTAAGGTGCTTTTAGTGGCTTTTGTGGTAAATTAAACTTTTGTGCTTTTAAGTCCCCTTCTTCATAAATACTTTTCCGTTATGCGTCACCCTGCTACCGACTACAGTATAAAAACTGACAACGATAAATGTGATTTTGAAAGCTATTAAAGAATTACTGCAAATGCTTTGATATTTAATAGGTTTAATTTTCTAATCAAGCTTGTAAAACTTAACGAAAAGATATTACAATATTTAAATCATTGTAATTTGAGTTAAGTAAATTTCGAACTAATTTTCACTATAAAACAATGACAGAAATTATACTTTCAATTATTGCAGGACTAGTTTTATTCTTGTTTGCAGTAAATAATTTATCGGAATCAATACAATCGATAATTGGAGATAGTGCCAATAACTGGATACAAAAATTTACGTCAAACACATTTAGTAGTCTACTTGTTGGAATTGTCGTAACTACACTTTTAGACTCGTCATCTGCAGTCATTATTATTACAATTGTGTTGGTTAATTCTAAAATATTGACATTTAGACAAGCAATGGGTATTGTTTTGGGAGCAAATATCGGCACAACCATTAGTAGCCAGATTATTGCAATGGATATTGGTAAGTATTCACCTATTTTATTATTATTAGGTTTCTTGCTATTGTTTATTTCAAAATCTAAAAAAGTAAATAATGTTGGCAAAGTAATTTTATATTTTGGGGTATTGTTTTTCGGCTTGTTCACAATGGAAAATGCTGTTGAGCCACTTAAAGACGAAGCTTTTTTTGCGGAATGGATGAAAAAAACTAAAAACCCTATAATGGGTGCTTTAATTGGTGCAATTGTAACTCTCGTAATTCAATCTTCATCTGCGACTGTTGGAATGGCAATAATTTTAGCCAAAAAAGGATTTCTAAGTTTAATTGGCGGTGTAGCTGTAATGCTTGGCGCAGAGTTGGGTACTTGTAGTGACACTTTACTTGCAACAATAAGGGGAAGTCGACAGGCATTGAAAACAGGTTTATTCCACGTCACATTTAATCTATTATCCATCATATTAGGTTTAATTCTATTTTATCCATTTGTTGATTTGGTTAAAAAAATAAGTGGTGGAGCATCAATTGAAAGAACTTTGGCAAATGCTCATATGCTATTTAACATTTTTGGAGTATTAGTCTTTGTTTGGACAATTCCTATATTTGAAAAAATACTAAACAGACTATTACCTGACAAAAAAGATTTGAATGAAACAAGGGCGAACGCATAACACGGGTTTGGCAAAAGTGGCGGTTCAGTGCTCCGCAGACACATTTGTGGTTAATCAAAGTTTGGTTCTCCGCATCAACATTTGTGGTGAAAATCGCCACCTTCGCCAAGCCGCAAACCGTTGTGTGCCATGTTAAAGTGGTAGTATGTTAATTGAATATTCGGAATAAAAACTTCTAACTCAGCAAAAGAAATATTTAAATGGAAGTTACGGTAAAACAGAGTAGCAAAAACAAATTCGGACAATACTTTACGCCCGAAGTCGTGGCTGACTTTATGATTAGTTTGGCTGATATTTCTACAAACTTAAAAATTTTAGAGCCGTCTTGTGGCGAAGGCGTTTTTTTAAAAAAGTTGCAACAAAAAGGCTATAACAAATTGACTGCTTTTGAAATTGACCAAAAC
>CALHUI010000011.1 GCA_938039675.1 uncultured Cytophagales bacterium
CCCGACTACGTTTTCCCTGCCACAGCCAACCTCATTGGCGCAGCTATTGGCGCTGTCAATGCTTTCGGCTTCGATTTGCAGGCTGCCTGCTCCGGCTTCCTCTATGGGCTGACCATCGGTTCGCAGATGATAGAAACAGGCAGATACAAAAAAATTCTGCTGGTAGGGGTAGATAAAATGTCTTCCATCATCAACTACGAAGACCGCGCTACCTGTATCATCTTTGGCGATGGTGCCGGAGCCGTATTTTTAGAACCTGACAACTCGGGCAACGGCTTTATAGATGCCTATTTACGCTCCGACGGCAAAGGAGCAGAGTTTTTGCACATGAAAGCCGGCGGCAGTTTGTACCCCGCCTCTGCCGAAACAGTAGCCAACAAAGAGCACTACGTTTACCAGGAAGGTGCAACCGTATTCAAATTTGCCGTAACCAAAATGGCTGAGGCGGTTGAAATTATCATGCAAAAAAACAACCTCACAAGCGACGATATTGCCTTCCTTGTTCCTCATCAGGCCAACAAACGCATTATTGATGCAACAGCCGAGCGCGCGGGATTGCCTCCCGAAAAAGTGATGCTCAACATCGAGCATTACGGCAATACAACCAATGCAACTTTGCCACTCTGTTTATGGGACTATCGCCATCAACTCAAAAAAGGCGATAATCTGATTTTCGCGGCTTTCGGCGGTGGATTTACTTGGGGAGCCGTTTATTTGAAATGGGGTATTGAAGTGTAGTTCAAAGAGCGGAAAACTTTTCACTTTCCACTTTTAACTCATAACTTAGCCCCTCAATTAGGATGACGTTATCTTTTTTATCTTATGGACGCAAAAGAAATACAGGAACTCATCAGTTTTATTGCCGGCTCCGGTTTAGATGAAGTCAGTGTAGAAACCGGCGATTTCAAACTACACATAAAGCGCCACTCTGAAGTAAAAGGAGTTGCCGTAGCTGCGCCGGTAATGGCAGCCCCCCAAGCCTTAGTGGCTGCGCCGGTAGTTACACAGTCTCAGCCGGTAGTTGCAGAAAGCAAACCGATAGAAACCGCCGCACAACCTGCCGCTGAATCTCCCAAAAAGTTAGTAGCTATCAAATCTCCTATGATTGGTACCTTCTATCGCTCTTCTAAGCCTGAAAATCCGCCTTACGTGAATGTAGGCGATGAGGTTCGCAAAGGACAGGTAGTATGCATTATAGAAGCTATGAAACTGTTTAACGAAATAGAATCGGAAGTTGAAGGACGCATTGTGAAGGTATTAGTAGATAACGCCAATCCGGTAGAATACGACCAAGAGTTGTTTCTGATTGAACCGTTCTAACAAACAAAGCCAAACCACAACACAGGCGTTCTGAAATAAACCTGCACTTTCATGTTCAAGAAAATACTGATTGCAAACCGTGGTGAGATTGCGCTGCGCATCATTCGCACGTGTCGCGAAATGGGCATCAAAACCGTAGCAGTATATTCCACTGCCGACCGCGAAAGCCTGCACGTTAAGTTTGCCGATGAGGCAGTGTGCATCGGGCCTCCTCCCGGTAAAGAATCTTACCTGAATATTCCCCGCATTATTGCAGCCGCAGAAATCACCAACGCCGATGCCATTCACCCGGGCTATGGTTTCCTTTCCGAAAATGCGGAATTTTCTGCCATTTGTGCCGAAACTAACATCAAATTTATCGGGCCTGCACCTGAAATGATTCAGGCTATGGGTGACAAGGCTACTGCCAAAGCTACCATGAAAGCAGCAGGCGTGCCTGTTATCCCCGGCTCCGATGGTTTGCTGGAAAACATGGAAGAAGGTATGCGTTTGGCGGCTGAATTCGGCTACCCTGTTATCATCAAAGCAACGGCGGGCGGCGGCGGCAAAGGCATGCGCGTCATCCACGATGAATCAGGCTTTAAAAAAGCATGGAACGATGCCAAAATGGAAGCCAAAGCAGCCTTCGGTAACGACAGCCTCTATCTGGAAAAATTCGTAGAAGAACCGCGACACATTGAAATTCAGGTAGTTGGCGACCAGACAGGCCGTGTATGCCACCTTTCCGAACGCGACTGCTCCATTCAGCGCCGCCACCAAAAGTTAGTAGAAGAAACGCCTTCTCCGTTCATTACCCAAGAACTGCGTGACCGCATGGGGCAGGCTGCCATCCGCGGTGCAGAATATATCAAATATGAAGGTGCCGGAACCATTGAATTTCTTGTGGACAAATACGGCAACTTCTATTTCATGGAAATGAATACTCGTATTCAAGTAGAGCACCCTATTACCGAAGAAGTAACTGATTTTGACCTGATTAAAGAGCAAATAAAAGTCGCCATGGGCGAACGCATCTCGGGTAGGAACTACTATCCGCAACTGCATGCGATGGAGTGCCGCATCAATGCCGAAGACCCGGCACGCGATTTCCGCCCTTCACCGGGTAAAATCACTAACCTGCACATTCCCGGCGGGCGCGGTGTACGCGTAGATACGCACGTATATGCGGGCTACGTAATTCCTCCTAACTATGACTCTATGATTGCCAAACTGATTGTATCGGGGCAAACCCGTGAAGAGGTTATCGTGCGCATGAAGCGTGCCTTGCAAGAATTTGTGATTGAAGGGGTTAAAACCACCATTCCATTCCACATTAAACTGATGGATGACCCGCAGTTTCGGGCGGGAAACTTTACTACCAAGTTCCTCGAAAGTTTCGATTTGAGCGACTTGTAGGCAAAATCTGCAAAAAATATAAAATCCTGACACGTGAAAAACCTGTCAGGATTTTTCTTTTGTAGCATTTAACGGTTACTCATTCACCAACTCCCCTTGCAGGCTGTTGATGGCCTGATTCAGGAAGGCAGGGATAAGCGTGCTGTAAGTCAGCATGATTTTATCGGGGTCGTTGAGGTGGTTAATCATGTCTTCATACTTTTGCAACCCGTGGTTTTTAATCACTTGCTCGCGCTTTTCTTCCTGCTGGAAATAAATGCTCATACCAATCGGGTCGGCTTCAGGGTGAAACTGTGTACCAAAGAACTCATTGGAAATTCGCATGGCCATCACGGCGCGTTCTAAGTCCACATGCGGACGGATTTTTTCCAATGAAAGAATCTGCACCCCGATTTCACGCATACGGTTAAAATTGGGCTGTACTACCTGCCAATCGCGGGAATCTACCGCATAGAACGGGTCGGGCAGCAGCCCCAAGATGCTGTCGTTCATGCCTTCCACTGTTTTATGCACGGGGAAAACGCCAAAAGAGGTGGAACGACGCTGTGTAACGTGTCCTAAGTCAAACAACCGCACTAGCATCTGGAATGAATGGCATATAAAAAGCACATGCTTTCTATTTTCATTTTGGTTCTGATTATGACTCCACAACTTCTCAATCAGCCCAAAATAATTTTTTTCCCATTGTTTACCCTCTCCATCGTATGGGCTGCCGGGCCCCCCTGTAGAAATGTACACATCATATTGTTCAGGGTTGGGAAATTCGTTCCGGTAGCGACATTCAAAAACGTCAAAGTCTAACTGCATGCCCGCGTTCAGGCCGCTTTGTTCATGAATAATCTGTTTGATACAACGCATTCCCTGATTGGGAAAATTGTCGTATAAATCGAGGATGGCTACCCGCATCGTGGGCTGTGCTTTACTAATAATTTCCATACCGGTAAAAAATTACGGTCGAATCTCTTCAATCTGTTACAAAAAGCAAGTCAAGTAATTTGTTCTGTTGGTTTATGGAGTGCCTGCAAAATGGCTGCTGCTTCCTCCGGCGTGTTGGCATTGGCCAAATGTTCGGGAAAGGCAGGTTGCAGTAATTTTATATCGTTGTTAATCAATGCTTTGCGCGGGCACTGATAACCCATGCTCAAAAATTGCAACAATATTGGGTACGCCTTTGGCTCCCAAATGGTAATTAATGGTTCAGGTAAACTGTCGTGTAGACTTTGGAAGGTTGTCGCCATTTTTAGCGGGTTGCGCTCGTTTACTAATTGCGCCAAAGTAGCCGCTTGTATCAGCGGCAAGTCGCAGGCCAGCACTAACCAAGCTGCATTGGGGTGTTGCCTGAAAGCCGATAAAATGCCGCTCAAAGGGCCTAAATCTGTGAAAGTATCGGGCAGTCCTTCATAACCCGCCGGAATGGCTGCCATCTGTTCAGGGCGGCAGGAAATGAACACGCGCTCGCAGTGTTGCGTGAGAAGGTCGGCTGTATGTTGTTGCTGTGGCTTGCCGTGGTAGTTGAGTTGTGCTTTGTCCTGCCCCATGCGCTCGCTTTTGCCGCCGGTGAGCACCAGCCCATACAGCGGTGCACTGCGGCTTGTAAGATAGCCTTTTACCCATTGGGCAATAGCAGCGGTATCTTGCCAAGCAAGTACAGGCAGGCTGCGCCCTTCCAGATGTGCCGACAGATAATTAGGGATGGCGATAGCTTCAGAATATTTGAGTATCAGTTGAACGTTGGTCAGCTTGTGCAACTTTTTTTCCAAAGGTTTGGCAGGGTCTATCACGGCAATTTGTGCAGCAGCCTCAAAGTGATTGCCGTTTACCAGCACCCAGTCGGCAACAAGCAGTGCGGTTTTTTTCTGAAAATCGGTGAGTTGGCCTGTAAAATCCAAACGGGTAAAGTTGATTTTATCGGAAAAAATACCCCAACAGCCTGCCTGCATAGTAGCTGTGCGGTCATTATTGCCTGCCCGATGGTCAGCATCGGCATATACCGTTTTCAGTTCGGGCAGTGCCTGTACCAAAGCGTTTGCCAGTTGCTCTATTTTGCCGCAAGGCGTACCCAGCACAGCCAGCTCGTGCCTGTGAAAAGTTCCAATTTGCGGACGCGATATTTTATCGTGTTTGGGCACTGGATACGGGGTTTATGCAATTGTTATAACGTCTTGCCAACTCTTAATTATTGCAAACCTGCAAAGAAGAAGTACATGCCAAATATGTACTGCTGAATGGCCGTAATATGGTCAGCCCCCTGAATTTCAATCAGTTGCACATCGGCTGCACCGCGCTGACGCATGGCATTGAGTGCATCGCGGGAGTGAGACAGCGGAACTGTCGTATCGGCAGTGCCGTGATAGAGACGCACAGGGGCTTGTGGTCGCCAATCGTGCACGTCATTGTCGCGAAAGGCATTAATGAATGCCACATCGGTTCGGTTGCGAATGCCGGCAGCAAACTCGGCAGTAAATAATTGTTGAGGATTGGAGTTTACTGGCGCAAATACGCCGTTTGCCTGCACCGATGCTGCCGAGGGCTGCGTAAGTATGGCTGTCCATGGGCGATTGATTTTGTAGATACGGTTGTAGGTATCCAACACCCACAAGTAAAGATTAATGGCAGCCTGCGGCTGATTGGTTGTTACCAAAAAGTTGGCAAACCCCGTTTTGTTGTACGCACCCGCACCCGGAGCACTTGCCGTTACTCGGAATTCGTTAGTAGCTTCTTCCTCAATTTTCTTGTGGAGCGCCATGGTTGCACCGCCACCTTGTGAGTAGCCGGTCAGAAACAATTTTTCATTGAGTTGAATATTGTTGAGGCGGCAATATTCCTTAACAGCGCGGAGCATATCCAGCGACACCTGCGCCGTATTTTTGGCGTGTTCATACGGATGCGGAATATTGCGGGAGATACCATACCCCAAATAATCGGGAGCAGAAACTACATAACCCGCCGAAGCCAGAATCGTACCAACTGACCATGCTTCACTTTGGTTGGTGTAGTTAGAAGGTGCCTGATTATCGTTGGTAATGGTGCCGTGTTGGTAGCTCAACAGTGCCGGCAGTCGGTTGGGATTGGTCGGAAAAATCAATGCCCCTGAAGCACGAACTTCCTGACCATCAGGGTCTTTGGTGCGGTAAACAATGCGCACGGCACGTACGTCAAAAGAAGTAAGTGTAGCTACCAAAGGGATGCCGGGCAATCGCGATGCAATATCCGACTTAGTAACATCGGCAATGGTGGTTGATTCTATCAGAAATTGAGGGACAAACTCATCTTTTTTGTTATTACAGGCATTCAGTAAAATAAGCCCTGCCAGAGAAAGTACGGTCAGCAGGCGGCTGAATTTAAGCACAGTGTTCATTTTTATACAAATAGCTATTAATAAGTGTGAAATTAAGTAATTTTACGATTAGAACCTTGCAAAATGCTTGTTAGCCGCAGCTAATAGCTCTTTTTCTTTGTTGGCAGCATAGTTTAGAAAATTGATTAGTAGCTTGCAAGTAGTAGCATATGAGTGCTGAAATTAGTGCTAAATAATAGCTTTACTATCTGTTAGGAGCAGAACCGTTATTTTCTAAAGATTCTATTCAGGGTTGATAGGCAGGGCAATATTCTGCAGCAGTTTTCAGGGCTGCTCTTGAAAACTTGCCGAACTAAATAAATTTAGAAGCCTCTACGATGGTATCAGACTCGGCGGCATAGTAATTTATTTGATAGCCTGCAAATTACTCAAACAATCAATATTTATCTGTATTGATATCTAAAATTCCAAATTTCAAATGAATAGACTTTTTGTCGGGCTGAGACTTCTTTACCCCAACAGTTTGGGTATCAAAATAATCCAAATAATGATGCTCAAAACCCCACTCGCTATGTACATCCACCGTGCAGCCGCAAGCAAATGCCATTGACCTTTGCCAAAAAGCAACAAGCCATAGGCTGCCAGTAACAACAGAGATGCTAAACGAAACGCAAACGACAACCAACTGCCATTTTGCGCTAATGAATTGATATTTTCCTGTGTTAGAACTGCAGCAATGATTGCACCGACAATGGTCAATGAACTAAAAAAAACAACCGACCAACGAATCAACTTATTAGCAGAAATCCAATTCAAACAGCCGTACCATGCCAATATGAAGGTTAATCCTACTAATGTTGCAACAAATACTGCCAACAGAAATAGCAGCCATAAGCCACTACCCATAACCGTATCACCATCTTTGGGTACAGGTTGACCATAAATAGTTTGATATATGAGCAGGAAGAAAAGCAGGCTAATGAGCCAAAAGATTTTTGCGGCCATATCAGTTAGGGTTGTTGCTTGGGTGTTTCTTTCTCTTGGTCTATCCGGTAAACATCAGTTAGGGCACGCCCTTGTGCATCGCGAAACTCGACAAACTCGCTGACCGAAATACCTTTGCCACAGTAGCGCCAATCAGAACTAACTATTAGCGTATCGCCACCGTCGTTTAGTCTGCCTAAACCACAACCATAGCCGCCAACATATTCTGGACTTTTTAACTCAAAAAAAACCGCTCCCCATGGATTGACCTGAATTTTTTCGTGTCTATTCTCTTTGTAACGCTCAAAAACTTCATTTGTTAGTTGTTTGTAGTCAAAGTAAACTGTTCGCCAAATGGTTAAGGAGTATTTGTGGAGCATATCCCACCGGGTTGTAATATCTTTAATGAGCTCAGCACTTAGGCGCTCTTGGGCTTGGGTGAGTTGCTTGCCAAATTTGAGAAGCATTTCATTAATGCGTCGGTATTCATCGGGGCTAAATTTATCGGGGCTAACCCATACCGTCCAAACTATTTTACCATTTGCAAAGTTTTCCGCATTGGCATAAGTAGGGTCTATTATTGTAACGGTGAGTTTTTCACGGTCTGAATGACGTACAGGAAACACATTACCCGGATTGTAACCTTTCTCATAGTAACAATCGAAGATATCAACTAACTTTCTATTGAATGACAAGGAAAAACCGGTGCACTCGTTGCCCCACTTAGACATATAGTGATAGGTCAGTTCCAGACGGTCGTTGTTATCTTTAAACTCAGCAACCAAATACTCGCGCTTGGTAACGGCCATATAATATAGCCAACCCCCAAACAAAGCAATCAGCGCAATGATTGTGCCGACAATGATAAGGAAGCTCTTCATATGTCTTTGTAGTAAGAGGCATGTTAAGCTAACTTTTTTCTTTGAAAATCAAGCAATTGTCAGCATATTAAATTTTTGCTTATGCTTCCAGCATTTGCAGGCGGATTAGATTGCTGTAAGTTCCTGTGTCGTCGTTGAGAAGTTCTTCGTGAGTGCCTTGTTCTATAATTTGCCCTTTGTCTATCACGTAAATTCTGTCCACTTTTTTAATAGTTGCCAGTCGGTGGGCAATAATCAGCGTGGTGCGGTCTTTCATCAGGGTTTCCAACGCCTCTTGTACCAAGTGTTCTGATTCGGCATCTAAGGAACTGGTCGCTTCGTCGAGCACCAAAATAGCAGGGTCTTTCAGAATGGCACGGGCAATGGCGATGCGCTGTCGCTGTCCGCCCGAAAGTTTTACACCGCGCTCGCCAACAATGGTATTCAGTCCTTCGGGGAAGCTCTGAATAAAATTCCATGCATTGGCTTTGCGGGCGGCTTCTATAATTTCCGCTTCGCTTGCGGTAGGCTTACCATAGGCAATGTTTTCGCGAATGGTACCACCAAACAGGATAACCTCTTGCGGTACAATGGCGATATTGCTGCGGTAGGCGGTCAGATTGTAATTGGCAACAGGTTGATTATCAACCATAATTTGCCCGCTTTGGGGCTCATAAAAACGCAATAGCAGTTGTACGATAGTAGATTTTCCGGCACCGCTATGCCCTACCAAGGCCACCTTTTCACTGGCTTTGACGTGGAAAGACAAATCGTTTAGCACTGTTACATCCTCACGGGTAGGATAACGGAACACAATGTTTTGATAGGCTATATCACCTTTTAAGCGTAACACCGTTGTTGTGGATTTTGTATGGGCAAATTCATCCTCCATTTCCAAAATTTCGCGGACGCGCTCCGATGCACCCACGGCGCGTTGCAACTGCCCGTAGATGTCGCCCAGACCGCCGATGCTGCCACCGATGAACATGGTGTAAATGACAAAAGAGGTGAGGTCGCCGATGGTGATTTCGCCCGAAGCCACCAGTCCTGCGCCGTACCAGAGTACTGCCACAATGCCGCCAAACAGTGCCAAAATGATAAATGATACAAATGCACCACGATAACGCGCTGCGTGCAGTGCCGTTGCAATGACTTTTTGCAACGAGGTATGATAGCGATTTACTTCGTAAGCCTCATTAGTATATGCTTTTACCATGCTGATGGATTGCAGCGTTTCTTCCACCACTACGTTGGCTTTGGCGAGTTCGTCCTGCGTTTGCTTGGACATTTTGCGGATGCGTTTGCCGAAAAGCAAGCCCAAAATTACCAGCACGGGAATTACCCCCAGCATAAATAACGTGAGCTTAGGCGTATTCCAAAACAGCACGCCTAACCCGATGATAAGTATGCAAAACTGGCGGAAAAACTCTGCCAGCGTAATGGAAAAGGTATCTTGCAAAAGAGCAATATCGGCTGTAATACGGCTCATCAGCTCGCCTGTGCGCTGGCTGTCAAAAAAGCCCATAGGCAGGTGCATGAGTTTTTTGTAGAGTGTTTGCCGAATATCTGCCATACTGCGCTCGCTTACGCGGCTGAAAAAATATACGCGCAGAAATGAAAAGACAGCCTGCACAATCAATACGACCATTAGCGCCAGCGAAATCGTATTGATGCCTTGCAACATGGCAGGCGCATTGCCTGTGGCAGCATCTACCAACTTGCCTGTCAGGAATGGAAATGCTAGCACAACCGTACTGGAAAAAAACAGGAAGAACATCCCTGCAAAAAAATGTCCGCGATATGGGTACATGAAGCGGTAAATACCCGCCAGATGTTTGAGCGTATTTTTATTGATTTTGCCTTTTTCGCGGTCGGGAAGGTCTTTGCGTGCCATTGAAATGCTGTTTGAAGCCACAAAGTAAACTCAAAATCGCACGAATCCGCACAATATACCACAGATTTCGGCAAGGAATGTATCGGCAGGCATTCGCCAATAAACCTTCCAGTTTAGTGCAGATTATTTGTATAAATCGCCGCAAAATCACAATATTGCCAAACGACAATTAATATTTAAGCATTTCCTTCACTATGCAGACAGGCGCACCTGAATTTGTTTTAGGGATAGACGTGGGCGGTACTTTTACTAAGTACGGATTTGTAAGCCATCAGGGCGAATGTGTGGGCGAAAACAACATCCCCACCCATGCCAATGAACCTTTCAGCCACTTTTTGGCGCGATTAGTTCAGGCGGTAGAAGAAAGCCGTCGGGAATTGGGCTATGAAATTGTTCTGCGGGGCATTGGTATGGGTGCGCCCAATGCCAACTACTACACCGGCCGCATTGAAAAACCTGCCAACCTGAGCTGGGGCGATGTGGACGTGGTCGGGCTGATGGGCAAGCATTTCAAAAACATTCCCATTATCATCACCAACGATGCCAATGCGGCTGCCATCGGCGAAATGAGGTTCGGGGCAGCACGAAACATGCGCGACTTTGTGATGATTACCCTTGGCACAGGGCTGGGCAGCGGGCTGGTTTCCAACGGGCAACTGATTTACGGCCATGACGGATTTGCCGGCGAATTGGGACACATTATTGTAGACCCCAACGGTAGGATGCACCCCAACGGTAGGCGTGGCGCGCTGGAAACCTATGTTTCGGCAACAGGCATCAAACGGACGGTATTCCATCTGTTGGCAGAGTACCCCGACGAAAGCGAATTACGAGACTTGAGTTTCCACGAAATGACAGGCGAACACATTACCGCGGCAGCCCAACGCGGCGATAAAATCGCACTGGAAGCCTATGAATACACCGGGCGCATTTTAGGCATCAAATTAGCCGATACGGTAGCCTACACCAGCCCCGAAGCCATTATCTTTTTCGGCGGCCCTACCAAGGCAGGCAACCTGCTTTTAGACCCCATCAAAAAACACATGGAGGAAAACCTCTTCCCAATTTATCGCAACAAAGTCAAGTTGCTGATTTCGGCACTGGAAGGCCGCAACGCTGCCGTTTTGGGCGCAAGCGCCTTAGTTTGGCAAGAACTTGACAGAGCAGCCATGAGCAGATAAATTAAAAACGCATCATGCAGAGCCATTTCGGATTCGGGATTTCGGAGTAAAAAAGCAATGTAAATCTGCATCATTTGCTGTGTGCACCCAATCCGTAGTTTCAAAAAGTCATCCGTTAAAAACCATCCAAAAAAATGAATCCACACTTGCTTGTTACACAAGAAGGGGCTATTAAAACCCTGACTTTCAACCTTCCCGATAAGAAAAACCCCGTAACGCCCGAAATTTTGCAGGGTATGAAACAAGCCTTGCAAGCAGCCGAAACCGACGGCACCCGCATCATCATCCTGACCGGTGCAGGAGACGATTTCAGTGCAGGCGCTGACCTCTCTGCAGGCGCAGAAGACCCGCGCAACGAAAACGTTACCGAATACCTCCGCACGACAGTAAATCCCGTCATTCTAATGATGCGGCAAACCGACATCCCAATTATCGCCAAAGTGCGCGGCGTTTGTGTGGGTGTCGGTTTCAACTTCGCCCTTGCCTGCGACCTGATTTTTGCCGAAGAAAAAGCCGCATTCAGTCAAATTTTCACGCGCATCGGTTTGGCTTCCGACGGTGGCGGGGCATTCTTTCTGCCTCGCCTGACAGGCTATCACAAAGCATTTGAACTGATGGTAACCGGCGCAATGATTAAAGCCGAAGATGCGCTGCGCATGGGCATTGTCAATCAGGTTTTTGCGGGCGATTTGCTGGATGCTGCCGTTCAGAAAATGGCCAATCAGTTGGCTAACGGGCCATACGTGGCTATCCGACAAATGAAAGCCAACCTCCGCGTTGGCATAGCAGGAACATTGGCAGAAACCCTTGATGCAGAAGCAGTTAATCAGTACAAATGTTTCCAAACCCATGATTTCAAAGAAGGCGTAACGGCATTTCTGGAAAAGCGGCGGGCGAATTTTAAAGGTGAGTAACTCACACGGGTGTTAGCCGTATTTTTTGTAACTTTGGCTAACACCTTTTCTTCAGCTATGCTAAACCCGACATTAAACCAACCTGTTGCCGATAAAATTTACACATATGCCGACTATCTGACGTGGCAGTTGGATAGCTCCTTAGAGTTGTTGCGCGGAAAAATGCTCGCCATGTCGCCTGCGCCCTTGCGTATTTATCAGAAAATTGCAGGGAAATTATACTTGAAAATAGGCACATACTTACAATCAAAAACTTGCGAAGTCTATACGGTTCTCTTTGATGTGCGCTTTCCGCACTGCAAAGACGAAACAAGCGACGAACAGATTACCACTGTTTTGCAGCCCGATATTTGTGTGATTTGCGATTTGAGTAAGTTAGATGCAAGAGGCTGCTTTGCCTTGGTGCCCCCGACTGGGTGATTGAGGTTCTTTCGGCAGGCAACTCTGCCCGCGAAATGCGCCAAAAGTACCAGATTTATGAAGAAAGCAGCGTTCGTGAGTATTGGATTGTCAATCCTGAAAACGAAAGTATCCTTCCATATGTACTTGAAAACAAATCTTTTGTAGGTAAAGCCCCTATGATTAAGGGCGATAAAGTAAGCCCGCATATTTTCCCTAAGTTAGTGATTGATTTAGACTACATTTTTGAGTCGGAAAAATTGTAACTTATGCGCTGCTCACCAGATTTTATTTGAAAAACTGCCCAATAACCATGAATACAACTTATGCTGAAGCAGGCATTACAGCCATTACGGATGTATTTGCCGCCCAACAAAAAACAGCGATTAAACTGCGCAAAAGCACTGCCGATGAACGCATTGCCAAGCTCAAAAAGTTAGCCGCAACAATAGAAAAATACGAACCGGCATTTATTGAAGCTATGTATGCCGATTTCCGCAAGCCTCGTCAGGAGGTGATAGCCACCGAAATACTGCCTACGCTGATGGATACGCGCCACGCGATTGCCAATGTACGCAAATGGATGAAAACCAAGCGCGTGGGAACACCTGCTTCGCTGTTTGGGGCAAGTTCTTATGTGCAATATGAACCCAAAGGCGTATCGCTGATTATCTCACCTTGGAATTATCCGATTTATTTGGTTTTCGGACCCTTGGTATATGCCATTGCTGCAGGCTGTACGGCAATAGTGAAACCCTCGGAGCTTACGCCTAATACCTCTGCCGTCATCAGCCGTGTCATTGCGGAAGCCTTCGGCAAAGAGGAAATAGCCTGCTTTGAAGGAGGCGTGGAAGTTTCCACCGCCTTGTTAGAGCTGCCTTTCAATCATATTTTCTTCACGGGAAGCCCTGCCATCGGCAAAGTAGTCATGCAGGCGGCAGCTAAATATCTTACTTCTGTAACGCTGGAACTGGGCGGCAAATCGCCCGCTTTCATAGACGAAAGCACTGACCTGAAAGATGCTGCCGAAAAATTGGTTTGGGGTAAGTTCGTGAACAACGGGCAAACCTGCGTAGCACCGGATTATCTTTTGGTAAAGCGCGAAAGGCAAGAGGCACTCATCAATGAAATGAAAAATTTCATTGAAAAGTACTACAATTCCGACCGCCGGGGGGTTGAGCATTCCTCATCTTATGCACGCATCGTAAACGACCGCCACTTTCAGCGAATTAGCCAACTCATTACCGATGCCTTAGAAAAAGGCGCTCACATGGCAACCAGCGGCAGAACCATTGCCGAAGAGCGTTTCATTGCGCCAACAATCCTGACCAACGTTACCACGCATATGAAAATTATGCAAGAGGAAATCTTCGGACCCGTGCTGCCTGTTATTACCTATGATAACCTCGGCGAAGCCATTGACTTTGTGAACAGCATGGAAAAACCGCTGGCATTGTACATATTCAGCAAGAGTAACGAAAAAATCAACCGCATTTTGCAGGAAACCTCTGCGGGCGGTACTTGTATCAATGATTGTATTATCCATCTTGCCAATCACAATTTGCCGTTTGGCGGGGTGAATAACAGCGGCATTGGCAAAACACACGGCTTCTATGGCTTTGAGGCATTCTCAAACATCCGTGCTGTTTTGCGTCAGCGCATAGGTTTTACTACCGTCAAAACCTTATACCCTCCTTACGGGGAGAAGATAGACAGTATGTTAAAAATGATGCGGCGCTTTTTTGCATAAATTTGCCGCATGAACTACTCAGCTAAACTCAGAATTGCTATTCAGAAGTCGGGGCGGCTTAGCGAAGACTCTCTGCAAATGATTAAAGAATGTGGTATCAGCTTTAAAAACGGCATAGGCGCGCTTAAAGCCGAAGCCACTAATTTTCCTATGGAGTTTTTACTGCTCCGCGATGACGACATACCGGGCTATGTGGCCGACGGCGTAGCCGACATCGGTATTGTAGGCGAAAATGTATTAGCCGAAAAACAACGCGATGTAGTAGTTGCCCATAAACTCGGGTTTTCTAAATGCCGCCTCTCCATCGCCATACCCAAAAGTGAGCCTTATGAAGGCGTTCACCAGTTAGACGGCAAGCGTATTGCCACCTCCTACCCGAAAATTCTGGAAACATTCCTGCACAATAACAATGTGCAGGCAGACATACACGAAATCAGTGGTTCTGTGGAAATTGCTCCGGGCATAGGCCTTGCCGATGCCATTTGCGATATTGTCAGCTCTGGCAGTACGCTGTTTACCAACGGTTTGAAAGAGGTGCAGCCCATCTTCCATTCGGAAGCAGTGCTTATCAGCCGCCCCGATATAGCAGAGGAACAACGAACACTATTAGACAAACTGCTGTTCCGCATTCGCTCGGTACAGGCTGCGCGCAACAACAAATACATTTTGCTCAATGCCCCCGAGTCAAAAATAGAAGTCATAAAATCACTTATTCCGGGCATGAAAAGCCCCAGCATACTACCGCTGGCAGAACCCGGTTGGGTTTCCATGCACTCGGTTATTAACGAGAACGATTTTTGGGAGGTGATTGAAAAATTACAGGCTGAAGGAGCGCAAGGCATATTAGTTGTTCCTATAGAAAAAATGATTCTCTAAAACAAAGAACTTATTGCATTGAGGCAAGATGGCACAAGCGCTATGTCGTCTTGCTTTTTTTGATTATCTTACATTGATATTCTGTTTAAAAAACCTTCATTGAACATCAAATTGTTTGATTACTTATCAAGTAAACTTTCACATGAAAAAACTCCTACTCACAGGTTTTTCAGGGTTGGTTATAAGTGGTATGCTGTATGCACAATCGCCCAAAACTAATTCCGTTGAGTTAGAGCGTCTTGCTCGCGATTTTCAACAAGCCCATAACAGCGAAATGGAAAAAGCGCGTGCCATTATCAAGCGCTGGGGCATCCCCGAAGTAATCAGCTATCCTGACGGCACGGTAGCATCGCTGAACGGTTTGGATGATGCAGGCTACCCCGAATACCTCATCACCTACAACAATACGCGTGCCGCAGCCACTACCAACACCACCGCACTTTGGCAGGGCGGCAGCCTGGGGCTTAATCTGAGCGGCAGAAGCGAGTTTATTAGGAATCGCCTTGGCATTTGGGAAGCTGGTGGTAATGTGCTTGCCACACATGAAGAGTTTACCGGCCGCATTGTCTTTGGTGATGATGACCGTACCCCCTCGAGCCATGCCACCCACGTAGCAGGAACAATGATTGCAGCCGGTATCAACCCGATTGCACGCGGTATGGCATTTGGTGCACGACTACAAGCATATAGCTCTGCCAATGATATTACCGAAATGACAACCGCCTCAAACGGCGGACTTCTCATCTCTAACCACTCTTATGGAGCAATTGCCGGTTGGTATAACAACCCTTCGCGCTCCGGTACAGCCGACAACCCACGCTGGGAATGGCATGGAGACCCAACAGTAAATGGTACAGAAGATTGGAAATTCGGGTTTTACGACACCCGCTGCCGCGACTTAGACCGCCTAGTACAAGCTTCGCCCTATTACCTCCCTGTTTTTGCTGCGGCCAACAACCGAACCAGTACCGGCCCTGCCATAGGACAACCATATTGGCAACGCGATGTTGCTGCATCGGGTGGCTACCGATTAGTAGAAGCACGCCCCGACAGTATCAGTTCTAATACAGGCTATAACACCATTCCTACGGCAAGTAATGCAAAGAATATTCTGACCGTTGGAGCAGTAAACCCCATCGCCAATGGCTATACTCGCCCGTCGGACGTGGTGATGTCGGCGTTCAGCAGTTGGGGACCTACCGACGACGGTCGCATTAAGCCCGATTTGGTGGGTAATGGTGTGGCGGTGGTTTCAGCCACAAACTCAGCCAATAATGCTTATGCTTCGCTGCAAGGTACATCCATGGCTACGCCCAATGTTTCGGGTACGATGTTCCTTTTACAAGAACTCTACGGGCAGCAAAATCAGGGCAATTTTATGCTGGCTGCCACCCTCAAAGCGCTGGCTATTCATACAGCCAATGAAGCAGGCAATGCACCCGGCCCCGACTATCGGTTCGGATGGGGGTTGCTGAACGCTGAGCAGGCAGGTATCGTGATTCTCAATCGCGACCGCACACATGCCATCCGTGAGGAAAACCTCAACCAAAATCAGACCTTTACGCTGGATGTAATTGCCAGCGGTAACGGCCCGCTAAAAGCTACCATCGTATGGACAGACCCCGAGGGAACAGTTTTACCTGTTATCAGAGCGAACGTTAATAACCCCAGCCCAAGATTGGTAAACGACTTAGACCTGCGCATTGTCGAAGGCAACACTACCCATCTGCCGTGGGTATTAAATCCTGCACAGCCCGAGGCAGCGGCTACCCGCGGCGACAATATCCGCGACAATGTGGAGCAGGTGATTGTGGACGACCCGATTCCAGGCAAAACTTACACCATCCGCGTGAGCCACAAAGGAACTCTACGCGGTAATGCTCAAAACTTTTCGCTCATAATGAGCGGCATAGGCGGAACTGCCTACTGCGCATCTGCGCCCGCATCCAATGCAGATTCCCGCATTGAAAGCGTTGTATTTGCCAATTTGAATCACACACCGGAAAATGCCTGCCGCACCTATTCGGATTTTACCAATCTAACCGCTAACCTTGCTCCCGGGCAGCAGGCAAGCCTAAGAATCGGGCTGGGCACTTGCGGTGCCAATTTTGCTAAAATTGCCCGCGCTTATATAGACTGGAACGGCAACGGCAATTTCACCGATGCAGGCGAGTTGGTGGCTACTTCCGCCGCAATTAATGGCACAGAAAGCTTCATAACCAACGTACAGGTTCCGAATTCGGTACAAATAGGAAGACGTACTCGTATGCGGATTGTGCTATCTGAAACCAACAATGCTGCCAACATAGCACCCTGCGGCAGCTATGCCAAAGGTGAAACTCGCGACTATACGATTGCTTTTGTGCGTCCGCAAGCAGACATTGCCGTCACAGGACTTATTAGCCCTGTTTCGGGTATTTGTCCGGAGCAAACCGTCAGCGTTGTTTCCGTAAGCATACGCAACTTGGGTAATACCAATATCACCAACGGCAATTTTTCGCTGACTATTACCAACCCGCAAAACCAACAATTGGTCGATTTTTCGGGCACTTTCAGTTTCTCAGCAGGATTGCCCTCATTGGCAACAAGTTTTGTACACATCACCTTGTCCCAACCGTTGCGTTTGCAAGCCGGTACGGTGTATACAGTGCGCAGCAACTTTACCGTTGAGGGCGATGCAGACCCAAGCAACAACGTAAATATCAGCACATTCAGGTCGGCAGATGCCGGCACGGCACCTACCGGGCTTTCTGTGGTTGCCTGCGGTACTGACGGCCCCGTAACCCTTAGCAGAGCCTCCGAAGGAAGCGGACTATATTGGTACGATGCTCCTGTGGGCGGCAACCTGATTGGAGCAGGCAACCGAGTAGTTACCAACGCAAGACCTGCCGATGGTCGCTACTACGCTGCTATCAATGATTTTGTACGCACTGGACTCGGCCCCAAAACCAAAGAAGTATTTGCAAGCGGCGGCTACAACCAGTTCAGCCCCTCTATCAACGTACGCGTACAACAGCCCGTAGTTATAGAATCGGCAAGGTTGTACATCGGCAATGCAGGGCTGTTGCAATTTACCGTAACCGATGTTCGTACCCGCGAAGAGGTTTCTTCTGTGGTGATTAATGCCCGTGCAACACGCACTGTTCCGGCTGCCGGTTCACAAGACAATGACCCGTTAGATACCGGTCAGGTATATCGTTTAGACCTCACCTTCCCGCGTGCAGGCGACTATGAAATTTCCATTGCCTACGGCACGGGAACAACCATCTATCGGAACAACAACATCCCTGAATTGCAGAACCCATATCCGCAAACGCAAATACCGGGCGTGTTTGCCATTACGGGCAATACCGCCACGCCTAACCCTAGTGCCTTTTGGTATTACTTCTACGATATAACCCTGCGCGCTTTCGGATGCTCTACACCAAGAGCTCAGGTGCATGCCTCACAAGCCGATGCACCAACCGTTACCATTACTCCTTCGCGACAATTGCCTATTTGCCAAGGCGAAGCCGTTACGCTCACCGCCAACTCGAGTGACCCCAACGTAAATTATCAGTGGCGCAGAAACGGCGTTAATATCATCAATGCCAACCAGTCTACACTGACCACTGCCGAGGAAGGAGAGTTCAGCGTAGTAGTAACCAACATGACGGGTTGTGCTATCACCTCTGCTCCCATTCGGGTCAATGTGGTCAGCATTATTCGCCCTACCGTTAGCGTGCAGGGGCAGGTATTTACGTCCAGCTCACCAATCGGCAACCAGTGGCTGCTCAACGGCAATCCTATACCGGGAGCAACCGGACAAACCTATAATGCCGACCAAGCAGGTATTTTTACGGTACGGGTAACATCCGACGGCTGTTCGGCTGTGTCTGACCCCATTGTATTGACCGCAACAGAAGAGATTGTTAAAAATGCCGAACTGAAAGTATATCCGAACCCTGCCCAAGAATCTATCAAAGTAGCTTACAGCGAGCGCAGCAATGCAGACGTAGAAATACGCATTACTGATATTACAGGCAAAGTATTGCAAAATATCAGCGTACAGAAGCGCAGCTTTACCGTAGAGCAAGAGATAGACCTGAAAGCATTGGCATCAGGCATCTACTTCTTGCAAATCAGCAACGGAGAAGGGCATATTGTCCGTCGGATTGTGAAGGAGTAAATTCGGTATTTTGAGTAAAAGCAAAAAAGCCTGTCAGGTTCACATATCTGACAGGCTTTTTTAAGCAAGGTCTAATCTTGCTGCGAGCTAACGAAACCAACGTTGAGCGATGCGGAGCGCATATTCCACAAAAGCCGTTGCTCCTTTGATATAGGCTTCAGAACCAATGAAATTGCCATCGGCATCCAACATTTGGTCTGTTTCGTGCGACTCGAAAATACGCGGCGCAATTACCGAATTGCCGTCCAGAAAATTGATGAGCTTGTTCAGTACGGTAGTCAGTTGAAGAGCAGGCTGCCTGCCGCCGCGCCCCGAAGAAACCCCCGCCAGCGCAAATACCTTATTGTCAAACAAATGTGCAAATGCTTTGCCGCCAAGTTGGTCTAAGGTATTGATTAACTGCGGGCTAAAACTCCAGTTGTATTCGGGCGAAACAATAAACACTACATCACTTTTATTCCACACATTTATCAAATAGTACTGAAAATCAGTAAGTTGCTTGGGGTTAATGTCTCCTTCTCCTACCCATGGAATATCATAGTATTCAAAATTAACTATCTGAACTTCCGTAAAACTTCTTTCAGCGAGCAGGTGTTGCAGTGCTTTAGCAAAGCGCAGTGAGTTGCTGTTTCTTTGCGGCGACGCAGATATGATACCAACAGTAAAAGCCATATTTCAGCACGGTTTGATTTGGAAGCAGCCTGTAAGGGCATACAAAGTTAAGCCAATTCTAAGTAGCTTGGTTAAGCCGTTGAACAAATTTAGATGCATTGCATCAAAAAAGGATTTTGGCAGATATAAGCAAACCTGATAGAGTTTAACACCCTGTCAGGTTTAAACATCTGAATTTGAATTACTTATACAAAAAGTTTTCTCGCAAAGCCACTTGCGCTTTTGTATAATGTGCGCTTGAATGAATTGCAGTATTATATCCGTTCAAACAATTCACGAACTTGTGAGCGGCTGATTCTTTCTTTCCAATCAGACCCTACGGCGTGATTCCACATATGATGGAGTGCCAGCGTAACATCTACCATTTTCTCAATCTGCTCGTCAGTCCAGTCTTTGGCCAAATTCTGCGGCAAGTAGATGTCATGTTTGGCAACCATCTCCTTGAACTCACGCACTCCTTCGGGATAGAAATCTTCTAACTGGTTGAAAATAATGCAGTTAGCATAGCAGTGGCGCGTGCCGAACACATAAGAAAGTCCGTAAGAAAGCGCATGGCAAACACCCACTTCCGAATAGGTAAGGCTAAGGCCGCCAAAGAGTGAGGCTACCATCAGTTTTTCATCCGTTTCAGGATTCTGCCCACTGTTGGGGCCTAAATATACCTCACGACAAAGGTCTAAGGCTTTATAGCCGTAGGCCTCACTGTATGCGTTTTTCAAATGTCCCGTCATAGACTCTACGCAGTGGATGTAGGTATCCATGCCCGTATAGAACCACTGATTGCGCGGCACAGTAGCCGTTAGCGTGGGGTCTAATACAATTTGGTCAAAAACTGTCCATTCGCATTTGAGACCTAATTTCTTTTCGGGGCCTGTCAGAACAGCCGTAGTGCTTACCTCCGCGCCCGTTCCTGAAATAGTCGGTACGCCTACATGATATACACCCGGCTTCTTAATCAGGTTCAGCCCCTGATAAAGTTGCGATGAGCCCTCGTTGGTCAGCATCAGGGCAACGGCCTTGGCAATGTCCATGATACTGCCACCGCCAATACCTATTACTCCGGCGGGCAAGCCTTTGGTTTGCAGAATTTCATCGCGCAAGGTATCCACTTGATACGTAGTAGGCTCGTGGGGGTCTACATCTACAAAGAAAACCATATCCTGCACATGAGCAGGCAACCGATTTTCCAACTCCTTGCCTTTGAAGTAGTTATCTACAATAAACACCATGAAATCGGAAGGCTGCCGACGTTTTTCGGCGAGGATTTCATCTAAATGATTGAAACTGCCTGTACCGTACACAGTTTTGGCAACAGCGCGAATATTTTTATACATGCGATAAAATGCTAAGAGGCAAATATACGTTACTCCGCCTATTTTTTATTGAACTTGTGTTTCAATCCCTTGTGTTCAATCAAATCCAGCTCGAATGCACCAACGAACATAGCCACTTCTACGCGCAGCGGTACGCGGTTTTCATCGTCCGAAATCCACATTTTGATAGCATCTCTGCCGTCAAACAATTGGTTTTCGGGCATTACAGGGGAAATAATGGCAGCTTTAATTTTTCCGAATTGCGTTTGCAGGCGCTCTTTGCCAAGGTAAACCACCTGTAAGTCATATACCTTGTCTTCAAAAAAGCCCTGAATAGTCAGCGTATCTTTTTCTTTAATGTTGGTAAAATCCAATGTGCGCAGGTAGTAGTAGCCGCTGACAATATCCTGCACATTTTTCGGAATTTTATGATTGTCAATCTTTTCGGGGGCTTGTCCGGTAATTTGTCGCACTTGCGCCGTACCTTTCAGGTGGTCAAAGAAAATAGTTTCAACCTTTTTGTAGTTGTTTTCCTTGATATCGCGGAAAAATTTATGCGGCACAATGGCAGCCGTATCAATATAGGAGCGCCACAAGTCGTCCACCTTCATGGTCATACCAAAAACACCGATGGTTTTTCCCTGAATGTCCACTCTGTAACAGGGGCGATTGTTGATGGTATGAATTTTCTGGTCTAACGTAACTGTTGCCTCGCCTACATTGACAAAGCCGTAGTGCACCAAGTAGGTCAGTTTTTCACCGGTACTGAACTTGTTATTAGGCAAGGAGCGATACCCCTCATCGGGTGTAAAAGCAAATAACAGGGGGCTTAAAACCGATAATGCCAACAGGCGCGTCCAAATCTTTTTCATAATTTCCAAACACAGGCTCTACCTTTTCAGGTTCAAACCTGATTCCATTTGCAAAATATTAACAAAGATATGACGGATTTGAGAGGCTACACGTTGAGCAAGCAATTAAAAATTGTTAAGGAATTAGGCGACCTTGCTACTTTCATGCAGCTTTATCAGCCATTCTCTTGCCTTCGTGCGGTCAGAGAAGAAACACGAGGTTAGTAACTGCGCATTCTTTTCATCTAGCAGTTGCTTGGCGGACACCCGTGCGAATATATCTTCGCTGACTACAATTGCCGTAAAAGCCACACCGGCCTGATGAGTGCGCGGAATAATATTTTCTGCCACCCATTCCTGCAAATGTGGCATAATAACGTAATCCTCGCCTTCACTGTATGTCAGATAAAAAGTGGGATGATATTGCTCGGCCAGTTCGGCATAGCGAGTAAACACCTGCTTAAAATCCTCATCGCTCATATGAGTAACAGCAGGCAGCCATACCATTTCAATAATGCCGTGTGCTTTGTCAAGTGAGATTTTAACAAACTGATTTTTGTAGAGGAGTTCCATATATTTTTTGGCAGCTTTAACGATATTTTAAAATCGCTTTTTTTCGTAAAAAAGCAAAAAATACTCAATTAATACAGTAAGGATATTGCTAAAACATAAGGCGTTGTACGGTTTTGATTTCCTCCGTAGTAATGGTATGTGGCATAGCAGGATAAACAATGTGTATAACCAAAGCCCCCGTGCTTTCCATCAGCTGCGCTGAGGCTTCGGAGCACTCAGCAGGCACTTGCGGGTCGAAGTCGCTGTTGCCAATGAAAACAGGTATGCCATTAGAGTTTCCGCTGTATTCTTCGGGTTTCAGCACCTCAACAATTAAGCCACCCATAAAGGCCGCTACGCCTGTATATTGTTGCGCAAATTGGGCGACTACTTCCAAACCCGGGCAAGCCTCTTGCGAAAAGCCTGTAATGTAGATGTTTTCGGAAGAAATTTGTACGCTTATTTGGTCTATCAGCAGCTTTACCGTTGCCACTGCCGATAGCGCAACCAAGGCTCATTTTGCGACTCGGGTGTCAGAAAGCCGTAAGGATACCATGTGTGGTTAGTAGCCTGTGGTGCTGCTATGTAGAAACTATCGTCGCAAAACGTATCGGCAAGACCGATGCGCGTCCATGCAATAAAACAATAGCCTTTGCTGCCTGATGCAGCGATTTGCCTTTTTCAAGAATTTGATGGTTGTGCATATGATTTTTATTTCAGGTTATACCTGAGAAGCATACTTGATGGTAGGAACAAGCGGCATGAGCATAGTAAATGCTACGCATGACTTGTCTGCTATGGAAAGTTTGTTGCCTATAGGTCAGAAAAAATGAAACTCCCGAACATCAGGAGTCCCATTCCACTTTAATAAACTAAACTAACAAACAAACTTCAAACTAATAACACACAAAGATGTGATTTGGTTTTCGCTTTTTTTCATTTTTCCAAAAAAAATTTTTGGAAACTTTTTAAAGTGCTTTTATTTGCTCAAAAGCCTCTTCTACACTATCTACGGGGCGTTGGCAGGCTTGTTGGCGACAAATAAAAATTTTGGTTTGCCCTTCAAAAAAACGATTTTCCAATAGCGGAAGCGTACTTGCGACTGTACTGAAAGCAACTACTTTGTGCGGGAAGTAGGCCTTTGCGTGCAGGTCGCGGGCAAAGGTTTCTGCCTGTGTGCCCGTGATGGCTACCTCTACGGGCGGTGCAACATATTGAAGGAAAAGTGCTGCCCAATTTGCCATAAAGCGCACATCTTTTTGAAGCATTGGCACAACAGAAAGCAACATGCGCTTTGCTTTTTGCTCATAGTCTGTTCGGTTAGGCAACAGCAGCGACAGGGCAAATAGGTTGTGCGCCATTATGGAGTTGGAGGCAGGAATCACATTGTCAAACAGTTCTTTTTTGCGGGCAATGAGCTCTTTTGCCTGTACTTTGCCGACAAAATAGAACAACTCGCCTGTTTCATCGGAAAAGTTTGCCAGCACGTGGTCGGTGAGTTGCTCGGCGCGCTGCAGCCAGAAGGCATCGCCGCTTACTTGATACAGTGCTGTGAACCCTTGAATCACAGCTGCATAATCTTCCAAATAGGCTGGAATATCAGCTTTGCCGTTTTTATAGTTGCGGAAAAGTTGCTTATCCGCCGTCATTTTTTCTTGGATGAATCGGGCGGTTTGTACGGCCTGTTGCAGGTAGTCGGCAATGCCCGTTGCTGCGTAGGCATCGGCTAAACCTTTGAGCATGAGGCCGTTCCAGCCGGAAAGGATTTTGTCGTCCAAGCAGGGGCGGATACGCAGCGCACGCGCTTCCAGCAACAATTTTTTCCATCGGACGATTTTTTCTTGTAATATTTCGGGGCTGAGTTGGTGGGTTCGGCAGAATTCCTCATTGCTTACGGGGCAGTTGAGAATGTTGTAGCCGTGCTCCCAGTTACCGTCGGGGTAGCAGTCGTAGTAGTCTTTGCAAAGTCGTGCCTCATGGGCAGAAAGCCCCGCCGCCTGAAATGCTGCATCCAATTCTTCATCTTTCCAGACGTAAAAACGCCCTTCCATACCTTCGCTGTCGGCATCCAGTGCAGAGTAGAAGCCCCCCTCAGGCGAAAGCAGTTCTCGGCGGGCAAAGGCAATGGTTTCATCCATTATTTGCTTGTAAAGCAGGCGCCGAGTGGCGTTGTAGGCTTCGGCATACAGGCTGATGAGTTGCGCATTGTCATAGAGCATTTTTTCAAAGTGTGGCACTAACCATTTTTCATCTACCGAATAGCGGGCAAAACCTCCGCCTGCTTGGTCATAAATGCCGCCGCGTGCCATTTTTTCTAATGTGAGGTGTATGTGTTTCAAGGCTGCTTCGTTGCCGCTTACGTGCCAATAGCGCAGCAGGAACAGGTAAATGCTCGGCATGGGGAACTTGGGGGCGCGGTTCATACCACCCAGTTGGGTGTCAAACTGTTTGCTGAGGCGTTCAAACATGCTGTTGGCCTGTGCGAGGGTAACGGCTTCCTTCGCCTGTATCATGGCGGCAGAGAGGCCATACTGCTCCTCTTCGTTACGGTTCAATACGCGGTTGAACTGCTCGGCAGATTCGCTGATTTTCTCGCGCTCATTGGCAAAGGCATTGGCGACTTGTTGCAAGAGGTTTGCCCATACTCTTGGCGGGAAGTACGTGCCGCCATAGAAAGGCTTAGCATCGGGCGTAAGAAATACATTGAGCGGCCAGCCGCCGTTCAACCCCATGGCGTGCAGTGCATCCATATAAATCTGGTCTATGTCGGGACGCTCTTCCCTATCTACTTTGATACATACATAGTAGCGGTTCATCAATTCGGCAAGTGCCTCATTTTCAAAACATTCACGCTCCATTACATGACACCAGTGGCAGGCAGAGTAACCAATGCTGACGATAATGGGTTTGTCTTCCTTGCGGGCTTTGGCAAGTGCCTCTTCGCCCCACGGATACCAATCTACAGGGTTGTGTGCATGTTGCAGCAAATAAGGGCTGGTGGCCTGTGCCAGACGGTTGGTAAATGACATATTTCAAAAAGCAATATGTTGAAGAATCAAAAATAGATTAAATTAGCCAATCAGATTTTAAATCCGCGTAAATATGAAAACAATGCAACAATGGTTTGATGAATACAGTGAAAGTCATCAAAACAGCTTTAACAAAATAATGCACTGGATTTGCGTGCCATCTATCTTTTTTAGCGTTATCGGTTTGCTTTGGAGCATTCCAAGTGAGTTTTTGAGCAGTTTGTTTCCTGCACCAATTGCTCCTTATGTCAATTTTGCAACCATCTTGCTGCTGCTGGGGCTAATTTTCTATCTCCGACTCTCATTCGGGATGTTTATCGGGATGCTGTTGGTTTCCATAGCAGTTGTTATAGGTGTAAAAGCACTGGAAGCAGCACAAATTGCGCCCTTGTGGATGATTTCTCTGACAGTTTTTGTGATAGCATGGATTGGGCAGTTTTGGGGGCACAAAGTGGAAGGTAAAAAACCCTCCTTTTTTAAAGATTTGCAGTTCTTGATGATTGGTCCTGCATGGCTGTTGAGCTTTATCTACAACAAAGTAGGACTGAAGTACTAAACAGCCCCAATGATGACCCGTTACCGGATACATGCGCTGTGTCATCGTTCCGAATCGGTGTCCTTTGAAGCAACTATTTGCATTGCAAAGGAAATGCTCTCTTCTACTCTCCCCCAACGTTCACACCGCTCATTTGGCGGCGTTGCGTTTCCAATACCATCACATTGCTTTTGGCAACCACAATGTTGGGGGGTGTGCCGTTAGGGAAAATGATTTCGGCAAGCGTATCGCTGGTGCTGCCTACTTCTACTTTGTACTTAACAATTTTGAGCTTGCCTTGCGGGTTAGGTTGGTTCTCACCGGCAAAAATGTAGGTTTGGTCATCTTCCTTCATCAGCGATGAAGTCGGAACGGTAACGGCACCTTTGGTTCCTTCCTTGTTGAGGACAACCGCCCGCACGTTCATACCCGGCAATATCAGCGCGCCTTTGGGGGCTGCAAATTGTACAAAAGCTGTAATAGCACGGGTTTCGGTATTGATAGCACGCGAAATACTCATCACTTTGCCCATGACATTTTCAAAAGCATTATTGATGAAGTCTATTTCCACTTCCTGCCCTTCGCTGATGAGGTCAAGGTCTTTTTCATAGACAAAAATCTCTGCATACAGTTGGCTGTTATCCACGATTTCGGCTAACTTGGTTTGTACCGAGGCGAGCATCCCGACCGTAACGGGCAGGTCGGTAATGTAGCCGTCAATTGGCGATTTAATTGTTACCGAAGGCGCAATGACAGATGTTTTCGGGTTTTTGAATTGGTCTGCATCAATGTCCAACAGTTGCAGCTTGGCACGCAACGCTTTTTCGCGGCTCATGGCAGCGTTGTACTTGGCTTCCGTAACCTGAAAATCTGCCAGCGCACCTACGTTGTTCTTGAGGAGTTCTTCCTGACGCTTAAATTCAACGGCAAAGAAATCCACTTCGGATTTGGCGGCGAGGTATTCATTTTGCAGTTCAATGAGCTGCATACTGCTCAATACCATCAGCGGCTGTCCTTTGCGAACGAGGCTGCCTTTGGCAACAAATACTTTCTCTACTTTGCCTTCAATATTGCTGCTCACGCTGGCACTCAGGTTGGGCAGGGAGGTTACTTTGCCGTTCAGGTAGATATTGGAAACAATCGGCTGGGTGCCGGGAGTTATCATCTGAATTTCCATGGTTTTCAACTGCTGTGGTGTCAGTTCCACAAACTCTACCTGACGAATTTCAGGGTCATTGGCAGCAGTTTCCTGCTTGCCGGAACAACTTGCAGCCGCTACTGCGGTCAGGCTGAAAAGAATATAGCTGATAAAACGGTTCATTTTTGGACTTTGCAATTTGAGGTTCATGATGTGCTAGGGATGTAACAAACGCTTATTGTTCACCGCGCAGGTATTTGAGGTAAATGATGGAATAGTTGTAGTCGCGCAGGGTGTTGAGATAGTTCATCTCCAGCTGGAAGGCAAGTTCAAGGTTTTGCAGGTACTGGTAGTAGGTAATGCTGCCCAAGCGGTAGCTCGTGCGGGCATCGCGCACGATTTCCTGCGCCTCGCGCAAACCCACGGTTTCAAAATACTGCAGGTTTTCATTGGCTTGTCGGTACATGGCAATGGCTTTGGCATACTCTGCACCAAGTTGCAGGTTGGTAATCTGTGCCTGCGTTTGCGATATGGTAACACCTTTTTTGGCAGCGTTGATATTGGCGCGGTAGCTCCATGCCCAAATCGGTAGCGTTACCCCAAATCGAAAGCGCGAACCTAACGGCGCACCGCCCGATGCTTCGCTGCCCGGGTTGCCTTGGTTGAGGAAGCCGATTTGCAGTCCGGGGAGCATTTTATTGCGCTCTACGCTCAAAAGGCTTTGCTGCAAACTTACGTTGCGCATGTTGAAGCCCACAATCGGGTTGGCAGCAAAAGCAAGCGTATCGGTGGCATACAAAATTCCCATGTCGGGCAGTTTGGCTAGAGGCTTGTCTGGGACCAGGGTCGTATCGCCGGAACGCCCGAGCAGCGAAGCCAGCAATGCCTGCCCGCCTTTGAGTTCTGCCTGTGCCTGTTTGAGGTTGTATTGGATGCGCTTGTACTGACTCTCGCCGTTGATGCGCTCCAAGTTACTGATTTGACCAACGCGGTGGCGCACTCCATTCACGCGGATAATATCGTCATAAATTGTATCCTGACGGGTAAGCAACAGGTAGCGAGCAACCATGAACTGCAAGTCGTTGAAGGCTGCTTTTGTCCTGAAAACCAATCCGTTGATGGTTATATCTTTTTCGGCTTGTGCCAATTCTACGCGCTTTTGCTGTGCCTGTGCCTGCGCGCCGTAAACGGTAGGAAACTCAAAGGTTTGCAACACGCCCGGACGCAAATCTTCGCCCGTCGGGGCTTCAAACAACAAGTCCAGATTGGGGATATTGTAAGCTGCCGGCTTGAGCAGTTGCTGCTGCTCTATTCGCTGGTCTGCCAATCGCATTTCAGGATTCTTAGAGGTAGCAATTTTGACAGCCTCATCTACACTGATAGTTACGCCGTTTTGTATGACAGGCGCTTGTGCCTGTGCCCCCGTACTAACAACCGCCAAGAGCAAGGCAACAGCTAAGGCTTTGATATCCACATGGGTTTCGGTGTGCCCAACTTCATCATCTACGGCAACGGGATTGCCAAATGTGTGGTTTTTGTTGACAAGTGCGTACATAACGGGAAGAACGATTAAAGTGAGTACGGTAGCAGTGAAAAGTCCGCCGATAACAACGGTTGCCAGCGGTTTTTGCACCTCCGCGCCTACGCTCGTAGAAAGTGCCATCGGCAGGAAGCCCAACGCGGCTACGGCAGAGGTCATCAGCACAGGGCGGAAAGGCTCGTTAAGCCCCTGAATGACAGCATTCTCTGCGCTCATGCCGCGCTTCATCAGTTCGTTGAAGTGGCTGACCAACAAAATACCGTTCAGTACGGCAATACCAAAAAGTGCAATGAACCCCACACCTGCCGAAATACTGAAATTCATATCGCGCAGCAGCAGCGAGAACACGCCGCCCACTGCCGAAAGCGGAACGACGGCGTAAATTAACAAACTGTCGCGAATATTGCCGAAAGAAGCAAACAACAGCCCGAAAATAATCGCCAGCGCAATCGGTACTACAATGCCGAGGCGTTGTTTGGCACGGCGCAGGTTTTCAAATTCACCGCCGAATTCCAGCCGATAGCCGGCAGGCAGTATCACATTTTTGCCTACCAAATCCATTGCCTCATACACAAGTGATTCTACATCGCGCCCACGCACGTTGAAACCGATGTTGGCGCGGCGACCGAGGTTTTCATGTCCGATTTCCGAAGGACCGACGTTTTCCTGAATATCTGTCAATTCTTTGAGCGGAATCGGGTTGCCGTCTTTACTTGTAACCAGCAGATTTTTGATGTTTTCGGGGCGCACTCGGTCGTCGTCCGAAAGGCGCAGCGTTAGGTCAAAGCGTTTGTCTTTTTCATACACCAGCCCTGCGGTAGCCCCTGCGAAGGCAATTTGCAGCGTGCGGTTCATTTGCTCAACCGTAATGCCATAGGTTGCCATCTGGCGGCGGTCATACTGAATATTGATTTGCGGCAAACCAAAAATCTTACTTTCCTGCACGTCCACCGCACCGGGTACGGTACGCAAAATGCTAATGATTTCGTTGGATTTTTTCACGAGCGTGTCCAAATCGTAGCCGTAGAGCTTCACAACAATGTCGGTGCGCGAGCCTGCCATCAACTCATTAACGCGGTTTTCAATCGGCTGTTGGATGGAGAGTACCAGCCCCGGAAATGCTTTCATTTCATCGGCTACGAGGTCGGCAAGGTCTTCCTGTTTTTTGGCTTTTTTCCATACGTCCTTTGGTTTGAGTACAACGATGGTTTCCATTGCCTCCATCGCCTGCGGATCGGTCGGCACTTCGGAAGTACCGATTTTGGATACCACGCGCTCTACCTCGTCGGGGAATTTTTCTAACAGCATTTTCTCTACTTTGCCGGAAAGTTTCATAGACTCGGTCATGGATGTACCTACGGGCAGGTTCATTTCTACGACAAGGTCGCCTTCCTGCAATTTGGGCACAAACTCGCCGCCGATGACTTTAAAGCCCCAAATGCCTGCTGCAAGTACGCCCAGCGCAACGGCAATAGTGCCGTATTTAAATTTCATACCCAAGCGGATGAGCGGCTTGAAAACGGCATAAATTGCTTGTACGATTTTTTCGGAAAAACCGTGGTCGTGCGGGTCTTTGGGTGGTTTGATGATGAGCGCACTCATCATCGGCACGTAGGTGATTGCCAAAATCAGTGCTCCGAGAATCGCAAAACTTACCGTCTGCGCCATCGGGGTAAACATTTTTCCCTCAATGCCCTGTAAGGTCATAATCGGGAAGTACACAATTAGGATAATCGCACCGCCGAAAACCACTGATTTTTTAACCTTTGATGCCGACTGAATAACGACCTCTTGCCGTTCGCGGTAGCTGAGTTCCGAGCTTTCACTTTTGCCGTTGAATTGCAGGTGCCGCTGATAGGCAAGTGCCAGAAACAGCACGACAGATTCCACGATGATAATTGCAGGGTCAACCAGTAAGCCGAAGTCAATCGCGCCCAAGCTCATGATGTTGCCGACTACGCCGAAATACTGCATCCAGATGAAGGCAAAAAGCATCGCCAGCGGGATAACGGAAGCCGCCAGCAAACTTGCCCGCCAGTTGCCAAGGAAAACGACAATTACCACAACTACAATTAGTGCACCCTCTGCCAAGTTAGTGGCAACGGTCTTGATGGCATTATTCACAATTTTGGAGCGGTCCACAAACGGCTCAATTACCAACGAAGCGGGCAATTGTTTTTCAATTTCCGCCATTTTTTCCTTTACGCGGGTGATGACTTCGTTGCCGTTGCCGCCTTTCACCATCATGATGATGCCACCTACGACTTCACCTTCGCCATTCATGGTCATGGCTCCGTAGCGAATGGCATTGCCAAACTCTACCTCTGCTACATCTTTGACCAGCACGGGAACAGTGCCTTTATTTTTGACCACTGTATTGGCGATGTCGTCTAAGTTGGTTGCCAAACCGACACCGCGAATCGTAAAAGCTTTATTTTCTTTCTCAATGTAAGCACCGCCGGTGTTGCTGTTACCCTGAGCAAGTGCATCGTACACATCGTCAATGGTTACGCCAAGGGAGCGCATTTGGTCTAACTTGAGCTTTGCCTGATATTCCTTTTTGAAGCCGCCGAAGCCGCTTACCTCTGCCACTCCCGGCACGCCCAGCAATTGTTTGCGGATGAACCAGTCCTGCATGGTGCGCAGTTCCATCGGCGAAAAGGACTTGTCGGTCAGGTCGCGGGGGCGAATGACATACTGATAAACCTCCCCCAAACCCGTAGAAACGGGACCCATGTACGGCTCACCTGCCGCCTCGGGGATTTCGTTCTTGATTTGTTGCAGGCGTTCAAATACCTGTTGCCGCGCCCAGTAAATATCGGTGTCGTCGTTGAAAACAAGTTTGACAACCGATAAGCCGAATTTGGAAATGGAGCGGGTTTGCAATAGCCCCGGAATATTGGACATCGCCATTTCTATCGGCGAGGTTACGAACATTTCCATTTCCAGCGAAGCCAGACTGGGCGTATAGGTGATGACATCCACCTGATTGTTGGTAACATCAGGTACGGCATCAATCGGAAGTTTTTTGAGTGAATAACCGCCGGCAATAGCCATTATAAGGGTTATTGCGCCAATCGTCAGCGGATTGCGCACACTAAACGCAATGATTTTGTCAATCATTTTAGAATTGAAAAGATTGTTAGGGATATTTTTTTGAAAACGAAAGTTGTCCCGATTTTGGGACGTTGACAGTTAGCGGATGATGCACGCCGTTTTAAAACGCAGATTGCAGGTTGATAACTCAGATTTTAACATCCTGCATATGTAGGTACAGGGTATGCTATCCCTCTGACGTAGTTCGTGCCCCCACGAACTGCAATTAATCGATTGCTTGTGAGGACATAAGCAACAGCAATCTGCACGCCTCATCCGAGAGGTGTACGTGCTACAACCTAAAGCGGCAGATGCGGATAAAAATTTTGACGGATAAATAGCCTTGAAAGCCCTGAACAGCCGAGGCAAGAGCAGCTGATTGGCTGCCATGCAAAACAGTGATGCCGTAACGGCAGAAAATGCAAGAAAACTCGGAAGGCTGGCGGCGGTCGTCTTCTTGTACGGGACGTTGTCTCTTGCCGTTACTGGTGTTAGGCTGATTATTGTCCAACCACGAAATCAGCGAAGACGGAAGATTGTCTTCCTGAACCGTAAAATCCTCATAGTCAGGAATATCATATACAGGTCGGAACTCCTGACGGTCGGTATGCAGCGACCATACGAGCAGGAACCATGTTGAAATAATGACGAGGATGCGCAATGTCGGCTTGAATTATTATTACAAATCTACGAGTAGAACGTATGAAATACAATTTTAGTGTGTGTCAAGTTCCGCCAGTGCCTTGCTGAAATCGTCAATCAGGTCATCGGGATGTTCCAATCCGATGGAAACACGCAGCAAAGCGTCGGAAAAATTGGCATGAGCCGCCTCTACGGTTGCGCGGTGTTCAATCAGGCTTTCGACGCCGCCGAGGCTGGTAGCGCGGGCAAAAAGTTTCAGCCCTGCGATGGTTTTCAAAGCAGCCGCCTTGCCGCCTTTGAGTTCCATGGAAAGCATCCCGCCAAAAGCCGACATCTGCGAGGCAGCAAGCGCATGTTGCGGATGTGAAGGCAAACCTGCGTAATGCACCTTGTCAATGGCAGGATGTTGTGCCAGAAATTCCGCCACACGCATGGCATTGCGGCAGTGGGCTTCCAATCGCTGTGGCAGGGTTGCAATGCTGCGCAGCATCAGCCAGCACTCAAAAGGCGAAGGAACAGCCCCGCCGATTTGCTGGAACAAACGGATGCGCTGCATTATTTCACTGTCGCTGCGGGCAATGACCGCGCCGCCGAGCAGGTCGCTGTGTCCCCCAATGTATTTGGTGGTAGAGTACATGACCAAGTCCACGCCTAAATCCAGTGGCTTTTGAATGAGCGGAGTCCACGTATTATCGCATACGCAAATAGCACCGATGCTGTGTGCAAGAGCTGCCACGCGCCGCAAATCAGTAATTTTAACCAGAGGATTGGAAGGTGTTTCCGTCCATATCAGGCGCGTATTGGGGCGTATGGCAGCCTCAATCTGTGCGATGTCGGTCATGTCTGCCATGCTGAACTGCAACCCCCATCGGCTGTAAAGTGCCTCTAACTGAATGCGTATACCAAAATACATATCAGGAGAGACGACAATATGGTCGTTCGGGGAGAGGCTGTGTAAAATAGCCATTGCAGCGGCCAGCCCCGATGAAAAAGTAACTGCTTCAGTGGCTTGTTCCATTGCCGCCAGTCGCTTCTCAAGTGCACTGCGGTTGGGGTTGCCTGCCCGCGCATAGTAAAATTCGCTGATAAGTTCGTTTTGCTCGTTGCGAGCAAAAGTAGTAGAAAGCACCATGGGTGCAATTACTGCACCTGTATGTGGGTCAGTGTGTGAGCCGGCGTGAATAGCGGCAGTTTCAGGGCGCATGGGCAACGGTTGGTTTGCAGATGTTATGGGGTTGTAAATGTAGCGTTTTACGTAAAGTTGTGCACAGATTTTGCGCAAAATCAATGGATGAAATTGCTGTTTGTCGTTTTTTTATTCGTTTCCGCTCTTAGTTTTGCGCAACCGCGCCCAATGGGCTTTCTATCACAAGATTCGCTGTTGCAAATCTATTATGTACCCAAATTCCGATGGGCAGACTCTATCTTGCACATCGTCAAACAGCAGGCAGCAGGGCATATGTCGGAAGAAGTTTACCGAAAAATTAAAGCGTTGCAACAAAAAAATCGGGCAGAAAATAAGCCGCCTGCCCCCTACCCTACGGCACACAGTGCTGTTTTTTGGGAGGGAAAGTCTGTAAAGCGAAAGAAAAGCAAGCGCTAAGGCATCTGTTCCACAATATTTTTTACCCACTGCAATTCCCTCGCAATGGATTCGTTAACAGGCAGTTGCATATCGGCAGGCAGTACCGTCCACGTATAGGTTTCCACTTCCAAATGTCGGGAATAGTCGTGCTGTTGCTGCAATTGCAGCACCTCAACAATATCTTGCTGCGTAGATTGAATCAGCCCGTAGTTGTCCAAAAAAATCGGCACGTGGAAATGCGTGCGCCACTCGGCAGCTGCCCAAGCCTCTGCCGAAGCAAGTGCCTGCGGCAAATCGGGGAAGTGCAACAGACCACCCGCAGTGCTTCGTGCCACTACCTGATGCAAGTACGTAGGCTCGTCAAAGGCTGCAATGGCTTTTCGTTGGGCTTCGCGTTGAGCGTCCTGCCACTGCACCCGCAGCGCAGCACTCAACTGAAACTTACCGATGCGGATACTCTCGGCCGTGAGTTGTTTCAGTGCCTCGGCGTGCGGCTCAAAAGCAACGGCAAAATGGCAGACATCGTAGCACAGTTGCAGGTGTGCCCGCAGCAATTCGGACGAGATACCTTCCGCAGCCGCCAGCCTGTCCGATGCAGGAATGATAAACTGTCGGAACGTTTGCAGCGTTGTGGCAAGGTCTTCCATAATGCCATCAGGCTCGGGTTCAAGGTCTATGTGAATCATTTGACCTGTTTGCTCAAAAATTCTGAACAGTGCCAACGCTGCCCGCGCAAGTTGCTCGGCTGCCTCTTGCGTTGCGGCTGTCAAATCTGCTGCCGAACGATACCATGGTGCATAACTGAGCGGCGAAGTAGAAATTCCTCCTGCAATACCGGCGGGCAGCAACTCTGCTAAAATATTTGCCAACCTGACGGTATAATCCAGTCGCTGCCTGCTTGTCCAGTCGGGCGTGTGCACCGCATCTTTAATCCGCTGATGATGAAAGCCGCCAAACGGAAAACCGTTCATCGTAAACACATAAGCATTTTGCGCTTGCAGCCATGCTTTGAATACAACAAGATGCTCATTTTCAAGTATTTGCCTACTTGCCAAATCGGAAAGGCGCAAACCGATGCCAAAAGGTTGATTGGGGCAAACCTGTTGGTGCACGGCAGGGATGTGTTGTTGCAGAGAAGCCCAAACCTCCGCCCAACTTTCGCCCGGGTGGATATTGGTACAGTAGGTTAGGTGTGTATGATTAGCTAATCGCATGAGCGTGTGTCTAAAATTCGGGTTGTATATTAGGGTGAAACAGGCTACTTGTATATGCCGAACTTAAATTTATTTTGATATTTGATGAAAGTGTTGCCGGATATTCGCGATGATAAAGCAATTGCACTTAAGTAACTGAGCAGTTTTTAAACGCATTATCGCAAGCACATTGCACGCTATTATATTGTGCCGTTTGCAAGTCGTTTATGTGCCATAGGCACTGCATATCGGTAGTAAAATGATACTCTATCCCTTTTTTTGCTTCGTCAGAGGCTGCATATTCATGCTTTTATGCCCATATGTAACGCCTGCGGCATAGGGATATGAAGATGGTAAATACTTGATGTTGCTACCGATATGCAATGCCTACGGCGTAAATGTGCGCAACAGTCTAAACCGCTCAGTTACTTGATACGCACAACCCCTGACGGGTCTCTAAGCCCCGTCAGGGTTAATTACTTGCTTTCCGTTTACTTTAGGATAAGCCAGCCAAAGCAATTATAACAGATGCGGAACTGAAAGAATGATTGCCGTTGAGCGATTAATTTTTATTCCGAATCGCTAATTGCCCGCAGGCTGCGTCAATATCTTTGCCACGACTGCGCCGCACATTGACAACAACGCCGCGTTTCTCTAAATAAGCTGAAAATTTATCCAACGTTTGCGGGTCGGTATTAACGTATTGTGCCTCTGAAATGGGATTGTACTCAATGATATTGACCTTTACAGGTACATGCTTGGTGAATTGGTACAATTCTTCCGCATCCTGCAAAGTGTCGTTAAACTTGTAGAAAACGATGTACTCAAACGTGATTTCGCCTTTGGTTTTGGCATAAAAGTACTTCAACGCATCGCGCAGGGCTACCAAGCTGTTGCTTTCGTTAATGGGCATAATTTGGTTGCGCTTCTCGTCGTTGGCGGCATGGAGCGAAAGTGCCAAATTGAACTTCACTTTGTCGTCGCCCAATTTGCGAATCATTTTGGCGATACCTGCCGTAGAAACCGTAATGCGCTTAGGCGACCAACCCAAGCCCTCGGGCGAAGTAATCAGGCGAATAGATTCCAACACGTTGGCATAGTTCAGCAGCGGCTCGCCCATGCCCATGTACACGATGTTGGTCAGCGGCATATTGTAGTTTTGTTTTGCCAAACGGTCAATCAAAACTACTTGGTCGTAAATTTCTGCTGCATCCAAGTTGCGCACTCTGTCCATATAACCCGTTGCGCAGAACTTACAGGTGAGCGAACAGCCGACCTGCGAAGATACACACGCGGTCATCCGCGTTTCTGTCGGAATGAGGACACCTTCTACCAGATGCTTGTCGTGGAGTTGCAGCCCGAGTTTAATAGTGCCATCGCTGCTTTTTTGCTGCTGGGCAATAGTTACGGGAAGAATGTCAAACTGTTCGGCTAACTGTTCGCGGAGCGTTTGCGGCAGATTGCTCATTGCTGCCACATCGGTTACGGATTTTTTCCAAAGCCACTCCTGAATCTGTTTGGCACGAAAAGCAGGCTGGCCTTGTGCAGTCATAAAAGCCTGTAAGTCAGCGATGGCTGTTTTGCGCAGGTCTTTCTTGGCAACAAGTTTAACTGTACCCGCAGGGGTAGTTATTTTTGGTTCGACAGGCATATTCATGCTGCAAAGTTCGCACATTTGCAGCAGAGAAGCAACCTGTATAAAAGACTGATTATCAAATCATTTGTTTTTTGCGCATATGCTTATGTACGATAGCCGGATATCCATTTAGTATTCCTTGAATAGTTGTATGGGCATTTTGAAAATGCAGTATTTTTTTGCAGATTTTTCTTTTATTCAAACGCCCACCGGTATTTTCCCATGTTATCCGCCAAAAGTCCGTGGCGCATTCAGTGTGCTTGTGTAATGTATTGTATCAACTGCCTGCTTGTACGAAAATAGCTATTATTAGGCAGGAAATTTGTTAAAAGTTACGTTAATGACTGCGTACGTCATTGCGTTATTTCAACCTTCAACAAAAAGCACGTCTTTTACATAGCATTATTTTGATTGTATTGTGATGAGAACAACATTCTTCAGCAAATTACTTCTCCAAGTGGTCTTGATTGTTTTTGGGGCATATGGCAGCCTTGCGCAAGAATTTCAGTTGGAGCGCACCCTGCAAGGGCACGAAGGGCAGGTACAAAACATTCGGTTCAGTCCCAACGGCAAAATGATTGCCAGCGGTGGCTCCGATGGGCAAATCATTCTCTGGGATGTAGCCACGGGGCGAATCATCCGCAAAATGAAAGGACATGCCAAAACAGTTTATGAGGTAACGTTCAATAAAGACGGCTCCTTATTGGCCAGTGCGGGCGAAGAAGGAACAGCCTGCGTATGGGAAGTAGCCACTGGGAAAAATATCGGATGCTTTCAAAACAAACCTTTCCCTACGTTTTCAGGCATTTTCAAACAAGATTTGGTATCGGTTTCCTTTGTTGTGTTTTCGCCTGACAGCCGTTATATCTATTTCAGCGGCGACAATGGCTACATTATGAAAGCCGACCTCAAAACGGCAGTGTCGGGCAGGGTGCAGCCCGCCGAGGTAATTCACTCTACCAACGAACCCAGTGGCAGGTGGTACAGCACCGTAACAGGCGGTACGGTATCGCAAGACGAAAAATATTTGGTGGTTACGGTTGGCAACTTAGTAAAATTCATAGACCTCAACGACGGGCTAATGGTGCGCTATTTCCGCTACGAGGGCAACTACCTGAACGATGTGGTAAACGGGCCTTTCCCCAACAGCATTGCTACATGGAGTTATGATGGTAAGGTTACTTTCTGGAATGCCACCAACGGGCGCATTCTGAACAGCTATCAAGTGTCAGACCCGGAGAATTACAGCGGGGCATCCTTCAGCCGCGATGGCAAACTGATGGTAACTTCGGCCTATGGTACATCTGTTAGAATATGGGATTTGAGCAATGGCAAACTGATTGCCACCTTAGGTGGGCACAGGCAAATAGTGCGCATGTCGCGCTTCAGCCCTACTGACGATTTGATTGCTTCGGGCAGCTACGATGGCAGCATTAAACTCTGGCGACTCAAAAAGCCGGAATCAGAAGAACCGATAATAGCCGCAAAGCCTGAACCCAAACCCGCGCCTAAGCCCAACAACGAAGGTATCCCCCCCGCTAATAACTCTTCCAATAGTAGCAACACAGCCAACAGCGGCAATGCGGGCGGTAAAGAGAGCGGTATTACTTTCAAAGACGAGAAAGTAGAAGTCGGGAAAACCATCCAACTTTCCAACATCTTGTTTGAGCAGAGCAGTTTCCTGTTACGCCGCGAGTCGTACCCTGAGCTGGATAAATTAGTAGCTTTCTTGAAAGAAAATCCTAATATTTCTATTGAACTGCGCGGTCATACCGATAACGTAGGCGACCCGCAAAAAAACCACACCCTTTCCGAAAGGCGCGTAACAGCCGTTAAAAACTACCTGACCCAGCGCGGTATCAGCGAAGAGCGAATTGAAACCGCTGCCTTTGGCGGCTCCATGCCAATTGCCGACAACAGCACAGAAGCCGGCCGACAGAAAAACCGACGAGTAGAAATGAAAATCCTGCGATTGTAGTGAACCCAAAACCCACGGGCTTCGTTGTATTAACGAAGCCCATTTTTTTAACTAAAAACAACATGGAATACAAAGACTATTACAAAATTTTAGGCGTACCTAAAAATGCCACAGCTGACGATATTAAGAAGGCTTACCGCAAACTGGCAAAACAATATCATCCCGACAAAAATCCGGGCAATAAGGCCGCAGAGGCTAAATTTAAAGAAATTACAGAAGCCAACGAGGTACTGAGCGACCCCGAAAAACGCAAATATTACGATAAATTGGGAGCCGATTGGGCAAAATACAGCCAATATGGCGGCAACCCCGAAGACTTTATGCGCGGCCAAAGCTATGGCGGCGGGCGTTCGTGGCAACAGCAATACCGCCCGCAGGAAGAAGGCGGGTTTAATTTCGGCGACATCTTCGGCGAAGGTGGCTTCTCTGATTTTTTCAAGCAGTTTTTCGGTGGTGAAGAGCGCACCTCTTCGCGACGTGCCGCAGGTATGCGCGGACAGGACTATGAAACCGAAATGGAAATTTCATTGGAAGATGCCGCTCATGGTGTATCGCGCATTTTGGCAGTGATGGATAAAAAACTGCGTATAAAAATCAAGCCCGGTGTGGCAGACGGTCAGGTGCTCAAACTATCAGGGCATGGCGGCGACAGTAACGTTCCCGGTGGCACTAAAGGCGATTTATTCGTAAAAATCAAGGTAAAGCCACATAAAAACATCGAGCGCAAAGGCAATGACCTGTACTACACATTGCCTGTCAATAGTTTTACAGCCTTGCTGGGCGATAAGGTTTCCATAGATGTACTAGGTACGCAAGTAGCCTTTTCTATCCCTAAAAACAGCGACAGCGGCAAGGTTTTCCGCCTAAAAGGCAAGGGTATGCCTGTGTATGACAACCCTGAACAGCGCGGCGACCTTTACGTAACACTGCAAATTCACTCGCCAAAGAACCTCAGCGAGGAAGACTTGGCAACCATTCGCCGCATAGCAGAAAAATACAATAAGTAGAGACAAGCTACCGCAAAGCAGCCACGAATTGTTGTATATCTGTTTCCAAGTCGGTGCTCTGGCTCAGCAGATTGATAAAGGCACTGCCGATAATTGCACCTTCTGCGTAGCGACAAGCTCCCTCAAAGGTCGCTTTGTCCGAAATACCAAAACCAATAAGTTTGGGGCTTTTGAGTTGCATGGCAGCTATGCGCTCAAAATAGCGGCATTGCTCGTCCGAAAAGCCTTGTTTAGCACCGGTTGTGCTGGCCGACGACACCATGTAAATAAAACTTTCTTGCGAAAGTTCGTCTATTCGGCGGATGCGTTCCTCTGCTGTTTGCGGCGTAATGAGGAAGATATTAAACAGGCCGTAGCGCTCAAACACAGGTTTGTACTCGCTCAGATATTCGTGCATGGGCAAATCGGGCAAAATAAGTCCGTCAATGCCGACTTGTTGCGCAGCATAGCAGAAATTTTCAACACCAAACTGAATCACGGGATTCAGGTAGCCCATCAGCAGCAACGGTACGTCCGTATATTGGCGGATGTCTTTCAGTTGCTCAAAAAGCAACCGCAAGCTCATCCCATTGTCAAGTGCCTGCTGGCTGCTTTGCTGAATAGTAGGGCCGTCAGCCAGCGGGTCAGAAAAAGGCATTCCTATTTCAATCATATCTACTCCCGCAGCCGAAAGCGCTCGGATGATGCGCACGGTGTCTTGCAATTGAGGAAAACCGGCTGTAAAATAAATATTCAAAATGTTGCGCTTAGCAGCGAACAGCAATTGAAGCCGATGGGTAACAGTTTGAGTGTTTTGCATAGCACAAATGTAAGCAAACTTCCAACTACAAATGCGCAAAAGTATGCCGACAAGAACTTGCAAAAAAAGAAAGCATAGTATTTTTACATCCGAAATAAAATCTACGTATAAATGATGAACCTAAACTATCTTAAAGCGCTACGTATAATCGCTTTTTGGCTTATAAGCAGTTGCTTATAAGCGCAAATTCCGTCTAATTTAATGAGGACAACAGGCATTAGCGGTAAATCCGGTAATGTACAGAATGCTCTCAATGCAAGAGCAGCCTTGTTAGCACACAATCGCTCTGACCTCCTTAAAATAGAGAATGGTCGTGTGCTGATTAATGCTGTGGCAACTACCCACACAGACTCTCTCCGTGCTCAACTTGTACGAGCAGGATTTGTTGAAACAGGTGTAGAAGGACGCATGGTTTCAGGCTTTTTGCCTATAGCTAACGTTGCTCAGCTCGATAATATGAGCTTCCTGCTAGAAGCACGTGCCGTTTTTGCAAAGAGCAACAACAGTCCAATTAGCCAGGCGGTACAGGCACAGGCAGTAAATATTGCTCGCGAGCGCTACGGCTTGACAGGTAAAGGAGTAAAAGTAGGTGTTCTTTCAGATAGCTACAATAATCTTGGCGGCGAGGCAGCCGGCATAGCAACAGGCAATCTGCCGGGACCCGGTAATCCTAACGGTAAAACAACACCTGTACAAGTTTTAAAAGACTTGTCATCTGGTGGTTCTGATGAGGGAAGAGCAATGTTAGAACTCATACACGATATTGTTCCTGATGCTGAATTGGCTTTTGCCACAGCATTCAGCGGTGATGCAGGCTTTGCACAAAATATTAGGAACTTACATTTTCAGGCAAAATGTGATGTCATTGTAGATGATGTCTCCTATTTCTTACAACCATTTTTTCAGCAAGGTATTATTGCTCAGGCTGCTGATGCCGTAGCAGGTGTGGGTTCTATTTACCTATCTTCTGCCGGTAACTTTGGTGGTAATTCGGGATATGGTTATGAATCACCTTTTAAACCATCAGGTGTTACAGCTACCGTGAGTGGAGTCATTTATGAGTTGCATAATTTTGCAACAGCTCCGACCGTAGAACTATTCCAACAACTTTCTATTCCTCCTTTTGGATTTAACGATATTATCTTGCAATGGGATGAGCCTTTTGCATCAGTTTGTCCCGGATGCCCCGGTGCGAGAAACAATGTTGACCTATTAATAACAACGTTGTCAGGTCCGACTCCTATTTTTACAGCAGTAAATCTTTCTACAATTGGTGGCGATGCAGTTGATTACTATTATTTAGACAATTATTCAACTACTACTCCTATCGTTGTAGGTTTGGTGCTGGGTTACGAAAAAATACCCGGTACACCTACACCGGGTTATGTAAAATATGTTGGTTTTTCTAGTGGATTCGGTAGTAGCTCTTTGCTTACTTACACGGTTAATCAAACAGGTAGCGGTACAATGATGGGCAATAACTCAACTTTGGTTAATGGATTTACCATTGCAGCAGCACCATTTTTTAAAACACCTGCTTTCGGGGTAAATCCTCCCGTATTAGAGAACTTCTCTTCACGTGGCCGAATAGGTGGAACGCCCCTTTTCTTTGATACACAAGGAAAAAGGCTTTCTGAACCACTTATTTTATATAAGCCTGATATGACAGGAATTGACGGTGTAAATACCTCGTTTTTTGGGAACGATAGTCCGGAAGATTCTGATATATTCCCTAACTTCTTCGGAACCTCAGCTGCTGCACCTAATGTAGCTGCTGTTGTCGCAATGATGATTGAAGCAAACGGAGGAAGGATGAATCCTGCCATTGTACGTCAGATTTTACAAAGCACGTCCATTGATATGGATGATGACCGTACAGCTGTTTTTGATAGAGGTTTTGACTTTGCGTCTGGTTCTGGTCTGATTAATGCAGCTGCTGCTATAGATGCTATGCCTTTTGGTTCACCAACCAATCTGCGCGGTCGTCCGGGTAGCGGTAGTGTAGAATTGACGTGGACACTGGCTCCGGGCAAACTGGTTGTTCGTTATGAAATTTATGCCGTTGCATCTGTTGGCAACCCCATTGAAACACTTGTTGGTACAACAACCGAATCAAATTTTACAGTAAACAACCTAATTAACGGCACTACTTATTCTTTTCGTGTACGCGGGGTAACAGGTAATGGCCGCTTTACTGCTTACACAAACCGCATAGATTTGCGTCCTTCAATTATTTTGGCTACGGAAGTTGATGTAAACGCTGTACCTAAGACGACATTCAACGTATATCCTAACCCAAGCAAAGGAACTTTTAACATTTATTTCCGCGAAACTATGGCGGGTAACACTGTAAAAATCAGTTTATCTAATGCTGCGGGTCAGGAAATATTTAATAAGCAAGTAAATTATCCGGGAAGTGTGGAGGACACAATTGATACTGTAGGTTTACCAAGTGGTGTTTACATCTTATGTATTGAGACCGAAAAAGGTGTTCATCGACGCAAAATCAGCATCATTCAATAATTTCAAATCTTAAATAGAAAATAAATCTTATGAAAAAGCATATTTACATATTGTTTGTCGTGTTTTCGGTTGTGCTATCCATAACAGGTTGCACTACTAACACCGGCAGCGATAACATCAATGTATTACTACAAATCTTATCCAAACAAGGTGGGGAACATGGCGTGTAAATAGCGCTACTTTTGGCGATGAGGAAGCCCCATTTAGCATGTTTGCCGATTATCGCATTACTTTCCGTCCTGACGGTACTTATCAGGTAGTGAACCCTGCTGGCGCACCTTCTTTCACTCGTAATGCTACTGGTACTTTTACTGTATCTAATCGTTTGCTTAACTTCGATGGCGGTGCAACTATTGCCAGAGAAATAAGTGTAGGCACTTTAAATCCTAACAGGCTTATGTTTGAGTTTGATGTAGTACTGCCCGGGAAGTCTGCTACAACTTACCGTTTTGAGCTTGTAAGATAAGATTAACTTCCATAAAAAGTAAAACAATATAGGCTGTTCCCAGAGTTGGAAATAGCCTATATTGTTTAATTTTAATACATAAAATTATTTTTTTACATGGTCCGTATAGCTGTTTACTTACTCCTGTTGTTGTTCCACTACAACCTGCTTGCTCAATCTGCCGAGAAAACCTATGCCACTCTTGCTGTATGCGAGCAATACTATGACGACGGCGACTACGAAAAAGCACTTGAAAAGTGTGAAAAACTAATAAGAAACCTCAAACAAGGTTCTTACGGGCAAGCAGTAGCCTACTCGCTGCCTTATTTGGCAAAATATCAGGAAGCAATGGGGCAATACCTGAACTTTGAGCGCACCATTCAGGAAATACTGAACCTGCGCCTGATTAACGGCGATAAAAGCCGCAGCTATGGGCTTGGGTTGCTCCATGCCGCCACTGCTTACGCTGAGTACGGCTATGCCAATCGGGCAGAAGAATATCTCGGCAAAGTACAGGCATTATTTGCCAATGAGAAAAGTCCGCTCATCAGGGCAGAGATGCTGCATACCGGCATTCGCATTGCCGTGCTTCGGCAAGACTTTGCAGCGTTTCAGCAGCAAATCGGCAATGCATTGAAAGCACAAGAGGCAATACTGGTCAATGAAGAAACCTATTTCGACGAAATTGAACGTGCAGAAAAAACAAGAGCGGTAAATGCCATAGAACTCCGCCGCCGCAAAAATCAATATGCCGAACTACTGAACACTTGGGGGGACATGCTGCGGCAGGCAGGCAGGTATGGCGATGCAGGCAATAAATTGTCGGAAGCCGAAAACTGGATTCGCAGCAACCTCAGCACGCGCGATGCGGCAATGATTATCAACAGGCACTTTCAGAATCTGCTCAATTTAGATATGGGCGGCAACAATAAAGAGTCGCTGCAAAAGCAGTTAGACCGCCATATTTTCACGGCCGAAAAGCGCTTTACCCCTGTACACAAAACCTATCTGGCGATTCATGAAACCCTGATAGACAACTACATAGAAAGCAAATTTATCCGCCGAAGCAGCAAACAGCGCTGGGAGTTGCGGCAAAATACGCTCAAATACTACGGGCGCGACAAAATGCCCTATGCCATCTCGCAGCGATTAGACGCGCGAACCGCCTATAAGTTTCAGAATTACCGTGAAGCACAAGAACTGCTGAACGATGCACTGAAATTGCCCGAAAAAGTGCCTGTAGAGCATCAGGAGTACCGCAAACTAATGCAACAGGCCTATGAACTTGCCCTTGCAACCGACAATTTGGGCAAGGCAGAGGCTTACCTACAGGCACATATAGCAAGTGCGGAGAAGGCATTGGGGAAAAATTCGCTGCCCTATCATTATGCCCGCATGAGGCTGGCTAATTATTATGCCGCTTTTACCAATCGCTTCAGCACTACCGACAGCATTATCCGCGAGAGCTATCACGGCTTTATCAGCAAAAAAATTGCACCGGAACACAAAGACAGGGTAGATTTTCTGAACAATATTGCTACGTATTACCAAATGACGGGCCGTTACGATTCGGCTTTGGTACAACTCAATCAAGCGGTGGGAATTGCCAAAAAACGCTTTGGTGAAAACAATGTCAGCTATGCAGTTGAATTGCAGAAATTGGTTAAAGTGCAGATGCAGCAAGGGCGCTTTGCCGACGCAGACAAAAACATCACCCGCATTCTGGATATTTTCAAAAAAGCCTATAACCGCACGTTGAATCTGGAATACTCGCAGGCATTGGAAACGGCAGCATCTTATTACGCCACAATGGGGCTATTCAACGATGCGAGGGGTGCCCTGCTGCGCGCCGACCGCCTGTTTCAGCGTTCCAACAGTTCTATTGCAAGCTCTACTGCTATTGACGATTTGGCAGGGCTTTACATTGCCATGGAACGTTTTACCCAAACTGAACGCCTGCTGAATGATGCCATTGAGGTGCGCCGCACCCGCTACGGTGAAAACAATCGTTTCCTGATAAATCCGTACAACCAATTGGCACGGCTCTATCTGGCAACAGGCGACTACGTAAAAGCCGATGACTTCGCAGCCAAAGCCTTCAAGCTGGCTTCTGAAACTTTTGGTGACAGTTCGACGATAACTTCCGAAATAGCTGAAACACAGGTACTTATTCAAGCTGCCATCGGCGACTACGAAAAAGCAATTGCCGAAATTCTGCGCGTGCGACAAATAAAAGAGCGCAATTTCGGGCGTAACAATATTGCTGTAGCCAATTTGTTGCGGCAAGAAGGCCTCATTCGCTATTTCGGCAAAGAACCTCCGCAAACCTTGGAGCAGCTTTTTAACGAATCGCGGCAAATTATCGCCCGCAATTTGGGCAGCCGCAACCCCGTTTATGCCGATGCGCTGAAAGACCTCGCGCTGATTTATACCGAAAGCAATCAACCCACACAGGCTTTGCAGTTGTTAGACAGTGCCAATCGCATTTGGAACAGTATCCTGAAAACAGGTAACAATACCAATGCGGCAGAGATAGCTATACTCAAAGGCAATGTTTACACCCGTGTGGGCAATTTTGGCAATGCTGACAAACATTACAAAAGCGCCATGCGCATACTGGCCAAAATTCTCAGCACAAAGCATCCTCTGTACGTACAGGCACAGGCGCAACATGCCCGCATGTTCTTTGCACAGAAAAATTATGCACAGGCACAGAAAATTATGGAAAGCGTACTGGCAGGCTATCGGCAGTACATCACAACCTTTTTCCCTGTGCTGAGCGACCGCGAAAAAACCAAGTACTGGGGACTGGTACGCGCCGACTATGAGTTTTACAACAACTTGCTGGTGCGTCGCCTGCCCGACAATCCCGCGCTGGCAGGCATACTTTATGACAACGCCACATTTGCCAAGTCTCTTTTGGTAAGCAATGCGGGCAAGCTGCGCAATCTGATTATGAACTCCAACGATTCGGCTACCGTACGCCGCTACCGCGAGTGGATAGACAAAAAGCATTTGCTCACCAAAGCACTTGCCTATTCGCCGCAGCAGTTGCAGGAAGCAGGCATTGATTTGCGCAAACTGCAAAAAGAAATTGACGATTTGGATAAAAATCTGAGTCGGCGCTCCAAAGTATTTATAGAAGCAAGGCAATTGCAAATCCGCCGCTGGCAGGAAGTAGCGGCACAGTTGCAGACGGGAGAAGCAGCAGTTGAAATTATTCGCTACCCTTACTACGACAAGGGTTTTACCGATTCGGTCGTATATGCAGCCCTTGTATTGCTCTATGGTGAAAAAACTGCACCGAAGTTTATTCCTATTGCCAATGGTAATGCACTGGAAGACACTTATTTAAAGATATATCGCAATTCGGTGAAGTTTGGGCTCACCGACCGGCTTTCCCATAAGCGCTATTGGGAAGCAGTAGATAAAGCCCTTACCGATGCAAAGAAAGTTTACTTGTCGGTAGAAGGAGTTTACAATCAAGTGAACGTGGAGGCATTGCTTGTCGCAGACGATACCTATGTAATAGACCGCCGTGAAATAGTTTTACTCACCGCTACAACCGATTTACTAGAGCAAAACCGACAAACCACTGCCTCAACCAACAGTTTTGTATTTTTTGGCAACCCTGTTTTCTATAAAGACCTGCAACCGGAAGAGTATTTGGGCACACGCAACAGAAAAATTCCGCAATTGCCCGGTGCATTCAACGAAGTGAAAAATCTGACCCAACTTATTGGCAAGGGCAATCTGTCTATCCGCGAATTTGTACTGACGGAAGCCACCGAAGAACAGGTAAAACAACTGCAAAGCCCGCGTGTACTCCACATTGCCACCCATGGTTTTTTTGAGCCCGATTTAGCAATCAATCTCTCCGACAATGAACTGAGCAGCAGGCAAACCATAAATAACCCGCTATTGCGTTCAGGGCTGCTGCTGCGTAACGGCGGCGATTTGGTCGCTACCGAAAATGTATATGCCTACAACAAAGAAGAAGGCATTTTGACAGCCTATGAAGCAATGGACTTGGTGCTGGAAAATACGGAGTTGGTAGTGTTAAGTGCCTGCGAAACAGGGCGGGGCGATACTCGAATCGGGGAAGGGGTTTATGGTTTACAACGTGCGTTTCGCGTGGCGGGAGCCAAAAGCCTGATTATGAGTTTATTCAAGGTAGATGATGTAGCCACGCAGCGTTTGATGGAGTTGTTCTACGCCCGCTGGTTACAAAACGGTGATAAACGCGAGGCTTTTACCTATGCCAAAAAAGAATTGCGCAAAGAATATCCTTCACCCAAATTCTGGGGAGCGTTTATCATGGTCGGGGCAGAGTAATGCAATCGTCTTGCGAGATGGCCGTCAGGTCAATACAACAGCCTGTGGCCTGCGAATCAGCAAGGCGCAAAGGACGGCGGAAACACTTACGCCAATGAGTATGTGAATGCCCGTCAAATAGTTCCCCTGCATGGTGCGCAGTGTACCGAGCAGGTAAATGCCCGCACTGCCTGCCAAAGTATCCATGGTTGTTACTACCCCCAAAATTTTACCGAAGTTTTTGCCTGCATAATACTCAGCAACCGTAAGTTGAACCATTGTGAATGCGCCACTGTAACCAAGACCGTAAATAATAGCAAAAAGCGGCAAAAAAATATCGCTGTTGTAAGGAATGAAACGCATCAGTACAGAGCCTATGGTCATATTGACCACTGCTGCCACAAGGATGCTTTTTTTAGAGAAGCGGTCGCTAAGCGCACCAAAAACGAGCTTGCCCGCAATGCTGCAAATGAAAAACAGACTAAGCGCATTGGCAGTTTGTGTATCGTTTAAACCCACATCGCGCATGAAAAGGGCAAAGTTTTGCACTATGCCCGTAATACAGAAAAATACGGCAGCCGTTACATATAACACCAAGTAAAACATAGAATTGCCAAGCGCATCAGCAAGCGTAGGGTTGCCGGCATCAGATGAGGCAACAACATCCGTATCTGCAACGAAGGGTGTACTTTGCCCGTCGGGTATCGTATTTTTTTCCGCAGGTCGGTTGCGCACAAGCAGCAGCGGCACAACGGCCAGCAATACAGCTACCGCAGCCAATATCAATGCGGTTTTTTGCCAGCCGTTGGCTTGCGTTAAAGCAGCAATCAGTTGCGGGAAAACAATCCCTCCCAAACTGGAACCGACTAAGTAAATGCCTACGGCAATTCCACGGTAGCGATTGAACCAGTAAGACAGCAACGTAACGCCTGCGATAGCACCTCCCAGCGTAATGGAGGCCGCACACAGCACATAAATACCCACCAAATGCCAAGGTTCGGTTATGTAAGGATACAGGAACAGCGCAAGAACAGTCAGCAGGCTGCCTACGCCCATCATCAGACGCGGCCCGAACCTGTCTACCAACGCGCCGGCAAAAGGGGACACAATAGCAACAACGAAATACAGAACAGAAGGCCCACGTGTAACTTGTTCGTGCGTCCAGCCAAAAATTTCTTTGAGTGATACATTGAGTAGCGGCAGCCCGTTTACGCCAATGGTAACTACTGCAAAAATGATAAAGGCACTTGCCAGCACAAGCCAGCCATAGAAGAGTGATTTCATTTTCATTATTTTGAGCAATTAATATAAACAAAAAACCTGTCAGGCGAACACCTGACAGGTTGAAAGACCCATACAAAACCAAATACAAAAGCCTATTTGTTGGACGGTCTTCTGCGGATAGTGGTGCTTGTGTTAATCCAGCACCCTACACTGATAGGTGCACCTTCCTGCATGCCAAGTGTAAAAATATCTTCCATAGAAGGGAACTGTGCCTTAGCATCGGCCATGCCCTTGCTGTCGCCGGCTTTTTCGTACATATCGTAAGCAGCTAAGAATACTGCACGGTTTTCAACAGGGTTTTTACCCTGACATTGCTGATAGCTGCTCATGTACATATCGCCAATAGCCTTATAAGCCTCTTTTGCATTGGCCGGGTCATATTCAATGGACTGCTGATATAGTTTGCGTGCTTCAGAAAGTTTACCATCACGGCGTGCAATTTTGGCAAGTTCCATGATCAAATCTGCTTTTTTAGCTTTTTCATCGGCGGGCAGCAAGTCTATGGCTTTTTGATACATTTCTTTGCCTTCTGCTGTTTTGTTTTGAGCCATGAGCAATTTGCCGATAATGATAGCGTTACCCGCACTTGGTTCAGCGCGGAACTGCACTTGCAATGCCTGTAAGAACAGAGGTTCGGTAGGGCATTTTGCCATGTAGGCTACAATCTTCTTGGCAAGTTTGATATCGTCAGGGTTTTCCTGCAATTTGGGTTCTAAGTTTTTCTTTACAAACTCACAATCTACTTTTATGTAAATCTGCACCATGCCGTCAATAGCATCTTTGGTTTTAATCCAACTGGATGCGGCTTCACCGCCTGCAGCGATTTTTTTCTCTATGATAGGTATGATTTCGTTGTCGTAAACATCCATAAAGATGTCATCGGTAATACCCTCCACGCCAATCTCTTTGGCTTTACCGGTTGCGTCCAAATAATACTGTAAGTAGGCAGGAGAGGACAATTCGTCTTTGTATTTGTTTACCAAGTTTTTGTAGAACTCATATACGGCTTTCTCTTGTCCTTTGCGGGGCATCAGGTAGTCGTAAAAAATAGCAGCCTTGCGTTCCATCAGGTCTTTAGTTACCCCAAAGCAGTGCATACGTTTGTCGTAAAGTGACAATATCTTATCTTGTAATGCAACTTTTTTAGCCTCATCCGCTTCTTTATTGACTAATGCAGTATATAATTGTACGGATTTGACATAAAGCGAAGCGTGCAAATTGGGTATGTTGTTGAGCAGCCATTCACCATTTTCAATAGCAATATCGTACTCTTTTGTATTGAGGGCATCGGAAAACAGCGTCCATTTTTCTTTTGCCGCGCCCGGGTCTTTGCCCCAGCACCAGCCATTGTCTAAGCCGGCTTCACAAGGGCAGTTTTGAGCAAATGCCGCTTGAAAAAATCCTACACCGATTGCCATTGCGAGCAGTAGTCTATTCATCGTCTTGTTATTTTTAAGTGGTAAATAAATTGCTTATGTGTACAGCTGTTTTAATTAATTCTTCGTTTTTGAAACCAGTACGGGTCATTTACGGTAAGCCCCAAAGTCAGCCGAAAGAAATTTTCTTTGAGCAGATTGTTTTCAGTAGTGCCGCGTTGCCCTATCAAAGCGACCAAACTTGCAGTAGAAAACGTGCGACTTACAGGTAGAGCTACTCCAAAATTGATACCAAATTCCTTAATTTGCTGACCGTTTAGCACGGTCGGGGTCAGAGTGTAGTAGCCGCCCGTGCGGTAAGCCACCCGCGCAAAGTAACTGGTCAGCGAACTAATGTTGGGAATAACCTCCGCACCGACGCTAATTCGCCATGAGTCGGCAAGATTTTCCTGATTGATACCCCTGTATGCACTCCAAGGTTGCATGGAATAGTCTATGGCAAAAGTATAGGCATAGGGCTTTTCAAAGCTGATACCAAACGACTGCTGGCGCGGTATGAAAATCCGATTTGCGTTGCTGTTGAAAATGGTATCGGAAGAAATAATTTCTTCTACAATGTTTTTGCGTTGAATGGCCTGAAGGCGTGTAGCATTCATATTAACCTCAGGCTCAGTTATGTAGCCAATATTGATACTCTTATCTTTTCCTATCGGCTGACGATAAGCAGCACCCAAGCGATAAGTGATAGCAGAAATATTCACGCGGTCAAAAGAGCCGGTGGTATAGCCACCCGTAAATTGATTATCTATCAACACCGAAAAAATATCAGTTTGTACAAAGCCGAAATTATGGTTGGCAGTTGCTCCTATGTGCAGGCGTTTAAAAAACGAGGAGCCTACGCTCAAAAATGCCTGACTTACGCTGCCCGAACCCTGAAAACGATATTCGATGAAGGTGGGCGTAAAAGGCAGTTTATTGGTGGCTATCAGCTTATAATTAACCGTGCTGTAAGGCTGTAAACCTGTGGCAACGGTCAGCCGCATAGGCACAATAGGAAATGAAAAAGCCAAATAACCTAAGTTGCCATAGCTGTAGCGGCGGTTGAGTTCGTCGCTGCGCAACTGTTTCAGTTCGCCATAATAGGCAGCTTCAAAACTCATGATGCTATTGCGGCTAAGCAAGGCAGGATTGGTAAGGTTGAGTGCAGTGGGGGCGGAATTGCTCACGCCTGTGCCGCCCATTGCCTGACTGTACAAAGAAGCACGCGGCGCCAGTTCGCCCAAACCTGAAAGCGAATAGGGCGAATTGCCGGATTGTGAGTACAAAACTACCGGAAATACGGTTGCTGCCGATAGAAGCAGCCCTTTGACGATGTTTTTCAAAACTTAGAGTTTACTAAATTAAAATCCAAAGCGGCTTTTAAGCCGTCAAGCACCACATTCTCGTTCACAAAGTTGGCTTCTTTTATGCTTTTATCAAAAAAAAGGGCATCGCCACCAGTGAGTAAGATGTTAAATCCTCCAAAAATGGTTTGGTAATGGCTGATGATACCGTTAATTTCGGCAGCTAAGCCGTTAAACGCACCGCTTAACATCGCATCGGTCGTATTTTGCCCGATGAGGGGTGGTTTTTTGGAGAAATCGCAGGTAATCGGCGGTAAGCGTGCCGTAAAAGTGTGCATGGCTTTCAGCCGCATTTGCAGCCCGGGGGCAATGATGCCGCCCATAAATTCGGCAGCAGCCGTTACAAAATCGTAGGTAACGCATGTCCCCGCATCTATAACCAGCGTATGTTGCCGTGGAAACTGCGCCCATGCACCCAAAGCCGCTGCCAGCCTGTCCATGCCGAGGGTTTGCGGGGTTTGATAGCAATTTTTCAGTGGAATGGGCAACTCGTGCGTCAGCCGGAGCAAGTGCCCACGAAACCCTGCGGAGGCTATCAGTTCGGAAGCTGCGCCGCGAACGTCGCAGTAGATAATGTTTTCGGGGTGGTATTGCCTGATAAGCAGCCTGAGGGCTTCATCGCTCAACTGACGTTGGTAAACAGGCGGTTTGCCGGGCTCATCTATGCGTACTTTTCCGAACGTGTTGCCCAAATCCAAACAAAGATTCATGCGCCTAATCAGGTATTTTATTGCCAAATTTGCAAAACATTCCATCATACACCAAAACATATTGCAACAAGCGATGATAAAAGTGGGCATCATAGGCGCGGCAGGCTACACAGGCGGTGAGGCCATACGCATTTTATTGCGCCATCCGAAAGCTAAAATAGTTTTTGCACAAAGCAACAGCCAAGGCGGTAAGCCTGTGAGCCATGTGCATACCGATTTGCTGGGAGAAACCGATTTGTATTTTGCCGAAAATTGGCATACAGATATAGATGTGCTGATGCTGTGCACCGGCCATGGCGAAGCTGCTAAATTTATGCAAGCCAACCACATTCCGGATGAGGTAAAAGTAATAGACCTCAGCCACGACCATCGGCTGAATCAGTGGACATACGGACTTCCCGAACTCAACAAAGAACAGATTTCACAAACCAATCGGCTGGCCAATCCCGGGTGTTTTGCCACAGCCATTCAGCTCGCGCTGCTGCCGCTGGCTGCCGCCCAACTGATTACTGCCGAAGTGCACGTCAGTGCGACTACCGGCTCAACCGGTGCGGGGCAAAAACCTACCGACACCTCCCATTTCAGTTGGCGCAGCAATAACTTGTCGGTTTACAAAGCCTTTGAGCACCAGCATTTGGGTGAAATTTACCAAAGCCTGCGGCAACTGCAACCTTCTTTGTCAAAAGATGTTAATTTTATCCCTTATCGCGGCAACTTTACGCGCGGCATTTTGGCAACCGTTTATACGGAGTGCACCTTAGGACTGGAAGAAGCACAACAACTTTTTACAAATTATTACAGGCAAGCGCCGTTTGTAGTTTTTTCCGATAAAAATCCTGATTTGAAGCAGGTTATCAATACGAATAAATGCTTGCTCCATTTAGAAAAACACAGGAATAAGCTACTCATAATCAGCATGATAGACAATCTTACCAAAGGAGCTTCCGGCCAAGCGGTACAAAACATGAATCTGATGTGCGGCATAGAAGAAACAACAGGACTTTTAATGAAACCAGTTGCATTTTAAATGTTTCACCGATTTTTCATTAGCAGCATATTTGGGTAAAAAAATCGAATATGCTAACTTGTGAACGCAACAAGCAGAAGGGCTGCGAAATAATGTTGCATCAGTTGTTATCATTAATATGAAAATTAGCTAAAAACAAAGCGAAATAATGGAAACCGCCCTGATTCTGACCTTTTCGATAGGTTATCTGGCAATTGCTCTTGAACATCCCTTAGACATTAATAAAGCCTCTCCCGCACTGATGATTGGCGGTCTGTGTTGGGCTATCTACGCAATTTTTGGGGAAACAGAAGCCAAAGTTGTTGAACATCAGTTGCTGGAACATTTTGGCGAAATTGCCAGTATTCTGTTCTTCTTGCTCAGCGCCATGACCATTGTAGAACTCATAGACGCGCATCAGGGCTTTTCTATTGTAACCGACCGCATCCGCACAACAAGTATTACCCAACTGCTTTGGATTATTGCTATCTTGGCTTTTTTCCTTTCTGCCGTTTTGGACAACCTGACCACTACCATTGTGATGACTTCCATTTTGCGCAAAATGGTGAAGCAAAGGGAAGCGCGTTTGTACTTTATCAGTCTGATAGTTATTGCAGCCAATGCGGGTGGTGCATGGTCGCCTATTGGTGATGTAACCACCACAATGCTTTGGATTGGCGGTCAGGTAACAACCGCCTCACTAATTGTACACCTCCTCATTCCCAGCTTAATCTGCATGGTTATTCCGGTGCTGATAATGATTCCCATTGTAAAGAGAATACCCATTTCGGGCTTGGTAAGCGATGAAACAGTTGCCGATGTAGGCGGACACGGTCATGCGGTCTACGAAGTTTCCAAAGGAAGAAGAAATACGATTTTCATTACAGGGCTTACCGCATTAATTATGGTGCCTGTAATCAAAACTATTACGCACTTGCCACCGTTTATTGCCATTTTGATGAACCTTGGTGTTATGTGGCTGGTAACCGAACTGGTACACCGCGGAGAAGAGAAGCACGTAAGAGACCCTCTGACAGTGGTAAATGTTATTCGCCGTATTGATACTCCCAGCGTATTGTTCTTTGCAGGTATTTTGCTGGCGGTGGCGTGTTTGCAGTCTACCGGTATTTTGACCCACTTAGCGCAATATTTGGATAAAGCCATCGGGAATTTGACGATTATTTCATTTACGCTTGGCCTACTTTCGGCTATTGTGGACAACGTACCGCTGGTAGCTGCTGCTATGGGTATGTACACACTGGAAGTTCACCCTGTGGACAGCCAACTCTGGCAACTTATTGCCTACTGCGCGGGTACAGGTGGAAGCTGCCTCATCATTGGTTCGGCTGCCGGTGTTGCCGCTATGGGCATGGAGCGCATCGAGTTTATCTGGTATGCCAAGAAAATTGCATGGATTGCTCTGCTTGGATACTTGGGTGGTATGCTGTTTTTCATTTTTATATTCTGATTGAACATTTGATTGGTAGATAAGAGTCATCTCGACTGAGTCGGGATGGCTTTTTTTATAGGAGATTTTTATGGATGTAAGCATTGTGCTTGCGGTGCGCAACGAAGAGCGCTACCTGCCTTCCTGCTTGGAAGCATTGGAGGCAAGTATTCGGGCAAGCGGCCTGTGCTGCGAGCTGCTGATAGGCAATGACGGTTCCACCGACCGCACCTTAGCTATTGCCAATGCATTTGCCAGCCGCGCGTCCTTTCCTTGTAAGATAGTGGAAGTAAAAGGAACAATAGGGCTGGCACGCGGCAAAGCCAATGCAGTGGGGCAAATCATCCCTCATGCTGCTGCAGAATTGCTGCTAATTACCGATGCCGACACCTGTGTTCCTACAACATGGGTGGCAGCTATGGCGGCGGCTTTTGCACCCGATGTCGGCTTAGTTACAGGCTTTACGCTTGTAGGTGGCAAGCCGCTGTATGCTCGTTTGCAAGCCGTTGATTGGTCGGTAGCCTTGGGAACGTCGCATTTGCTGGCTTGGCTCGGCTTTCCGCTCACCTCTTTGGGCAATAACATGGCTTACAGAAAAAGTGCTTATCTGCAAACAGGCGGCTACGAGGCATTACCGCTTTATATCACCGAAGATTTGGCACTACTGAAAGCCGTCAGGCAGAAGGGCTGGCGAACGGTACATTTGGCTCAAAGACAGATTCTGGCCGTAACAGCACCCGTAGAGACTCTGATTGAATGGGTGTTGCAGCGCAAGCGGTGGTTTGCCGGCGCACTTGCCATGCCGCTCCCTTTGCGGACGTTGATGCTGACAGACGGTTTGCTACTGTTCATTCTGGCGGCAGTTGCAGTTTTTTCCCTGCCCGCTGCCGTAGGCCTTTGGGTAGGCCGGTTTGCCATTCACGCATTGATTAGCGGCGTTTATCTGCTCAAAATGGGGCGCGGCGACCTCACACTGTTGCTACCTTGCTACGAAGTGCTAATCACTTTGCTTCATCCGCTGGTTTTTCTGCATTATCTCTTCTTTCGGCACACCAACTGGAAGGAACGCCGCCATGACCTTTGAATCAGGCAAGCAAGCCACTGGAAAAATTCTGTTTCTTTGCGAAAAAATTTTTACATAAGTTATTGAAAAACAGCTTTTTAAATTTAAATCTGACAGGTTTTCGACATTGGGGCATAAGAACGCAGGTTGGGGTCGGCAAATAAAAACTTGCGTAGATTTTTCTTTCTTAAAAGAAATTTTATCTAAATAAATTTGGCAAATATTCACCATCTGCACACAGGGGCAGGCGACCGCCGATAAGGATTACTGCCTCAACCCTGCCGAAAGTTTTTCCGATGGATGCGGGAATCTGCAAAACGGCTGCATTTTATGGCAAATGGCTTACCTTTGCGGCGTTTATTTTTCGTCATGGCTGCAAAGTACGTATTTGTAACGGGGGGCGTAACTTCCTCGCTGGGTAAAGGAATTATCGCTGCCTCATTAGCCAAACTCTTACAGGCAAGAGGGCTTTCCGTTACCATCCAAAAGTTTGACCCTTATATCAACATTGACCCGGGAACGCTCAACCCATATGAGCACGGCGAATGTTACGTAACCGAAGACGGCGCAGAAACTGACCTTGATTTGGGTCATTATGAGCGCTTTTTGGACGTGCCGACCTCGCAGGCAAACAACATCACTACGGGCAGAATTTACAACAACGTTATCACCAAAGAACGTAAAGGTGCTTACTTAGGTAAAACCGTACAGGTTGTTCCGCACATTACCGACGAAATCAAGCGCAACATCTACCTGCTCGGCCAAACGGGCAAATACGACGTGGTCATTACTGAAATTGGCGGCTGTGTGGGCGATATTGAGTCGCTGCCTTTCATTGAAGCCGTGCGTCAGGCACGTTGGGAACTCGGCGCAGATAACTCCATCGTTATCCACCTCACCTTGATTCCGTACCTGAAAGCCGCAGGCGAACTGAAAACCAAACCAACGCAGCATTCAGTCAAAATGCTACTCCAATCCGGCGTGCAGCCCGATATTCTCGCCTGCCGTTCCGAATACCCCATTCCGCCGGAAATACGCAAAAAACTGGCGCTGTTCTGTAACGTCAGCCTCGATTCTGTGATTGAAGCACTGGATGCGGAGACCATCTATGACGTTCCGCTGCTGATGCGCAAGGAGCGTCTGGACGAAATTGTATTGGAAAAATTGCGCCTGTCCAAAGAAGGTAAGCCCGACATAGAGGCATGGAAAAATTTTTTAGGCAAGCTGAAAAACCCAACCAGCGAGGTACACATCGGGCTGGTCGGCAAATATGTGGAACTGAAAGATGCTTATAAATCCATTTCAGAAGCGTTTATACACGCAGGTGCTGTCAATGAATGTAAAGTCAATCTGCACTGGATTAAAGCCGAAAGCCTTGTAAACAAGGAAGATGCCGCCGCCATTCTGGGCAGCCTCAACGCTATTCTGGTAGCGCCGGGTTTTGGAGAGCGCGGCATCGAAGGCAAAATCAACGCCGTGGAATTTGCCCGCTTAAACAACATTCCGTTCTTTGGCATCTGCTTGGGGATGCAGTGCGCCGTTGTGGAATTTGCCCGCAACGTGTTGCATTTGGAAGGAGCAGCTTCTACGGAAATGAACCCCAATACGCCACATCCGGTAATTTCCATGATGGAAGACCAGAAAAACATTACCCAAATGGGCGGCACCATGCGGTTGGGTGCTTATACTTGTGAACTGAAAAAGGGCAGCATTGCCCACAGCATCTACGGCGAACTGAAAATCAAAGAACGCCACCGCCACCGCTATGAGTTCAACAATGCTTATTTAGAAATGTTTCAGAAGGCAGGCATGATTCCTTCGGGTATTAACCCTGAGTCGCAGTTAGTGGAGATAGTGGAGCTTAAAAATCATCGTTATTTCATCGGAGTACAGTTCCACCCCGAACTGAAAAGTACTGTTGCACGTCCACATCCGCTGTTTGTTCGTTTTGTAAAAGAAGCGATGCAGCATTTATTTGACGGGCTTCATCATTAAATGCAATTGTTATCAAAATCCGGATTAACACCCATTTATTTATCATGGATAAAAATTCAACCATCGGCATTGTCCTGATTTCGGCCATGTTGCTGATTTATCTGACCTTTTTTGGCGAAGGGCCGCAAACTCCGCAACAATTAGCCACAACGGACAGCAAACAGGTAACTCAACCGGCTGCCAATCAGCCCGCTACGCTGAAGCCCAGTAATGCAGAAGCGGAAGCTATGACACTTCCCGATTCGGTTTTCAATCAGAAATACGGCATTTTAGCTCCTTTAATGAAAGGCGAAGCCCAAGACGTAGTGCTGGAAAATGCCGATATGAAAGTAACATTCAGTACCAAAGGCGGCCGAGTAAAGGAGGTCTTGCTCAAAAATTACGTTACTTATCAAAAAACGCCCCTCATTCTGATTGACCAGTTCAGTAGCAGCACCTCTGCACAGGTCTCTACGGCTTTTGGCGAGGTAGATTTACACCAGTTGTATTATACTGTTGCACAAAATACCGGAAATCAGATTGTTTTTCGCGCACAGTTGGATAGCGCCCGCTATATCGAGCAACGCTACGTTTTGCCCAAAGAAGGCTTTGTGCTGAGTTGGCGCGCCAATTTGGATGCGCTAGGCAGTGCCGTTACTAACCGCAACGTGCGTTTCAATTGGACAGACCGCCTCAAGCAACAGGAAAAAGACATTGAGCAGATACGCGTTACGGCTACGGTAAACTACTACCAAGCCCAAAGCGGCTTAGAAAAACTATCGGAAACATCTACCGACCCGCAAGAAGAACGTGCAACTGAGCCTGTGCAGTGGATATCATTGAAGCAAAAATTCTTTAATACAGCTCTGATTACCAAGGCCTCTTTCCCTGAGGTGATTGTGCGCAGCAATCCGCCGGCACTGCCCGCCAAAGAAGTAAAACAACTTTCCATGCAGGTAAGCATCCCGCTGGATGACCTCAAAGACGACAGCAAAGACATCCGCTTCTTCTTTGGGCCCAACGATTTCCGCATCGCCGAAAAAGTGGCCCCCGGCTTCGAAGAAAACGTACATCTGGGTTGGGCAATTTTCAGCACGGTAAACCGCTACATCATTATGCCGCTGTTTGAATTACTGGAAAAAGTATCGTCTAACTATGGCATCGTGATTTTGCTGCTGGTAATCATCGTTAAGTCGGCATTGTTTCCGCTGGTCTATCGCTCCTATCAGTCCATGGCCAAAATGCGCGTGCTGAAACCCGAATTAGACCAACTCAAAGCACAATACGGCGACGACATGCAGCGCTTCCAACAAGAGCAAATGAAACTCTACTCGCAGTTTGGCGTGAACCCATTGAGCGGCTGTATCCCCGTTTTGTTGCAGTTGCCCGTGCTTTTGGCAATGTTCAACTTCTTCCCCAATGCCATTCAATTGCGCCAAAAAACATTCCTTTGGGCAGATGACCTGTCCTCGTACGACTCTATTCTGGACTTGCCGTTCTCTATTCCGTTCTACGGCGACCACGTGAGCTTGTTTACCATCCTGATGACCCTTTCCACCATCGCCTACACGTATTACAACAATCAACTGTCGCCCAACATAGACCCAAACATGAAAATTGTTTCCTACGCGATGCCTGTGATTTTTGTATTCGTACTCAACTCATTTTCAGCTGGTTTAACCTACTATTACTTTGTTTCCAACATCATCACAATTGTGCAGCAACTGGCCATTCGCAGCTTTGTAGATGAGTCTAAAATACGAGCGAAATTGGAAGAAAACCGCAAAAAGTTCTCTGACCCCAACCGCAAGAAATCAGGTTTTCAGCAGCGTTTGGAAGAAGCCCTGAAAGCACAGGAAGAGGCGAAAAAGAACAAGAAAAAATAGCCTGCCCTATGAAACACGCAGAAATCCGCTTTTCCATAGAATTAGACGACCAAAACATCCCCGACAAGATTTTCTGGTCGGCTACCGACAGCCCCAATGGCGGGCTGCAAGAAACCAAAGCCATTAATCTTTCCATTTGGGACCATCGCCGCAAAGAAACCATGCGAATAGACCTATGGGCAAAAGATATGCCCGTAGATGAAATGAAACGGTGTGTAGTAGATACCATTTTGGGCATGGCGGATATGATTCGCACCTCCACCGACGATGAGGTGATGGCTGCACACATGGAAGAATTGGGCAGCAAACTCATCTGCCATATCAAAGAAATGCACGGCGCAAAATAGTTTTTTGTACACTTGCCTGATGCACAACAACTATTACATCCTCCGATTGCTCACAAGCCTGTTGGCCGAAAAGCTGACAGGCTTGTCGCTGCTTACCTGTTTCAGCCAATTGAAAGACGAGCTGATATTGGGTTTTGCAGAAGAGCTTCGTCAGTTTTATATCCGCGCCAACCTCAACCCCGAAGCCTGCTACCTGAGCTTTCCCGAAGAGGTAAGTCGTGCCCGACAAAACAGCATTGAGTTGTTCCGTCCCGTATTGGGCGCACAGGTAGTGAACGTGCGACAATACCTGAACGAGCGTTGTTTTTCTGTCCACTTCAACAGCGGGAGCGCACTACTCTTCAAGATGTACGGGCAGCGCTCTAACCTCATTTTGTTTGAACCCGACGAGGAAGGCAACCTGTTTCCTGAAGAACTTTTTCATAACAAGCAGGAAAAAGACCGCCTGTTGCGATTGGAAACCTTAGACCGCCCGATTGACCAGAGCCGCGAGGCATTTTTTGCCAACGGTTTGCAGGCTACCTTCCCTACGTTTGACCGCCAAATGGTGGCACTTATTGCAGAAGCGGGCGAAAGTCGCGAGGCACAGTGGGAGGCTGTGCAGGACTTACTGGCTTACCTGCAAGCCCCTGAGTTTTATGTGGTAGCCGAAGGCAGCCGTGTTTCTTTTTCGGTTTTCCCTTCGAGAAACAACACCTACTGCGGTACAGACCTGATAGAAGCACTCAATGAGTATCATTATACCTTTTCGCGCCTCTATTATTTTGAGCATGAAAAAGCGGAGGCCATCCGCCAATTAGAAAAGCAAAAGCACAAAATCGAGCGATTCATCCGACAAGCAGAGGAAAAACTCATGGAGTTAGAACTGGAAAACCGCTACGAAGAAATTGCTAATATCCTCATGGCCAATCTGCATGAGATTCCACAGCGGGCAAGTTCAGTCCAACTCTTTGATTTCTACCGCAATACTTATACAGAAATCAAGTTGAAAGAAATGCTCAATGCACAGAAAAATGCAGAAGTCTATTATCGCAAGTCCAAAAATCATAAAATTGAAATTGAGAAACAGCGCGAGGCAGTTGCCGCCAAACAGAAAGAACTGCAAAAAATCAATCGCCAAATAGAAGAAATCGGCAAACAGCAGCGACTCAAAGACCTGCGCCGCTACCTGAAAACCGAAGGGCTGGCAGGTAAAACCGCCGAAGCGCCCGAACTGCCTTTCCGCCGCATGGAAATTGACGGATTTGAGGTGTGGATTGGCAAAAATGCCCGCAGTAACGATTTGCTCACGCAGAAGTATGCCTACAAAGAAGACCTTTGGCTGCATGCCCGCGATGTAAGCGGCTCCCACGTGGTGATTAAATACAAAGCAGGCAAGCCGTTTCCGCCGCAGGTAATAGAAAAAGCGGCACAACTGGCGGCGTGGCATTCCAAACGGCGATACGAAACACTATGTCCCGTTATTTACACCCCCAAAAAATACGTGCGTAAGCCCAAAGGAATGCCTGAGGGCGCGGTTGTGGTGGATAGGGAGCAGGTTATAATGGTAGAACCTGCGGCTGAGGTATAGCTATTTCAAAATATCTACTAGCACCGATTTGCCTCCCTGTATGGTAAAGTGTCGAAAAACTGTATAAACAGCACCCTTCGCCTCATTTGCCCGAAAAACGATTTTGTAGTTGCCGGGTTGCAGGGCAATATTGGCAACTTTGCCTTCCAGCGTGTAGTTTCCTACCCACTCTTGCCCGTCGGAGTTGAGTTTATACAATGAGGCGATGCCGCTGTAATAATGGTTCAGTGTTAAAATGCCCGGCTGTTCTATGGGGACTTCGGTGGTTTGCCCCTGCCGAACGATAACATTGCGAACAAACGTTCGCGGCGTGGTGAGTACCTCCACGTCGTAGTTGCCTGCCAAATAACGCTGCGAAGTGCCAACTTCCTGCACGTAAAGTGTTTCGCTTTTGCCTGCCTGTCGGATAATGGCTTTCAGGTTGCCGTATTCCTTCGGGGTTTGCATTTTGAAAGTGAGCAGTCCCTGTGGTGCGCGAATGCGGATAACGTTGTGTTTGCCGCCTTCAATCTGTACGTCTTTTTTCAGGATGACGGGGATTGTGCCTACTTCAATATCGTAGTTAATCACCGGGTCAATCACCAGTGTATCGGTGCGCCCGCGAGCATCGCGAAAGTGAATCAGGTCATAAATCGCCTTGCCCGTAACGTTGTTGATAAAGGTCATGTTTACATCTTTCTCTATCGGTTTGTCGGCGGCATCGGTGAGCTCCACCGTAACGGTGGTGCGCCCCAGAATCTGCCGCGAAATAGCCCCCAGAATGGCGCGGAAATCCTCGGCACTGCGGGCATCATACGCCTTACCGACACAGTTAAAAGCAGCCGTGAAATCCTTTCCGACCCCCAACCCGATAATAAAAGGCTTGAGTACAATTCCGTTTTTCTGAAGCCCCAAAGAAATGGCGCAAGGGTCGCCGCCGCAGGCTTCTATACCATCGGTAATCATGATAATCACGTTGCGGTAGTTGCCTTCGGGCGGAAAGTCTTTAACCGCCTGTTCCAGCGAATAGGCAATTGGCGTAGTGCCTTTGGGTGCGAGCCGTGTCAGCGCTGCCTTGATTTGGGTGTGATTATTGGCTGCAAAACCGACTTCCAATTTGGAATCCGTACAGTTTTTTTGCTTGAAATCAAATTGATGCCCATAAACTCGCAGTGCCATTTCCACATTCGGATTGCGGCGCAGCGAATCCACAAAAGCCGCAATTTTATCTTTGGCAATATTGATTCTCAAGTCATTATCCCATTTAGAGAGCATACTGCCCGAAGCATCCAGCACAAGCAGCAAGCGCGTTTTTTCGGGCATCAATTGCTGCGGACGCTGGGCTTGAGCGGTAGCGGAAAGCCAACAGAAAAACAATAGGAGTTTTGTTTTCATCAATTACGCATCATTGTTGTTTTAGATGAGATTAAAATTTTGCATATGGCAAATTAACCATTTGCGGCGGATAATAAAATTGCCTGTATTCGAGTTTTCCCGTAGCTATGTGCAACAAGGCATAAATTACGGGGTATATACCTCCATAGCGAAGGATTTACAAACCCTTCACAATGGAGGCGTGTGCAACATTCTACAAAACCCGCAAGCACCGGCCTTAAAAATTTCTCACCGCTTAGCCGCGTTTTTTAATCTATTTACTATATTGGTAGTTGCATTAAAAATTACATAAACAATGGGGCAATTTTTTCAGGAAAATGAAAAATCGGCTTGTGGCGTAGGATTTATTGCCAGCCGACAGGGTGAGTATGACCACCGGATTCTACAACAGGCATTGTATGCCTTAAAATGCGAAGAACATCGCGGAGGCTGTGCAGCCGACCGCATCACCGGCGACGGTGCCGGCATTATGACTGACATTCCCTTTGATTTACTGGGGTATAAACGGGGTGAAGTAGCAGTAGCCTCGCTTTTTCTGCCCACCGATGCGGAAAAGCAACGCGTTGCGCTGAAAACCTTTGAAGAATCGTTTTCACTCATGGGGCTGGAGGTGATTGAATATCGCGATGTACCTATCAATCCTGATGTGTTGGGGCCGCAAGCCCGCGCCTCAATGCCCGACATGCGCCATGCCATCATTGCCCGACCCAAACATTGCCGAACCGACTATTCTTTTGACAAACTACTCTATCAAGCAAAGCAATTCAACCGCATTCGCCAAAAAGATGCACAGGAAGTCCCCGAATTTTTCTTCACCTCGCTTTCGGCCAATACCATTGTTTACAAGGGGCTGATTCGCGCCGAAGATTTGGGACGTTTCTACTTAGACCTGCAAAATCCCGGATTCAAAACACGCTTTGGCATTTTCCACCGCCGTTTCAGTACCAATACAGTCAGTACGTGGGACAAAGCACAGCCTTTCCGCTTCATCAGCCACAACGGTGAAATCAATACGATTCAGGGCAATCGCTCGTGGGCTTTTTCACGGGAAAAAGCACTTGGTCTTAAAAAAGACGAACTGCTCAACCACTACAAAGTGAGTGATTCGGGTAGTTTGAACGAAATGGTAGAAGCCTTAGCATTCCGCAGCAGTATCCGCTATATAGAGGACATTCTGGCAATTATGATACCGCCCGCCAAAACAGACAAAGATTTTTATCGTTTTTGGAGCCGCGCCATGGAGCCCTGGGACGGCCCCGCCCTGATTACTTTCGGAACGGGCAATAAAGTAGGTGCGCGATTAGACCGCAACGGCTTCCGCCCCTGCCGTTGGGCGATGACGGAGAAATATTTTTACCTCTCTTCCGAAGCCGGTTCGTTTGATTTGGACGAAGCCGATATTTTGCAAAAAGGAACGCTCAATGCCGGAACGGGTGTTACTATGAATCTGATTACGGGCAGTATCAGCTTCTGCGACCCAAGCGACTCGCGCGAAAACATCGGCGCACACTACGATGCACGTCTGCTGCCAATGGAAAATCTCGGCACAGAGGCAGAAGTTCCTCTACTGGACAAAAAATACTTGTTTGCCTACACTGAAGAAGACATCGCCCGCATCCTGATTCCGATGATGAGCACAGGCAAAGAACCCATCGGCTCTATGGGCGATACGGCACGCCTCAATATCTTTTCCGAAGAACCCCGCTCATTCTTTGACTACTTCTACCAGACTTTTGCACAGGTTACAAACCCTCCGTTGGACTATCTGCGGGAGAAAAACGTAACCGACATGGTTAATTATTTAGGTAAAAAGCCGAATATTTTCGCTCAAAAGGAGCTTATTCCGCCCCCGCCTGCTTTTGAACTGAAAAGTCCCATCCTTTCATTGGGTGAAATGGCATTTGTAAGAGAACTGAAAAATTCGCGTGAAGGCGTTTATCGTCCTGTGGCTGCTGAATTCGACACGACTTTTAAACGTAAAAACGGTGCGGTGGGTATGCAACGCAAGTTGGATGAGTTGGGCAGAGCCGTAGTGGATGCGGTCAATGGTGGCGAAATTTCTGTTATTATCCTCAGCGACCGCAACGCCGACTACGAAAATCCGCCCATTCCTGCCCTGTTGGCGCTGCGTGCCGTAATTATAGCCCTTACCGATGCCGGATTGCGGCTCGAGGCCTCCATAGTGGTGGACTCGGGCGAAATCAAAACCACCCATCACGTGGCCTGCCTCATCGGGTTTGGTGCAGTGGCTGTTTGCCCATACCTTGCGCTGCAATTGGCACGCTTTGAAACGGCACATAAAATTGGCAAAGTAGAGCTTTCTGCCGACGAGAAAGAGCAGAACATACTCAAAGCTCTGAAAGAAGGCTTGCTGAAAATCATGTCCAAAATGGGCATCTCTGTATTGCGCAGCTATCAGAGTGCCAAGTTGTTCAGCATCGTAGGTTTGAACAAAGAAGTTACTTCGCGCTATTTCCCACGCGTGCACAGCGTACTTGGTGGCCTTACGATTAGCGGCATTGCTGATGAGGTACTGACCAAGCTGGAAATTTGCCGCAAATACGAAGAAAAGCAGCAGTTGGTCAATAATTTCCTCTATCGGGAAGATACAATCGGCACACAAGGCGAAAAACACTCCATGACCTTCGCCCGCTCAAAAATTATCCACCAACTGGTGCGCGATACGGGCAAAGCACTGAATAACATGGAACTCTACGATGAATACCTCAAAATGGGTATCCGCCAAGCACCTGTAAACGTTCGCCATCTGTTTACACTGAAAAAAGCGGCAACGCCCGTGCCCGTGGAGCAGGTAGAGCCGCGCAGTAATATTCTTCGCCGTTTTGGTTCGGGAGCCATGAGTTTTGGCGCTATCAGTGCCGAGGCGCAGCGCGACATCATTCTGGCCATGCAGGAAATAGGCGGGCGCAGCAATAGCGGCGAAGGCGGCGAAAATCCATATTACTTCACAGAAGGCATTACCGCCACCACCAAACAAGTGGCATCGGCACGCTTTGGCGTAACGGCACTGTATTTGGTTTCGGGCAGCGAATTGCAAATTAAGGTGGCACAGGGCGCTAAACCCGGCGAGGGCGGCCAATTGATGAGCGTCAAAGTAAATGCCGACATTGCCCGCGCACGTTACAGCAACCCCGGCGTAGATTTGATTTCGCCGCCACCCCTGCACGATATTTACAGCATTGAAGACCTCAAACAACTCATCTACGAGTTAAAACAAATTTCGCCCGAAGCCAAAGTAAACGTAAAGTTAGTAGCAGGGGCAAACATCGGAACGATTGCCGTAGGTGTGGCCAAAGCAGGTGCTGATGTGATTGACGTAGTCGGCGGCGATGGCGGAACGGGTGCCGCTTCGTTGAGTTCCATGAAACACGCAGGGCTACCTTGGGAGTTTGGCTTAGTGGAAGTACATCAGGCACTGCTGCAAAACGGACTCCGCCAACATGTGCGCCTCCGCACCGACGGCGGCCTGAGCACCGGCGAAGACATTGTTATGGCTGCCATTATGGGCGCAGAAGAGTACAATTTCGGCAAGTTACTGCTTGTAGCCGAAGGCTGCGTAATGGCGCGTATTTGCGAAAAAAACACCTGCCCCGCGGGCATCACTACCCACGACCCCGTTTACAAAGCCAAATACAAAGGCAGCAAAGACCATGTGGTGAAAATGCTGGAATACATCGCCGAGGACGTGCGCCGCAAGTTGGCTTTCATGGGCTTTACTTCGCTCAACGAAATTATCGGACGAACCGACCTGTTAGACATCAACCCTGCCGCCCGCGACCTGGTTAATCGCCGCAATCTGGATTTGAGCTTTGTACTGGGGCAACCCATGCCCGGCTATCAGACCGAACCGAACCCGTTCTTTGAAGGAGTCAGCCCGCTGAATCAACAGATTGTGGAAGACACCCGCACTGCTATTGCCGAAAACCGACATGCGGAGTTCAGTTATGACATTTATGCAACCGACCGCGCGGTTTTGGCAACCGTAGCAGGCGAAATTGCCCGCAAAGAAAACCGCTATCGACAAATGTTCTACCGCGATAAGTCGCTCTATCCGTTTACTAAGTCGCTGAAATTCACCTTTAAAGGCAGTGCCGGGCAAGGTTTTGGCGTATTTATGACCGATGGCATGGAAGTAAAACTCTATGGAGAAGCCAACGACTCGGTGGCCAAGTCCATGTCGGGCGGCAAGTTGGTTATCACACCACAGAAACACGTGCAATTTCGCCCCGAAGAGAATGTCATCGTCGGCAATTGTGCGCTTTACGGAGCCACAGGCGGAGTTCTGTACGTTCATGGCATTGCAGGCGACCGTTTTGCCGTTCGCAACAGCGGTGCCTATGCCGTTGTGGAAGGTGTAGGTCTGCACGCCTGCGAATACATGACTCGCGGCAAAGTAGTCATCCTCGGCGATTTTGACGAAAATCTGGGTTCAGGTATGACCGGCGGAGAAATTTACCTCTACAAGCCCCGCAGGAAAGACTTTATCAACCGCGAATACCTGACAGAGGCAGTTCCTCTACCCGACGATTTCGCCGAGCTCCATGAACTTTTGCAGGACTATCTGATTGATACAGGCAGCCGAACTGTAGAAAAAATCCTGCAAAACTGGGAACATGCCAAGCATGATTTTATGCGCCTTGTACCGCTGAATATGCTCAAAAAGAAGAAAGCAGCCGCAGCAACTATAACAAGCGCCACAGAAGTAGGCGTTTAGACCACACAAAAAACAATCCTGACGGGTTTTACAGCCCGTCAGGATTAAACATTTGACTATCAATATTTGCAAACGTAAAATCGCTTGCGCTTTTGCATTACTTGCTCAACTGCTTGTATGCAGTCGTTTCTACCGCTCACTCAGCGCAGCACAAATACTTTCGGATATTCCAAAATCAGGTAGTTCAGCGTGGCCTTAATAGCATCGTTCAGCTCTGCACCATTGGGTTTGATGAACTTATCGTACTGTTGAGGCGGCACAATGTTTTTTGCGCTGCTGTTAAAACGTGCAATATTGCCTATGGCTTCAAACTCCAAATTGCTGTTGGTTATATTAGTAATACCGCGGAGTTTGTCTGTTTTGGAAGTTACCCACATGTAACCTTTGTTTTCGGCAACAGGAATTTCAATGGTGCGTGTGCCGGTGCTGTCTTCGGCTATTACCACTTCGCTGTTCAGCACCAAGTTAGAGGCATTGTTCACCACCGCAAACATCTGCATTTTGTACTTGGTCGAATAGCGGCCTTTCATCACTTTGTAGAAATAGTAAGTATCGCCGCGCTGTAAGCCGCCCGTAAACCAGTAGCGGCTGTCATTAATGAGTTGGAAATAACGCTTTTTACCTTCGGGATTTATCCAGTTTTCGGTTTCTACCAAGCGCTTCATGGCCTCAATATCCTCCATGTAAGGATGCTCGCCGTAAACGTCTGTCAGGATTTTCTCGCGCAGCAGGCTGAGCAGTACGGTTTTCTTTCCAACGGGAAAATCGTTGCGGGCAGAGAGTTGGTAGTAGTAGCGGCGGCCGTCTTCCAAAGTGGCAAACTTGGTTTCAGCAATAAACTTGCGCACCTCCGCTGTTTTTTGGTCATCGGCGGTTGGGGTTGGCAAACCTCCCATACCGGAACTTGCCATGTTCAATATGCCAAGTTCTATCATACCGGCAAGGTCTTCTTCGCTGACTTTGGAGAGTATCTCGCGGCGCAACTGTATGTAGCGTCCTTCGTTGGGTTGCAAATCGGCTAGCAGTTGATAGTCTATCAATGCTTGCGGATAATTTTTTAATTGGACGTTCAGTTCGGCACGGTAGTTTAGTAGTTTTTCGTTTTTGTTTTGCTTTTTGTCGAGCAAAAGAGCAGCATCCAAATCTTGCAGTGCTGCCTCTAAATTACCCATTAAACGATAGGCCGCCGCTCTGCCGGCATACAAATCGGCATCGTTGGGGGCTATTTCAATGGCTTTGGTATAATCTGCCACAGCACTGTTATAATCTTTCAACTCCATAAAAGCCTCCGCACGCCTCCTGTAAGCCGCCACATGGTCAGGATAGCGGCTGATAACTTTTCCGAACAATGTAATAGACTGGGGGTAATCCTGCCTCTGGAAGGCTTCCTCAGCTTTTGTAAAATCCTTATCGGAGCGTTTTTGTGCCTGAACGACCGCAGAGGAAACCATGAGCGGTGCCAACATCAGGAAAGAAATAACAAACTTGCGGCGAATTGTTTTCATAAGATTGTTATAAGGGTGTAAAGGTGTTAGTGAATAGTTACCATGCAGCAATCCGGATGCTTCAAGCATGGTTTTTGCGAAAATTACGGTAATTTCAGCAATGATAAAAGCAAAAATGAGTGCCGGAATAAAATACCTGCGTTCCCTTTTGATTTTCCGCTGCTGGGGATGGGGCATAGTATTGGCTATGTTATTGCTTGCCTTTCTGCTGGCAGAACACTATTTGCCACTTCCACTGCCCGGTACCAACTTTCTATTGCAGTCGGTTAATAGCCGTTTGGCGAGCGAACTTGCACAGGCGCGCCTGTTGGTAGATGAAATCCGCCATCAGTTTGAGCAAGCCGAACAGGAGGGGCACACCCTTGGCTTTCAAGACCTGAACTTCAAAGGCAAGTATCCTGTGCTGGTATTTCGGAACAACCAGTTACTTTTGTGGACAAACAATCGTTTTTGGCTGAACCGCGAAGACCTGAACGGCAAATTTGACGTGCAAACCATGAGCCATGCAGGCGGCACATTTATTATCTACAAACAATCGGTCAGGCAAAACAACGGCGACCGAGTACATTTTGCAGCCCTGATTCCCTTAGAGTTTCGCTACAAAATAAATGCTCCGCTGCTCAAACCGGGTGTTAATCCGGATATTTTTCCCGATGAAAAAGTAAACATATCGCTCAACCCGGAAGAAGGATTTGCCATCAAAGCCGAAGACGGACGGTATCTTTTTTCGGTCATCCTGCCCGATAATTACCATTTCAGCGGCGGTTTATCGGAGGAAAATCTGATTCTGCTGCTTGTTATTGGCAGTTTGCTGCTGGCCGGATGGTTGGTGCGACATCAAATCAATACCTATCTGGCAGATGCCCGCTACTCCGACGGCCTGATACTGCTGGCTACATTTTTGATAGGGGCAAGGCTCGTACTGCTGCTGGCCAACGACCCCGCAGCCTTTAACCGGCTGCCCTTGTTCAGCTCTTCCAGTTTTGCTTCGTCGGTTATTTCACGCTCACTTGGCGATTTGTTCATCAACATCTTGTTCGTATTTCTGATTTGTAGTTACGGCTACCTGTACTACCCCCGACTGATTGAACGGCAGCATTTGCAGGTTTTGCGCACACGCTACGCATGGGTAGGCAGCATCTTGTTGGCGATTTTTTCACATGCTTTTTTCTTTTTCCACTTTTCGCTGTTGCGCAATCTGTACTTCAATTCCCAAATCAGGTTAGACATCACTTTCGAACCGAGCTTTGACGTACTGAAAATCACCAGTTTGCTGATTTTTTTGCTCAGCAATTTTGTGTTTTTCTTCATCAGCCACATCTCCATGCGGCTGGTAAGTTCCATGCTACCCGACCGTCGGCAAATGGCGGCGGCTATTGTCATTGGCGGGCTGATTTCGGCGGTGTTGCTGCAAATCGCCCATGCCGATATAGAGTGGTACACGCTGCTGCTTTGTACGGTTTACCTGCTGATTATCAGCATGAGCAATTTGACTCGCAAGGTGAAAAGTTTTAACTACTTCTCTTATTTGTACCTGTGTTTGAGTGCTACCGTAACTGCCATGATGGGAGCATTTGCCATTTATCAGCTCGAGCAGCAAATACGCATGGAAAACAAATACAAGGTAGCTGCTCAACTGGCAGAGGGCAACGACAAACTGGGCGAGTTTCTTCTGCAACAATCGTTAAAAAAAATTCAGGTAGACCAAACCATCATCAACCGGATGCTGACATCCTATTCCAGCAAGGATATCATCATACAAAAAATAAAAAAACAGCACATAGACAAGTATTTTGACAACTACGAAACCAACGTTTTACTCTTTGACGGCAACGGCGAACCTTACAACTACACCACCACCTACGACTCGCTGCTGCTTGCGTTTGACCGCGAAAAATACAAAACAGAATATCCCAATATCTTGTATATAAATAGGTTGAACGGCGAAATACCGATGTACGTCTGTTTTACCGACCTGATGAGGAACGATATGCGCATTGGCCGCATGGTGATTGAACTGCGGCAAAAGCGCATTACACCTTTTGGGGCTTATCCGAGTTTTCAGCGCACAGCTGAGTTGCTGCCCGATGCCATTGAAAAAGGCATGAGTTATGCCATCATTACCAACGGACAACTGACCCACAGCAGCAGCAACTTCAATTACACGCCTGCCTTGCTGAAAGACTTATCAATTACCGACGTTCAACCCGACAATATTCCGGTAAGCAGAACGATTAATAACTTCCGCCACCTAATGCTTTCGCCCAAGGAAGGCGTTCAGGTGATTGTTTCATCGTCCATCTACCCTGCTCAAAACATTATTGCCAACTTTTCATTCCTGTTTCTCATCTTGCTGGGCGGCAAGTTGTTAATTCTGATTATTTACGGCCTGCGGCAAGGCATGTGGCAATTGCTTCGCGCCCAAATGAGCCTGACAGCACGCATTCAGATTTACCTGAACCTTGCTTTTTTTACTCCGCTCATTGTGGTGAGCGTAATTATTACCAGCCTGCTGAACAACCAGAACCGCCGCGAGATACAGGAGTCTTACATAGAAAAGGCCGTAACCATCAGTACCAATGCGGGTATTGCTGCCGATATGGAAGCCTACAACAAAGGCGCGATGAGTAAAGACCGTTTGGAAGATAATGTTAGCAAAATTGCACAACTGGCCAATGTGTACATGAACCTGTATAGCCGTTCTGGGCGCTTGCTGGCCTCCAATGAATCTTTTAGCTACCAAAGCGGCCTTGTAACCGACTTGATTAACCCGCAAGCACTGGCAGAACTAAACATGAACCCACAAGGACGCACCATTTTGAGCGAAGTTATCGGAAGTTTGCCTTACAGTTCGGTGTATGTGGCGGTACGCTCTGCTGCTTCGGGCGATATTACGGGCATCATCGGCATTCCGTTTTTTGAGTCGCAACACAATGCCGAAAAGCGCATCATCAGCGTTTTGAGCAGCATTATGAATGTGTTTACATTCATCTTTTTGGGTATGGCAGTCATTTCTTACTTGGCATCGCGCGTATTGACTGAACCGTTGCGAATGATTACCAAAACTATTGGCCGCACAAGCCTAAACAAACCCAACGAACCGCTGAACTACTCCTCGGCCGATGAAATCGGGCTGCTGGTAGATGCCTACAACCGCATGTTGAAGCAATTGGAAGAAAGCAAAGAAGCTCTTTCGCGTAGCGAGAAGGAATCGGCATGGCGCGAAATGGCGCGGCAAGTCGCTCATGAAATCAAGAACCCCCTGACACCCATGAAGCTAACCATGCAGCATCTGCAACGGATGCTTGCCCCCGAAAACCCTCGAGTAGGGCGTGCACTGGAAACCTTGCTTAGCCAAGTAGATACGTTGAGCGATATTGCCACATCCTTTGCTTCGTTTGCCAATATGCCTATTCCCAAAAATGAAGAGTTTGAGATAGGCGAATTGCTCCGGCAAACCTGCCTGCTGCACCACAATGAAGAAAATGCCAACGTTACTTTGCAAGTCCCTGCAGGCAAGTTTTTTGTCAATGGCGATAAGCAACTGATGGGTCAAATTATTACTAACCTGATTATCAATGGCATACAGGCTGTTCCGCATGGTAAACAGCCCCATATTCAAGTAGAACTGGAACGGTTAGAAAACGAACGCATCCTGATTTCCGTAACAGACAATGGCGTGGGCATCCCCGATAATATCGCCGGCAAAGTTTTTTTACCTAATTTTAGCACCAAGTTTTCCGGTTCGGGCATTGGGCTTGCACTGGCAAAACGCGGCGTTGAACATGCAGGCGGGCGTATTTGGTTTGAAACACAGGCACTTGTAGGTACAACGTTTTTTATAGAATTGCCGCTATTGCGCACATTGGCAGGCAGCGAACAGCCAACAGAGGAGTTAGCGGCGGCTTTCATTAAACAAGTGAGTCAATGAACCACCCTTTTATTCGGCTTTCACGCAAACAACACCTGTTGTGGATGGCTGTTGCGGCAGCAGTTACTTTTTTGCTTACGGCAATACAGTTTTGGGCAAATGCCCCCTTAATCAACAATGCAGCTCCTGCAGGCATCTTATCGTTTGAGCTTGCCGGAACTTTTGCCAACGCACGCCTAATGATGCACTCTTGGGACTATTCCGCCAAAATACGTGCTGCTTTTGGTCTGGGTTTAGATTTTCTCTACCTCATCGCTTATTCCATGACGCTTGCGCTCGCATGCGTGTATATCGCCAAATCGTGGGTACTGTTCAACGATTTCAGTAAGGCAGGGCTTTGGATTGCATGGCTGCAATGGCCGGCAGCCTTGTTTGACGGCATAGAAAACGCCGCACTTATTGCTTTGCTATCCGACAGCAACTCTGCTTGGTTGCCGCCGCTTGCCTATTGGATGGCTGCCGCCAAGTTTACGCTGGTAGGCATCGCTCTGCTCTACCTGATGGCAGGTTTTTTCGGGTTGTGGTGGCAAATTCGCACCAATAAGTAGGCAGAATTGACGGGTAGAAACAGTAAATTTTCGCTCTAACAATCAACTCTGTGTCGTTATGCAACAATCTAACCTACTGACCGTATTTCTGCCGATTGCGCTGGGCATCATCATGCTGGGGCTGGGGCTTTCGCTAACCATTGAAGACTTTAAACGCATTGTCAAATATCCCAAAGCGGCGTTTATCGGGCTGTTTTGTCAAATGATTCTGCTGCCTGCTGTCTGTTGGGGTATTGCTGTTGCATTTGGGCTGGCACCTGCACTGGCCGTCGGTCTGATGTTGTTAGCCGCCTCGCCCGGTGGCGCTACCGCCAACCTGTACAGCCACCTTTCCGACGGTGATGTGGCACTCAACATCACACTCACAGCCGTAAACAGTCTTTTGAGCCTTTTTACCCTTCCGCTCATTGTCAATTTATCGCTGCTGTATTTTCTAGGCACTGAAAAGTCCATTCCCATGCAGTTTGGTAAAATTGCGGAAGTATTCGCCATTGTTCTGCTACCCGTTTCCATCGGCATGATTATCAGAAGATTTGCCCCTACATTTGCCAATAAAATGGACAAACCCGTCAAAATTGCCTCTGCTATTTTGCTGGTACTTGTGATTGCCGGCGCTACGCTGAAAGAAAAGGACAATCTTGGGAGCTTTATTCAACAGGTCGGATTGCCCGTACTGGTTTTCAATCTGTTAAGTATGTTCGTAGGCTATACCGTTCCGCTGATGCTGCATGTAGAGCGCCGTCAGGCCATTGCTATCGGCATGGAAATCGGCATCCATAACGGCACACTTGCCATTTACATCGCGCTGAATGTTTTGCAAGACTCCGCCATGTCCATTCCACCTGCATTGTATGGCCTGCTGATGTTCTTCACTGCTGCTGCTTTCGGCTATTGGGTCAGACGGAAGCTCATGTAATAAATGTGTAATTTTTTTAGTTTTTAACAGTTTTTTTGTGGCTTTTCGGTAACTAAAAATACCAACGCCATGAAAAAGCTGATGATAACAGCGGCAGCGATATGATTTATGACTCAGGGAACCGCCCTCCGCAATGGTATTCGGTCTTTTTGCATACATTAAAAGGCAAATGCGATGATAATTATGAGGCATTAACAAGTAAAACAAAGGCTGTTGTAACTGCTTACAAACCGCACCTCTATCGGGCATTATAAAACAACATTTGGGGGCTTGGCTTCGCAAAAATTTGGATTAAAAAATCTGTAAAAAGGTGATTCATCCGTTATCCAGCAGCAATATGCAACTATACTTCAAAGGAAAAATGATGCACTGCTTCAATACCCATTTGCAAAATGAACCCTGCAAAAGTTCTTCAAATTGATACAGCTTAGTTAATATTGTAGGGAAAGTTGCAATAGTTAGCGTACTACAATTTTCTGTCCTAAGCTCAGTTTGTTGTCTTTGATATTATTCAGTTTTTTCAGTTGCTCTACCGACGTATTGTAACGCCTGGCAATTCCCCACAGCGTATCGCCGCTATCCACAATATGCACGCCTGCTTTGTTCCCCCTGTTTGGGGAAGCAGTATTTTTTTTACTTGTATTTTTGACAACTATGAACTGCGATTTTTCGGCAGGTAACGGCTTGTTAGAAGCTATCACAGTAGTTGAGCTCGTAGCAGCAACGGGTTTGTGTTCACCGTCGCCTGTCGGCAGAGCAACTTTTAGGTTTTTACCGACCTGAATATTATCCGAACTCAGGTTATTCCATTTTTTCAAGTTGCTAATGCTGATGCCATACTTTTGGGCAATTGTACTCAACGATTCGCCACTGCGCACCTTGTGCATAATAACGGCTGCTTTACGCGACGGACGGGTGAGTTCTGCTACATAACCCACCTGCGCACTAGATTTGCCGGGTTTTACAATCGCTTCGTAATTATCGGCAAAGTAATCCATCCGGTCGGCAGGGATGCGCAGGGGGTAAGCCCATGCAGCCGTTCCGGGTACAATGCCACGCTTTAGCTCGGGGTTGAGTTCCTCTAAATCTTCTAAACATACATTCAACTTTTCCGCAATATGGCGCAGCGGCACATAATTGTTAATGCTGATTACATCGTAGTCAATGGCAAAATAGGGCTGGTCTTGCACCAAGTTGTGTTCCTCAGCATAGTTCATCGCATAAACCACCGCCGTGAAAATAGGCACATAGGCGCGAGTTTCTTTGGGCAAAAAGTTGTAAATCTCCCAAAAATTACTCTTGCCTCCTGCCCTGCGGATGGCTTTCCGGATATTGCCGGGGCCGCAGTTATAGGCTGCCAATACCAATTCCCAATCGCCGCCGAAAAAGTTATACAGCGATTTCAGGTATTTACAAGCTGCTTCGGTTGCTTTTTCGGGGTCAAAGCGTTCATCTATAAAAGCGTTTTGTTTCAGCCCGTACATGCGGCCGGTTGCGGGCATAAATTGCCACAAACCTCCCGCCCCTGCACGGGAAATAGCACGAGGATTTAATGCCGACTCTATGATGGACAGATATTTCAACTCATCGGGAAGGCCGTATGCTGCCAGATACTTTTCAAAAATCGGGAAGTAAATGTTCTTTTTGGCAAGCATCCGCATGGTATAATCGCGGCGGCGGACAGTAAAAAAGTCTATGAATTCATGTACTCGTTCGTTCAGCATCAGCGGCATTTGCGAATTGAGACAGGAAAAACGCTGGGCTAGCAGCAATTCGGTCGGGCGGGGTATGTAATCGTAAACCACATCCTCATCTTCGTAATGAACTACGTCAGGCAGTGGTTTGAAAATCAAATCTTTATCAATGGTTGCAATTGCCTCTGCTATATCATTCTCCTCACCTGCACTCTTGGATTCCATCGGGTAAATCAAACTCATAAAATCCTGAAAAAGCGCAATTGCCACATCGTAATTCCGAATAATGGAAAGAGAGTCGGACATGCGCTTTAATCGGTTCATTCTATCCTTATCAATCTGACTGTCAGATGTTTGAGCAAAAGAATGGGAACTGATAAAAGGTGCCGCTAACAGCAACATCAGAAATGCCTTGCGTAGAAACGAGGCCGGTTGAGAATTATCTGACATACGCATCGTTGGGTTAAGCGGGTGCTAATTTGCACATTTTTCCATTAAAAAGCGAGCAAAAGCAAGCATTTTCGCTTCTTCAAAGAAATTCCCCATTATTTGAAGCCCTATAGACATCCCCTCTGTGTCGTTGCCGCAAGGGATAGAAATGGCCGGAATGCCCGCCACGTTGGCCTGTACCGAGAAAATATCTGCCAAATACATTTGCAACGGATTATCGCTCAATTCCCCTACTCTGAATGCGGTTGTAGGCGAGGTTGGCGACAAAATGAAGTCATAGTCGGCAAGAATCGCCTTGGTTTTATCCATAATCAGGCGACGAACGCGCTGTGCTTTGGTAAAATAAGCGTCGTAATAACTTGCGCTCAAAACGAACGTTCCGAGCAAGATACGGCGCTGTACTTCCTTGCCGAAAGCCTCTGAGCGGGTGAGTTTGTAAAGACTTTCTAAGTCGGTTGCACGGGGACTGCGATAGCCATAGCGGACACCGTCGTAGCGCGCCAAGTTGGTGCTTGCCTCAGCTGTCGTAAGAATGTAGTACGTAGGCAAAATATATTCCAGCAGCGGGAAATCAACGGCTTCTACGGTAAATCCCTCGCTTTGCAGTATTTCAACTGCTTGCAGAATATGTTCTTTTACCTCCGAGCTGACCCCTTCACTTTCTATCGTTTCGCGAATATAGGCAACTTTGCCGCACTTGGGTTGTTCTTGTACCTGCTTGCTGTAAGGCGTTACGGGTTGTGTAGAAGCAGTGCTGTCAAAGTTATCGGCGCCGGCCATAACTTCTAACAGCAGTGCTGCATCTTCAACCGTATGCGTAAGTGTACCGATGCAGTCAAAAGATGAAGCATAAGCTAGCAAACCATGCCGCGAAAGGCGACCGTAGGTAGGTTTTACGCCGACAAGCCCGCAAAAGGAAGCCGGTTGGCGCACCGAGCCGCCTGTATCTGTTCCTAATGAAGCGGTACACATATGTGCCTGCACAGCCACTGCCGAGCCGCCCGAAGAACCACCGGGCACACGGTTGATATCGGCGGCATTGCGCACAGCGCCGAATGCCGAGTTTTCGCTCGATGAACCCATTGCGAACTCATCGCAGTTTTGCCTGCCTAATATAATGGCATCTTCGGCCAGCAATCGCTCTACCACAGTAGCCGAAAACTGGGAGTGAAAACCATTCAAAATGCGGCTGGCTGCTTGTAAACGGTGATTTTGGTAGCAAATGACATCTTTCAGCCCAATGACCATACCTGCGAGCCTGCCTGCACGGCCGGCAGCAATTTTTTGGTCAATCTGATATGCCTGTTGTAGCGCTTCCTCGTTGTATGTTTCCAAAAAAGCATTGAGTTCACCGTTTCTTTGGGCAACAACACCTAAGTATTGCTGCACTAAGGAAGCTACCGTAATTGAACCATGCGACAATGCAGTGCGAATATCGGCAAAAGAGCGATACAAGTTGGAAGAAGTTTAGGTTGGGGTAATAATAAAACTTAACAAATTTCGGCAATCTATCAGGCGCAACACAAATACGTAAATATTTATTGTTTGGGCTGTTCCTTTACGCCCTGTTCAATTTCGTCTTTGATTTCACGGGTGGCATCTTTGAACTCGCGGATGCCTCTGCCTAAGCCACGAGCCAGCTCCGGCAATTTCTTCGCACCGAAGAAAAGCAGAATGACAAACAGAATCAGCAACAGCTCAGGGCCGCCGATACTTCCGAGGAATAATAAAATGCTTTGCAACATAATTTTATGAGAAAAAAGATGGGCAAATATACGTATTTAATGAGCAAATGTGAGATAGTCAAATGAGAAGTCTGACGGCTTCGCTAATTTTGTATATCTATTGCCATCGTACATCATGTTAAAAACACTACTGCTGCTGTTTTTGTTCCTTTATTTTCTCATCCGCTTTTCGGGAAACATCATTCGGGTGGTGCGGCGTGTTAATCGCATCTTTCAGCCTGAGGATGAAATCATCATCCGCCAAACAGCAGTCCCCAAAAAAAGCCGCCGGAACTTCTCCGACGGCGAGTATGTGGACTACGAAGAAATCAAGTAAGCCAACCGATAGTTTGGATTAAAAATCAGCATGCTTGCAAATACGCTTAGATTTACTCAACGACTTGGCATTTAAAGCAATTCTTCTTCGTAATACTCCTTAGCGGCAGCTTTACCGTTCTTATGTGTAACGCTGCGGAAAATATTTTCCACGTCATTGGCTTTTTCGCTATGCTGCGAAACATCTAATCCTTCGGTTTCAAATTCAGGACGCACCCGAATAGGGATGAGCAAGGCAGTGAATTTATATAACAACCACGAACCTCCAAAAGTAAATACCGAGACAATTACCAAGCCGAGCAGGTGGTACATAAAAGTCTGCGTCTGACCGTAGAACAAGCCCGCATCTTTGGCAAAAATACCTGTGGCAATCATACCGACAACGCCTCCCAGACCGTGGCAGGGGAATACGTCCAGCGTGTCATCTAACGAAGAACGGGTTTTGACACGCACCGCCAAGTTGCTAATAACAGCGGCTATTGTGCCAATGAAAAGGCTTTGTCCTACCGTAACGAAGCCCGCAGCAGGTGTAATGGCTACCAAACCGACTACTGCACCGATGCAAGCTCCCAATGCGGAAGGCTTTTTGCCCGTCATGCCATCAAAAAAGACCCATGCCAGCATAGCAGCTGCTGAAGCTGTATTGGTATTCATAAAAGCAGAAGCCGCCAATTCGTTAGCACCCAGCGCCGAGCCGGCATTGAAGCCAAACCAGCCAAACCACAGCAGCCCCGTGCCAAGCAGGATGAAGGGTATATTATAAGGAGCGTGCTCTTTGCCATGGTCTTTGCGGCGGCCAAGCACCATTGCACCCGCAAGGGCAGCAAAACCGGCAGAAATATGCACAACAGTACCGCCTGCAAAGTCAAGCACGCCCCACTTGCGCAGGAAACCTTCGGGATGCCAAGTCCAGTGCGCCAGCGGTGCATAAATCAATAGGCAGAATAAGGCAATGAACAAAATAAACGATGAAAAACGTATGCGCTCTGCAAAACCGCCCGTAATCAGGGCAGGAGTAATAATTGCAAATTTGAGTTGAAACAAAGCAAAAAGTGCAAACGGAATGGTGGGCGAAAGGTCGGGGTGCGTTGCCAACCCCACGTTATTGAACATCATGAAAGTAGTTGGGTTGCCCAAAATGCCACCAAAAGAATCACCAAAGGCAAGGCTGAAACCTACCACTACCCACAATACGCTTATTACGCCCAATGCAATAAAACTCTGCAACATGGTAGAAACCACATTTTTGAAACGCACCATGCCGCCGTAAAAAAATGCCAAGCCGGGGGTCATGAGCAGTACTAAACCTGCGGCAGCCAACATCCAAGCCGTATCGCCTGTATTAATCGGCTGTTCGGGATTAGGTGCGGGCGTTACTGTCGGCATCAATCCCCACAAAGAAACTAACACCAGTAGGGCAAACGGAAGAGTCCACTTTTTCATCATAAACACTTTGAATTTTGGTAGTACCTAAAATTACAATTTTTAAAATACAGGTCAAATTTTTAAGGAATTTTTCTGTTAAAATACATCAAAAATTCATATTAAGCCTTTAAAAAGGGCTTTTAATTGAAAAATTATACTATTTCAAAGAAAAAACGCTTAAAACTAAACATATTGATATTTAATTGCATACAAAAAATTTGAGGCTGCCTCCTTGCGAGAAGCAGCCTCATTGCATGTGTTTTTATTATTGGGATTTATTGACCTAACACGTAAGCAAAAATCAAGGGCGCAACAATGGTTGCATCCGACTCAATCACATAGGAAGGCGAATTGACATGCAACTTACCCCATGAAATTTTTTCATTGGGAACAGCACCACTGTATGAGCCGTAGCTGGTAGTAGAGTCAGAAATTTGGCAGAAATACGCCCAGAAGCTGATTTCATCCATTTCCAAATCTTGCTTCAACATAGGCACGACACAGATGGGGAAATCGCCTGCAATGCCGCCGCCAATCTGAAAGAAACCAATGCCACTACCTGTTTTGTGGTTGTCAATGTACCATTGCGCAAGGCTGGTCATATACTCAATACCGCTTTTCATGGTAGAAGGCTTCAGCTCACCTGTGATACAGTATGAAGCGAAGATGTTACCCAGTGTAGAGTCTTCCCATCCCGGAACGAAAATAGGCAGGTTGCGCTCGCAGGCAGCCAGCAGCCATGAATCTTTGAGTGGAATTTGATAATACTGCTCCAAAACCCCGCTTTTCAGCAGTTGATAGAAAAACTCATGCGGCAGATAACGCTCTCCTTTGTCGTCAGCGGCTTTCCAAAGTTCAAAAATATGCTTCTCGATGCGGCGAATGGCTTCTCCTTCGGGGATGCAGGTATCGGTAACGCGGTTGAAGCCGTTCTCCATCAAATCCCATTCTTCTGCCGGCGTCAGGTCGCGGTAGCGCGGGATTCGTTTGTAGAAATCGTGAGCCACGAGATTAAATACGTCTTCCTCTAAGTTGGCACCGGTACAGGTAATGGCATGTACCTTGCCCTGACGAATCATCTCGGCCAAAGAAATGCCCAATTCGGCTGTGGACATTGCCCCCGCCAACGTCATAAACATCAAGCCGCCTTTTTCCAGATGCGCCTCGTAGCCTTTGGCAGCATCTACTAATGCAGCAGCGTTAAAATGGCGGTAGTTTTTTTCGATAAATTGTGAAATCGGCCCTTTTGTGGTCATGATTAAATATGGTGAATAGTTGTTGATTTTCAGTAGGTAATGATTTTCTGCCGCGAAATTAGGCATAAATGAGTAACTTGCGCCCCATTTAAGAGAGAATGTCATCACCTAATTTCATAGACTACGTCAAAATCTACTGCCGCTCAGGCGCAGGAGGCCCCGGCTCCGTACACTTTCGCCGCGAGAAATATGCCCCCAAAGGAGGCCCCGACGGCGGAGACGGCGGACGCGGCGGACATATCATCCTGCGTGGCAATGCGCAACTCTGGACGCTGCTGCACCTGAAATACACCAAACACCTCAAAGCCCAAAACGGCGCACCCGGTACAGGGCAAAACTGCACTGGCAAACAAGGCAAAGACCTGATGATTGAAGTCCCCATAGGAACGGTTGCGCGCCATGCCGAAACCGGAGAGAAAATGGCGGAAATCATGGAAGACGGTCAGGAGATTATCTTGCTCAAAGGCGGACGCGGCGGGTTAGGCAATCAGCACTTTGCCACCCCCACTAATCAGACACCGCGCTATGCGCAACCGGGCGAGCCTTTTGAAGAAGCGTGGATTATTCTGGAACTCAAAGTATTGGCCGATGTCGGGCTGGTAGGTTTCCCCAATGCAGGCAAGTCCACCTTACTATCTGTCATCTCTGCCGCCAAACCCGAAATAGCCAACTATCCATTTACCACCATTACGCCCAATTTGGGAGTGGTGCACTATCGCGACGACCGCTCTTTCATAGTGGCAGATATTCCGGGCATTATAGAAGGTGCTGCCGAAGGCAAAGGCCTCGGGCTGCGATTCCTGCGGCACATCGAGCGCAATTCGGTATTGCTTTTTATGATACCTGTGGACAGCAAAGACATCCGCAAGGAATACGACATCCTGCTGAACGAACTGCGCAAGCATAACCCCGAACTGCTGGAAAAAAAACGCCTGCTTGCCGTTACTAAAGCCGATATGATTGACCAAGAACTGAAAGAGGCCATAATCAAAGAACTACCCGAGGGAATTCCTGCCGTTTTTATTTCCTCAGTGGCACAGCAAGGTTTGCAAGAGTTAAAAGATTTGCTCTGGCGTGCCATCACAGACGAAGACAAACCAAAAGAAGCATTTTAAAACGAACCTGTTAAATCCATGACCATCCACCGCGAAGGATACTCTACTTTGTTGCTGACGTTAGTTGTACTGACCGTTCTGAACGTCACATTACATTATTTCTTACCTGCACAAGAATTGGTACACAATATTGTGTTGCTTATTAGTCTTTTACTTTTTTTGATTGTGCTGCAGTTTTTCCGCAACCCGCATTTAGAAATACAGGTGCAGGCAGGCAAAGTAGTTGCCCCTGCCGACGGCAAAGTAGTTGTAATTGAGGAAACCTTTGAAAATGAATACTTTAAAGACAAACGCAAACAGATTTCCATATTCATGTCGCCTTTTAACGTACACGTAAACCGCAATCCGATTTCAGGTGTGGTGAAATATTTCCGCTACCATCCGGGGCTATATCTGGTGGCATGGCATCCCAAAGCAAGCACCGACAACGAACGCACTACCATAGTTGTACAAAACGATAAAGGCACGGAAGTTCTCTTCCGTCAGATTGCCGGCGCACTTGCCCGCCGCATTTGCTGGTACATAGAGGAAGGCCAACGCGTAGTGCAAGGTTCAGAATTCGGCTTTATCAAATTTGGCTCGCGTGTGGATATTTTTTTGCCTTTGGATGCAAAAATTACCGTAGAACTTAATCAAAAAACCACCGCAGGCAAAACAGTTATTGCCGAAATCGGCTAACCCCAACCCCGAATTATTTCCGATTTAGCAAAACCATGCCCTTAAATAATCGGTTAGAAATTTAGAAATTTGTGATAGTGCTTATATTTGTAACCTAATTTTAAACGAATCACTTTCAATGACAACAGTAGTAATAGCATCTATCGTTGCATTTACGGTGCTTATCATCCTGCTGGTATTGTTGCTGCTTTTTGCACAAGCAAAATTGGTACAATCAGGCAATGTAAAAATCGTAATTAATGGCGATGAGGCCAATCCGCTCATTGTTCCGGCAGGTTCTTCCCTATTGGCAACCCTGTCTAACCAGAAAATCTTTTTACCTTCTGCCTGTGGCGGCGGCGGCACCTGCGCTATGTGTAAGTGCGTCGTAGAAGACGGTGGCGGCGATGTGTTGCCAACCGAAGTAGGCCACCTGAGTCGCACCGAACAGAAACAAAAAGTTCGCTTAGCCTGTCAGGTAAAGGTAAAGCAAGACATGCACATCCATGTGCACGAAGAAATCTTCGGCATCAAAAAATGGGAATGTGAAGTAGTTTCCAATTACAACGTGGCCTCCTTCATCAAAGAGTTTGTAGTGAAACTCCCCGAAGGCGAAACTCTTAATTTTCAATCTGGCGGTTATATCCAAGTGGACGTGCCTGCCATCGAGGTAGATTTCAAAGATATTGATATTCGCCCACATCCTGATGACCCTGCCGGCCCCGATAAGTTCCGCCCTGAGTGGGATAAGTTCAAACTGTGGGATTTGAAGATGAAAAACCCTGAGCCTGTGTTCCGAGCCTACTCTATGGCTAACCACCCGGCCGAAGGTAACATCATTATGTTGAACATCCGTATTGCAACTCCCCCATGGGACCGTGTAAACAACAAATGGATGGATGTTAATCCGGGCGTATGTTCTTCCTACATATTTACCCGCAAACCGGGAGATAAGGTAACTATTTCAGGTCCTTATGGTGAGTTCTTTATCAAGCCGACCAAACGTGAAATGGTTTATATAGGCGGCGGTGCAGGCATGGCTCCTCTGCGTTCTCATATCTTCCACCTGTTCCATACCATGAAAACCGACCGTAAAGTATCGTTCTGGTATGGCGGTCGTTCTAAGCGCGAACTGTTCTACACCGAACACTTCCGTAAGATTGAGCAAGAATTCCCTAATTTTAAATACTACATTGCTCTTTCCGAACCGCTGCCTGAGGACAACTGGCAAGTGAAAAATGGTATTGACGGTGAAGGTGACGGCTTTGTAGGGTTCATTCATCAGGTGTTTATTGACAACTATCTTTCTAAGCACCCCGAGCCCGAAGAAATTGAATTCTATTTCTGTGGCCCGCCTATGATGAACGCTGCTGTGCTCAAAATGTGCGATGATTTCGGCATTCCACCTGAAAACGTAGCATTTGATGACTTCGGCGGATAATAGGCTGTATAACTAACTAAAAAGTCATTCCGTTTTTGGGAATGACTTTTTTTAGTTTAAACAGGCAGTTGTCGCAATCGATTAAGTTCCTGTATGAATTCCTGCCAAATTTCATCTACTATCTGTGCGGCAGGCTTAATGCTGTCTATCAGTGCAGCAATTTGCCCAATTTCCAACTCCCCTTCGGTCATATCGCCTTCAAATATGCCTTTTTTGGCGCGCCCCCTGCCCAACAGCGTGCGCAGTTCTTCGGCCGTAGCACCGCGCAGTTCCGCCCGTTTAACTTGTTGGTAAAATTCATTTTTAATCAATCGCACAGGGGCTAACTGTTTGAGAACCAACTCTGTTTCACCCTCCTTTACTCCGATAACTCTTGCTTTAAATGCAGGATGAGCAGAGGATTCCTCCGAAGCAGCAAAACGAGTGCCCATTTGCACGCCTTCTGCCCCCAGCGCAAAGGCAGCCAACATACCCGCACCATTGGTAATGCCGCCGGCGGCAATCAAAGGAATTTGTATGGCCTGCCGTACCATCGGAATCAGGCAAAAAGTAGTGGTTTCCTCACGACCATTGTGCCCGCCAGCCTCAAAGCCTTCTGCCACTACTGCATCTACCCCCGCCTGTTCGGCCTTTTGGGCAAATTTGACACTGCTAACTACGTGTACCACGCGAATGCCGGCAGCTTTCAACGTACCCGTCCAAGTAGCAGGGTTGCCCGCCGAAGTGAATACAACAGGTACTTGCTCCTCCATAATGATAGCCATATGCTTATCAATATCGGGGTAGAGCATGGGGACATTAACGGCGAAAGTCGTTTGGAGCGGTAAGGCCGCGCGGCATTTGCGGATGTGCTCGCGCAGCACATCAGGATACATAGAGCCGGCACCAATGATGCCCAAACCTCCGGCACCCGATACGGCAGCCGCCAGCCGCCAACCGCTGCACCATACCATACCTGCCTGAATGATGGGATATCGGATATTCAGCAGTTCTGTAATTCTGTTGCTAAAATTCATGACATTTGATTGAACTCCATAAAAGTAGCCAAAATATTAGCCATCAAATAGGCCAATTGCTCCTCTTCGGCTGTCCAATTACGGGGCATGCCAACGTGCTCATGGCACAGCACCCCCACCATTTCACCTTTAACCCAAATAGGGACATCCAGCATAGAATTTATGCCCAAAGGCTTCAAATAGGGCTCACTAAATTCGCTTGTTCCCGGGTGTATGTGTGCGTTATTGGCTGCCAGGCATCGCTCTGTGCGGATAGTGGCAAAATAACGCGGAAACATTTTAGCTTCCAGCATTGCCCCGGCCGTATGCTGCGCATCAGATTTGGTGAACAAATCGCGGCAAACAATAGCTGAATGGTCTGCATTATACAGCCATATGCTTACACGCTCAACCTGAATCATTTGCGATAATAGCTCGGTTACACGATAAAACAGCAAATCTGCATTGCGAATGTACAATTCGCGCTGAGCAAAAAAATCGTTAAGTAAGTTCAGATTTTTTCTGTTGTCTGCTTGTGCCGTGCTTGAGGAACTTTTTTGCAGCGGGTTGTTGCTTAGGCTACTTTCCGGTGCTTTGCCAAACTCTTTGCGGATATGCTCCATTGCTTTTGCAAAAGAGTTCACCAATTCGGGCTTATCTTCTAATATGCTTGCTTCAATGGATGAAATTTTGGTTATGATGGAAAGTTTAGTTCGTGCAGGAATGCCACCCAATTCGGTAGCCTCACGATAGAATCTTTGTAGCTGTTGTCCCATAAAAATGAAAATTTATTATTTGAGTAGATTGCTACAAAAAACGTCGGAGCGTTTGCTCGATGCTGCTCAGATAGCTCTCTCCAAACAGATTGAGATGAACCAACAAAGGATACAGATTGTAAATGGGCACTCGCTCGCGAAAATTGTCGCCTAAGGGCATTACCTCGCGGTAGGCATCATAAAAACGTTGCTCGAATCCGCCAAAAAGCTGTGTGTAGGCAATTTCTGCCTCTCTAAAACCAAAATATACGGCAGGGTCTATCAGACAGGGTTCACCTTTATGGCCTGTGATAATATTTCCGCCCCACAAGTCGCCGTGCAGCAATGATGCCGAAGTATTAGGTATCAAATCGGGTAATTTTTGGTAAAACCTATCTAATTGACTTAATAAGGCACTGTCTATCAAATTATTGTAGTAGGCCAGCCCTGCCTGAATACGCAGCCGCTTCTCTATAAAAAATTCGATGCCATCGCTCATCCATTCATTGCTTTGCGGCAAACTGCCGATATAATTGTTGAAACCAAGCCCGAATTGCTGCTGCCGATGGCGATGCAAGTTAGCCAGTCCATGCCCTAATTGCTCCCAGTAGTTGCGTTGCGGAATAGTTGGCTCAAAAAACTCTAACAACAAATACGAACGCCCTTGTTGCTTGCCAACATGTATGACTCGCGGCGTACTAAGCGACTCGGTGGCCGCCAAAAGTTGCAGCCCCCTTGCTTCTGCATCAAACATTTCGTAGGCCGCCGCCGACTCATTAAACTTCAAAAAATACTTATCTCGATTGGTTTGCAGCCGCACGGCATTGTTGATACAGCCGCCATGCAAAAATTGCATATCTTCTATTTGATGCTCCCAACCCGTTGCTTCAAAAAGTACGGATTCAAAAAACTGATTTTGTGCATCGGCTGAAAACATGGCTCGGCGTAGAATTTCGGAATTTAGATGCAGAATGTGGAATTCAAACCGCGTTAGCTGCCACAATCCGTATGCTGATGTAATACACTCATCAGCTTTACATGGCAAATATACGCAAATCTGACAGGTGTTAGCAACTTACAAAATTTAAATACTTGTTTTTCAATAATTTATATAAAGTATTTTGTAAACTACTTGCAATTCTGTACAACAGATATTTACTCCAAAAACTCATTGGTCAGCATTTCTTCTGCATTGATTTGAAAATGCAGCGCACCATTTTCACCCAGCCAGTTAAGATATTGCCGAAAAAGTGGAATCTGTATAGTGCCCCAGCGTTCAAACATATCTAAACTGAACTGATTGGTAGCAACAATTGCTTTAAAAAGCATTTTTTCATGAAAATGCTCGTTGGTCGGTATATGCTTCGCTAATATGCCAATGGCTTCGCGGATGTGGTCGTGCGCAAAATAAAAACCGGCGCTAATTACATGCAGTAATATTTTCAGCAAGCGGCTGTTTTGTTGCGCCCAACTTTTATTACACACCAGCAGCGGACAATTCGGATAAGGAATGTCGGCTTCATGCAACGGTATCCATCGCCCTGCAATACCGTTCGTTTCCATCTCGGTGCCTTCCCAAGGATAAAAGCCCCAACAAAGCTCGACTTCTTTGTTCTTAAAAGCCTCCCATGTATCCAATTTATTAACAACAATCGTTTGTAGAGCAGATAGTCTGGCATATCTGGCCATATGTTGAACAATTAATGCCTCATACGGCAATTGGAGAGCAGCATAGCGCGGCATCTCCCCTGCCAATGCAGCCCGCACGGCAAAACCGGTAGCTTGCGGTTGCAGTAGCGCTGCCACTGCTACATAGTCGCGGTTATTTTTCTGATAGGCCTCTATCAGCAACTCGGGCGGACAAATCGCAATATCCACACTCCCGTTGATGAGTTTTTGCAGCGTATCGGTAGCATAACTATCCGATTCCGGGCTTACCGATAAAAGCTCGATGGATGCTTTGGCAAACCAATTTTTTGCCTGTGCAACTACAATGCCTATGTGCAGGCTGTTAGTAAACCAGTCTAAAGCAAGTTTGATAGTGGTCATGCGTTTTCTGTACAAACGTTAACAAAGTACGAAAACTTTATTGAAGCTCACAACTCGGGTAACAAGTCCAACCCAATTATTCATCATCCGGTTTTTTTGAATGATTGCCTGTGCCACAAGTTGAGAGAGTTACTCGAGTTGCAACAAACTGATTGCCCGGTTCAGCTACCTGTAAGCCTCGATTCTATACCCTTGAATATCAGCCAAATGCGAAGCATCCATCAGCAGCAAGGTCTGTTGGATATGTTCGTGCTGCTCTTCGTAATAGGCCAACAGCTCGTGGAGCAATTCCTCGGCAGTGAAAATATCGCGAAACTCGGGTTTTCGGTCAATTTTTGGAATCAACACGTTCATAAGCAGCATTTTAACGGCTTTATCTGTCGCTTCGCCAAGTTGCTTGCTAAAAGGGTCGCCTGTAAAATCTGCAAGGCTGCATCTGTTTCCTGCTGTTGCAGCAGCAACTGTGCGTAGTGTAAAGTGGTGTAGGCCTGCCATATTTTATCAGGGGCAAGTTGCAGAGCTTTTTCAAGGTAATTTTTCTGCCGCTCATAGCTGATGTGCCACATCGGATGCCCGTAGAAGTAGGCAATACCTAAATTGTGATAGTAGCACCAAGCATGTTCGGTAATGGTTTCGGCATCATCTTCCATGCCATCCAATATCTCACTGTTAATCAGCATACCCTGTGAAATATGGTAGGCAAGGGTTATATCCTGCCGAAAGTCGTGATTTTCGTTATGATAGTTGTAAGCAGCCTGATAACCATGCTTTTTGAGGGAAAGCAAGCCTAATCAACTCCGCCAAAGACTGAACGACGGCATAAATCAACGAAATACTTCCAGAAGACCAATCAGGCGACAGCGATAACCCGAATTCATCGTAAACAATGGTTAGGTTGTTCGCATGAACAGGTTGGGTACTTACCGTAAAGCAATGGCTTAACTTTTTTCAACAAGAAATCGGCGCAATTGCTTTGATACCATTCATGCATGGGCAGGGATTTGCTTTTGTTAAATGTAATAAAATGAACGGAAAATTATGTTTTTGGGGTTAATTATTGTTGTTTTTTTGTCAAGCCCAATTTTTGCTTAATAAATTCCCAGAACTCACTGCGGAGGCTGCTGTCTGTAATAATGCGCCACATCATTTGGCCAACAGAGGGCTGCCGATTGCTTATTTGGGCAGGCATTATCGGCTGTGGCTTTTCGGGTTGAGACGAACGCCCGGGTTGGGTAACGTCTGCCTGCTGATTGGAAAACTTATCGGCACTTTCGGCAGGTTTGGGCGGGGTGTTTTTAAAAGAATAACCTAATTTCTTGGCAAGTTCATCAGCACGGATAAATTTCTTTTGGGCTGCTTCCTTGTAGCCGAGCTTTTCTTCCAGCAAACCCAAATTGTTGAGACAAACCGCGTTGTCAGGGTCTAATTCAAGTGCCCGCTGATAGTCGGCAATTGCGCCTTTGATATCGCCCATAGCATCTTTGATGAATGCACGACTGGCATATCGGTAGGGGTTTTCGGGTTCTAACTCCTGTGCACGGTTCATTGCGGCAAGCGATGCCTCTTTGTCGTCCTGATGGAACAGTAAAACAGCTTTTTCGCTGATAATGTGTGCGTTATCGGGTTCTATGGTCAGCGCGCGCTCGTAGTAGTGCATGGCAAGCTCGAAACGCTGCATCAGGAAGTGGTTGTAGCCAATGTGATACAGTGCCGGCACGTAATCACTTTTTTGCTGCAAGATGGCTTCAAAAAGCTCAATAGCTGCTAAATGATTTCCGTTACGGCTTTGAATAATGCCGGCCTCCAATCGCTCGTGTAACTCCATATCTGCTGACTTTTATTGGAAAACGTTTTAACGCATATTTTGTTTGAAGCGCAAAGGTACGCAGATTCACTTATTTGTCGGATAAGGTTCGGCTACGGCTTGCGGTAGCAACCAAAAAAATAGGGGTTTGTTGCAAATAAAAGAGGCTGCCCTTTTCAGAGCAGCCCTTTCGGAATATAATCAAACCTATATTACTTGCGTTTTCCGCCACCGCGGTTGTTACCACCACGGCCGCGCTCGCGACCGCCGCGCTCATTACCGCTACGACGACGCTCACCGCCGCTGCGCTCTTCGCCGCCTTGGCTGCCTTCATTGCGTGCCAAAGTACCGGTAATAGGAGACAAGTCGGGACGACCGTAAACTTCGCCTTTGAATACCCATACTTTAATACCGATTTTGCCGTAAACGGTTAAAGCCTCGGTGACGGCGTAATCAATGTCGGCTCGTAGTGTATGCAGAGGTACGCGACCTTCTTTGTACTCTTCGGTACGTGCCATTTCAGCACCGCCCAAACGGCCTGACAAACGCACTTTGATACCTTGAGCACCTACACGCATGGCATCGCTAATAGCCTTTTTCATGGCACGGCGGAAGGAAATACGTGCTTCCAATTGCTGTGCAATGGTTTGACCAATCAAGCGTGCATCTATTTCAGGGCGCTTAATTTCGAAGATATTGATTTGAACATCCTTTTTGGTTAGTTTCTTCAATTCTTCTTTGATTTTGTCCACTTCAGCACCTTGCTTACCAATTACTACGCCCGGGCGGGCAGTGTTGATAGTAATAGTCAGGCGCTTCAATGTACGCTCAATGATAATGCGTGAAATACCGCCTTTGGGGATACGGGCGTTCAGATATTTTCTGATTTGCTCGTCTTCAACCAGCTTTTCAGAGAAATCTTTGCCACCATACCAATTAGAGTCCCATCCTTTGATGATACCTAATCTAAGACCTATAGGATTAACTTTTTGTCCCATTGATTTGAATCCCCCTTTTAAGCGTTAGTTTGAGTTTGTTCTTGTAAAGGCGCTGCCATGTTCATGCCCAGCATTTCATCTACTACGATGGTAACATGGTTAGAACGTTTGCGAACACGGTGTGCACGACCTTGCGGCGCAGGACGGAGACGCTTCAACATTTTGCCTTCGTTCACAAAAATTGTCTTCACGTATAGGTTGGCATCCTCGATTCTCTTATCAGGATTTTTTTGCTCCCAATTGGCAATAGCTGACAACAGGAGTTTCTCAAGTTTAGCAGCACCGGAACGTGCTTCATACTTCAATATACTGAGTGCCCGACTTACCTTCTGACCTCTTATCATATCGGCAACCATACGCATCTTGCGCGGCGAGGTGGGGCAGTTGTTCAATTTTGCGATAGCTTCCATCTTACCTTTTGCCTTTGTCTTTTTTGGCTGTGTGTCCTTTGAAGGTGCGTGAAGGGGCAAACTCTCCGAGTTTATGACCTACCATGTTATCTGTTATGTAAACAGGAATGAACTTATTGCCATTGTGTACGGCAAAAGTATGTCCGATAAAATCGGGGGAAATCATTGAGCGGCGAGACCATGTTTTGATTACCGCTTTTTTATTGGATGCATTCATGGCATCCACTTTTTTGGCCAGGTTATGGTCTATATATGGCCCTTTCTTAAGCGAACGTCCCATAATTATTTCTTCCTCCTGCTAATAATAAAACGATTTGAGTACTTCTTAGGCGCGCGTGTCTTCTTGCCTTTCGCATACAAGCCCTTGCGTGAGCGTGGATGACCGCCTGAAGCACGTCCTTCACCACCACCCATTGGGTGATCTACGGGGTTCATCGCCACACCACGGGTGCGCGGACGGATGCCTTTCCAACGATTACGACCTGCTTTGCCTACGCTTTCGTTCATATGGTCGCTGTTAGAAACAGTACCTACGGTAGCGAAGCAAGTGGTCAGTATCAAGCGGGTTTCGCCTGAAGGCATACGCAAAGATGCGTATTTGCCGTCGCGTCCGAGCAACTGTGCATAAGAACCCGCACTGCGGGCAATGTTACCGCCTGCGCCGGGCTTCAGCTCGATGTTGTGAACGATAGTACCTACCGGAATAGATGCAAGAGGAAGGGCATTGCCCAATTCAGGAGCAACGTTAGCACCTGACATAACGGTTTGGCCAACTTTAATTCCTTCCGGAGCAATGATGTAACGTTTTTCACCGTCTTCGTATTTCAGAAGAGCGATGCGTGCCGTACGGTTTGGATCGTACTCAATAGCCTCTACGATTGCAGGCACGTTGTGCTTGTCCCGCTTGAAATCAATGAGGCGATACTTGCGCTTATGACCTCCGCCAATGTAGCGCATGGTCATCTTACCGGTATTGTTTCGTCCGCCTGTTTTTTTCAGAGGTACAGTCAACGACTTTTCAGGCGTTGATTTTGTAATCTCACTGAAAGTAGGCGCAATGCGAAAACGAGTACCCGGCGTTACTGGTCTCAGTTTTTTTACTGCCATACGATTTTAGTATTTAGCCCCCTCAAGGAGCAACGGTTTACTACTTTACACCGCGTTTTAAAAATTAGGCTGCAAAGTTATACAAAACCCATTATCTTACAATACTTTGCGAAGTTATTTCGCAATTTTACTTCTACAACTGCCCAATCCTTTTGCCGATATGACTTTGTCATTACTCTTCGAAAGCGTATATAAGCATATGACAGCCTATACTACACATCCTTTTTCGGGGATGGGTTCGGCTATTTTTAACGATTTGCAAGCCTTGCCGGACTGGCAGTCTATTGATATTGCTTTTTTTACTGTCGGGTGGGAGGCTTCTGCCGATGACCCCTTTCGCAAGGCTTTTTATAACCTGCGCCAAAGCAATAAAACCTACCGATTAGCCGATTTGGGTTGCCTGAAAGCAGGCATTGATGCTATCGAAACGCGCTTGCGTTTGCAGGATGTTTGCGAATTTTTGATGCAAAAACGGATAACGCCCTGCATCATAGGCCATGCGCATGAGTTGGACTTAGGGCAATTTATGGCCTACCAATCGGCAGGGCAATTGGTGTATGTGCTGCAAATAGACCAGAAACTGGATTTGCAAATTCACGGCGATAAGCCCGACCACTTAAATGAAATCATCACCTGTCAGCCTAATTTCCTATTAGGTGCAGGGCTGCTCGGCTATCAGCAATACATCAATGATACGGCACATTTAGAACTTTGGCAGCGGCTTGGCTTTGACCTGATGAGTCTTGGCAGAATGCGCGACCATATGAAAGAGGCAGAACCGCTTATCAGAACAGCGAATATGGTAAGTTTTGATGTGTGCGCACTAAAGCCTTTTTTCTTCCCGCCACACCAGCCGGTACCGTTCGGACTGACCACGGAAGAGGCTTGCCAAATAGCATGGTATGCGGGCAAAAGCGAGCATCTTTCATCGTTCGGGCTATATGGCTATCAACCGCAACATGACCCCTACGGACTGATGGCATCGCTGCTGGCAACCATGTTGTGGTATTTTATTGAAGGCTATGACAAAGAAAGCAAACAGCCCGATTTTTCAGGCATTGAGTTTATCAAATATGTAGTGCCCATCGGAACGGCTTACAGTTTGGTGTTTTACAAACACGCACAAAGCGATAAATGGTGGCTTGAGTTGCCGCATGAGGAATCGGCACTGCTTAATTTCGGCAAACCGCGAGCTATTCCGTGCAGCTATACGGACTATTTTACTGCCTGCAACGGCGTTCCGCCTGACTGCTGGGTAAGGCTCTCGGCGCGTTTGAACTAATTTTGAGCGGTGGTTATGCGCAATATCATAAATCCGTGCATGGTAGCTATTTCGCTGTAGCACCGGAAAGAGTTATTTTTAGTAAAAACGATAAGCAGGTGGCTGTCGGCAAAGTAATAGGCTTTGTCTATTTTATAGTTGAAGTACAATCCATCGGGCGAGGCGTACAGCATCTTGCATGTACCATTGCCGCTAATCACAGGCAAGTCTATGCCGTGCTCGAGCATTCCCTGATTCCAATGACGGGCACATTGGGAATTGAACTGTTGGCGATACATATTTTCCAGCGCTTCGTTGCGATTAGGAGTGCGCAATCTGACTCCTAATGTGGGTATAGAAAGTGTGCCGTTGGCAGGCAGTATCTCTAACGGCGTTTCATGGTCTATCAATTGTTTAAGCGGCTGCTCTAATATCAGCCACTTATCAAAATCTTTTAATGTAGTTTTTCGGGCGACAGCCTCGGGTAGCTCTACATCTATCTGTATCAGATTAGACTGATTACATTCGCCATAAATGTTTTCCGCAATCCAAAAAACATTCCGGTCTGCCTCTTTAAAAAGCAGGCGGTAGGACTGTTCGCACTGGTTGGAAATTACGGAAGGAGCAGGTGTAGAGAAGACTGACACAAGATATAGCCATACGACCCATGTGCCAGAAATAGTATTTATCATATGACTAATAGATTTAAATAAAGAGGTAAACTTTTGCAAGATAGATATCCCGCAACAAAGTTGCAACTCCTGCTTGCGTTACAACTTTGTTAGATAATGACTAAAAAGCAAGCATATCTTTCATTCCGAATATGCCTTTTTTGCCAACTATCCATTCAGCGGCTTGCAGTGCTCCTCGGGCAAAACCTTCGCGGCTGTGAGCCGTGTGTGTAATTTCTATGCTATCAATCGGCGAGTCGTAGCGGATGGTGTGCGTGCCGGGCACATGCGGCTCGCGAATGGCTGTAATCGGCAGTTGGTTATCGCTTGCTTGCGGCTCCAATCCCCAGCCCTGCAATTGCTTGTAAGCGGCTAAAATGCCTTCTGCCAGTGTAATAGCCGTCCCGCTCGGCGCATCCTTTTTTTCTGTATGGTGAATTTCAGTGATGGAGGGTTGATACTCCTGATGCGTAACCATCCACTGCGCCAGCAGGCGATTGAGTTCAAAGAAAATATTGACTCCGATGCTGTAGTTAGAGGCATAAAACAAAGCACCGTTTGCCTCGCGAAAGCGTCGGCTCATCTCCTCAAAATGAGCCAACCAGCCTGTTGTTCCGCAGACAACGGGCAGTTGATTGTGCAGGCAGAACTCCAGATTGGCAACCGCCGATTCGGGATTGGTAAATTCAATGGCAACATCCGTATCACCGGGGCGGTAGCTGTCCAACTCGTGGCGATTTTCTATCGTGATTCGGTGGGTGATGGTATATCCTTTTTTTTCAGCTATGGCTTCGATGGTTTTACCCATTTTGCCGTAGCCCAATAACATAATTTTCATGAGGCAATAAAATAATGCCTGTAAAATTAGCTGATTTTACGGCTGAAATTTCATTTCGGCTGCCAACAAGTGTAAATTGCAGTGCATTTTTAGAAATCCAAAGACAAGGGCAGATGTTTTGAAAGCCGCTTCTTTGCCTTCCTGCCAAGGTGTGTTTGTGTTACCGTATTTTTATCCACAACACCATGAAAAAGCTCACTAAACTATCGTACCTCCTTGTGGCAACCGTCGTACTGCTCGCCTCCAATTGCAAGAAAGAAGATCCGCCTCCGGCACCTACGGCTTCATTTACATTTAGCCCTACCAGCCCCGAAGAAGGTGAAGAAGTTGCTTTCACAGCAACCACAACCAATACAACATCCGTTACTTGGTCGTTTGGCAGCCCTGCCATCCCCAATAGCACACAAAACAATCCGCGGGTAACATATGCTGCTGCGGGCACTTACACGGTTATGCTCACGGCACGAGGTCCGGGCGGAGAGGTGCAGGCGGCGGCACGGGCACCTTCACCTACGAATACACCACCATCAGCGGCAACCGATTGCTTTCCCGCTTTGTTACGACCATTGGTGCAGGCGGTTTCAACACAACCACTACCACCACCCTAACATACGACAGCCGCGGACGAGATACGCGCAGCTCAACCACCGTTCAGAATCCGTTTGCTTCTACCACAACCGTTGTAGATATGGAGTATAACGATTGTCGCAAAACACGAGAAGTAACTTCTACCAATGGCGCAGTTACGGGTTCCACCACGTTCCAGTATGATGCACAAGGCAGAATTATCCGTGTTACATCATTTAATGCTGCCAACGAACAAACCGGCTACAGCCTGTATGAAAACTTCAACGCACAAGGGCAGCCGCAAACCGAAAGGCAGTTTGAAGGCAGCGGTGCAGGCACTTTGAATGCTACCGTTACTACGACCTACACCAACTGCCAGCCTACACGCATTATCGCACGGAACGCAGCAGGCGTAATCGTTTCAGACCTCACCAATACATTGGACAGTCGCAATCTGATTATCCGCACCGTAACAACTTCCACAACGGCAGGTATCAGTTCTACCGCCACACAGGAAATCACTTACGAGTGCCGGTAATTATGTGAATGGTAAGAATAAACCGACGGCTCGTTAAGAATCGTCGGGTTTTGCATATAAGCTCAACTATTTGCCGTAAAAAAACGTTTACCAACTAACAACTTCATTGTCATGCAAATCACAGGAAAAACTACTTATCAGAATATTGCCGTCGGGTGCTGGGGCATTATAGATGCACAGGGGCAAAAGTGGCGCATGGTCAATCCCCCCGCCGAACTGCAACACGACGGCTTACAGGTGCGTGTTGAAGCACATCCCGCACAGGAAACTGTTTCTATTTTCATGTGGGGCAAACCCATTCACATTACCGATTTCAGTATCTTAGGCTAACTATTCACGCATCGTCAATCATGCTTTACACCATCGGATTTATCGCACTGCTGGCTTCTGCCGTTGTTTGGCTTTTTCTGAAAACAAAAAGCCTTGTTTCCGCCGATTTTTTTGGAAAAAGCTTCCGGGTTTCGCTGATTTTATACATTCTGGGTTTGTACTTTGAAGATACTGCACTGATTGTCAAGTTGTTTTTGATGTTTCCAATGGACGTTGCCATTTTCGTCAGCATCCTGCTACTATTCAATCGCTACGTTACGGGTTCTAAACTCTGGTTCAGTATTGTCGCGGCAATTTTGCTGGCTGTCAAATTTTTCTTTTTTGACATGGCTGCCGACGGCTTGGATTGGCTCAAAAGAAACAATCCGTTTACACAACAAACAAGCATCATGCAGTCTGCGCCGCCTCTTACGCTGGCAGGCAACGCCGAACTGCTGATTGACCTGAATACGAAGTTTACACCTTCGCAACTGTTTGCCAAAGCCAAAGCCTTGGGCGTTGTTTGCCGCCCCGCCTTCCCCAATATGGCACGCCCCGACGACACTTCCTTAGACGAATTTTATGTGGTTGATATTCCCGATGAGCGTTTGAACGAATGGCAAAACATTGCGCAAGCATTCCAATCTGCGGGGCTGATAGACGGCTTTGAAGCCAACGAAGTGATGAAAATTGAATTGCCTGCTGCCTCGCCTGCCCGCAGCAAACAGCCGTCTTTCGGGCTGAACGACCCGGGTGTGGCGCAACTCTGGGGCTTCGGTGCCATGCAAATGCAAGAGTTATTTGACCTGCTGAAAGATATTCGTCCACAAAAAGTTGCCCGCATCGCAATTTTGGATACGGGTGTGGACGGCGCACATGAAGACCTGCAAGGCAATTTCCATTCTACCGACCGCAGCTACGACACCGACCCCGTCGGACATGGCACACACTGTGCAGGCATTGCGGCAGCCATTAGCAACAACGGAAAAGGCATTGCCTCTTTTGCTCCTGACAACAATTTTGTGCGCGTAACTTCTATTCGCGTACTGAACAGTTTCGGCGGCGGTACACAGCAGGACATCATCAAAGGCATCATAGAAGCTGCCGACAACGGCGCAGATGTGATTTCACTTTCGCTGGGCAGTCCTTCGTTTGACAGCGAGCAACGCGCTTACACCGAAGCCGTCCGATACGCACATCAGGCAGGTGCCATTGTGGTAGCCGCCGCAGGCAATGCCGATGAAGACGCTGCTAACTTTACCCCTGCCAATGTCAAGGGCGTAATTACGGTAGCCGCTTTAGACGAACGGTTGCGCAAAGCCGAATTTTCCAATCACGTGCGCAATATTTCCATGCCGATTGCAGCACCGGGCGTAAATATTTACTCCACCTTTCCGAAAAATGAATACAAATCGTTGAGCGGAACCTCTATGGCTACTCCCTACGTGGCAGGTTTGCTCGGACTGATGAAATCCATCCGCCCCGAACTGACGGCAGAGGAAGCCTATCGGATTTTACAACAAAGTGCTGCCGACGTTACCGATGCAAAAGATACAGGCAAACTGATTCAGCCGGGCAAGGCGGTAAGAACATTGATGAGCGAGCAGTAAGAGCGCTCTATCCCTTCAAAAAAAGCCCTTTGAGCGAATCGCCGATGCCCAACAGCGACAAAACGCTGTTGATACCGCTTTTAGCAGCACTCATAAACGGATTGTTTTCAAAAGACTGACGCAGTCGCTCATCAGGGCTTTCAGGCGCAACATAGACAGGCGATAGTTCGGGAACAGTATCCGAATTGGCGCTTTTTTGCTCTTGTTGTTTGCGCAGGCTGCTGGTAAAACGCATTGGGCTGATGCCTGTTGTTTTAATCCATACTTTTCTGAAACCCATCGTTTCCATCAGCCGCTGAAGCGTAGCAGGTGTGTAATACGACAGGTGCTCGGGGTAGGCAATCACGTTGTAATGCTCTTTCAGGTAATAGCGCAGCATAGAATTGAAATTTGGTGTGGTAATGTAAACCATGCCACCCCTGCGCAGCAGGCGATAGAATTTTTCCACCTCCTCTCGCGGATTATTGATATGCTCAATGACCTCAAAAGAAGTGATGATGTCAAACGATTCGGAGGCATATAAATCGGGGTTCAGCTCGCCTTTTTGCATAGAAATGCCTTTGGCAGCGCATATTTCTACTGCGCGGTCGGTGTATTCGGTACCGTAAACCTCCCATCCTTTTGTTTGGGCTGTTTCCAGAAAATAACCGATACCGCAACCTACGTCTAATATCCGATTGGTTTGCCTGTACGGCTCCCAACTTTGCAGCAGTTCCTCATAGCGCTTTACCGTCAGCGGCGAGAGGTAGTCATTGCGCCCGTAGCCTTCGTAATAGGCCTCCAACTCCTGCGGCGAAGGAATTTTTTCGGCAAAAACGAAGCCGCAATTTTGACACTGCACCAAATAATCTTTGGCATAATAGTGCTCCAAACGCTTCAGGCGCGGGCTTCGACACACAAGACAATCGGTATGAAAAAATTCCATAAGCAGGGTAACAACAGCCAAAAATAACAGAATTTAAGTTGTCATCTTCCAAAGCTTGCGTATTTTGCGCAGATGCTGACCACAAAGCTATGGCTGAACATTTACCTTACATCATCCGATATGCCACTGAACGCGATACGTACCAACTTTGGCAACTCATGCGCGAGCTGGCTGTTTTTGAACGTTGCATAGACCGTTTCCACGTTACCGAAGAAATGGTCAGAAATCAGGGATTTCAAAAAGAGCACCCCGATTTTCGCGCGCTGGTAGCCGAAAATATCCATATCAAAGAGTTGGGCGCTATGGTTGTCTATTACTTTATTCCGTTTACTGCCATTGCCAAACCCACACTTTTCATCAAAGAATTTTATGTCAGCGAAAGCCTGCGCGGCCAAGGATTGGGCAAAAGCCTATTCCATGCGGTAAAGCGGGAAGCACAAGCTGTCGGCTGTGGCAACATCCAATGGAAAGCAGCCACATGGAACAAAGCCGCCATTCGCTTTTACGAACGCCAAGGAGCTAAACCAAACAACGAATGGGTGGAGTTTGGCATTAACTTGTAGGCAAATAAATTGCATCCATCACATCTTGGGTTTTTGCTTCACCACAAGTAGCCATGTGTAAGTTTTTTGTGCTACGCTATGGTGCTAATACTTGCCTGACTGCCTCTGCGGCAAGGTCAGCTTCAAAACCTTTGCCTACCAGAAAACGAAACAAGGAATTTTTTGGTGCCGTTTTTTTGGGTTTATTGATAAGTTCTGCTGCTTTTTTCTCTGCCAACTCGAGCAGTGTAGCCCAATACTCATCGCCATCAATACTGTTTAAGGCATGGCGGATAATGGCATCAGAGAGTTTTTTTTGTCGCAACATCAGGCGGATTTTAACTCTGCCCCACTGTTTTTGGCGGAATTTGCTGTGCGCATAGGCAGCGGCAAAACGTTCATCGTTCAGGTAGTTCTCCGCCTGTAAGTGTGCCATCAGCCGCTTTTGCAACGACTCCGACAACTCCCACTCAGCCATTTTTGCCTGTACTTCACTGCTGCAACGCTCGCGATAGGCACAGAAAGCAGCCAATTTCAGGAGTGCCTTTTCAAATTCCATAACAATAAAGCCGTGAGGTTATCCGATAGCCCAAGATAACAAAAAACCCTTAAGCAATTTCCTAAGGGTTGTTATATGTTGGTAGTGGAAGCTATAGGATTCGAACCTATGACCCTCTGCTTGTAAGGCAGATGCTCTGAACCGGCTGAGCTAAGCTTCCGATAACAACAAGAACTTTTTGGTGGAAGCTATAGGATTCGAACCTATGACCCTCTGCTTGTAAGGCAGATGCTCTGAACCGGCTGAGCTAAGCTTCCTTTCTGTTGATACTCGATTGCTTTTGTAATCGGAATGCAAAAGTAGATTGCTTTATTAATTAAACAAGCCCTTTGCCAAAAAAAATTATTCGAACTGATGCTTGTTGTTAAGAACAAATTTCAACAAACCGTTCTTTCCTTTGATATTCAGTTTCTTACAAATATTCGTGCGGTGGTTCTCAACTGTTTTAACGCTGATAAAAAGTGTATCGGCTATTTCCTGACTTGTCTTCATATCGGCGATTAGTTGCATAATGCGCATTTCAGCCGAGGTGAGCAATTCGGCAATAGATTGTCTGTCTTTTCTGTACTTGTCGTTATGCTTAATGCGATTAATCAAATAATCGGAAAAAATGCTGCTGAAATAATTTTTGCCTTGCGCCACCTGCCGGATACCTTCCGAAAGGTCATCAAATACGTTTTCTTTGGAAATAAACCCTTCTACGCCTGCATCAATGGCCTCATTAAAGGCTTCCTCATTGTGGTGCGCCGTAAAAATAACGATTTTCAACTCGGGCAATTCTGCTTTGAGATGATGCGCAAGCGAAAGCCCATCCATTTCAGGCATGTCAATATCCAAGATAATCAAGTCGGGGTGCGATTCTTTGGCCATGCGGATAGCCTCCGTTCCATTGGCCGCAATGCCCACAACCTGCATATTGGGTTCATTTTTAATTAAGTGGCTTAACCCAAGTCGCATGACAGGATGGTCATCGGCAATCAGAATTTTGATATCTTCAGGCATAATATGCTGTGTTATAGGGTAACTTATGCACCAAAATAGCGCAGTTTCAATTAATCCCCAAATTTATTTAGGGGTTATCCCCTATAAAAATGAATGGAAACATGGATTTCAAATGCTTAATGCTTAATATACTTTTGTATCAGGTAAATAAGTAAACAATTCGGGTTCCACTCGCTTTGATAAACTAACTACGCTTCAATAGACTAAACTACTCAAACACTTCCAACCAACACCTGACTACGGGTAAAATTAACGGGTTTAATTCAGTCGCGTTTATTAGCTTTACGGCTCGTAAACGCGATTTTATTTTTCAGCTATTACCGCCGTATTATGTCATTAAAAAGAGCAGCCCTTTTCGATACGCATCAGAAATTAGGTGCCAAGATAGTAACTTTTGCAGGTTATGAAATGCCTCTGCGCTATACTTCCGATATAGAAGAACATCAAACCGTACGCAAGGGCGTAGGGGTATTCGATGTATCGCACATGGGTGAATTTGTGCTCACGGGGCCTCATGCCTTAGACCTGATTCAGTATGTAACCACCAATGATGCCGCCTCATTGTATGACGGCAAGGTTCAATACAGTTGCCTGCCCAATGGTAAAGGCGGCATTGTAGATGACCTGTTGGTGTACCGTATCAACAAGGAAAGCTATATGCTGGTTGTCAATGCCTCAAACATAGACAAGGACTGGGCGTGGATTAGCAGCTACAACAAGTGGGGCGTACAAATGGAAAATATTTCCGATGATGTTTCCCTGTTTGCCGTACAAGGGCCGCAGGCTGCCGCAGCGCTGCAAAGCCTGACAAGTGTGGACTTGCACAATATGGAATATTACACGTTTAAACGCACCAAATTTGCAGGTGTAGATAATATCATCATTTCTGCCACAGGCTACACTGGCTCAGGCGGCTTTGAAATTTACGTACCTAACAGCCATGCGCTGCACGTTTGGCGACATATCTTTGAGGCAGGCAAAACGTATGACATTAAACCCGTCGGGTTGGCCGCACGCGATACTTTGCGCTTGGAAATGGGCTTCTGTCTCTACGGCAACGATATCGACGACACCACCTCGCCGATTGAAGCAGGACTTAGCTGGATTACCAAATTCAATAAGGATTTTATTGACAAGCCACTGCTCGAAAAACAAAAAAACGAAGGTACAGCCCGTAAATTAGTCGGCTTCCAGATGCTGGAACGCGGCATTCCGCGCGCACACTACACACTCCACAACCAAGCCGGCGAAATCGTTGGCGAAGTTACCTCCGGAACTCAGTCGCCAAGCCTTGGTGTAGGTATCGGGCTGGGGTACGTGCAAACCTCTTACAGCAAAGCAGGAACAACTGTTTTTGTGGCTGTGCGCGATAAAAAAATCCCTGCCCAAATTGTCAAATTGCCTTTCTATAAAAAGGGATAATTTTGCGGCAAACATTTTTGCACTACAACACATGACCACAGAAACACAGCCACTTGTTGCCACAGAAAGCAACGTTTTTGAGCAGGTAGATGTATTAGGACACGAGCAGGTCGTTTTTTGCCACGACCGGCACACGGGTTTGAAAGCAATCATAGCTATTCATAATACCGTTTTGGGGCCTGCCATGGGCGGCACGCGCATGTGGGCCTATAGTTCCGAAAGTGAAGCTTTGGAAGATGTCCTGCGCCTCTCACGCGGCATGACTTTTAAAAATGCAATGGCAGGTTTGCATCTGGGCGGAGGCAAGGCCGTAATTATTGGCAACTCCCGCAAAATCAAATCAGAAGCCCTGCTGCGCCTCTACGGCAAATTTGTTAATAACCTGAACGGTAAATACATCACCGCCGAAGACATGGGCATTACCGACCGCGACATGGAGTATATCGCCCTGCATACACGTTTTGTAGGAGGTTTGCCCGAATATCGCGGCGGCAGCGGCAGCCCTTCTGGCATGACAGCCCTTGGCACTTATGTAGGCATGAAAGCAGCAGCCAAAAAAGCCTTCGGAACAGACAGTTTGGAAGGAAAAATCATCGCCGTACAAGGTGTAGGAGCCGTCGGAGAGTTCTTGGTAGAATACTTGGCAAAGGAAAATGCCAAAATATTCATTACCGACATTTTTGAAGACCGCATCAAAAAAGTGGCATCCCGCTTCAATGTAACCGTTGTTGCCCCCGATGAAATCTACGATGTAACTGCCGATATCTACTCTCCGTGTGCAATGGGTGCTACTATAAATGACGATACACTAAGCCGCCTGAAAGCACAGGTGATTGCCGGATGTGCCAATAATCAACTGGCCGACGAACACATTCACGGCACCGCCTGTATGAACAAAGGCATCGTTTACGTACCTGATTTTGTGATTAACAGCGGCGGCGTTATCAATATTGCCACAGAAATTGCAGGCAGCTACAATCGCGCTTGGGCAATTGCCAAAACCGAAGAAATATACAACCGCGTGGCACAAGTGCTTGAGGTAGCCGAAAATCAGCGGCGCAATGCACAGGCAGTAGCTACCGAAATGGCATGGCAGCGCATTCGGGATATAGCCCGCATCAAGGCAACATATTAAGCCGTTTTTGCGTATCACTGTACAGGAATAGCTTTCTTTACAGGAAGCTGTTTTTATTTGTATTACCCCATCACAATTACTGCAATTGTTATATGAAATACCGACTGATTACTGCAGCCCTCGTACTTTCTTGGGCTGTCATTAGCTGCACAGAAAATAAAAATCCGGTCGTGCAAAAAAATGCAATCGTAGAACCTGTCGAAGAGGAAGCAGACCCTTGGGCAAATATGCCCGAAACAGAAGAAGAAGCACTTCCCGAAGCCCCTCTTAAACAACTAATAAGTGCATTAAAAGATAGCATAGAGCGCAATTGGTACCTTGCTGTCAAATCGGATGAAAATAAGCTGGCAAAAATTTTACAACTGACTGCCCGATTGGAAAAATATCCCAAACACGATAAAAACACAGCCGACTCTATTAAAATACTTCACAAGTGGCTAATCAACAATCCTTTAACATGGGAAACACTTGCAGACATCAACAAAACTCTCACTTACGACAACAACTTTGACAGGCTAATACAACTCGTGCGACAATTGCGCAATACGCCCGGCAGCGAAAGCTGTACTGCCTGCACTGAGTTATACGAAGAAGTCAGTGCCTTATATGACGACGATTTTATTCTACGCCGTCGCTATGACAAAGCCGCTGTTTTGCTCAACAAATTGATAGATAAAAATCAGGACAGTATCAAACTGCTGCCTACACCGCTCAATCAGGTAAGCCGCAAGCCCTTGTTTATGCCAACGGCCAATGCCTTATAACTTTCTCTGCCAAAAGGGGCGGTTGAACCAACGTTTCGGCTGCTCCATTTGGTATCCTACATAAACAGCGGTCAGCGTGCCGATACAAGCACCTGCATACGCATCTATGCCAAAATGCTGGGCAAGATATATCCTTGAAAATGCCGCAATCAGTGCCAGCAAAAAACATCCAAAGGAAAACCAATGACTCCGCCCCTGCATCATTATGCTCAAACTGAGGAAAAGGGCAAAGGCTGTAGTAGAATGACCGGACGGAAAGCTGTTAGTTGTATGGATAGTTACTCCATCCACATAGTGCAGCGGTACTAAATCGCCAAAGTAGGCAGCTGGCCGTGGCATATCGGCAAACAGGGTTCTTTTGAGCAATTGTGCCGTCAGCCCTGAAATGCCCCAGGCAATCAGTATCTGCACACTGTGCCTGAAACGCACCCAAAGCATGGCAACCGCTGCCGCAACAGCAAACAATCCATCACCCAGATGCGTAGCATATTGAAAGAAAATATCTGCCGCGGGACTGTGCAGCCTATTCACATAAATTACCTCATCGCCTTTGGGCAGGAAGAGCAATACAATGCCCGCTGCCAATAATACCAGCATCAAAGGCAGCAGAAAGCCGCTGTTGCGGCGCAAAAGCTCGTTTAATGATTCCATGAATTATCCAAAAACAGTAACACTTAATCGCATAGCCCTGCCAAAGGCTTCGTGATTAATCCCCGTAGAAATATGCTCACGCTCAAAATATTCAATCATAGCCTCAGTTGCTATGTTTCCTGTCAGTTCGTCTTTTGCCATCGGGCAGCCGCCAAACCCTCTCAACGCCCCGTCAAATCGCCGACAGCCAGCCTGCCATGCAGCAGCTACTTTGCGAACAGCCGTGCGGGGATGCGAATGGAAATGTGCCCCAAACTCAATATGAGGAAAAGCAGGTATCAATGTGCCAAATGCCCGCTTGATATTGTCCGGATTGGATACGCCAATCGTATCGGCAAGGGCAATGATTTGAATACCTAACGCATTCATTTTCAATGTCATTTCTCCAAGTACATTCTCATTATAAGGGTCGCCGTAATGATTGCCGAAACCCATAGAAAAATAAACGACTAATTGTTTGTCATGCGCTGTACACAATTGCTGTATTTCCTTAACCACTTCAATTGCCTCAGCTATGCTCTTGTTGGTATTGCGCAACTGGAAAGTTTCGGAAACAGACAGCGGAAAACCCAAATATCGGATTTCTGGGTAGCGCACTGCTATTTTAGCACCGCTGACACTTGCCACAATAGCAAGCAACTGCGTTGAGGTGGCCGACAAATCCAGTCCGGCAAGTACTTCAGCAGTGTCCCGCATTTGCGGTATCACCTTAGGCGATACAAAACTACCAAAATCAAGCGTATCAAACCCGACTTTCAGCAAGGCATTCAGGTAATTGATTTTGACCTCCGTAGGCACAAAATCATGTAAACCCTGCATAGCATCGCGCGGGCACTCAATCAATTTCATAGTAAAAGCAAAATGTTGTGCTGTTTATTGGCTGCGAATTTATTGCTTTGTGTGCAAAAGAATATAACTTTCGGATATGCTGACCAAACGCATCATTCCTTGTTTAGATATCAAAAACGGTAAGACCGTTAAAGGCATTAACTTCATCAATCTCATTGATGCAGGCGACCCTGTGGAACAGGCTGCTTACTATGCGCAAGCAGGTGCCGATGAGCTCGTTTTTCTGGACATCACCGCCACAGTGGAAGGACGTAAGACCTTAATAGAATTAGTCAAAAAAATTGCAAGAGAAATCAATATTCCGTTTACGGTAGGTGGGGGCATCAGCCATGTTGCTGATGTAGATGCTTTGCTGAAAGCCGGTGCAGATAAAATCTCCATCAACTCCTCAGCAGTTCGCAATCCCGAAATTATTGGCCAAATGGCGCTCGAGTTTGGCAGCCAGTGCGTAGTTGTAGCTATTGACTCACGTAACCTAAACGGACAAGATATCGTTCACACACACGGGGGGCGCGTGCCCACTACGCTTCAAACGCTTGCATGGGCAAAAGAAGTACAAGAACGCGGCGCAGGGGAAATTCTACTCACTTCTATGGATCATGACGGTACGAAAAGCGGATTTGCCAAGCAACTGACAGGCACAATGAGCCATATGCTTGAAATACCGGTAATAGCCTCCGGAGGAGCAGGAACAAAGGAACATTTCGCCGAAATTTTTGAAAACGATGATGCCTCCGCTGCATTGGCTGCAAGCATTTTCCATTTTCGCGAAGTAGATATAACAGAATTAAAGCAGTACTTGGTACAGCGGGGTTGCCCAATACGAACCATTTCAAAAAATTTAATTGCATAAAAGACTTTTATTAGGTAGTTTTGGCATGATAATATAATATATTTATGGTAAACCGTGCAAGTACCAATAGCTAAATTTTACTCAGTAATCTTATGAAAGTACAGTTTTGGTTTTGTTTCATCTTGTTATCTTCAGTAACCTCCTTCGCGGCTAAATCACAAGACGGCGGGCTTGAGTTTTTGCTTAGGGCTGAGGATTACAAAAAGAATAATCGGCCGAAGGAAGCTATTGACGAGTACAATAAAGCAATACAAGCCGACCCGGCCAATCCTGAATATGTTTTTCGCAAGGGTAAAACTTATATCCTATTGAAGGATATGGACAATGCCATCCAATGTTTTGAGAAAACCATCCAATTGCGTAAGGACTACTTAGGCGCATACACAAGGCTGGCAAGGCTTTATGCTGCCAAAAACAAAACCAACGAAGCCATAGAAGCATTCAATAATGCTTTCAAATACGATAGCAACCCCAAAGAAAAAGTAGTATATAAAATCAACATTATCAAGCTGTTAATGAATGCGGGTAGATTCAAAGAGTCTGCAGAACACATTGCCGACGGCTTGGCATTAGACCCTAATAACTTGCAGTTACTTTTCTTCAATGCACATCTGAATAATAAGATTGGCAAGCACGATTTGGCTGTAAGAGACATGCTTAAAGCAACTTCTTTGATTACCAGCCAAGACCCACGGGACTTTGCTCGTTTTTACTATGAACTTGGTTTGGGCTACTACAAACTGGGTAAATATCAGGAAGCTCAGCAAGCATTTACCAAAGCCAACTTTGGCCCCTACAAGGTAAAAATTTTTGAAATGAGCCACATCTACTTCCAGCACCTTGCTACCGCTTACTATAAGGTATATGAGTTGGAAGAAAGCAAAAAAATGGCAGAACAGGCCATCAAAATAAAGCCGGACTTCTCCCCTGCTCATGAAATGTTGGTCAATATCTCAAAAATGACATTAGACCAATCTTCCGTTATTAAGCAACAAAAACTGGCTGCCGAAGCTAGGAAAGAACCGGTGGAAAAAGCCTTAGCTCTTTCAAAAGTAGCACAGAGTGAAATTGGTGCAGGGTTGTATAACGAGGCAATTGCTTCGGCCGATGCCTGCCTTGCCATTCAGCCCACTAACTATCAGGTTGCTTTTATTAAAGCCGTTGCCTTATCTAAGCTAAACAATCTTAACGAGTCCATAACCGTTATTAATGACATTCTGAATAAGTTTCAAGGAGTGGACCCTGAAACCAAAGCACAGGTTTACTTTTTGCAAGGTTTAGTTTTCAACAAAATGAAAAACTTCAAAGCCGCCAACGAAGCATTCAAGAAAGCAGACCAAAGCAGTTTCAAATACGCCGCTATCCATGAGTTGCGCAAAAACAATGATGACAGCGTAGCCGAAAAAGACATAGAAAGTGGTGGCGAAATCAGTGATAATAGTAAAGATGACTAAACTTTTCAATTGCTTTTGATAGACTTTCCTGAAAATAAACACTGGCGCAAGGATATTCTCCCTCCATCGTTTTTATTTTATACGGGTCAATATACACAGCAGTTTTTCTTTTGAATACGGATGTCAGGCGGATGCTACAGTTTTTCGCTGATTTGTAAATCTCCAATCCGTATTCCGAAATGCTCCCATGCGATGCGTAAAAAATTTGCTTGCCTGCTTATGCCTGCCTGTTCAACAAGCGCATAATGACATGATACACCTCAGTAGGCGCACAAATTACCTGATTGGGCAAACAAGAAACATAACGGGCTGCCAACAAAGGCTTATCTTCCGGCCGGTCTGCTATGCGCCCGTGCGAGCCGCCTATGAGCGAGGCATCCAACGGGATAACATCCATCAGCATACGAAAACCAAGCTTTTTTTTCAATAGTTTCCATCCTATCCGCAACGGCATCAAGGGCTTTTGGGGGTCGGTAAACATCTCAACAGGGTCGTAGCCTGGCTTTTTGTGGATATCTACTATACGAGCAAAATCGGGGGCATGGCGGTCATCTAACCAATAATAATAAGTGAACCAACTTTTTGTATCGGCAACAGCTACCAAATCGCCGGCGCGCTCGTGGGTTAGGTGGTGTACTTTTTTTCCTTGCTCATCTAATATAAGTTCTACACCTTCGGTTTGCTGCAACAAACTCTTTACCTGGAGCAAAAGTGTTGAGTCGTTGATGTAAATATGTGCCAACTGATGGTCTGCCACAGCAAAAACCCGACTTGCTCCTGCGTCGAGCAACTCGGTTGCATCATGTTCGTGGCGTACTTGCAACCAACCTTTTTGCCGGAACAGGCGGTTTAAATGGATAGGGTGCGATACGTCAGTAATGCCATATTCTGAAAGCAACAACACTTCTGCCCCAAGCCGTTCGTAGAATTGTATCAAATCGGCACACAGGGCATCTATTTGTCGCAAATCTTCGGGAATGGTTGGATGCTGTGTGCCAAACCTTTGAAAGTTATAGTCTAAGTGGGGTAGGTAAATCAGTGTAAGCGTCGGGTTGTGCCATTCGTCTACCAATTTACTTGCCTCGGCAATCCAACGAGAGGAGCGAATGGAGGTACGAGGCCCCCAGAAATCGAACAGAGGAAAAATGCCGAGTTGCTCTTGCAATTTATCACGCAAATCGGCGGGATGGGAATAACAATCGGGTGTTTTGCGGCCATCTGCCCAATATTGGGGACGCGGCGTAACACTGTAGTCGGCTGTACTGTACATATTGTACCACCAAAACATATTACAAACCGTAAAGTCGGGGTCATGCAAGCGTGCTTCATCCCATACCTTGGGTACTTGTACTAACTTGTTGGATTGTTTCCAGAATTTTACCTCACACTCGGCTCGGTCATACCAGCCGTTGCCTACAATGCCGTGTTCGGATGGCCATTTACCTGTAAGATAGGTAGTTTGCACCGAGCAGGTTACGGCAGGCAGCATATTTTCAACAGGCATTGCCCGCCCTTTGGCTATCCATTGTTTTAAAAACGGCGTATGTTCGCCTATCAGTGCGCCGCAAAGCCCCACCACATTAATTACAACTGTCTTTTTCATGCTTTATAAAACGCTGCGCTCTACTCCCTTAATACCTTCTGTTTTTTTAAGGTCTTTCATCAGGTTATCGAGTTGGTCTATACTCTGTACACGCACCACTATCTGCCCTTCAAACAGCCCATTTGTTTCACCCATTGTAATGGAACGCATACTTACTTTATGTGCATGGATAACTTGCGTAACTTCGTTTACGATACCATTTCTGTCAAATCCGTACATGTTCAGTGCCACCTCATAGTACATGGGTGCAGGCGGAGGCGGAGGCGCAGGTATTGCTTCTACTGCCGGTAATTCTTCCGGTGTGGGAGGAACTGCCCCTTTTAAAGTTTCTATTTGTACAGGAGTTTTGGCAGAAGCCTCGCGATGGTTTGTTGCTTTATCATCGTCAATCCATTCCAGCGGAATAACTCTGCTGTTATCTTTTGCCATTTGATTGATGGCATTGATACAGTCTACCCGATGCACCATCAGGCGGCGGCTGACGGTCATATAACCGATGACTTCATCGCCCTTCACAGGGGAGCAGCATTTGGCAAGCGTGTATACAATCTCGCCCGTATGCCCGCCGATTTGCAGTTTGGCTGTATTGGGTTTGAGATTTTTAACAGATTTTTCATTGGGAAGAGGTGCGGGCTTCTCAGTATTTTTCAGTTCGTTTACCAACCCCCTGATGACCTCTTTTAACTGGTTATGAGGCAGCTCATCTTTTCCTAACTTTTCTTCAAACTCAATAATGGACTTCTGATTGAACTTTTGGGCAAGTTTGAGACGGAACTCTTCCGTTTGGGGAACGGCAATATGCAACTGCTCTATTTTCCGTTTGATTATTTCGCGCCCTTTTTCAGCATAATAGTTGCGCTTGCTATTTAGAAACTGGCTGATTTTACTTTGTGTTCGTTTATTATTGACTATTTTTAGCCAGTCTGTCGTTGCATTAGGCAAGCTGCTTTTAATAATTTCAACTTTTTCTCCATTTTTTAACTGATAACTAATAGGCATAAGTTTGCCGTTTACCTTCGCCCCGAGGCAGTGCAGCCCAAGGTCGGTATGAATCATAAAGGCAAAGTCCAGCACAGTAGAGCCATTGCGCAATATTTTCATATGGCCTTTGGGCGTAAACACATAAATTTCTTCTTCGTGCAGTTCTTTATGTATTTCGCCCATCATTTCCAGCGCATCCAAGTCGCGGTTTTCCAGCGTTTCGCGGATGCGGTTCAGCCAACTTTCCATCGTATTGACGGGTGGCTTAGCCCCTTTATCGGGATTTTTTTCTTTGTATTTCCAGTGGGCCGCCAGACCTTTTTCGGCCACCTCATCCATGCGCTTGCTGCGAATCTGCACTTCTACCCACTGACCTGTGTGGCTCATAACGGTAATGTGCAGCGACTCATACCCGTTGCTGCGCGGGTGGTCAATCCAATTGCGCATGCGTGAAGGATTGGATTGGTAAAAATCGGTTACAATGGAAAAAGCAACCCAACAATCTTCTTTTTCTTTGTCTGGCGGTGAATCCAAAATAATCCGAATGGCAAAAAGGTCAAAAACATCTTCAAAGCGTATCTTTTGTTTCTCCATCTTGTTGTAAATGGAAGAAACCGCTTTTACACGGCTTTTAATGGTAAACTTAAAGCCGCGCTCTTTGAGTTTTGCATCTATTGGCTTAATAAAATCCTTTACAAATTTGTCGCGCTCGGGCTGTGTCTTTTTAATTTTATAAAGAATTTCGTTGTAAATCTCCGGCGATTTGTATTTCAAACACAAATCCTCAAGCTCACTTTTAATTTCATATAAACCCAACCGATGTGCTAAGGGCGCATAAATCAGTTGTGTTTCCGAAATGGTGCGGAGTTGTTTGTCGCGCCTCATACTGTCCAGCGTCCGCATATTATGCAAGCGGTCGGCTATTTTAATCAGCACCACGCGAATGTCTTGCGACAAATTGAGCAATACTTTGCGGAAGTTTTCTATCTGCTCAGTAGTGGTCGCATCCAGCGTAGTATCTTTAATTTTTGTCAGCCCGTCTATGATGTGCGCTTCTTTGTCGCCAAACTTGCGGCGAATATCCTCTATGGTAATATCTGTATCTTCCACTACATCGTGCAAGAAGGCACATATAACAGAAGTGGCGCCCAGTCCCATTTGCTCTACTACAATGCGTGCCACTTCAAGCGGATGGTAAATGTAGGGCTCCCCGGACTTGCGTCGCTCGCTTCGGTGCGCCTCTTCGGCCATTTCAAAAGCTGCTTTGATGCGCTTCAAATCCTCCTTCGGGTTCTTTAAAACCGGGCTGACTTTGCGAAGCACCTGACGGTAGCGACGTAGAATCTCCTTGCGTTCTTCCTCCAATTGCCTATCGGCAGGTACGACCGCTGTTATATCTTGAATAATGGATTTTTGATGAAACTCCGGCACGTCAGTATCAGCTGCCAGTAATGTATTTGGAGCAGGCGAGTTGGGATTATCTTTCATACTTAAAGATGCGTGCACTAAGAAAAAATTACAAAGAAAGTTGAGTTTTCAGAGAAGTGAATTACTTTTGCCGAACTTTTGAGCGGATGTGGCGAAATTGGTAGACGCACCAGACTTAGGATCTGGCGCTTCGCAGCGTGGGGGTTCGAATCCCTCCATCCGCACTCAATAGTTTGAATGTGTTGGTTTTTGCCGACCTTATTACCACCTCTTTATTAGCTTAATTTATTCAGAGCCTTGGAAATCACACTAGAAAAAACTGACTCCCTGACTGCCTCCATTAAAATTATACTCAATCAGGCAGATTACCAAGACAGGATTGAAAAAAAAATAAAGGAGTACGCGCGCACGGCGCAAATTAAAGGTTTCCGACCCGGCAAAGTTCCGGCAGGAATGATTCGCAAAATGTATGGCAAGTCCATCAAAGTTTCGGAAGTTTCCGCAACCTCTACGGATGCACTGGAAAGCTATCTGAAAGATAATAACATCCAGATTCTGGGCGGCCCGATAATAAGCCAAGCTACTCAAAACAGCAACTACGACTGGGAAAATCAAACCGATTTTGAGTTCTCTTACGATATTGGGCTGAAACCTCAAATTACACTCTCAGTAGGTAAGAATATCGTCGTAGCTAAGCCTAAGGCTCAAGTTACCGATGCGCAAATTGATGAAACCATTGAAAATCTGCGCAATATGAAAGCCAACTATCAGGAGCAGGAAGAAGTAACTGACCAACCAAACGTTACTGTCTATGGCTTCATAGTTACGGCTAATGGCGAGGCTGTGAAAGTGCCAAGCTACAATAACCCTGATGAGCTGCGCGACCTGTTTACTGCCGATGCTAAAGGCTACGGTGTAGTATCCATCGGGCAAATTGGCGAGCATAAGTCGCTTTTCTTGGGTAAGAAGAAAAATGACACCGTTACTTTTGACCTCCGCACCCTGTTCCCGTCCGATGCACAAGTGAGCGAATTTTTCGGGATGGACGCAAACATGGTCAAAAATATCAGCGGCGAATTTGTGATGACCATCGGTAATATCTCCGTCAAACAATTGCCTGAGTTGAATCAGGAACTGTTTGAAGCAATTTTTGGGCCGGGCAAAGTACAAAGCGAAGAAGATTTCCGCCAACAACTGCGCAACATTAAAACCCGAGAAGCCGAAATTGCTCAAAAAGACCAGATGCTGAATCAATTTCAGACACAACTGCTGGAAGCACATAATTTTGACCTGCCCGATTCGTTCATGAAGCGCTGGCTGGCTGCCAATAACCCTAACCTGAGCGAAGCACAAATTACCGAATCATACGACAGCTACCGCGATACGATGCGTTTTGAAATATTGGTTTCAGAATTAGCCAATGCAAAAAACATCAAGGTAGATATGCAGGATATCGTAGCACGCCTGAGCGATATCAATTTCATGCAAATTGTACGCATGGGCTACTACAACATGGTGGGTATGGAAAATATGCTTGCCATGCGTATGTTGCAAGACCAAGAAAATCGCCAAAAGGTAGATGATTATTTCCGCCTGACCTTGCTGCATAAAGTATTTGATGCTTACAGAGACGACATTACTATCCAGTAGTCCGATAATATCCCTTGCGAAAAGCAGTTGAGCATAGGCGCACAACTGCTTTTCGCTTTTTATCTGAGTCCGTAACCGGTATTTTTGCAAAGGTTGTTTCACAAGTTCTTGCCACACCATGCCTTTAATTGCTGCCACTGCCAACGACTTGGATTTTTTCTATCAGTTATACATGCACCCTAAGAATAATATCTGGCTGCTGTATGCTGCCATGCCGCCCGATAAGTTTCGCCCTATCTATGCAGACTTGCTCGCCAAAGGCGTTTTATGACAATATAAAACAGCTGACAGCATTCCTGCGGGTATGTGCAAACTGATACCCTACACACACCACACGGCACATGTGGTGTGTATCTGGGCAGGGTTGCCATAGACCCAGACCTGTCGGGAAGAGGCTACGGCACTGCCATGTTGCAGGAAATTATCGGGTATGCCCGCGCAAAAGGATTTCGCCGCATAGAACTTAGCGTTACCGTAGGCAATGATACTGCAAAAAAACTGTATGAAAAGGTCGGCTTTCTTCAGGAAGGTGTTTTGCGTGAGTTTGCTTTTCCGGAAACAGAAAACCGCTATGCCGACGAAATTCTGATGTTCATCCTGATTCGACTTCGGATGAAAAAAACAGCGAAAAATCGCATTATCCACAACAACCTGCGTACTTACCTCACGTTTGCCGCAAGGTATGCAGGAATTATGCAAAGTGCATCGACTGTTTGCTACTGTACCCCTTGCAATTACGAAAAAGCACAAGTAGTTCGCAAAATTTCTTTATGTAAACTATTAAAAAAACGGATGTTTTAACCTAAAAGGTTTAAAAGACCTGTTAGTTTGGAGTACAAACCTTTGCACTGAAAATGTGAGGATACTGTGAACTTTGCCCAATCGCTTACATGATTTCCAATTTTTCCATCAATTTGGAGCGGTAGGTCTTTCCTATGGGGATGCGCTGCCCGTTGATAATCAACTCGTTATCTTCCAGTGCATCAATACTTTGCAAGTTGATGAGGAACGAACGGTGCACACGGAAAAACAAATCTTCCGGAAATTTTTCTTCAATTACCTTCAACGGATAATTGACAACAAATTTGCCTACACGGGTATGCAACTCCGCATAAATATCACTGGCTTCTACCCACAATACATCGCCAACACGCACTTTTTCCAGACGAGTGCGTGCTTTTACAAAAATGCAGTCCTGCGCAGCATAACGCGTGCGAATTTGTGCAGGCAGCGGCTGCCCCGATTTAACGGCATGTTGATATACTGCCAGCTCAATAGTTGAACGCAGCGTTGCTTCATCAAAGGGCTTTACCAAATAAGCGGCGGGTTGCGTGAGCTTTGCCCGATGCAGTGTTTCCGTATCAGACTGTGCAGTCAGAAATATGTAAGGGATATTGAATTTTTGCAGTGCGGCGGCTGTTTCTATGCCATCCAGTTGCCCGGGCAGGTCAATATCTAAAATAGCCAAATCAACCTGTGCCACTTTGGCTATGCGCAATAGTTCTTCACCAAGTGTTGTATGACCCACAACAGCATACCCCATGTCTTCCAAAGTGAAGCAAAGATTTTTAGCTGCCACCTCGTCATCTTCAGCAATTAGCAAACGAATTACAGACATGGTAAAATAAATTGTGCGTGAGCGACAAAATAATGGTCAATCAAAGACAACCGATGCTACTCTCCTACTCTCCGAACTGACGATTTGCAGCAAGTAAAATCCTTTGGCGATTGACAGGCGGAGCACGGTCGGTTCTTTTGCTGCTGTAGTGATTGTTTCCATATATTGCCTACCGGATGTATCGGTTAGCAGCAGCGTAACAGGTTTGCCATGCAGTGATTCGGGAAATGAAACTCTGATTTCGCCATTTGAGGGGTTAGGATAAACAACAACCTCTGCCGGCTTGACCACCTGACCGGGTAAAGAGGTTACCAGCAATTGCATCCGCTCAAAGTTGGGGATACCATAGCCGATGGAATCGTTCGGGTTGCGGGCACGAGTACCTGAACGGCGGATAAAGTCAATTACCTGCATATTGGTCAGGCGACGGTTAGCCTGCCAAAAACCTGCTGCCAGCCCTGCTACCAAAGGCGTAGAAAAAGATGTGCCTACATCACCCGTAATAGTGCCGGAAGGTAAGCTGACAATAGTTCCCTCCCCTATGGCCACTACATCGGGCTTTACTCTGCCATCGGCAGTAGGGCCACGTGAGCTGAACGAAGAATAAACTCCGTTTGAATTGACAGAACCAACTGTCAGCACAGAGTCGGCATCACCGGGGAAGGTAACGCGTCCCCAAGCTCTGCTACCCTGATTGCCTGCACTTTTGACAACCAGCATCCCCACAGAAGCGGCCGCATTGGCCGCGCGTGTAATGAGTGCCGTGCGCCCGTTCAAATCGTTGAGGGTGTAGTTCTGTGCGGGGTCGTCAAATGCGTAGTAGCCTACGGAGGTAGAAATGACATCTACGCCCAAACTGTCGGCGCGTTCGGCGGCCGCCAGCCACCAAGCCTCCTCAGCGCGGGTTTCTGTTGCGTTATCTTCTGTTTGAAAAAGGTAGTAGGCAGCGCGCGGGGCAGTTCCTATCAACGAACCTTCCTGAAAAGCTGCCAGTGCAGAGAGTACGCGTGTACCATGAGTACAGGAATTAATAACATTAGTTGTGCCGTCCACAAAGTTGAAAGTGCCCAATACGGTCATGTGGCGAAAAGGCAGCGCCGAGTTAAACCCCTGAAAACCACAGTCTAATACGGCAATGTGCATTTCTTCGCCTCTGAATCCGGCGCGGTGCATGTCATCTACGCCTAACATGCTTACCTGCCTGTCGGATGGCCCGTAGTTAAAGTTCTCTGTTGCCTCTGTACGTGCCGTGCGAATTAAATCGGGCAGTCCGCTTCTTTGCTGTTGTTCTTCTACCCTGCTGAGGCGTTGTCCTGCATTGCTTTGCACCACGCTCAACCGATTGACGGATGCCATTTGGGCAACGGTAGCACTGATAATTGCTCCGTTGAACCAGCGGGTGGGATACAGCACGCGAGCGCCTGTCTTGCGAATAGAGTCCAAATAAGCAGGACTAACAGGCAAGTCGCGACCGGTAAGCGGTATATTCTGCCGCTGCCTTCGTTCAATCGCCCGCTGTGTAAGAAATTCCTGCGGACTGTTTAAACTGAAAGGGGAATTGCGCTTATCGCGAAAAAAGACAATGTGTACCTGTGCCTGTGCCCAAAGGTCGGTACTGAAAAGCAGCAGATAAAGGAAGACCAGCAGACGCGCCATAAGATTGGCTTTAAATATTTGATAATCAAAAATATACACCTGTGTTTTTTTGGCAACCCGACAGGTGTCCATATAGGGCTATTTCAGGATAGCACGGGAAATCACTAATTTCTGAATTTCGGAAGTGCCCTCGCCAATGGTGCAGAGTTTGCAATCGCGGTAATATTTTTCTACCGGATAATCTTTGCAGTAACCATAGCCGCCAAAAATTTGAACGGCATCATTGGCTATTTCGCAGCAAATTTCGGAAGCGTAATACTTGGCAATTGCAGACTCTTTGTTCACGGGCAACTTATTGTTTTTCAGATAAGCCGCTTGGAAAGTCAGCAACTTAGCAGCCTCAATCTTGGTTGCCATATCGGCCAATTTAAAAGCAATTGCCTGAAAACTGGAAATGGGTTTGTTGAATTGCTCGCGCTCTTTAGAATATTGCAGAGCGTGCTGATAAGCCCCCATTGCAATACCGAGGCTCAGCGCAGCAATGGAAATGCGGCCGCCATCCAGAATTTTCATGGCTTGGATAAAGCCTTCTCCCTCTTGCCCCAGCATGTTTTCGTGCGGAATACGACAATCCGTGAAAATCATTTCGGCGGTTTCGGAAAGACGCATACCGAGTTTGTCTTCTTTTTTGCCGCCTATAAAACCGGGAGTACCGCGTTCTACCACAAAGGCTGTCATGCCGTGCGAGTCGCCTACGTTGCCGGTGCGGGCAATCACAACTGCTACATTACCCGACTTGCCGTGCGTGATGAAGTTTTTTGCACCGTTGATAATCCAGTGGTCGCCATCGCGAACAGCTACTGTACGCATATTACCTGCATCAGAACCTGTGTTAGGTTCGGTAAGCCCCCATGCACCAATCCACTCGCCGGTAGCCAGCTTAGGAATCCAGCGCTTGCGCTGTTCCTCATTGCCGAATTCGTAGATGTGATTGGTACACAGCGAGTTATGCGCTGCCATAGACAGGGCAATTGAAGGGTCAATAACTGCCAATTCAGCAATGGCTGTTACGTACTCAAAGTAGCCCATACCTGCACCATCGAGCGATTCAGGCATCAGAACGCCCATCAGCCCCAGTTCGCCCAACTTATGGAAAACATCAATCGGGAAATGTTGGTCTTTGTCCCATTGGTCGCGGAAAGGGGTAATGTGCTTTGCCCCAAAGTCGCGAACCATTTGTGCAATCAGTTTCTGATTCTCTGATTCTTGAAAGTGCATAATTGTAAAGTGTGTGTTTACCATTTAACGGTGTGTTGGTTGAATGTGTTTATTGGTGTGGCAAAGTTAATCCTTTTCGCCTATCAACACTGCCTTTTGCCCATCGGCAAGGGTAACGGCAAAAAGATAAGTTTCGCTACCTTCGACAATACCCCAGCGTTTGCGCAGTTCGGCTACGGAAGCGGGAAAATTACGCACCGCCAGATGTGCTTTTCCCTGTGGCAGATGCGCCAGAATAGCCTTACGGTCGGCTTTACAAACCGCTGTTAGTCGGAAAACACGTCCGGGAAAGTTCTCCGGCCGCTGCTCCGATGTGTACAAATGTGTATGCGGATGTAACTTTTGTAAATGAAAACGTCCAGCAGGGGTTTTAAATGCACCCGCTTTCAACAGGGCGGCGTTGGGTTCACAGAAAAAAGTCTGCGGCATGGCAAACGCTACGGTTGCTGCCTTTTCTTCGGCAAATGAAAAAGTAAACGCCTGTACGCCACTGTCCGTCAGGTTCACTGCATGTATCCGCGTTTCGCCATTATTTTCTTGACGCAGGCAATAAAGCACTTCCTTACACTCATTGTGCACTGCAAGTACGGTAGCTTCGGCAACCTGCCACAAGGCATTGGCCTGTTCCAAGTCGGCAAGAGCGGCACTGATATCGAGCATAGGCGAGGTTTTTATTAGCACTTGCCGCGTTTTTTCTGCCAGCAGCGGCAATATGGCAGGTACATCAGGTACGCAATCACGTAGGCGAAAAACTTTATTGCCGACAGCATCGCGGCGGGCAGGGTCTATGTAAACCGCATCCAACGGTTCTTCCAAATTTTGCAGCCACTCTTGAGCATCGGCAACATGCACGCGAATGTTGCTTTTCCCCAGTACCTGAAAATTATGGACTGCAATGGCAGCAAGTTCCTCGTTTCGTTCTACGTAATCTACCAGCTCGAAGGAATCAGCCCAAAATGCGCAGTCAATGCCAAAGCCGCCTGTCAGGTCTGCCAAGTGCCTGCCCTGCATCAGCGCAGACTTGAAACGGGCAGTTTCCTCCGAAGAACTTTGTTCCAGATTGTGCAAGGGCGGAAAAACAAGCCCCGAAGTACTAAACCAAGAAGGCAATTTGGTTTGTGCCTTGCGCTTTGCCTGAATTTGCCCGACTAAATGCCGCATTTCTATGGCGGGGAAAGGACTTTTTTTCAGCATCAAACACCCCGCATCTTCATATAAATGCGTCTGAATGAAGTGCTGCACTTCATTCTCCAATAATTTTTGAAAAATTTTCATAGGCGTAATTTGCTGATTGTCAATTTGGAACGGTTTTAGTGGCACAAATACCAAAAAAATTTTGAGCAAAGGTATTGACAGATATAAAAAGCCGCTATAACTTTGCATCACAATTCAGAAACAATGGCAGCGAAAAAAGTTCAACGCTAAGAGTTGTGGAACAAATTGCCAATTTAATGCGGGAATAGCTCAGTTGGTAGAGCGCAACCTTGCCAAGGTTGAGGTCGCGGGTTCGAGTCTCGTTTCCCGCTCAAGGGATTCAGCAATGAATCCCTTTTGCATTCATAAAAGGCCGGGATGGTGGAATAGGTAGACACGCAGGACTTAAAATCCTGTGGCTGAATAAGCCGTGCGGGTTCGACCCCCGCTCCTGGTACGTATGGTAAACCCTCCGAAATTTTATTAGTTTTCGGAGGGTTTTTTGTTGTTTGTATGCTGCCATACACAAACCCGACGGGGCTTAGAAACCTATCGCGTTTAAATACCTGTTTTTCAACAACTTGTACAAAAGATTTTTCACAAACCTCTTGCGCTGATTGCAGTGCTTGTAATAATGCAAAATCATTTGATTATCAGACCTTTAAAAGGTTCTCATTAAATGTAAAAAAAACGATGCCTTATCGCTTATTCACCTTAAATGCCGCCGCCGCACAGATTCTGCCATCCGTCCAAACCTCTGCTACCGGTGGATTGCGATTCATCAGAGAGCCGGACAAGCAAAAATTTCGCCGCACATTCGCAGGCAAGCCTTACATTACAGCCCCCTTAGCCAAACCAACACAATCGCTCAAAAAACAAGATGATGCGTAGCATAAAAAGCATCAGCTAAGATACTCAGTTAGATAAAGTACAATTGTCTCCATCTACAAGGATACTCACACCGGGCAAATAATCTCCAAATCATTTGTATAACTTCAGCGAAAGGACTAAAACAAACATGCTGATTGGTGTTGTCATTCCGTGCTACAACGAAACCAACCGACTGCCCACAGAGGTATTTATTGAGTTTATGTGCCAACATCCTGAGTGGCTTTTTTGCTTTGTAAACGACGGCAGCAAAGACGCTACCTCTGACGTACTACACCGCATTAAGGAAGCCTTACCGCAACAGGTCTTACTTATTGACCGTCGCCAAAATAAGGGCAAAGGGGAAAGTGTGCGTGAAGGGATGCTGCTATTGGCTACTCAACCCGTAAAATACGTAGGCTTCTTGGATGCCGACTTGGCCACCCCCCTCCATGAAATGCAGGCACTGGTACAATTAGCTGAAAATAGCCAATATATTTTTGTCTGTACCTCTCGCATAAAACAAATAGGCAGCGGTATCCATCGCTTGGCTGGCAGGCACATCATAGGGCGCTTTTTTGCCACCCTGATTAGTTAGCCTCTGCGCCTGCCTTTTTACTACGATACACAATGCGGAGCAAAAGTGTTTAGGCGCGATGAAATGACCCATGTTTCTGACCGCCCCTTTATTTCACGGTGGTTAGTAGATGTGGAAATCATCAAACGGTTTCAACAATCGCTGGGTTTTGAAGTCTCAAAAGCCAAAATTTACGAATACCCTCTGAATGAATGGCATGAAATGGGCGACTCTAAAATTAGGCTGAAAGATATGTTTCGCATCCCAATGGATTTGCTGCGTATCCATTTGGCTTATAAAGTCTAAGTACCAAACAGCGGCAGGGAGTAAAATATCCATTTTCTTTTTTTGAATGCGAATGAGAGGGTTTTGGTCTTGAAATATCACACAGCCCCAAAATAAACTTTGCTGACTTTGGCCTTTTTTTGTGCCGATATGCGAAGAAGACGACTAACGACTATCGCCGCGCACCAGATAAGCCCCAATGCTGCATTGTAAACATCGGCGGCGGCTGCAAAATTCGTTGTAAAGTTCTATGACCGCCTGTGTGTCGGCAGCAGTTTGCAAGGGCACAGGCAGGGACTCCCAGCGGCGGGTAATCGCATTGTCCTCCGGCGGCAGTTGTATCATCAGTTGCATGGCGCGTTCGATAAATTCTTCTCTGCCTTCGCGTTGTGCATAAGCTGCCAACAAAGGAAATAACGTATTGATAAGCAATGTATTGGCACTGTCTTCCCCTATGCCTCCCAAATGCCTTTCAGAGGGTTTTTCGGGTAGGTAATGCCTTTGCCAATAATCGGTTGGTGGCAAGCCGAAAGCATTCAGCAAAAGCTGTATGTTGGTTGTTTCAATAAAAACTGTAAACAAATTAGGCAGGTGGCAAAGAATGGCGGCTGCTTGTGCCAGCCTTCGGGCGGGAAAATTTGCAGGGCGCATTTTGGCCGTTTTCCACACCTGCTTTTGCATCAATTTATCAGTCAAATTATACTTGTGTACTAAGTAGCGGAATTCCGTTTGTAATTGCTGCAAATAAATATCGGAATAGTCATCAGCTAACCAACCTGCTACGCCCAGCAGTAGTGCCTCTGCCTGTAAAGGCTCGTGCAGGTGCTTGCGAAGTACCGCATAAGGCAACGATAACGACAGTTCCAGCATGGGTGCAGCATTGACTTTAAACCCCATATTGCGCATAAAAAGCATATAGGCCGCCTGTTGCCAGTCGCCATTGTGCCGCTGCAACCATTCCAACACCTCTGCCGACTTGCGGTGCAGGCGATGCACCAACATTCGGTCTGCTGTGGCAATAATAGTCGGGTTGTTTACGTTATGTATTTGAGAGGCACAGGGTATTTCTTGCGCAGGCTGTGCAAGCATAAGGGCATAACGCTCCCTCATTAGTGGATTAGTACGTTCTTTTAATGCCAGCACAGGAATAATGGAACCATCTGAACGTCGCAAGGGTTCTTCGGGAGTATCGTGTTCCCAAACAACGTGCAGAATCACACCTTCATAGGCTGCATTGAGTTGATGCCCGTGCCGCAGCCAGTCAGTAGTACGAACATGTATTTCTACCTGCCCGAACCATTGCAGTGTGCCGATTTGTAAGGCTGCATTGGTAAAATCAGCACCGGCATTCGGATTACGTGTACCGGTTTTGATGATGCTTAGCGGCTCTCCACTTTCTGTTTGCAGATTTCTTTTATCGAAATACTGAAACTGCCACAAATAGGCAAGAAATAATTCATCCATGAAACGCCTTTAATATTCAGATTTTTTTCTATATTGCAAATTAACAATTCTTATCATTTTTCAAGCAGTTCAAAATGTATCAACAAATTCGGTTCGCCGACAAAGGTCGGTCGGCGTTTTTTGCAACCATCAAAAAACGCATAGAGGATTATTTTATCCAAAATAACATTTCCAGACATGCAAATGCAGAAATGATTTTCAAAACAGTACTCTTTTTGGGTGGTTTTATCGCAAGTTACTTACTGTTGCTACTTGGCAATTTCAGTACCCCTATTATGTTGCTTTTAGCCGTTTCCATCGGAGTTTTGGGTGCATTAATAGGCTTTAATATTTGCCACGATGCCATTCACGGCTCCTACTCATCCAATTTTTATGTGAATAAAGCGCTTAGCATGGTATTCAATATCATTGGTGCTAATCCGTACGTGTGGAGTATATCGCATAACATTGTACATCACACCTATACCAACATTGCAGGGCATGATGAGGACATAGAAATTGCTCCCGGTCTGATTCGTCTCTCAACAGAAGATAAACTGACACCCATTCAGCGCTATCAGCATTTGTACGCGTTTTTGCTGTATGGGCTGGCTTCGGTTTCTTGGGTATTTCGCAAAGACTTTAAAAAATTCTTTCAGGAAAAAATCGGGAATCACAAAAACAGACACCCGAAAATGGAATATTTCAACCTATTCTTTTACAAAGGCATTTATTACCTCCTGTTTATTGGGCTGCCACTTTGGCTGATGCCTATCAGCTTTGGTGGTTGGCTGGCCGGTTTCCTGCTGATGCACCTGGCTCAGGGACTTGTATTAGGGCTAGTATTCCAGTTGGCACATGTAGTGGAAGGGACGGCCTTTCCGCTGCCCAACGAAGAGGGCAACATTGAAGAAGCATGGGCAGAGCATCAGTTGCGCACAACGGCCAACTTTGCCCGCAACAGCCGCTTGGCTAACTTCCTTTGCGGCGGTCTGAATATGCAGATTGAGCACCACCTGTTCCCGAAAATATGCCATGTGCATTACCGCGCCATTTCGGATATTGTACAACAAACGGCACGGGAGTTTAATTTTCCATACATAGAGAATGAAACTTTCTTGTCTGCGCTACGGTCTCATTATCGCATGTTGCGCAAATTAGGGGCGGAAGAGTGGCAGGCTAAAAGCAGGTTAAGTAAGGGGGCAAATCTAAGCGCACACACCTAATATTTACCACAAGAACACAAGATTTTTGTGTTCTTGTGGTGGGTTAAACGTAATACATACAATCTGATTTGCTCGCCTAATTGGCTGCTGCCTAATTAGCAACCAGCCCGTGCCGCCACCTGTCCACGTACTCATACCATACGTCGCGGTAGCGGGCGTGACGCACCAACTCATAGTGCAGCCCCGTAAACTGGTTAGCTTTGGGCTGAAAAGTAAAGCGGATGGTGCTTTTGCCTGAGGTGCGGTACTCCCACTCTTCGCCGTTGGCGGTGCGATTCAAAGCGGAAGGTTCGCCGAAAATGATGTAAATCATGCCCATATCGGTTTTCCAACCTTCTTTGTAGGTAGTAAAATATCGATTAGCGTGTTCTACCCGCTGGTAAAAAATGCGTATCATCCGTCGGGCATTTTCTTCATTGCCGCCTAAGCGCAACCAATAGCTGTCTAAGGCGGCTTTTTTATCGCGGCTGCTGTTGATTTCTGCTATCTCATCGTTGGTAGAAATATAAACCAAGACTGCCAGTACATCATCTATCTTCCGCAATTTGGGATAGGCACGGTCAGCAATCAAAAAGCCTTTGCCTGTGGCAGTGGCCGTATCGCTTTGGGCAAAATACAAACCGACAGGCAGGCGAAAATCGGTATTGACGGCTACGCTGAAAAGCGAATCGGATGCCAGCACAGGCTGCCCGGCGGGCAAATTGACCTGCATGGGCGGCAGTGCTACCTGAAAATCGGCTTTGATGCGATACACAAACACTTCGCCGCTGTCGCCCGTGAAGCGGATGGTATCGTTTTCGGTGGCATAATTGGCCTTTACGGCTTGCATCCCCTGCGAAGGATTATTGGTTGTCAGGGAAAAGGACAGGCTTTGAGCAACAACAGGCAGCGCACCCCAACACTGCGTTGCAATCAAAAGTAAGAAAGCCCCTATTGTTTTTCTATCCATGGCAACGGCTCGTTTAAAATTTCATCGTTACGGTAGCAATCCAACTGCGCCCATCGGAGTTCCATATACCGGCACCGGGATAGATAACGGGACGCTTCGTAAAGTACTGCTCATTGGTTAAATTGTTGATATTCAATCGTATTTGCATTTTTTCCATTGCCTGAAAACTCACGCCTGCATCTATCAGCTGATAGGCCGGCACAATGCCTAAGGCTCCGGTTGGCACAGGTTCGCGAGTATTGAACGGGTCGGAGTAGCTTTCAGATACATAACTGTATTGCAAAAAGCCATGCCATTTGCCTGCGTGGAAGTTGATACCATTGCGGGAAGTCAGCGCGGGCACTCCCTCTAACCGATTGCCGCTGATTTCTTCATTGCGGTTTTGACGGCGTAACTTACCATTTACATAAACGGCATCCATCAGCGCAGTAGCAGTAAATGCGGAAAGTTGCAAGCGGCGATTTTTCGTTAGCTGATACTCTGCATAAGCCTCCAAACCATTGGTGCGGCTGTCGCCTATATTGGTTTTCCAAATGTAAGTTTCACCTTTGTCGTCGGTCATTTGCAGGCTGCCGATGCGGTTGCGATACAGCAACTGAAACAAAGTAATATCCCACGTCAGCCGCTCGGTAGTGCCTCGGAATCCGATTTCGGCATTGTGCCCGAAAGAATCGCGAAGGCACTCATCGTTGCGTTCCAGCGGGTTGGCGGGTACAAGGTCGGCAAAAATGACCGGCCGATACGACTGCACCCAGCCGCCATAGAGTTGGGCATTTTTGGTAAGTTGATACTGCGCGCTGCCGCCCAGCAAAACAAACCTGTGAACAAGGTCAAAAGGGATTCGCTCTTCGGGCAAATAGGCCAAACGGCCTCTCATGCGGCTGATGCCATCTTCGGCGCGCAGCCCGCCCGAAAGTTGCAAGCGGCTGCCGATTTGCCACCTGTTTTCGGCAAAAAATGCCCAATTGCCGGTTTTCAAATGGATATCCCGCCGATAGGGCTGTAAAACGGTCAAGTTATAGTCCGAACCCGTTGTTCCCTGCCCTTGTTGGCGACGGTGCAAATCGTTATTGATGTAGCGAACACCTGTTATCAGCGTAGAAGGAATGCGTGCCAGACGGTATTCGTGTCGCAGTTTCCACTCGGAGGTATAGCTGTTGAAAAGGTCAATATCTACTTGACGGGGCGCATAGTCAGACGTTGCGGGCAAAATGCGGTCGGGAACGTTGGCAAAAGCAATAAACTGCACGCTGTTACGTGCGCCAATAACTGCCGAAGCAGTCCAATTCAGATGTGTGCGAGGGCTGATTGTCCAATCTAAGGTCAGCGAAGGCACGTGAATGTCGGGTTCGTAGAAGTTGCGGGAGCGAGTCGCCTGCCTCGGGTTTTGCCGGAACAGTGAGTCGGTCAGCGGGCCGGGGATGCGATACAGGTATTGGCTGCGCCCCCACTCGGCTTTCAGGCGCAAATTGGCAGAAAAATCATACTGCAAACCGATAAACTGCGCCTGCGCATCGGAAAAAGTATTGTCCCGATAGCCGTCGGAGCGCCGCCGCTGTGCATAGGCATAGTATGACCATTTGCCGACTCGTCCGCCGATGCTGTGGAATGTACTCAATAAGCCAAATGAACCCACAGCATTAACGGTTTGATAGCTGAATGTGCGGGTGGAATCGGGTTGTCGGGTAATGTAATTGACCATGCCGCCAAACTGTGCGCCGTATTGCAGTGCACCCGTCCCGCGCACAATTTCTATGCGTTCAACCCCTTCCAAAGGGGGGCTGTAATGGCTGGCCGGATAGCCGTAAATATCGGAATTGGTCATAATGCCGTTTTGTCGCACATTAAACTCCCAACTGCGATGCGGGTCAAGGCCACGGGTGGCAATATTGAGCTGGTTGCCTGCACCGTCCATATCATAGACAAAAGCGCCGGGGATTTTGGCAAAAATTTGCCTGCCGACTTTCTCCACCAAATTGGCGGATGTCATTTGCAAAGAAATTGCTTCGGTTTTTTTACCTGCCAAAATAAAGTGGTTGTGTAGCGGAGGCAGCGGCATAACAGTGCCTAACAATAATCGGCCGTCGGTTACAACTACATCGGTCAGCACTCGGGTTTTTAGCGTATCCTGCGAATAGGCCTGATAGACAAACAGTTGCAGAGTAAAACAAATACCTAATGCAAGTTGAGTAAAGTAAGGTTGCATGTTTACTTAGCAGTTTTTTTAGTTGATATCTTTCAAATTACCACTCGTTACGAGGCATTTGTACAGATTATTGCCGGTAGAAAGGACTTCGTTATGCCCCAGTATGCTCTGAATAAACACCACGCGGTTTTTTTCCATTTCAACCAGCGAAGCATCCAACTCTTTAAATGAAACAAAGGGAATTTTCCATGCTTTCATCACTGCCATCATGTCCATGCTTTGTTTTTCGGTGCCGCCTTCGGCAGGAGAGGTAACGGCAACAAAACGCCCTGTTTTATTGCGGTCTATCCACAAAATAAACTTCTCAAATTGCGAATACAGCCCATCGAACAAATAGACTTCTTTAATTTCCATGCCGCCGTGCATGAGGATGTGCGCCATCACACGGTACGCGCCGCTGTGGCCGGCAATTACAATCGTACCTAAGCGCGGATTACTGCGAAATACTTTTTCGGCAGCCAGTTTCAGGAAGATTTCGTTGATGAATGCAGCGAACATGCCTGCTTTTTCCAACTTGCCACCAAACGAATCGGGGGCATTTTTAGGCCCTTGCGGAACAATCAATATCGCATTTTTATTTGCCTGTACAAACTGATTGATAAGATTGAACTGCACAATGGCGCTGTCGGGGTTGTTGTACCAGCCGTGGAAATATACTACCACATCTACCTCGCGGCTTGGGTTGAATTTTTTGGGAATGAATACTAATACCGTGCTGTCGTTGTAATGCTCGGCAGCACGGTAAGTTTTCCCGTTGTAGGTATGCCCATTGGTGCGTTCCGGCGAAGGAAAAGGCGCATTTATCAATTGTAGGCGATAAATTTTGCCAAATGACTGATACAGGGTATCGGTATCAGTGGCATTCTGTGCCCAAAGTTGCGGTGCAGCCAATATCCCGCATATCATCCACACAAAGAAGGATTGTACGAGAACGTATTTCATAACGCTTTCAAAAATTCGGTAATTAATCGCACGCCAAAGGCCGTAGCACTCCGGCTGCCGGCAAAAGGCGAATCGCCGAAGGCTGTTCCTGCAATGTCTATGTGTGCCCATGCAGGATGACGGTCTGTAAATTTCTCAATGAGTTTGGCAGCCGTAATGGCACCTGCCGGCCTGCCTCCAGAGTTCTTAACATCCGCCATATCGGAACAAATCTGGCTGTTGTAGTCGTCCCAAAGCGGCAAACGCCATACCCGCTCACCTGACTGCTGCCCTGCTTTTGTCAGTGCCGCCGCTAATTCATCATTATTGGTAAATAGGCCTGCGGCATGGTAGCCTAAAGCGAAAATACACGCACCGGTAAGGGTGGCTATGTCAATCATTACATCGGGGCGGTAGTTTTTGGCAAGGTACGATACGCCGTCTGCCAAAATCATGCGCCCTTCGGCATCCGTATCGTCCACTTCTATACTCATGCCGTTGTAGGCTTGCACAACATCACCCGGCTGGATAGCTTTGCCATCGGGTTTATTGTCGGTTGCGGGCAAAATGCCAATGAGGCGCACGGGCAATTGCAGCCTTGCCGCAGCCTCCACTGCGCCGATAACGGCAGCCGCCCCCGCCATATCGCTTTTCATCCAGCCCATATTGGTTCCTTCTTTGAGGGTAATACCACCCGTATCGAAGGTAATGCCCTTTCCTACCAATCCGACTGTTTTAACTGTTTGTTTGCCCGCAGGGTGGTATTCCATGATGGTGAATGTGGGCGGCAGTTCGCTGCCCTGATTAACGGCGAGCAACGCACCCAAGCCTTCGCGCTCAATGTCTGCCTTGTGCAGCACACGCACCGCATAACCGTATTTATTACCGCTTGCAAGTGCCGTTTCTGCTAGCGTAAGCGCATTCATCCGATTGCCGGGCGTATTGACCCAGTCCATCACCGCAAGTTGTACTTCGGCAATGTGCTTGCCTGCCTCAAAAGCCTGCTGCGCCTGTGCCTGTAAATTTTCGGGAACAACAATTGTCAGCTCGGGCAGTAATTTTGCCGCAGGTGGTGTAGCCTTATACTTGCCTATCTGATAAGTTCCCAGCAACATGGCAGGAATAGCCTCTGCAAATGACTCAATAGCTGCTAAGCAAGTGGCAGACTGTGTGAAGTCTATCACCAAGCGCGGTTGCAGTTTTTCACTTTGCTGATGCACCAGCAAACGCATAGCCTTTCGGAATACCTCCGCATGGGATTGCTCGCCCAAACCTACCAGCAACAAGCGACTTATCGACTGATTATCAGGCAACAAAAGATTAACCGTCTCGTCTTTGTAGCCTTTAAATTCTTGTTGGAGCAGGTTTACATGCAGGCCAAAACGGGTAGCAACAGCATCGGCGGAAGTCTCCCATTCGGCTGCGGTAAAAGGCAACAGTAAATGAGCCGATTGAGCAGGTATCAGGCGGGTAAATTTTACTTGCATGGGCGCACAAATCAAATGATGACAAAAACTTGTATAAATGGTAAACTCTTGTATATCTTTACTTTACATTTGACAACTAAAATCTAAACTTTAAGTCGTCCGACGATGAAAAGCCGCTGGGAACAGATAGCAGCCGAACAATACGCAGAAGCGCACACTACGCCGGAACTGCCTGTGCTGCAACGGCTTGTACGCGAAACACACCTGAAAACCACCTTGCCGCGCATGCTTTCAGGGCACTTGCAAGGCGCAGTGCTGTCGCTGTTTTCCGAAATGATTTGCCCCACAAATATATTAGAAATCGGCACATTTACGGGCTATTCTGCCATTTGCCTTGCGCAAGGGCTTGCCCCTAACGGTCGGCTGATTACCATAGACAACAATGAGGAAACCTTGGAAATAGCCCGCCGCTACTTCTGCGAAGCTGGTCTTTCGGACAAAATAGAAATCAGAACAGGCGATGCGGCACAGATATTGCCATTGTTAAATGAAATTTTTGACCTCGTTTTTATTGATGCCGATAAACGACAAAATGCCACTTATTACGAAATGGTGCTGCCCAAAGTCAGAAAAGGCGGCTATATATTAATAGACAATGTTTTATGGAGCGGCAAGGTAATTCAGCCTGCCGCTCCGGACAAAGACACTGCAACGATAGCCGCTTTCAACCGTATGGTACAACAGGACAGCCGCGTAAAAAACATACTATTGCCTATCCGCGACGGGCTGATGGTCGCGCAAAAATTGTCCTAAGATTCTATTCCTCCGCACTATTATGAATACGAACAAGTTATTTTTTCTCTTCTGCATCGTGTTTCTATGTTCTTTTCGGTCAATGGCGCAGGAAGGGCTTACCGTTCCTTCGCAAATGCGTTTTGCCGATATAGACCTGACCATAGAACCGCGCACCCGCGAGCGGATTCAACAAAGAGTCAACCAGATTGCAGGTAATTGGACGCTGTACACCGACCTTTCCGAGCGTTCCCAAATTTATTCGCCGCTCATCACACAAACACTTCGTGAAGAAGGCTGTCCCGATGACCTGCAATACATTGCGTTTCTGCTGAGCAGTCTTTCAGCCGATGCCACCTCCTCTCTTCAGCCCAGCGCTACCGGATTCTGGCTAATGTCTGCCGATATTGCCAAAGAAAACGGTTTACAAGTGGACAATACCATTGACGAGCGCAAAAGTATTATTTCCGCCACCCGTGCTTTTGCACGCGCCATGCATAAAAACAATTACTCCATGCGCAATTGGATTTATGCTTTTATAGCCTACCATGTAGGTCTTTCCAATGCCTTTAACGAAAGCAACGGCGTGGAGCGCGCCCGCATCGGCACAACGCAATTGCCTGTAAACGACAAAACACCTAACTATGTCATTGATTTACTGGCTTACACCTCCGTATTCCGCAATCAACAGAACGTATCCAACAGCCCGATTAAGTTACTGGTTTACAACCAAACGGAAGGAAAAACACTGGATGCCATCGCAAGAGCTGCCAATTTGCCCGTAGAACAAGTCCGCTATTACAACTCATGGCTCATCTCCGGCAATATACCGCGCAATCTGCCTGTTTATTTGCCTGTGCCTGCCGAACGAGTGGCCGCAGTGAGCACAGCGCTGCAAATCAGCAATCCTAACCAAGGTTTTGCAGCCACTGCTGCGCAGTTCTCCGATGCCGAAGCAACAGCCAACGGCAGCCCTTACCCGATTATTACCAACCGCATTGAGCGCCGCATCGGCAACAAAGACTTTACTTTTGCCACCATTAACGGCATTTCGGGGATGATAGCTGCCGACGGGCAAAGCATTGACGATTTAGCCGCTGCCGCAGGCATCAGCAAAAGCAGGCTCATTAAATTGAACGATTTTAACGACAAGGATGCCGTTCTGGGTGCAGGGCAAGTGCTGTATTTGAAAGCCAAAACCAACAAAGGGCCCGTAAAAGACCATGTGGCCTTACCCAATGAATCGCTTTGGTCAATTGCACAAAACTATGGCATGACGCTCAGCAGCCTGTTGAAGCTGAACCGCATTGAAAAAAATAAGACTTTGCAACCCGGGCGAGTTTTGGTATTGCAACAGCGCAGACCGAAAAACACTGCGCCGGAATACCGCGAGCTGCCGGCCATCAATCCGACAAGCATACAAGATGCTCCGGAACTGCAAGTAGATAACACCATAACAGACCCTAATGCAGGTGCGATAAATACCGGCATTCACATTGTGCAAACAGGAGAATCCATTTATGAAATTGCTTCCAAATACGGTGTAACTATTACCGATTTGCGCCGATGGAACGGCATTACAGGCTTTACGCTCACACCGGGCATGGAACTCAAAATCCGCGGCGAATCGTTACCTGCCGTAGTGGCAGATACCACAAGTATTCCTATTGCTATTGCCGATAGCCATACATCCATAGACAGCACCCTTTTAGCACCTCCAACTAACGACATTGACGTATTAACTGCCGCAGGCACAGCAACACAGGCACAACCTACACATAAGGTAGAACCGGGCGATAATCTGTATTCCATTGCCCAAAAATATAATATCACAACTAGCAGCCTGAGAACATGGAACAACCTGTCCGGTAACGCAATCATTAAGCCCGGGGACATTCTGAAACTATACGACCCTACGGCCATTGTTGCAGGCAGCGCACAGCAACTCGGGGTGGTAAATGCTGAAACACAAACCGTTAAACATCGCGTGCAAAGGGGAGAAAACCTTACCAGAATAGCCAGCAAATACAACACTACCGTAGCTAATCTTCGCGCATGGAACAACTTGCAAACCGATGCCATCGCTATCAATCAGGAACTGATTGTGAGCGGTGTACCCATAGCGGCCAATACTGCCGCAACTAATAATACGGGCACATCCATAGTTAATGTGATGCCTCAGGGAAATACATCAACCCCAACTTTAGGCACTAATAAAGGCATACATGAGCTTATTTTCGGACAGTCGGTAGAAGACGTTGTGCGCATGTATAACCTCAACATAGACGATTTTTACCGTTGGAATAACCTGCCTCAGGGAAGTACGGCATTTCCGACAGGTGTAACAAGGGTATATGTATCCGACCCTGCGACAGTAAACAACACTTTTAACGTAACGCCGCAGCCCTACGCCAATCCATCGGCAAATGTAGGAAATGCGATGACTCAGCCTGTCCTTACGGGTACAGCAGTGAACGCAACAGGCAACACATCTGTACAGAACACGACCGTAACTGCTACCACCCATAAGGTAGAAGCGGGTGAAACCCTTTTCAGCATCAGCAGAAAATTCAATATACCCGTACAAGATTTGATGCAGTGGAACAATATGGACATGAGTACCAAGCTTCAATTAGGGCAGACTATTTTCGTGCAAGCACCGGGAAGCAGTGTTGCCGTTGGTACGGAAGGCGGCATAATGCTCTCTAACATCTCCGAGCCGACGACAGGTATGGTTATGAGGGGCAGCAATGCAAATGTGCAAGCATCCTCTGCCAACCCCGCCGAGCGCATGGAAGAAGCCAGAATCTATACCAGCATCCCGGGAGACAATATTTACGACTTGGCTAATCGCTTTGGCGTGCGGCTCAGCGAATTTAGAAAGTGGAATAACATTCCTGCCGGCGTATTTACGCTGCCCGTAGGAACGCCGATAGCCATCAATGAAGCAGCCGCCGCACAGGTAGCCGCCATGAAAGCACAGGCAGCACAACCTAAAACCACCCCCAAAGGTGTGATTGCCGAAGCGGCACGCCCCTCAACCAACCAACAAGTTACTACCCAATCCATAGGCAAAGGCTCTGTTATTTACCACGTGGTTAATAAAGGCGAAACCCTTTTCAGCATTGCACAGAAATACAAAGTAAAAGTGGAGCAGATTAAGAAATGGAATAACCTGCCGAGCGACCGCGTCAATGCAGGAGCCCGCATCATCGTCAGTCAATAGTCCAACTGCCGAAGAGTTTTTTCTCCGATGCCCCGAAGCAAAATGTTTCGGGGCATTTTTCTTGCATCTGCCCAACCTTTTCAGGGAGCGGGTTTTTGCGTAAGTTTGCCGTTGCTACTATTTGTTCTGTTCGCTATTCCAAATTTGTATGAAAACACACTTTAAGCCTGTTCGGCTGTTAATTGCAGCGGCAGGGATTTCACTTTTAACCGCTCAACAACAAGCACCTAAGCCCATGACAAACGAGAATCCTTTTTTCTCTCCGTTCAACACCCCGCATGAAACGCTGCCCTTCGATAAAATCAAAACCGAGCACCTGATGCCTGCATTGCAGGAAGCTCTGGCACGTGGCAGAAAGCAAATTGATGCTATTGCCAACAACAGCAAAGCACCTACTTTTGAAAACACGATTGTAGCACTTGACCAAGCCGGAGAAATGCTGAGCAGGGTGCAAAGCACTATGTTCAATCTAAACAGTGCGGAAACTACCCCCGAACTTCAAAAAGTTGTTAAGGAGGCCTCTCCCCTGCTGTCCGAATACAGCAACGATATCCTGCTGAACGCCAAACTGTTCGCGCGCATTAAACAACTGTACGAACAGCGCAAAACACTGAAATTGGATACCGAAAGCATGACTTTGCTGGAAAAAACCTACCAACAATTTGCCCGCAACGGGGCTAATCTGAATGAGGCCGACAAAGCCAAACTGCGCGAAATCAGCAAACGCCTTTCCGAGCTTTCGCTGACCTTTGGCGAAAACGTGCTCAAAGAAACTAACGATTTCATCCTGCACCTGACCGATGAAAAAGATTTGGCAGGGCTGCCCGACTTTGTAAAAGATGCTGCCCGACTGGCAGCCAAACAGAAAAACATGGAAGGTTGGGTATTTACTTTGCAACAGCCCAGTTATGCACCTTTTATGACGTACAGCGAAAACCGCGAACTGCGCCAAAAAATGTTCATCGCATTTTCGTCCAAAGCATGTAAGGGCAATGCCAACGACAACCGGGCCATCATCAAAGAAATCGTAAAACTGCGCCACGAACGCGCCAAACTGTTGGGCTATGCTTCGCACGCACATTTTGTGCTTGAAGAGCGCATGGCAGGAACACCCGAAAAAGTCAATGCCTTTTTGGAAGAAATTTTTAGCTATGCCAAGCCCGTTGCCGACAAGCAAATGAGCGAACTGCTTGCCTACGCCAAGAAAAACGGCTTCACCGAAGACCGCCTCCAACGCTGGGACTATGCCTTTTATGCCGAAAAACTCAAAAAAGAAAAATACGGCATTGACAACGAAGCCCTCAAACCGTATTTCAAACTTGAAAACGTAGTTGAAGGTACTTTTACCATTGCCAACAAACTGTTTGGCCTCACATTCAAAGAAAACAAGCAGATTCCCGTTTATCACCCCGAAGTAAAAGCCTATGAGGTTTTTGATGACAAAGGCAAATTTGTAGCCGTCTATTACGCCGACTTCTTCCCTCGCGAAGGCAAACGCGGCGGCGCATGGATGACAAGCTACTTAGACCAACACGTCAGAAACGGCAAAGACATCCGTCCGCATGTATCAATTGTCTGCAACTTTACCAAACCTACCGAAATACAGCCTTCACTGCTCACCTTCGATGAAGTAACCACCCTGTTCCACGAGTTTGGACACGCACTGCACGGCATGCTTTCCCAATGTAAATACAGCAGTACCTCCGGCACAAGCGTTTACTGGGACTTTGTAGAGTTGCCTTCGCAAATCATGGAAAACTGGTGCTACGAAAAAGAAGCACTGGATATTTTTGCCCGCCACTACCAAACCAATGAGCCCATTCCGCAAGAATACATCCAAAAAATTGTGGAAAGTGCCAATTTCATGGAAGGCTATGCCACCTTGCGCCAGCTGAGCTTTGGTATGCTGGATATGGCTTATCACGGCCAAGCACAGGAAATTGCGGACGTGAATGCATTTGAGAAAAACGCTATTGCGAAAACCAACCTGTTCCCCGATGTGGAGGGTGTCAATTCAAGTACCTCTTTCAGCCATATTTTTGCAGGCGGCTACTCGGCAGGCTATTACAGCTACAAATGGGCAGCAGTACTCGATGCCGATGCATTCGATTTCTTCAAGCAAAAAGGCATTTTCAACAAAGAAGTAGCCGAATCGTTCCGCGCCAACATACTTTCCAAAGGCGGCAGCGAACACCCCATGACCCTCTACAAGCGCTTCCGCGGTGCAGAACCCTCACCGAAGGCCTTGTTGAAACGCTCCGGTTTGCTGTAAACACGCACTGCTGCGTTCAGGTAAACGAACCTTTAAAATATACAGTAGGGATACGGCGCGCCCGTGTTCCTATTTTTTTCAGATGATTGTATCGGTAACAGATTCGTGCGTAACATTGAATCAAACAGCGGCTTTCTAAGGTTTCATCGCATCTGCACCAACCTGACAGGTATTAGAGAATATTAGGTTAAGCGACTGTTCTTCAGTAATTTACAAACTATTTATGTTCTTGCATAATCTGTATTGATGCACAGTATCACTTCTTCAAAATCTCCAATTGCCGTTTGGCATACGCTATCTGATTGGCGGTCAGGTTGGGCGATTGCAGAAAGGCTTGGTAATACTTAATTGCCTCCGATACCTGCCCATCGTCCCGATAGAGGTCGGCCAAATTCAAATTTACGACAGCACGATGGGGGAAATTTTTTTGGCACTCCAACAATATTTTTTCCGACTTGCGAAAATCTTTGATTTTATAGTAAGCAAAACCCAGATTGTTCAAAACCTCGTCCATTGGGCCGGCCGTAGCATAGGGTCCGTTTTGCCAATAGCCGTACAATTGCTCCCAAATACTGATAGCACCTTGCAAATTCCCCTGCTGATAGAGTCGCAAGGCCTGCTGATTCATTATGATGCGTTCTTTGGCTACTTCCGCCCCCAGCCCTGTATCTACGGCACGCAATTTTTGCAAATACAATTTGCCCCCTATATACACGATTTCGTCCGTGCAATTGGAGCGCATAGTTCCCGCAGCATAAAAACGATTCAGTATCAGCCGTTTATCATCCGCCTTGAAGTCATCGGGCGTAAGCGAACCCAAACCGCCGCAATAGTCAGGGTCATAGAACTTATCGGCACCTATCTGCTGATTGAGCATATGGGTTTGTGCCTCATCTACCATACGGCTGGTCAGGTCATAGGCAAACAGGCGCGCATGAATGCCGTCTGCGGGGTCTTGCGACCAGTTGGCTACATCCTCCGTGCGGCGCACAGCCACCAGCACGATGGCATACGAAGAGCCGGGCACGAGCAACGCCTTTTGGTACAGTATATTTCTCCCCGCTGTAAAACTCTGATACGCGGGCTGAGTTTGCAAGTCTATACTCTGAGCATACAGCAAGCCGGATAAAAAGGCGAAAATTGCCGAAAGAAAAATGTGCAATGAAGCCATATATTTGGGTCGGTTACGCTTCGGGGTGGCCGTGGGGTTGTTTTCCCTGCCGAATAATGCTTAATTTACAGAACTTTTTGAAAAAATTACGCCAATCATCGTGCAAACTACCGATTTCAGCCAATTTACTTTGTGGGAAGCCCGATTTGAGACCAACGACCTTACTCCGCCGCCTTTCAGCCATTACTACCATCTGATTATCAGGAAAGAAGCGACCGACTACCGCGCTGCCTACGAACTGACCTATACGCACCGCGAAGAGTTCACCGAAGAGGAACTTGCCGAGGAAGGCTTTTCCCCGAACGATAACCGCTCATGCGAAGCCCCTCTGCATGAGGTATGGATTGCACAGTTGGAAAAACTCATGGCGCAAACCCAACCCGAAACGCACCCGCGGAAGCCCGCACATAATTTTTTGGAGTTGCATACGGTAACTCTTTCGGGCGAAACCCAAACATTTGCCCCCAAAAATCGCACGGCGTGGGAGCTGCTGTTGCAGCAAGTAGTACAGGGGCTGATGGAAACCGCCAAAATAGAAGCGCCGCTCGTAGTGGGCTATACTTGGCAAAAGCACGGCAAGCAACAGCGATACGACATCCGCTGGCAGTTTGCCGACCGCACCGCCATGCTGATGCACGCAGGAGCGACCCACGCTGTTTCTTGGCAGGCCGCCCTTGCTATTATGGAGCAAAGTTTTATGATAGAAACCGACGTTGAAAAGGCAGCACCACAGCCGAAGTCGGGCGACCAAATCAGCCCGGGCGATGGCCTTTGGTATCCCCTGCTGAGCGGACAACAAGCCCGCTGGCACTCTCTCAAAGAAACAATTGCCAAATTGGCGCGGTAGGCGGCCATGGCTTTTGTTCAGTAATATATTGTTTCAACGGGTATGTGCTATTTCCCGAAAACTGCGACGCGCTTTTTTCCAAATCCGACCAATTTCCCTATCTTTGCACCATGTCAAACATCGTTTTGAAGGTTGAAAACCTCTACAAACGCTACCGCCTCGGTACAGTAGGCGCTGCCTCCTTTGGCGAAGACCTGCAACGCCTTTGGGCTAAAATGCGCGGCAAACCCGACCCTTTCGAGCAATACATCACTGCCAACGAACTGAGCGCCATCAAAAAAAGCGCAGACGACATGAAAGCGTTGAAGGCGCGTTACGTTTGGGCTTTGCAGGATATCAACTTTGAGGTAAAACAAGGCGAAATACTCGGCGTAATAGGCAAAAACGGCGCGGGCAAAAGCACTTTGCTCAAAATTTTGAGCAAAACCACTGCCCCCACCCGCGGTGAGGTAAAAGTAAAAGGCCGCGTCGCCAGTTTGCTGGAAGTAGGTACAGGCTTCCACCCCGAACTGACGGGCAGGGAAAACATCTTCCTCAACGGACACATTCTGGGCATGAACCGCCACGAAATACGGGCCCACTTAGACGAAATCATTGACTTTGCGGGCATAGAAGCCTATTTAGATACACCCGTAAAGCGCTACAGCAGCGGCATGTACGTGCGGCTGGGTTTTGCCGTAGCGGCGCACCTGTTGGCAGACATTTTGATAGTAGATGAGGTACTGGCCGTAGGCGATGCCGAGTTCCAGAAAAAGTGCATCGGCAAAATGAAAGATGTGAGTTCAAGAGAAGGACGGACGGTACTTTTTGTGAGTCACGATATTAATAACATAGCAAATATTACCTCAAAGATAATGCTTTTAAAAAACGGGCAGATAGATTTTTTAGGTAACACACAAGATGGTATAAAAAAATATATTGCATCTAACATAAAAAATAATAACACAGAATATGTACACTCAGGCAACTTACCTAAGCATAAACCTACTATACAACGTGTAAAACTGAAAACAACTTATGAAAATAATATGCAACTTTGCAATGATTCCTTTGAAGTCATAATAGATATATATGCCCCTTTACCTACGAAGAACTTATGTCTTTCCTTTCAAATCATAGACGAATTAGGCAAAAGCATTGTTCATAGTTGGGTTTTTGACAGCGATACTCCTTTTGGAAGAACTCCCGGTACATATCGCCTCTTGTGCAGCATACCAAAACTTAGGCTATATATGGGAAGATACCATCTAAAAGTATACTTTTCCGAATCTGAGGGAGGAAGTATGTTACAAATAATTGAGCACATCTGCTTTTTTGAAGTTGTAATGTATAAACAACAAAGATCTAAGTTCAGATGGCAACCAGGTGCGTGTTCCTATTTAGAAGATTTCCAATGGAATGTATTCATACTTGAAAATGCTTAGATTAATAAAACATGTTTTTAAAAAAGAAGATTCATATAGTAAAATTTTTAATAGGTTTAAGAATTTTACTATGATACCACGCGACATTTATATTGGTAATCTTAAACTTTGTTCTAAGATTCCACCAAAAGGTGATATTGTAGAGTGTGGTGTGTGGAAAGGCGGAATGTCTGCCGGAATAGCAAGTATATTAGGCAATTCAAGACGCTATTTTTTATTTGATAGTTTTGAAGGTCTGCCAACCGCTAATAAAGATATTGACGGCGAAGATGCCGTAAAATGGCAGGAAGATAAAGAAAGTCCGTACTATTTTGATAATTGCAGGGCTGAAATGGGAGAAGCCATTGAAGCTATGTCAAGGGCAGGCATACAATCTCCTAATATCGTTAAAGGATGGTTTAGCGAGACACTTCCTGATTATTCCGATAACTTATCAATTGCTATACTTAGATTAGATGCTGATTGGTATGACTCCACCATGGATATACTTAAGAATATGTATCATCAGGTAGTTCCCAACGGTATTATCATCATAGATGATTACTACTTTTGGGATGGATGTTCGCGTGCAATACATGATTTCCTTAGCAAGGAAAACATACCCGATCGAATCAGACAAACACCAGAAGGTGTTGCATATATTATTAAAGGCAAAAGATTATTGTAAAATGAATACTCCATTTCCGAACAAAAAAACTTCAACCCTGATTGGGGTAAAATCAACAGATGCTATTATTAGCAAATATATGCATGAACTAAATATAGATGTAAGCAGATATTTTAGACAACTTCCAGAAATACAAATTTATAGATGTAACCAAACTGGTTATAAATTTTACTATCCTTTTGATATTTCAGGAGATAGTTTTTTTTATGAGCATTTACAACAATATGAATGGTACTACATGCCTTGGAAGTGGGAGCATGAGCAAGCTGCTAAACTTATAAAATCGGGCATGAAAGTGTTAGAAGTAGGTTGTGGCATGGGTGGGTTCTTAAAAGAGGTGTCTAACAGGGTACCTGACATAGAAATAACAGGACTTGAATTAAATCAAAGTGCTGTTGAAAGAGGTAAAAGTGAAGGGCTAAATATTTTAGCAGAATCTATTGAAGAACATGCTGAGGCACATCCCGGAACATATGATTTAGTTTGTTCTTTCCAAGTCTTAGAACATATTGCAGATGTGAAATCTTTCATAGAAGGACAAATTAAGGCTTTGAAAAAAGGAGGTAAAATAATTGTTTCAGTTCCCAATAATAGAGGCTTTCTTGGTGATAGTTATAATATTTTGAATATGCCTCCTCATCATATGGGGCTGTGGGACAAAATATCTTTAAAAAAAATGGGAGATTATTTTGGACTAAAATACCACTCGACTCATTTTGAACCTCTTCAGCCCTATCACAGCAACTATTTTCAAAGAGTGAAACAATCCAAATTACGGTCTTACCCTAAATTGATTAGGCATTTAGCCGGATTTCCTTTAATAGAATCTTTACTTTTTCCTACCCAATATCGTGCATTCACTATACAAATGACTTGGATAAAATGAGTGTGCTAAAACCCTACCTCAACCTCGGCTGCGGCAGACGCTTTCACCCTGAATGGACAAACATAGATTTTGTGAGTAATAGTGAATATGTAATCACTTATAATTTATTGAATGGTATTCCCTTCCCTGATGAAAGTTTTGAGGTAGTATATCACTCGCATATCCTAGAGCACTTCACCAAAACCGATGGCAAAAAGTTTTTAGAAGAATGTTTTCGCGTTTTGAAACCTGACGGTATTATACGCATTGCTGTTCCCGATTTGGAACAGATAGCAACCGAATACCTCAAAAATCTTCGGCAGGCAGCAGCAGGCGACACGGAAGCCGCCTGCAGATACGACTGGATTATGCTGGAAATGTACGACCAAACCGTAAGAAACACATCGGGTGGAGAGATGGCAGCTTATCTGTATCAGGAAGAAATACCTTGCGAACAATACATATATGAGCGAATAGGAGAGGAAGCCCGCCAAATTAGAGCTAACTACCTGAGAAGAAAGCAAGAACTGCCAATGGTAATCATGCCGGAAACAGCAGAAAATGCGTCTATTACATCAATAAACCTATTGAAAACCTTGCTTCGTCCTCTCAAGCATTGGTTAAAACGTTTGCTATTTGCTTATGAAATGGAATATTATGCGCAACAGCAAGCCGCTTTTAAAGCGCAGGAGCAATTTTTAAAAATTGGCAGGTTTAGAATGGGAGGCGAAATTCATCAATGGATGTACGATCGCTATTCGCTCAGCCGTTTACTGGAACAATGCGGATTTACCGATATACGTGTAAGGACGGCTTTTGATAGCAGTATTCCTGAATGGCAGACTTTTGGGTTGGAATCAAAAAATGGGGTTATTTATAAACCTGATTCCCTTTTTATGGAGGCGCGTAAATGAAAATTTTACATGTTAATAGCTACGATTTCGGCGGCGCAGCAAAAGCATGCATTCGCTTACACGAGGGCTTACTCGAGCAGGGTATAAGCAGTCAACTTTTACTCAAACAAAAAACACAGAATATACGTGCGAGTGTGACTTGTCCGTCTCCACCTAAGCCACAGCAGTCTTGGCAAGAAAGACTATCTGCCAAGTTGCGCAGAATAGGGGCAGAATTTTGGTTAGTGCCCCCACCGATTAACGAGTCACCTGAAGAAATCAGACAGGCTGCTTTTCTAGCACAGCGTCCCTCCGGTTTAGAAACTTGCAGTTTTCCTAACAGTTCTACGGATATCTGCCGTGCACCCGACTATCTCGCCGCTGATGTTGTTCATCTTCATTGGGTGGCTCGCTTTGTAGATTGGTCATCTTTCTTTCCTCAAAATCGAAAGCCGATTGTATGGACGCTGCACGACCAAAATCCCTTCTTGGGTATAGAGCATTATGCAGAGCGTTTTTTGGGAATAGATGAAAATGGAAAACCCATTCCTCGTAAATACACGCCCCAAGAAATAGCCGAAGAGAAAAAGATGATTAGCTTCAAAAAGAAAATTTTGGAAAAAGTTGATAATCTGACGATTGTTGCCCCTTCCAAATGGCTTATGGAAGAGTCACATAAAAGTGAA
>CALHUI010000012.1 GCA_938039675.1 uncultured Cytophagales bacterium
GAAAATGCCTTTGGGGTCCCAAGTTTGTTTGACCTCGCGGAACATTTCGTAGCAGCGCTGCCCGACCATTTGGGCGATGAACTCGCCGCGCAAGCGTCCGTCGCCGTGTTCGCCCGAAAGCGAACCGTTGTATTTTTTGACCAATTGCACCGTATCAGCCAGCAATTCGCGGAACAGGCGTTGTCCTTCGGTGGTTTTGAGGTTCATCAGGGGCAGGGGGTGCAGTTCGCCCGCACCCGCGTGTGCGCTGTATTCCAACTGTATGCCTTTGGAACGCGCCAGCGCGTCCAATTCGGCGATGTAGGCGGGCAGGTCTTCCACCGCTACGGCGCAATCCTCAATCAGGTTGACGGGCTTGGCATCGCCTGCAATGTTGTACATGATGCCCAAGCCCGCTTTGCGCAAGTTCCATGCTTTTTTTGTGTCTTCACCGTGCAGCAGCGGAAAGGCATAACCCAAGTTATTTGCCTGAAAATCAGCAACTAATCGCATTGCTTTTGCCTCTACTTCGGCGCGTGATTCGGCGGTAAATTCCACCATCAAAATAGCTTTTGGGCTGCCTTGCACGAAAAAGCGATTTTGTTGCTGTTCGGGGTTGGTTTTGGTCAGTTCCAAAATATAGTCATCCACCAATTCGCTGGCTTCGGGGCGATGTTGCATGGCAATAACGTTTGCCCGCAAGGAATCGTTAATAGACTGAAAATGAGCGCATAACAGCCCCACGTGCGGCAGCGGCACGGGCACAAGGTTCAATTTGGCTTCGGTAATCATTGCCAACGTGCCTTCCGAACCTGCCAGCAGGCGGCAAAAGTTGAACGGCAAACCCTGCGGTTTGAACGGCTGGGCATCCAGCATGGCATCTAAGGCATAGCCCGTATTGCGGCGCGTTACGCGGGGATTGGGAAACTGTCGGCGGATTTCGTCGCGGTTGACTTCATTGCTCAATAAGTCTTTGATTTGCAAATAAATGCGCTGTTCCAAGGGGCTGACTGTGCCAATGCCATTGCACTTGTCGGCAAATTCCTGTTCGGAAATTGCCTTGAAAACCGTTTCGTTGCCGTCGGCAAGCAGGGCGCGAACTTCCAATAAATGGTCGCGGGTGCTGCCGTAAACAACCGAATGCAGTCCGCAAGAGTTGTTGCCAATCATGCCGCCAATCATGGCGCGGTTGGCCGTAGAAGTTTCAGGACCAAAAAACAGCCCGTGTGGTTTGAGAAACAGGTTCAAATCGTCGCGGATAACGCCGGGCTGCACGCGTACCCACTGTTTCGATACATTAATTTCAAGAATTTTATCAAAATATTTGGAAAAATCTACTACAATGCCATTGCCGACTACCTGCCCCGCCAGCGAAGTGCCTGCTGTGCGCGGAATGAGCGACATGCCGAAAATATCGGCAAACCGAATCAGCTGTTTGAGGTCGTTAACGGTTTTGGGCAGAGCTACCGCCTGCGGCATTTCGCGGTAAGCGGAAGCATCGGTAGCGTAAAGGATGCGCATGGCACGGTCGGTGTGCAGTTCGCCCTGTAACTGCTTTTTCAACTGCTCAAAGGCGTTTATCATGGGTGCTGATTTTATTGCAACTTATAATTTTTTTGTGTGAAGAGAAAGTGTTGGCAATGTTGCAACTTTGTGCTATTTTGACTTACTTACAGAGGCTGACGAGGGTTTTATGGCTTGTTATCGGCGAATACATAACTGAGCTGCTGAAGCACTCGAGTAACTACCCCAATCATTTGCAAATCGGCAGGCAAGCCGATAATTTTGTGGCGTCTGCCGAGCATTATCAACCGCACTTTTCTTCATCGTCATTAACGCCTGCATTTTCTTTTGCATGAAAAAAACTTTTACTATTCTTCTGCTTTGCACGTTCGTGCATGATTATTCTATTGCCCAAGAAATTTTCAAACCCGATTCGGTGCGGAAAAAGGTAACGGCTGTCCGCACGGATGTCCACTTGAAAATTGACGGACATTTGGATGAACCCGGATGGCAAATTGCCTTACCTGTAACCAATTTTACGCAAGTAGAACCCTTTCAGGGCGAAAAAGTCAATTTTGACACCGAAGTACGGGTGCTGTACAACCGCGATTATCTCTATGTGGGTGCGTTTTGCCGCGACCCGCAAGGCAAAAAAGCCATTCGCGTGCCCGACCTGCGCCGCGATTTTGAGTTTCAGGCACACGATATTTTCGGCATTGCCATAGATGGCTTCAACGACAAGCGCAATGCCATGGCGTTTGTAACCAATCCCTACGGTTCGCAGCACGACCTACTGGGCTTTGACGACCGCCTCTTCGATGTGGACTGGGACGGTCGTTGGATTGTGCGCACGCACCGTTTGGACAGCGGCTGGGTGGCAGAGTTTGCCATCCCTTGGCAGACCTTGCGCTACCCAAAAATGCCTGAAGGTCAGTATGTTTGGGGGATTAACTTCTTCCGCAACCGCCGCGCTACAAACGAATTGAGCGCATGGTCGCCGCACCCGCGTGCCTTTGGCGTGCTGCGCATGGAATACGCGGGCGAACTGACGGGCATACAACCGCCGCCGCCTTCGCCCAACGTGCAGGTGATTCCCTACGTGCTGCAAACCGTTGACCGCTATCCTTTTGCAGCCAACGGTAGCGAGCGCGTGCAGTCTTCTTCCAAAGTAGGCGGCGAAGTAAAGTGGGCGATTAATTCCAACAGCGTACTGGATTTGACCGTTAATACAGACTTTGCACAGGCAGATGCCGACCGACAAGTGAACAACCTGACGCGCTTTTCGGTATTTTTCCCTGAACGCAGGCAGTTTTTTCTGGAAAATGCCAGCCTTTTCGGGGCGGGACTTGCCCCCGAAGACAACCTCGTAGGCGGTGCCATGCGCATACAGCCCTTTTTCAGCCGTCGCATCGGTTTGGATGAGGAAGGCAATCCGCTGCCGATTGTGGCAGGGGCGCGATATGTCTATCGTTCGGTGCAGCGCAACTATGGCGGCATCCTCATGCGGCAGGGCGGAGATGCCACGCACGCACCCGTAACCTATGCCGTCGGGCGGTATTCGCACAACATTGGCAAGCAAAATCGCTCGGGAGCTATTGTCACCTATCGCGATGAAGAGGGTATGAACGGTCGGGCGGGCAGCCGCAACATGGTCGCCGCTGCCGATGCTTTTATCCGTTTCAGTCAGGAATTGAATTTGAGTACGATGGTGATTCAAAGTATTGACACAGACAGCGCAGGTAATGGTTTTGCAGGTTTTGCACAACTTCGCTACAATTCAAATAATCTCGTCGCGTGGCTTACGCAGTCGGTTGTAACGGCTAATTTCAACCCGAAAACGGGCTTTGTTTCGCGCTCAAATGTCATTGCTACAACGCCGGGCTTCTTTTTCATTGTCCGCAAACCTTGGATTCCGAAATTTATTCGCGGATTGGAGCCGGGCATGTTTTCCGAAGTGTATTTCAACGTGCAAACGGGAGCTTTGCAAGAGGCACGTATCGCATTCAATCCTTTGTGGGTAGCCTTGCAAAGCGGCGGATTTTTGGGTGTGTTCATAGACCCGACCTTCCAGCGGTTAGAGGAAACATTCAGCCCCGTAGGCATCAACATCAGCGCAGGTGACTACCACTATTTGCGCGGCAGCATCATGGCAGGCAGCGACCGCTCTAAAAAAGTATCCTATTTTGCCTCAACGACTTGGGGCGGCTACTACGACGGCAAACTTTGGACAATAGAAGGCAACATTCGCGTAGCGCCCGTTCCTCATTTTCAAATGAATTTCCGCTACGAAAATAACCGTTTTCGCAGCGTGGGGGTAAATCGGGAAAATGCCGATGTACACTTGTGGAGTGTGGAGAGCCGCATGGCTTTTAATCCGCGCCTGCAACTGATTGGCTTCTATCAGTTCAACTCTTCGGCTAATCGCGATATTTGGAACGTGCGCCTTTCTTGGGAGTTCCGCCCGCTGTCTTTTGTGTATTTGGTGTTCAATCAACGCGGCTTTGACACCATCAATGAACGCCAGCAAAGCCAACACCTGATTGGTAAGGTTACGTACTTGAGGCAGTTTTGAAGAGCGCGAAATCAAAGTTTGAAGGCTCAACCGGTGGAGAACACAAAAAACATGCTTAGTGCGCTTTGCATAAAACTCAGCAGACTTTGCGATTAAAAATTTGAATTGCTCAATTGCTTAATATTCCCTGAGCAAATCTTTGGCAAAAAATATGGCGCCGGAAATGACAAACGCCCAAAAAAGCCCGGCAATGAGCATGGTAAACAGGATTTTGCTGCGTCGTTCGCCAAAACTGACGGCAATCAGCGTACCGCCAATGGGAGTAAACAACAGCGGTGTCAGCATGGCAACGCCCCACATGCCATATTTGCGCCATGTGCGCACTACCTGCCGGCTGCGTTTGGTAAACAATCGGCGATTGGGGGCAAAACGCTGAATGAAACGGGCGCGCATAGGTGCGCCTAAGCTACTGATAATCAATACGGAAGCCATCATGCCGCCTGCTGTCAGCAACGACGTTTCCACATAGCCGATGCCCAGCGGCAGCGCTGTTACGGGCCCGAAAATGAACTTTAACATGCTTAAACCGAAAACGGTGAGGTATTTTAATAGCTCCTCCCACATGGTCAGATAGACAAGTACTTATTTGATTATCAGTAAATTATTATTATTTATCTGTGAGGACACAAACAATGGCATTTGTAGTATCAGGTGGAAATTTTAGTACCGAATGCCAAGTCGCCCGCATCGCCCAAGCCGGGGACGATGTAGAATTTTTGGTTGAGTTCTTCGTCCAATGCACCCGTCCAAAGGAAACTTTGGGGCAGGTGTTGCCGCACATGGTTTATGCCTTCGCGGCTGGCAATTGCCGATACGATGTGGACTTTATCGGGTTTGCCATATTGCATGAGCGCTTCAACAGCCAGCAAAACGGATTTGCCCGTAGCAAGCATCGGGTCAATCAGGATGAGTTCCCTGCCGCTCAAATTGGGGGCGGCAATGTAGTGCATCTCTATTTCAAAGGTAAAATCGGCGGCGTGTTGCCCCCGAAATGCACCGATAAAAGCACTTGGCGCTGCGTCAAACATATTGAGAAAGCCCTGATAGAAAGGAAGCCCTGCACGCAAAATCGGTACAAGAACAGGCTGTGCGGTCAGTTCCTGCATGTGCGCAAAGCCCAGCGGTGTTTCCACTACGCGCGGGCGATATTGCATCGTTTTTGAGATTTCATAAGCCATCAGTTCACCCAAGCGCTCTAAGTTGCGGCGAAAACGCATACTGTCGCGCTGAATGTTGATGTCGCGCAGTTCGGCGATAAAATGATGGGCAATATTGCTGTGCTCAGTAAGGATGAACATGGGTGCGGTGCATTAAATCTCAAACATAAATCCTTCGGCCTCTAATTGGCGGTATTTTGCCTTGTCAAATTTGTACAACTTGGCGGCGCGGTGCGATACGCCCTTTTGGCGTTCGGGCAGTTCTATAAGCAAGCCCATGCCCAGAATTTTTTTGCGGAAGTTCCGCTTGTCTAATTCCTTGTTCAAAATCAGTTCATAAACGCGCTGCAATTGGCTCAGAGCGAACTTTTCGGGCAAGAGTTCAAAGCCGATGGGCTGATAGCGCACCTTGCCTTTGAGTCGTTTGAGGGCAGTTTCAAAAATCAGGGCGTGGTCAAATGCCAGAGGCGGCAGTTGATTGACCTCGTGCCACTCGGCGCGGCGGGCATCAGAGCCGGGCTGCACGTTGTACTCCGAAAGGTTCACCAATGCATAGTAGGCAACACTTACTACACGCCCGCGGGGGTCGCGGTTTACATCGCCGAAGGTGTAGAGTTGCTCCATGAACATGCCTTTGATGCCCGTTTCTTCTTCCAGTTCGCGGCGAGCGGCATCGTCTATGGTTTCGTCCATATCCACAAAGCCGCCGGGCAGTGCCCACATACCCTTGAAAGGCTCATCGGCGCGTTCTATGAGCAAAACTTTCAGGCTGTTTTCCCCCAAGCCAAAAATAATACAATCAACGGTAAGCGCAGGGCGCGGGTATTCGTAGGTGTACATGAGGGCAAGTTAGCAGTTTTTTGCCGCTTATGTGCTAAGGTTGGGCGATTGCAGAAAAGCGGCAAATCGTTTGGCGATGAAATCGTAAGAATTTTGCAGGCAGCATGAAAAAATTGCTAAATAATTACCTAAGGCAAGCGATTGCATTTAAAATCCACTGACTATGGTTTTGCATGCTGTGAAGGATTGGATATATCCTATTAGCCATGGCAGATGATGCTACAGCGGTTCAATCAAAACAATTGCTCATTTTGTAGAATCCATAAGCTGATTGCAGTCGGCTGATTCTGACAAATATTTCTCAAAAAAGCTCAAAAAGCCTACGCTTTCGCTTTGCGCACGGTGCGTTGTTCGATGCGTTTTTCGTAGTGCTGCCCTTGGAAAATGCGCTTGACGTAAATGCCCGGCGTATGAATCTGGTTGGGGTCTAATGTGCCTGCGGGGACAAGTTCCTCCACTTCGGCTACGGTGATGGTGGCGGCGGTTGCCATCATGGGGTTGAAGTTGCGTGCCGTTCCGCGATAAATCAAGTTGCCGGCTGTATCGCCTCTCCACGCTTTGACAAAGGCAAAATCGGCACGCAGCCATTCTTCCAACAGATAGAGTTTTCCGTTAAACTCGCGGATTTCTTTGCCGCGGGCTACTTCCGTGCCTACTCCTGCGGGCGTGTAGAAAGCAGGAATGCCTGCACCTCCTGCGCGAATACGCTCGGCAAGCGTACCTTGCGGAATAAGTTCCACTTCCAATTCACCGGCCAGCAGTTGGCGTTCAAACTCTGCATTTTCGCCCACGTAAGAGGAAATCATCTTTTTTATCTGACGAGTTTTGAGCAGCAAACCCAGCCCGAAATCGTCCACGCCTGCGTTGTTGGAAATGCAGGTGAAGCCTTTTTTGCCGCTTTTTAGGATAGCCTGAATGCTGTTTTCGGGGATGCCGCACAGACCGAAACCGCCCAGCATAAGGGTCATATTGTCTTGCAAACCTTCAATGGCAACTTCGGCGTTGGCTACTACTTTATTCATAAGCGATGTATTCGAATAGGTTAAGGAAACAGGTAGGACAAACAAAAATGCTTTTCGGGGTGGAAAATTATTCAAAAACCTTGATACTTTCGCCTCCTTGACCAACTTACCTACATGCTCAACTACTACCAAACGGTCAATATCAGCACGGCTGCCGGCTCTATTGCCGATACTTCCATTTTTGTCATCTACACCGGCGGCACTATCGGTATGGACTACGACAAGAAAGGTAAACATCTCAAACCTTTTGATTTTCAGCAAATTATAGATAAAGTTCCCGAACTGCGCCGCTTTGAGTTTGAACTGACCCTGCTTAGTTTTGACAAACCGATTGACTCCTCGGACATTAAGGTGCACCAATGGCTCAACATTGCCCGCGTGGTGTACGACTTTTACAACGACTATGATGCCTTTGTTATTTTGCACGGCACCGATACAATGGCATACACCGCCTCGGCATTGAGCTTTTTGTTTGATAATTTGGCAAAGCCCGTCATTCTGACAGGTGCACAACTGCCCATAGGCGTGCCGCGCACCGATGCGCGCGAAAACTTCATTACAGCGCTTGAAATTGCGGCAACTAAACGAAAAAACGGGTTGCCAATGTTACCCGAAGTGGGTATTTTTTTCGATACACTCTTGTTGCGGGGCAATCGGGCGCGCAAAGTACAAAGCAATAATTTCACGGCTTTTGCTTCGGAAAATCTGCCGCCGCTGGCTGTCGCGGGCATTGAAATCAGCTACAACGAGTCGTTGATTTTGCCCTACCCCAAAGAACGATTTGATATTTTTTCAAAAATGGATGAAAACGTTGGGCTGCTGAAAATTTTTCCGGGTATTTCGCAAAAATATTTAGAACATTTTCTGGCAACACCCAATTTGCGCGGCATCGTAATGGAAACTTACGGCTCGGGCAATACCCCGACCGACGATTGGTTCATCGGTGCGCTCAAAGAAGCCATAGGCAGCGGGATACATATTTTAAACGTGTCGCAATGCAACGGCGGGGCAGTTGTGCCGGGCATGTACGAATCGGGGCGGCGGTTGCAGGAAATCGGTGTTATCAGCGGCGGAGATATTACGCCCGAAGCAGCTATAACCAAAATGATGTTTCTACTGGGCAATGAGCCCGACCCGCAACTCATCCGCGAACAGTTGGGCATCTCGCTGCGCGGCGAAATGAGTTTGCGTTAGCGTGCGTGCATGTGCGATAATGTTTTCAATTTGCTCAATATTATTATTGACAGCACTTAGGTTGAGCGGGCATGTCTTTGGTGGTGCGCACAAGGCCTTCTTTTGCCAAAAAAAGATACAACTCCTGTCCGCTTACCAAAGACGTGTCGTATTTAATGGTCAGTTGTTTGGTTTGTTGCTGAAAACTAATCCAATATACGCCACGCTCTTTTTTGAGGCTGTCTTCAATCATGCGAATACATTTTTCGCAGTCAGTTATAAGTTTAATATTGCGTTCTTCCAATTTAATGCAAGCGCTCAATATAGCTGCACATAGCCACAGGCCGACCCTACATTTGCAGTGCTTTGCAGTATAAGAAATACAGCCTTTTACGGTGCTCCAAAAATTTAACATACGGTTTCCCGACATCTTTTGCTAGGACAAATATTGGTTTTTTCGCTGGAAGTTAAACCCAAAGCTATAAATTTGCTTCTGTACAAGCCGTATTACTTATGAAATTTGGTGTAGTTGTATTCCCCGGTTCCAATTGTGATGATGATATGATTTTTGCACTACGGGATGTTTTAGGGCAGCCTGCGGTCAAATTATGGCATAAGTCGCATGATTTGGAAGGCTGCGATTTCATCGTATTGCCGGGTGGATTCTCTTATGGCGATTATCTGCGTTCCGGAGCCATTGCACGCTTTTCTCCCATTATGAACGAGGTGATTGCTCATGCACAAAAGGGTGGCTATGTAATGGGTATTTGCAACGGTTTTCAGATACTGACCGAATCGGGATTATTACCGGGCGCACTATTGCGCAACACCAACAGGCAATACATCTGCAAGAACGTATATCTGAAACCCGTAACAGCTGATTCATTGCTAACGCGCGGGCTGGATGTGCACAAAGCTTACCAAATTCCAATAGCACACGGCGAGGGGCGCTACTATGCCCCGCATCATCTGCTGGACGAAATTAAGGACAATGACCAAATTCTGTTCAAATATTGCGATCAGTCGGGTGCCGTTACGGAAGAAGCCAACCCCAACGGAGCAGTTGAAAACATTGCAGGCATTTGTAATGCCCGGCGCAACGTATTCGGAATGATGCCGCACCCCGAGCGCGCCTGTCATCCGATGCTTGGTAATACAGACGGCTACGAGCTGCTGGCATCTATTATTATTGAAAAAGTATTGTTATGAAATTAAATCAGCCCGATGAGTTTCAACAACTCATCAGAGGCGGCGAGTCCATAACGCTGGAATTTAAACAAACCGTTTCCCATCCCGAAAAAATAGCAAAAACGCTTGTTGCATTTGCTAATACGGAGGGTGGAAAACTGGTGATAGGTGTGAGCGATAAAAAAGAAATTATAGGCATAGACCCGGAAGAAGAAAAATTTGCTTTGCAAATTGCAGCTTCCGAGTATTGCCGACCCGCTATCCAACTAATTTACAGCGAAGCAGAGATAGACAATAAAATGGTTTTGATTGCGGAGGTGGCACAAGGTCATACCGCGCACTTTTATGTAAAAGGGCGCAATGAACCGCAGCAATTTTATATGCGCCAAAACAATCAAAACAAGCTGATTGCAAAAGAATAAAAACTATTTACGTATTTTTTCGGGGGCGGGTTACTTAAATTTTAGGGCAAAATTTGGACAAAGTTTTTTTTCTTGATTTATTTGCCTCAATTGATGGGTGTGCGCCACCCAAACAGTCAAAATAGAAGGAGAGATGGCCGAGTGGTTTAAGGCGCTCGCCTGGAAAGCGGGTATACCCCAAAAGGGTATCGGGGGTTCGAATCCCCCTCTCTCCGCAATCCAAAACCAAAAGTTGGTAAGGATTAGGCAACATCAATTTAATTTATTAACATTCAAAAATTCAAGACCGAAAAATTGTTTGCTTTTATGAAAAACCTGTTCAAACACTTATTTATTACGCTTGCCGTAATATTCTCATGTACTTTTGGTGCCGTTGCACAAACTGAGGGTGATTCTACTCAGGTAACCGATTCAGCAGCTACTACTGCCACAGTTGAAGAAACACCTGCTGTTACCGAAGAAGCAGCTCCGGCAGAAGAGCAGTCTTTTCACCAAGTTCTCAAACAAAAATTCATTGAAGGCGACCCTGCATGGATGACGCCGGTATTGATTTGTTTGATTATCGGTCTGGCTATCAGCATCGAGCGCGTAATTACACTGAATCTGGCGACTACAAACACCGACAAACTGCTGGCCGATGTTGAAAAAGCATTGCAAACCGGTGGTGTTGAAGCAGCTCGCAAAGTTACTGCCGCAACCAAAGGCCCTGTTGCTTCTATCTTTACACAAGGTTTGTTGCGTGCCGGTGAGGGCGTAGAAATGGTTGAAAAATCAGTAGTTGCTTATGGTTCAGTAGAAATGAGCCGTTTGGAAAGAGGTTTGGTTTGGATTTCTCTTTTCATTGCGCTTGCGCCAATGTTGGGCTTCTTGGGTACAGTAGTTGGTATGATTGGTGCATTCGACGCTATCGAGGCAGCAGGCGATATTTCTCCTTCACTGGTTGCGGGTGGTATCAAAGTGGCGCTTTTGACTACGGTAGCAGGTCTGATTGTTGCGATCATTCTCCAAGTATTATATAACTACTGTGTATCTAAAATTGACGCTATTGTGGGTCAAATGGAAGATGCTTCGATTGCTCTTGTTGATACCTTAGTAAAGTATCAAAAGTAATCGGATAAACTCCCCTGCAAAATCATTTTCTCAACACAAAACCACAGATACACTGTTATGGAAGATTACGGATGGGTAGGCGGAGCATTATACATCATGTATATTCTGCTCTTTGTCGCTATTGCGTCAGCTGTTATTTTACCTATCATCAAGTCATTGAGCGAACCCAAAACTTTAATTCGCTCAGGCATTGGTGTGGGAATTATTTTGGTGCTGTTCGTTGTTTGCTATTTGATAGCCGATGATACGGTGCTGAAAAACAAAGCCTATGAGGGCATCTCCGAAAATACGTCAAAAATGATTGGCGCAAGTTTATTAATGCTCTACGTAATGTTTTTCGGTGCAATTATCGCGGTAGTCTATTCAGAAGTGAGTAAGTTTTTCAAATAGGGATGTGCTTATGAAGAAGAAATCAAGGTCAGCACCGGAAATTAATGCAAGCTCTATGGCAGATATTGCCTTCTTGCTGCTAATCTTTTTTCTGGTAACTACTACCATTGCGTCCGATAAGGGTCTGTCTATTTTGCTGCCGCCTAAAAACGACCAGCAGTTAGACGTTAAAATGAAAGAAAGAAACATTTTCAAGGTTTTTATCAACTCCAATAACCAGTTACTGGTAGAAGAGCAACTGATGTCGGTTAATCAAGTAAAAGAGGCTGCCAAGAAATTTATCAGCAACAACGGGCGAGACCCCAAGTCCTCTGAAAGTCCTCAGGCAGCGGTTATTTCTCTGAAAACCGACCGCGGAACAAAGTATGAGATGTACATTGCTGTAATGGATGAATTGAAAAAGGCTTACAACGAACTGCGCGCTGCTTACATGGGCATTACTCTGGCTGAATATCTCGAGATTGAGAACGACTCCAAAAAGCAAAATGCCAAATTTGAGGAAGCCAAAAAAGCAATCCCTTACCAGCTTTCCGAGGCAGAACCTACTAATGTAGGAGGAAATTAATTTGAAGGCCATTGTTTAACCGAAATAACTATTTGTTATGTCTAAATTCAGCAAGAAAAAGAAAGGTACGCCGGCCATTTCAACTTCGTCTCTTCCCGATATTATCTTCATGCTGCTCTTTTTCTTCATGGTAACTACCGTACTCAGAGAAACAGAATTGAAGGTACAGAACAGGTTACCGAAGGCTTCTCAGTTGCAAAAATTGGAGAAGAAATCATTGGTAAGTTACATCTATATTGGCAAGCCGAAGGATACAGAAAAATATGGCGTTGAACCTCGTATTCAGGTTAATGACGCATTGGTTACTCCTAAGGAAATCCCTAACTTCGTTTATGCGGAGAAGGACAAACTCGATGAGGTAGAGCGTGATAAAATCACCATGTCTTTGAAAGTAGATATTGATGCAAAAATGGGTATCATCTCCGATGTGAAGCAACAACTGCGCGAGGCCGATGCCCGTAAGATTAATTATTCAAGTGTAAAGGCGGTTGAAAAAGAATAAATTTGCCTGAACAGCAAAAGACCCTTAGGAGTATTCCTGAGGGTCTTTTTTATTATACAACAGCGCAAGTAGTTTGCGAAAAATGTTTTTTGGATAGATTGCATTTTATGATAATTGTCATTATTGCGGTACTTTATGCCGTACTAATAGGCTGCCTCTACAATGGGTGGCAGAAAACGCCAATCGTTGACAGCGGAACCGGAACCCCATCATCCGAAGGTGTAAGCATCATTGTTGCCATGCGCAACGAACAGGGCAATGTAGGCAGGATGCTTAGCTGCCTGATGCGCCAGCAGATAAGTTGCCCGATGGAGGTAATAGTGGTGGATGACAGCTCTACGGACAAGTCCGTCGCAGAGGCGGAAACCTTTAAAGCCATATTCCCTTGTCCGCTATACATTGTACAGGCAAGAGGGCAGGGAAAAAAAGCAGCCATCAGTACCGGTATCAGTATCGCACATTTTCCGTTGATTTTGACTACGGATGCCGACTGTCTGCTTGGTGAAAATTGGGTGCAGACAATGTGTGCAGCGCTGCAAATGCCCGGTACAAAGTTGGTTACGGGTTTGGTTAGCATTACCCCTGTCAATACATGGCTTGCGCGCTTTCAGGCAATTGAAGTGGCGGCTTTGATGGGCAGTACGGCAGCATTTATTCAATGGAAAATACCCAATATGGGCAACGGTGCAAATTTTGGCTATCGGCGGGAGGTATTTGAACAAACAGGAGGCTTTGAGTCATCGCAAGCCGTTGCTTCGGGAGATGACGAGTTTATGATACAACAAGTACATGACCGTTTTCCGGGCAGTGTGCGCTTTGTCAAATCCGATGATGCAATAGTTACAACCGCTCCACAGCTCAATTGGCAAGCATTGTTTATGCAGCGCAGGCGCTGGGCTGCCAAATGGCGAAAGGGAAGGCCTTTCAGGGTTTGGGGAGTAGCATTACTTGTGGGGCTGTTTCATGTGTTTTGGTTAATGCTGTTGCCCGCAGCTATTGCGTGGCCTCATTTGTTACCCAATATAATAACGGCAGTTAGCTTAAAATTAGCGGTTGAATATGTATTTTTGAATGCCATATTGCGATTTGTTCGTCAAAAGGCGCTTGTACCCTATATTTTTCCTCTGCAACTGGTGTACAGTTTTTATTTGGTTTGGGTAGGGCTGCGGGCAACGCAAGGCGGCTATGAGTGGAAAGAGAGAGTATTTATCCGTTAATCAGACAAAGCCTTTGAAAGAAGAATTGCAAAATACGCCATCGTATTATGTGCGGCAAAAACTAAAGGGCGATGTATTGGCCATGGCAAGCCTTTCATTTATCATATTTGTGGCTTTATTAGGCATATTTGCTTACTTCATCATGCCCGACCATACGCCCAATGCCAATGAAAGTATGTCGGAAATACGCAAACAATACCCGCTTTTTCGGGCTAAAATCGTCAAAATTGCAGTTAATAACCAACCTAAGGAAATCACTTTTTGGCAGCGCCTGATGGAAGGTGCAGAACTGCGACACAAAGCATATGCAGTCAGCGATTTTCGGTTAGCAAACGACTCTGTGTTTATCCGTTTATATGTGGCCAGTATAGAAAATATCCGCAATCGCTCATTGAGTATTACAGACAATACAGCCAATGATGAACCCGTCTTTTACAAGCCCGTTTATGACCATGTGTTTTCTTTGGTAGATGCTACCCGCGCTGTCTATCCGCTCCCCTCCGACAAATTGGGGGCTGTTTATCCGGGCAATTTTTACGTAGTCAATGACACAGTTACTTATCTGGACATTAACGAAAGAATACAAAAGGAGAGTATCAGCCGCCTGCGCAGCGAATTTTTGCAAAAAAATGTGGAAGAACGCATCTTCTATTTAGGTACAGACCGGCAGGGGAGGGATATGCTCAGCAAAGTGATACTGGGCACTCGCATTTCGTTGCTGATAGGCATTGCCTCTGTAATGATTTCTTTGTTCTTGGGTGTGGTTTTGGGGGCTTTAGCAGGCTATTTCGGCGGTATTACAGACCATCTGATTATGTGGTTGATGACGGTTGTCTGGTCTATACCGAGCATCATGCTGGTTATTGCCATTCGGATTGCGTTGGGCAGCAAGGGGCTTTGGGTGGTTTTTGTTGCCGTTGGCCTTACTACTTGGGTAGAAATTGCAAGAGTTGTGCGTGGTGAAATTTTAGCTATTAAAGAAAAACTTTACATTGAGGCGGCGCGTGCGTTTGGTTATTCGCATTGGCGGATTATTTATCATCACATTCTACCCAATATTTTTGGCTCTATTGTCGTGTTGGCCTCTTCCAATTTTGCTACAGCCATTATTTTAGAGGCAGGTATGAGTTTCCTTGGTATTGGCGTACAGATTCCCGCACCATCGTGGGGCAATATGATTTATGAGGCTTATGCCACAATTAATTCGTTGCACTGTGAGCATCTGATTATCATACCCTGTATTGGTATGGGGTTGCTTGTGCTTGCATTCAACTTTTTGGGTAATGGACTTCGCGATGCTTATGACCCTAAGGTATTGGTTTCAAAAAAATAAACAGGAACATGGAGAACGCATCGGCTGAACTCAGGCTACAAATGAAAGAGATGCAACTCAATGCACTTTTTGAGACCATTCAGGCAATCAACGAGAATGCGTCGGAAGAGCAGTTGTTCCGTATCTATAAACTTACGTTGCAAGCAAGTCACCATATTAAGAAACTGGCTTTGTATGTGCGCAACGAGGGGAAATGGGAATGTAAGGCGCAGTATGGCACCATGGCAGACTTTACGCAGCAGCAACTGCCCGATACCATCGGCAACATTCGCGATGCAGGCAATCTGCACACAGACAATGCGCCTTTTACAACATTTAACTATGTATTGCCGGTTCGCCACAAAGATGTAGTATTGGCTTATGTGCTGATAGATATGACAAAAGACATTCAAGATTTGAATTTTTTGGCCACCCTGAGCAATATTATCATCGTTGCTATTGAAAATAAAAAACTGGCTCGCAGGCAGGCTCAACAGGAGACATTTCAACGGCAACTGAACATAGCCAAAGACGTACAGAGTTTATTGTTTCCCAAAAAGTTGCCCTACAACGAACGCTTGCAGATTGTAGCGAGTTATCAGCCGCACCACAGCGTAGGCGGCGATTATTACGACTATATCCCGATGGGTGAGGATAAGTTTATGGTCTGTATTGCCGATGTTTCGGGAAAAGGTGTGCCTGCGGCTATTCTGATGTCTAATTTTCAGGCGGCGCTTCGTATTCTGGTGCGGGAGGGAAAACCATTGGCCTATGTAATTGATACGCTCAACCGTTTGATTCTGGAAAACTCGCAGGGAGAAAACTACATCACGGCCTTTTTTATGGAGTATGATTTTCGCAAACAGACTCTCACGTATGTTAATGCGGGGCATAACCCGCCCTTTCTTTTTTTGGAAAACGACCACGTTGAGCATCTGGAAGAAGGCACGACCATTCTGGGCGGCTTCAAAAAACTACCATTTTTGAATATTGCTACCCGAAGCGGTTTGACAAATTTCCTGCTTTTTTGCTTTACAGATGGTTTTATTGAAACTTACAATGACCAAGGCGAACCTTTTGGTGTAGAGCAGTTAGCGGATTTTGTTAAGGCAAACAAACATTTAGACCGCAAACAACTACACCATGAACTGTTGAAACTTCTGAATCAGTTCAGGGGTGAGCAGGCTTACGTGGATGACATTACGTTGCTCTCTTGCTCAGTTGCCGGCGGGGCATCAGCAGGCCATTGAAATGCGCCTTTTGGGGGTATTTCCTGACTGTCGCCATCCGAAATAGTCATTTGCTTATTTGTTGACAGGAGCATCGGGGAGAGCGACGAATTGCTCTTGCCCGTCTTTGGTAACTTTGAACCCTCCTGTGCGCGGAGCATATTCCAGTGAATCGTATTCGCAAGGGATAATCGGGCGGCCTTTCGTATCAATAACGCCTGTTTTTCCGTTGCGTTCTATCTTGACCAACGATAGTACGTAATCGCTGTGGCGGTGCTTGCTTTCGGGCTGCACCAGAAACTCCATTTGGTCGGCTTGCGGGGCAAATACTTCTTTCTTATCTGCATTGATAATTCCCCATTTTCCGTTTTTGCGAACTGGTGCCCCTCCTTGCCGAAAACCTAAGGTAGCCTCATACTGACAACTGATTTTATTCTTTCCTTCTTCGTTGATAAAGCCCCATTTGTCACCTTTGCGAACGGCTGCCCAGCCATTACCAAAGGCAAGCAGTTCGTCCCACTCCGACTCACTCCGAAATTTGGAGGAGATATTCAAAAATGAATACTTGCCATTGATTTTCAGGCGAATTAACAGCTCTTTTTCGGTTTTACCTTTGACTTCCTTTTCCAGATGTTGCAGAAATTCAATGCGCTCAAACTCGGTTTTCAGTACCTGACCGTTGCGCAGTTCCATCATGCCGTATTTATTTTGGCGGCGCACCAGCACAATTTCAGGATTGGTGGCTTTGCCTTGCTCATCGGCAAGCATCAGCACGTCGTCATAGCTTGGGCGAATCAGCACCTCACCTTTGCCGTTAATCAACCCGAATTTGCCTAACTGTTTTACTTTGGCAACCATAGAGGCCGGATGCGTACCGGAACAACTGGCAGGCAAAAGACTGATGTCCTGATAGTCAAGTACGGTAATAGGTTTGCCGTTGTAGTGAATCAAACCGACGGCATCGCCTTTTTGCACTTTCAAAATACCCTCCCAGCGCGTGCAAGAAGAGTCTTTGTTGTTGAAAAAACTGATGCGGTCGTAGGCCGGTGCAAGTATTATCTTGCCTGTATCGTTAGCAATTCCTTCCAAATTGTTTTGCTTAATGATAATCAAGTGTCTGCCTGTGGCGCTGATAAATGCCGAATCGAGTTGCTCAAAAGCAGGTGCGGCCTGTACGACAGAGGCAGATGCAGCTGCACTGTCCACAGATTTTTTGGATTCGGGAAATACGGGTGCATTGCGCCGCATGGGGTTATTGGGGGCAGGTTGCCGATTAACGCCCGAAGGCAGCTTTCCTGCATCTTTGGGCATTTTCTTTTGAGCCATTACCGGAGAAAAAACGCCTGACAGGCAGAGTATTATCAAAAAAACAAATAAGCGCATGGCATCTGTAACAATTGGTTTAACCATAAAACGGTAAACCTGCTGCCAATATTTTACAAGCCGCTGATGCTCAGTCCCCCGTCGGCAATGATATTTTGTCCGGTGATGTAAGATGATTTGTCCATCGCTAAAAACGCTATGGCTGCCGCCATTTCTTCGGGCTGCGCAATGCGCCCCATTGGCGTGCGACTCAGGATATGTGCCATTCGCTCTTCATTTTGCAACACGGGTGCCGCCAGTGGCGTAGCAGTGTACCATGGCGAAACCACATTGGCACGGATGCCTTCTTTTGCCCATTCTACGGCAAGGCTGCGCGTTTGCTGAATGAGTGCTGCTTTGGACATTGCATAGGGCGAACCTGTGCCTATGTCCAGATTGCTCCCTGCCACAGATGCTACATTGACAATGGAAGCCTTGCCCGATTGCTTCAACAGTGGATACAACAAGCGTGCCCATTCATAAGGCGCTAACATATTGACTGACAGTATCTTTTCATATTCTTCGCGGCTGTATTCAGGTGTTTTTTTGCGGATGTTGATGCCTGCGTTATTAACCAGTACATCTAATTTTTGCCAATTCTCGGCAATCCAGTTATACACTTTTTGACGGTCGGCTTCGCTGCTGACATCGGCAACCATACCTTTCACCTGTGCCTGTGGATAGCGGGCTTTCCATTCGGCTTCCATTGCCGCCACTTCGTCCGTATGGCGGGCAGTAAAGAGTACATCTGCGCCTAATTGCAAAAACTCTTCCGCAACAGCTTTACCGATGCCCTTCGTTCCGCCTGTAATCAGTGCTTTTTTGTGTTGGAGTGTCCAGTTTGACATAGACGGGTGAATTGATGAATGAGTCAATGAGGAAAAGTAAATAAATATAGAAAGTTGTACAAACCGCTTGGCCGAACATTTCCTGCCATGCAGATGTTTATTACAAAGTCAGCGTAATTTTGCACTCCTTTTTTACAAATACATCAAATGAGCACCAAAGGCAGAGTATTGGTAGCCATGAGCGGCGGTATCGACAGTTCGCTGGCAGCGGTTTTGTTGCATGAGCAAGGCTATGAAGTAGTTGGTATGACCATGAAAACATGGGATTATGCGTCTTCGGGCGGCAGCAAAAAAGAAACCGGCTGTTGCAGCCTCGACTCTATCAACGATGCCCGCCACGTAGCCGTGAATTTAGGCTTTCCGCACTACATTGTAGATATTCGCGAAGAGTTTGGCGATTATGTGATAGACCATTTTACCAACGAATACTTGGAGGGGCGCACACCTAACCCTTGTGTGCTTTGCAATACACACATCAAATGGGATTCGCTGTTGCGTCGTGCCGATAAATTGGGCTGCAACCTTATTGCCACCGGGCATTATGCCAACGTGCGCAAGGAAAACGGTCGCTTTATTGTTTCCAAAGGCATAGACCATGCCAAAGACCAGAGCTACGCACTTTGGGGCGTATCGCAAAAAAGCCTGAGCCGCACGATTTTCCCGCTGGGCAAGTTGCACAAATCGGAAATTTATGAAATGGCCACCGAGCGCGGTTTCATGGATTTGGTGAATAAGTCGGAAAGCTATGAAATATGCTTCATTCCGGACAATGACTACCGCAGCTTTTTGCGCAGACGCGTGCCAGATTTAGAACAAAAAGTTGCCGGCGGTGATTTTATCATGGAAGACGGCACTGTGGTAGGTAAACATCAGGGCTACCCGTTCTATACCATCGGGCAGCGCAAAGGGTTGGGTATTGCACTTGGTTATCCGGTGTTTGTTACCGAAATCAGGAAAGAAACCAATCAAGTAGTACTGGGAACAGACAAGGAACTTGCCCGCGACGGCATGTGGGTCGGCCAGTTGAATATGATGAAATATGAAACCCTTACTCAGCCGTTGGAAACCGTTACGCGCATCCGCTATAACGACAAACAAGGCACTCCTGCACAAATTATACAGGAAGGCAACCGCATGAAAGTGCTGTTTCATCAGCCGGTATATGCCATTGCCCCAGGCCAAGCTGCCGTATTCTACGAAGGCGATGATGTGGTAGGCGGCGGCTGGATTCAGTCAAGTTTCAGGCAATAGTAAGGATAATTCCCTATTTGCAGCAATTGTATGCCCTATTGTTTGCAGAACGCAGGCAGATAGATAATCAAGTGAGCAGATTAAAATGCGCTTTCAAATCTTCTACCGTCAAGAGTGTTAAGGTTATGCAATGATTATTTGTTTGTGTACTTTAACGGAAAAATGACAGCGCAATGATAACCGCCCTCACCGATTTAGACTTTGGCAAGCAATACAATTATGCCGATTATCTGACTTGGAAATTTACCGAGCGTGTGGAACTGTTGCGCGGATTTATTCGGCAGATGCCTGCACCAGAAGTGAAGCACCAAAAAGCTTCACGTCAATTGGCAGAGCACTTGCTGAATTTTTTTGACAAAAGCACCTGCGAGGTATTCATTGCCCCTTTTGATGTACCCCTGTACGACGGTCGCAAGCCAAAATTATTGGACAAGGATATTTACACAGTCGTACAGCCAGAATTATGCGTCATTTGCAATACCGATAAATTGGACGAATGCGGTTGCAACGGTGCGCCCGATTGGATAATTAAAATTCTTTCTCCAACTAATCCGCAAACCGACCTGTGCGATAAATACGCCCTTTATCAGGAAAACGGCATAGCCGAATACCGGATTGTTTTTTCTAATGGGCAAATTGTAGAACAGTTTGTTCTGCAAAACGAGGCCTATCATCTGCGCGCCGCTTACGGCAAGGAAGACACCGCCGCCCCGCTGCTGTTTCCCCAACTGTCCGTTTCTTTGCAAGATGTTTTTGAATACAAATGATATACCCACACACGTAGCGACAAGGCATGCCTTATCCCTGCAATTATCCGTAATATTATGGATGCTCTTGGTACGCCTTGCCGCCGCGCAGGAAATTCCCGTCGGTGCGTGGCGGCTGCATCCTTCGTTTCGGCAAATGACCGCATTGGCAGATGTGGGCGAGTGGGTCTATGCCGCTTCTACAAACGGGCTGATGCGCTATAGCAAAACAGACGGCGAGGTTCAAACCATTGACAAAACTGACGGACTGACGGGCAACAATTTCAGTGCCTTAGCGTGGCACCAACCCTCAAAAACACTGGTCATTGGCTATACCGACGGTCAAATTGACCTGTTGAGCGATGAAACCGTTCTCAATATTCGCACGCTGGCAACTGCGCCGCTCATAGGCATTCAGGCTGTGCGGCGCATCAATCACATATTGATACACAACAACTTCGCCTATTTGTCGCTGCCATTCGGCATTGCCGTAGTGGACATGAACGCCAAACGCCTGCGCGAAAACTATCTCAATTTGGGCAGCAATGGCGAAACGGTAGCAATTTTTCAAACGGCTATCCTGCGCGACAGCCTCTTTGCCGCCACTTCGCAAGGGCTGCGGGCAACTTCCTTAACTGCTTCGGTCAATCGGTTAGACTTTCGCAATTGGCGCACCGCTTTTGCCTCAACCAACTTGCGCACCGTAGCTGCGGCGGGCAATCTGTTGCTGGCAGGCGTAGATTTTTCCGACGTATTCCGCTATGACAACGGCAGATGGGCGCGCTTGCAACTACCTGCCGCTCAATATAATCACATCGCGCTGCAAGCCGATGGGGCAACCGTCTGCCTTGCCGACGGGCGACTGATTGAATGGGCAACTACGGGGCAAATGCAGGTTATTACTTATCCCGAATTGCGGATGCCGCTTCAATCGCTGCGGACAGGCACTATTCGCTACGTTGCCGATTTTGAAAGCGGAATTCTGCAAATCAACGGTGCAACGGTGCGCAACCTTTCGCCTGCGGGACTGTTTGCCCCTTTGGTGCGCCGAACTGCCTTTGTTAATGGGAATATCACGGCTTTCTACGGCGGCTTTACCGCCAACGGTCAGCCCGAAAATAACACCGATGGCTTTTCTGTTTTTTCGTCAGGCAAATGGATAAACTACAACCATGCGGCAGGCAACCCAAACGCTTTGCCGCCCGTCCGCGATTGGCTCACGGCAGTTGCTGCCGATGCGGAACGGGTTTGGCTGGCTTCCTTTGCCGACGGCTTGTGGACGTGGCAACCTTCGGCAAATCGGCTGCAAAGAGCAACCGACGCGCCCAACGTGCGCATCAGCGGCATAGCCGACGACGGACGCGGGGGATTGTGGCTCACGGCTTTAGGTACGGGCAACAACCCTTCGGTATTTCGCCGCGCACCTAACGGCACTTGGCGGGCATACCCCACGGGCGCATTCAACGGCGGCAATGCGCTTGCCCCCACAACCGACAATGCAGGCAACGCATGGATTCCATTCAATCCTGCTACGGGCGGCGGGCTTGCCATCGTAGCCGAAAACGGGCGTGTACGGCTCTTGGGTACGCAGCGCGGGCAGGGGGCTTTGCCTTCGCCCAATGTGCTGGCTCTTGCCAATGACCGACAGGGCGCCATGTGGGTCGGTACGGATAACGGCATCGCCGTATTTTTTGATGCAGCCTCAGCCGTAAGCAATAATGCCGATGCGCAGCGCATTGTGTTCAACTTGCGCGAACTTTTGCGCGGCGAAACCGTTTACGCCATCGCCATAGACGGCGGCAACCGCAAATGGATAGGTACGGCACGCGGTGTATGGCTCTTTTCCGCCGACGGCTCACGAGAAATTTACCACTTCACGGCAGCCAACAGCCCGCTGCTTTCCGATGAGGTGCGCCATATCAGCATTCATCCGCAAACGGGCGAAGTTTTTTTCACAACCGACAAAGGTTTGGTATCGTTTCGCGGCACAGCCACCGATGCAGGCAGAACATTTGCCGAGGTGCGCATATTTCCCAATCCCGTGCCGCCCAATTTCAGCGGTTTGATTACCTTAGACGGGCTGGCAGCCAATGTTTCGGTCAAAATTACTGATGCGGCAGGGCGTTTGGTCTATGAAACCCGCGCCGAAGGTGGCACCGCCGTTTGGAATGGACTGGACTATCGGGGGCGAACTACCCGTGGCGGTGTTTACTTTGTCTATGCCGCCGATGCCAACGGCGAAGAACGCATGGTTACAAAGTTTGTGAAAGTGGAATAGGGTGCGCGGCGTTTTCTACGGTAGCTATTTCTACGGCGTTTGTGCCGCCGCGCTAAGTGCCGAAATAACCGTTCAGGCAGTCGGTGGGTTGCCCCCTGTGGCGTGGCTTTTGGCAACAGGCATGGCGACCGTTTGGTTCTACACCCGTGCTTTCCTGCAAGGTGCGATGCCCGCCTCCGATGCCCGAACGATATGGCTGCAAAGCAATCGGCAAGCGATACGCCTGCAACAAGCTGCTACACCCTTCGTATTATCTCTTCTGGGCCTGTGGTTGGTTAATGAAAATTTTGAGGGGCTGTCAGACCATATTTGCCTGCCGGAACTGTTGCTTGCCGCCGCCTTCCCGATAATCGCGTTTTTGTACGATGCCCGCCGATTGCCTTTTCGGCTGCGCAAATGGGGCCTTTTCAAGCCTTTTGTTATTTCGCTGGTCTGGACGGGCTGCACGGGTGTTGTGCCGCTGCTTTGGCTGCAATGGACATCGGGCAAAGGCATGTTTACGGCACACATAACGGTGCTATTGCTGCATCGGTGGATGTTTTTGGCAGTCATTGCCGCCGCCTTTGACATTAAAGACTACGCGGAAGATTCGCAGGCTGCCCTTCATACGTGGGTGGTCAGAAGCGGATTGCGGCAGTTGCTGTTTGGGCAATTGCTGCCTTTGGCATGGGTCGGCTGCATCGGGTTGCTGCTGTTTTCGCAGTATCTGCATTGGCAAAGTGCATACACGGCTTGGATGCTGCTGCCGATGGTTTTGTTATTGACGGTTTTGTACATGCTGCGCCGCCGTCGGTCGCTGATATATTATCTGTCGGTTGTGGACGGGCTGATGATTATACAAGCATTCTGCGGCATGGCGGCCGTATTACTATAATCTCATGCGGTACACCAACCATCATTAGGCATCGCATATCTGTTAATATAAAACAGTTACGCTTTCGTGTTTATATGTATTTGTAAACTATTGAGAAATATTTTAAACTGCCCTTTTCAATCAACAAGCAATCCGCTAAATTTCAGTAGCTGTTTTTAGATTTTAAAAGTCTGATTTTCAATAATTTAAACTGATAATTTGGCATGTTTTAACTTTAACTATTTATTTTATTTAATATTTAACTAATAGTTTAATGATTTGACCAGTATTTATTTTTTTGAATATTGGTCAATTGTAGTCATATTAGCTCCAATAAATTAATTCATATCAAAATTTTACCTAGTATGAAAAAGGAAACTCCACTCTTCTTACTTCTATGCTGTTTGATGGTCATAAGCGGGGTGTTATGTCCCATGCAGTCCTACGGTCAGGAGCGAATCATTAGCGGAACGGTTACCTCAGCAAGTGATAGGACTCCTCTTCCGGGAACAAATATTTTGGTGAAAGGTACTTCTATTGGGACAACATCAGGGGCAGATGGTCGCTATGAACTAAAAGTACCGCCCGAAGCACGTTTTTTGGTGTTCTCTTTTACCGGTTTTGTATCACAGGAGATAGAGCTCGGAACACAAAGTGTGATAGATGTGGCGCTGAGTGAAAATTTCCAACAACTCTCAGAAGTAGTTGTAATCGGCTACGGTTCACAGGAAAAGAAGGAAATTGGCAAGTTCGGTAGGCGTTGCTTCACGGAAAGATTTTGGCGAGGTCAATGTTAGCAATGTCGGACAACTGGTACAAGGTAAGATAGCCGGTGTACAAGTCATCAACCAAAGCGGTTTGCCGGGCGCTAGTGTGCGCATTGCAGTGCGCGGAGCGGGTACTTTCACTAACATGAACCCTCTATATGTAATTGACGGTATCCAAGGAGGTGATATAAATTCGGTCAGCCCTTACGACATTGAGGAAATTACTGTTTTAAAAGATGCCTCCGCCGTGGCCATTTACGGCTCCAGCGGTGCCAATGGTGTTGTTATCATTACGACTAAAAGAGGCAAAACCGGCAAACTGCGTATTTCTTACGAAGGCTATACAGGAGTAGCTGCTCCTTGGCGCAAGTTAGACATGCTCAATGCTCAACAATACATTGAGTTAGTCAAAGATATTGCTGCCGTCCAAGGCTCCGCATTACCCGAAAAGCTAAAAACCCCCGATGTATTAGTGGATCGCACCAACTGGCAAAACGAGATATTCCGCAGTGCTCCGCTTTCTGAACATTTTCTTAACATGAATGGCGGCACCGATAAATCCACTTATTCGGTTTCTTTAGGTTACACTAACCAAGATGGTATCATGATTGGCTACAATTTCCAGCGCTATACGTTTCGCACGGCACTGGAACAGAAAGTAGGCAGTCGCATAAAATTAGGGCAAACACTCAATATGCGTCACACACTCATCAACGGACAACCACCCAGCTTTATTGATGCACTGCGAATGCCTCCATATGCTCCTACCCGCGACCCGGAAGATTTGGGAGGATTTTCAAAAGTAACCACCATTCAAGACCTCAACGATGCGTTCAACCCACTGACAGGAGTGTTTTTGCGCGAGCGCAAAGACCGTAGTTTCAGCTCGTTGCTGCAAATGTACGGCGAAATAGATATCTTAGAAGGACTGCACTTCCGAACACAGGGTGCTTTGCAAATTGGTGTAGAACATTCCTACAACTATACACAGGCAAACCAAAATGGCAACCTGACCAATCCTCGAAGCCTGACAGAGAGATATTCTTGGGGATACAACCCAATTATAGAAAACATTCTCACCTATGACAAGCGACTTGGGCAACACAAAATCACTGCACTGATAGGTAATACTTATGCCAGTGGCGGACGCTTTCGTAATGTGGAACTGGAAGGGGCGGGTTTCCCTAACGACGAATTGCGCCATATTGCTATAGCTCCTGAAAATCGTGTTGTAGGCGGCGGTTCGGGGGTAAATACTACTAGGCTGTCGTACTTTACCAGACTGAATTATATGTATAAAGACCGTTACATCTTCACTTTTAGTGGTCGGCGCGACGGCTCTTCTGTATTCGGACCTAATAATCGCATTGGTTATTTCCCCTCCTTTGCTGCTGCATAGCGTGCAAGCGAAGAAGAATTCCTCAAAAGCATTTCCTTTATTTCAGACCTGAAGTTGCGTGCTTCGTGGGGTATTTTAGGCAATGACTTTATTCCCCCGTTTATTGACAGACCCTTTATTTGGCGCGGCAACGGCGGTAACAATACCGTTGTTTACACCATAGGGCAAAATGAGGCAATTAATCTGGGGGCTACAGTCGTAAGTGTGCCGAACCCTAACCTGAAATGGTAAGAAACCGTTCAAACCGACATTGGTTTTGACTTATCTATGTTCAATAACCGTCTGAATATCAATTTTGACTACTACAACCGAAACAGTAAAGACTTGTTGGTATTTGTTCCTTTGCCTCTTTCTACCGGTCTGGGAGCACCATTTGACAATCAGCCTTCCATACTGACCAATGCAGGCAGCGTAGTGAACAAAGGTTTTGAACTTATGGTGGGCTATCAGAACCGCATTGGCGACTTCAGTTATTCTATCAATGCCAATGCCGCACGGAATATCAACCGTGTAGAATCAGTAGGGGTAGAGGGCGGCTCTATCAGTGGTGGCGGGTTTGATGCTGTTGCCACTATGACGCGCACGCAAGCCGGGCATCCGTTGGGTGCTTTCTACGGTTATCGGATGGATAGAGTAGTTTCTACCGCAGCCGAAGCGACTGCCTTAGCCGACCGCCAGCAAGGCATCCGTGCCGGTGACATCCTGTTCCAAGACCTGAATGGCGATGGCAAAGTAACCGATGCAGACCAAACGTTTATAGGGAGTCCTATTCCCGGCTGGAACTACGGCAGCAACATCAATCTTACCTATAAAAGATTTGACCTGATGCTCTCTTTTGTAGGAGTAGCAGATGTTCAGGTGGTTAATGCACTCAAATTTTGGACAGAAGGTATGAGCCGCCCGTTTAACTCAAGTACGGCTGTGCTTTCGCGCTGGCGGCAAGACGGCGATGTTACTAATATTCCGCGCGCCGGCCAGAATGCAAATGGCAACCAAAACCTGCGCCCTTCAGACCGTTTTGTAGAAAACGGTGCTTTCACACGCCTGCGCAACCTAACGCTGGGCTATAATATCCCTGCCAATGCTTTGGAAAAAACCAAAATAATTAATACGCTCCGCATTTATTTAACCGCTCAAAACTTGCTGACCTTTACCAAATATTCCGGTTACGACCCGGAGATAAGTGCCAACAGCAACGATGAAAGAGATTTCTTGTTTAACCGTGGTATTGACCGAGGACAGTTTCCATAACTGCGTTGATTCATGCTCGGTTTTAGAATAGACTTTAAATAATCTCCCGATTGGTTCTATCAACTTCAAAAACAATCATATCCCATGAAAAAACTTGTCATATTTATGCTCTCCTTAGTTACAATGCTGACTTGGAGCTGCAAAGAAGATGTGCTTAATTTAAAGAATGAAAATCAATACGATTTTGAAACCTATTTTGCCAGTGCTCCTCAATTCAATGAGGCAGTAATTGCGACCTATTCCATGCTGCTCAAAAGGGGCATGTTTGCACGTGATTGGTTCTTTATTTTTGACCTAATGGGCAACGATGCAGAGCGAGATGCACCACTTTTGGGCGATTTGTTAGAACTGCATAATTTTTCGTTTGGTCCTGCTAATCAACCCATCACTGACCTATGGCGCTCTCTCTATCAAATGGTCTTTCGGGCAAATGTGGTCATAGAGCGCGCTGAATTTTGGCAACCGACGCTTCCGGCAGACCGCGCACTCAAAGCACAGTACGTAGCCGAAGCCCGTTTCTTGCGCGGATTTGCTTATTTTTACTTAGCAAATCTTTTGGGGGATGTACCGCTTCAAAAAAACTCTACCTTCGAACAAGGTAACTTCCAAATCGGGCGTACTCCTCAGGCAGAAGTATATGCTTTTGTAGAAGCAGACTTCCGGGCTGCTGCCAACGACTTACCGATTTCTTACGATGCTGCCAACATCGGGCGTGCTACTCAAGGTGCTGCCATCGCTATGCTGGGCAAGCTCTATCTTTATCAAAGGCGCTGGGCACAAGCCGAAACAGAGTTCGCAAAACTTACCACTGCTCCTTTCAGCTATCGCTTGCTAAATAAATATGACGATAATTTTTCAACTAATAACGTCGGCTCTGCCGAAGCTATCTTTGATATACAACACAAATGGACTGGCTGGGGCAACGGTAACGCATTTTATATGTTCAACGGGCAAGAATTTTGGGGCGGGCGCACTACACATACCGGCCGTAACATGGAATACGGCTGGAATGATTGGCGAAATGTATTCGTGTCTAATGCTGCAGTAGCTGCTTTCAGATATGACCATCCGCAAGGAGGCGGCATTTACACCGACCCGCGTGCCCGCTTTACCTTCTACGGCGATGAAGCCAGCGGCGGCGATACGGGTTTCTGTCATGATTGTCCCGAAACTCCTGCCGATGCGAACCGAGGCTATACAGCTCAACGCGATGCATCCGGCAAAATTTTCTATAACTACCCGTTCAATGCCGCCAACGGCTATCGCTTCCGAAAGTATAATAACTATGAAACCCGCGAACAAGAAGGCCTGCCCTCAAGCGACATTAACACGCAAGTTATTCGGTATGCCGATGTATTGTTGATGCTGGCAGAGGCGCAGATAGAGCAAAACAAATTGGGGCAAGCACTGCAACACATCAACACGGTTCGGGCACGAGTAGGAGCCGTGCCATATACTGCCTTAGGCTCTCAAGATAATGCACGAACCATCTTGCGACGGAACGCACCTTAGAACTTTGTGGCGAACAATCACGCTTCTTCGATTTACGCCGCTGGGGTATTGCACGGCAAGTTATCAATCAGGAAAAACAGGCTGCCATCGGACAACAGCCTTTCCAACCTCGCCATATGTTGCTGCCTATCCCACAACTTGAGCGTGATAACAATCAGGTGTTAGCTGCTCAGGTAAGCAACAACTGGAACTAATTTAACCATACACACGCCGGTTATTAGCCGGCAGCCGGAGAAAGAAAAGCGAATCCTTGCAGATTATCTGTCAAGATTCGCTTTTGTGTTTAGTACGACAGATTCTTCTCAGCTACCTTTCCGAATGCCTCATTCCCTGTTCTAAGACAAGCAAACTCCACAGGTTCATTCGCTGATTTGATGCTTATGTTATGCGAATTATTATGTGGTTTTTGGTTAGCAAACTAATATTTTGATTCAACTGCTATTAAGGTTTTACTGACTGCCGACATCTTAACAACAGCTGGAAGCCCCGTCAGAAAATAGCCAAACACCGATTGACGCTTTGAAAACTTTAATTTTTGCATGCCCTTTTCAAAGAATTCAAAAAAGCAACCCGCTAATGGGTACACGGCTACCAAACACTGCAAAAAAATTTGCTTTGTATTCTTCTTTCTCTATTGGCAACTTTTAGTCTTCTCTGCAAAAAAATCTTAGCGATTTTTGCGATAGAAAATCAAAAAAACGACAATCCGATGCAAACCATTAGCATATTGAGTTGCGGCTGGCTGGGAATGCCGCTGGCAGGCAGGTTAGTGCAGGAAGGCTATCGCGTCAAAGGGGCAACCCGAACCCCCGAAAAATTGGCGCAGATTGAGGCGCAGGGCGCAGCCGCTTATTTGGTCAATCTGCCCGCGCAAGATGCCAACGACCCAATCAACGAGTTGCTGGACTGCGACCTGCTGATTATCAACATACCGCCGCAACGCCGCAGCGGTTTGCCTTCGGCACACGGCGAACACATAGACTATCTGGCGGAAAAAATGCGGCAAAAAGCTCGCACACCGCAAGTGATTTATGTAAGTTCCACATCGGTCTATCGCGATACGAACGGCGAAGTAACCGAAACATCCGCACTAAACAGCCCCGAAGAAGACGTGATTGTTTATGCCGAACAACTGTTGCAACGCGAATTTGGCGCGGCAATCCTTCGTTGTGGCGGCTTGATGGGACAAGACCGCATCCCGGGCAAATATTTCATCGGGCGCACGGTGGACACGGGCGAAATTCCCGTCAATTTCATTCATCAGGCGGATGTTATCGGCTTGCTGCTGGCAATGGTTCGCAAGGGTATTACCCGTGAGGTTTACAACGCCGTAGCACCGCTGCATCCTACCCGCCGCGAAATCTATCTTGCCAATGCGGCAAAATTCGGTTGGCAACCGCCTGTTTTCACATCACCCGCACAACCGATTCCTTTTAAAATTGTCAGCAGTGACAAAGCCATCCGCGAGTTGGGATATGAGTTTATCTTCCCCGACCCGATGCAGTTTACCTACGTCTCTAACCCACTGAAACGTTAATTGGGTAACTTTGCATAAATTGATGCCATGATGGAACATTTGCCCGTCCTTTCCACAGGCCGAACAGGATTTTGAAGAACTGCGCCGCAAAGCGTGTATTTATGTGGACAAAACCCACTTCATACACAGGTTGGTGTATGTTGTCAAAAGTAAATTCAACTTCCTTTCCCCGTCTGCGTCGTTTTGGCAAGTCGCTGTTGGTGAGCACGTTGAAGAGCATTTTTGAGGGGAAAAAGACACTTTTTGAGGGTTTGTACATCTACGACAAAGTAGATTGGAACGAAACCAATCCCGTTATTCATCCGGGTTTCAGTCGGATAGATTTCAAAGGTAAAGGTTTGCGCAATGCCATCAACTACCGATTGGATGCCATTGCCGCCGCTAACGATGTGCAGTTCAAAGAAGCTACGATTGCCGCTAAGTTTGAAGAGTTGATGAAAGCACTGCACGAAAAAACGGGCAGGCTTCTGATAGACGAATACGACAAACCGATTACCGATGTATTGGAAGTCGGCAAAAACGAAAAGGCACACGAACACTGCGAAGTCTTGCGCGAATTGTACAGCGTAGTCAAGGGCAGTTCGGAACACATCCGCTTTTTCTTCATGGCAGGCATTGCGCGTTTTTCCAAAGCGTCGCTTTTTTCGGATTTGAACAACCTGCCGGGCTATACGCAAGCCGAGTTGGAAAGCAACTTTACGGCACATCTGGATTTTATTTCCCATGAACGGGGCATCAGCCGCGATGAGTTGCCGGGACAAATCCGCTATTGGTACAACGGCTTTTCGTGGAACGGCAAAGACACAGTTTACAATCCGTATTCTATTTTGCGCTTTTTTGAGGAGCAAAAATTTATGAACTTTTGGTTTGACAGCGGCACGCCCAAGTTTTTGGTAGAATTGCTCAAAAAACAGATGATTTATGATATTTCGCGCAAGGCAGTATCGCCGCTGATGACCGAAAATTTTGACATAGACAACATCAATCTTTACACGCTGCTGTTCCAAACGGGTTATCTGACTGTTGCCGAGCAAGACGAATTCGGCTTATTCGTACTGGATTATCCGAACAAGGAAGTGGAGCAGGCACTGTTGGAGTACATCATGGCAGCCTTTGCCAACAGCACCGAGGGGCAGTATTGGCCAAACGAATCACGCTTGCCGTTCGCAACCATAACATGGGCGAACTCATGGAAAGTATCAACACCTTGCTTGCCTCAATTCCGCATCAGATTTTTGACCAACATCAGGAAAAGTATTTCCATGCCGTGTTGTTTTTGGCTTTCAAGTTGTGCGGATTTTTTGTGCAGGCAGAAGTTGCTGTTTCCACCGGCAGGATAGATGCCGTGATGAGCTATGGCGACCGCGTTTATATTTTTGAGTTCAAGTTGAACGACACGGCAGAAAACGCATTCAAACAAATCAGAGAACGGGGGTATTACAAGGCTTTTGCGGGTCAAAGCGACAAAGAAATTTACCTTTTGGGCATCGGCTTTTCGGGACAAACCAAAGAAGTGGCAGATTGGAAGATGGAAAAGCCGTAACAAAAAGACCTGACAAAGGTGTGCACCTTATCAGGGTTTGAAATTTGTGGAGCGTATCGGAGTCGAACCGATGACCTCTTGCATGCCATGCAAGCGCTCTAGCCAGCTGAGCTAACACCCCATGTGACACAAAATTAAAGGCTTCTTCCGATTCTGCAAAGCCTTTCTGCAAATTTGCTTATTTTTGAGTTAAGCTGTTTGAAAATCCTGCCGATTAGTACCCGTTGAAAAAGCTGTTTTGTGCGATTGGAACGCTCTTCATGTGCTGTTTACTGCTGTGCAGCCCAAGGTCATTATTCGCACAACATAATGCTAATTCTGTTTCCGAAATCTGTAAAACCTTTCCGCTGTCTTTCCAAAAATCGGCAGATGGCAGCCGTGCGGTGGCAATGATTCAACCCGACAGCCTGAGTCTGATACCTTCCTCTGTTCGCATAGCAGAGGTGTTTCCTGCGCTACAACTGACGTATTATTATGATTTACAGGCCAATCAACTGATTTTCCAAACAGAGAATGCGCAAAGTCTGCCTGATTCAGTGCGAATTTGCTATCGCCTGCTGCCGCTGCTTTTGAGCAAACCGCAATCCCGACGCAGCCAGATGCAGTATGATTCGGGGGCGTACGGACAAGTTACTTCCGAAATGACCAAACCTGTTTCCATTGGCGCACCGCCTCGTGAGCAGCTTTTCAGCGTGCAGGGCTTACAGAAAAACGGCAGCCTGACACGAGGCATTGCGTTTGGTAATCGGCAGGATGTGTTTGTGCAATCTGTGCTCAATTTGCAATTAGAAGGCAATATTTCCGAAGACCTGCACCTTACGGCAGTATTGACTGACCAAAACGTGCCTTTTCAGCCCGAAGGCAATACCCTGCAAGTCAGGCAGTTTGACCGTGTGCTGATGAAGCTGCGCCACAAAATGGCTACCCTGACCGCTGGCGATGTTGTGCTGCAAAATCAGCAGCAATCGCCTTCACATTTCCTCAAATTTTACAAAAATGTACTGGGCGGCATGGTAGAAAGCGACTACGCTACCCGCGACAGCACGGGTAACGTGCGTGCGCAATCCAAAGCTGCCGTAGGTGTTGCCAAAGGGCGCTTTGTTTCGCAAACCATTGACGTTCAGGAAGGTGTGTTAGGCCCTTATCGCCTGCGCGGCCCCGATGGCGAGCGATTTGTTGTCATTTTAGCCAATTCGGAACGGATTTTTCTGGATAATCGTCTGTTAGTCAGAGGTTTTAATTACGACTATGTGATTGATTACAACACGGGCGAAATCACTTTTACCAATCGCGTTATCATTACGCGTTTTTCACGGGTGCGGGCAGATGTGGAATTTGTATCGCAAAACTATGCGCGCAGCATTTTACAGTTCGAACATCGGCAGCAAATAGGCGCACGGACTGCCGTTTTCGGTCAGTTTTACCGCGAGCGCGACAATCCGCGCAATCCCCTGCTGGCACAACTCAGCAACGAAGACCGCCTGTTGTTGAGTCAGATAGGAGACAGCCTCAATAATGCGCTGGCGCCCGCTATTTTTCCCGTAGAAAACTGGGATGTCAACCGCATCCTGTACCGCGCCCGCGATACTGTTTTGCAAGGTCGCCTGTATCGCTACTATGAACGGGCACGACAACCCGGCGGAGAACTGTTCAGCATCACCTTTTCAGAAGTAGGCCCCGGGCGCGGCGATTATATTGGGGGTAGCCCTGCTGCCAACGGACGCGAGTATATCTGGGCAGGAATCGGGCGCGGCAATTTTGCCCCTGTGCGCCTGCTGGCAGCACCTAATGAGCGGCAAATGGCAACGCTGGGAGCATCTTACCGCCTGCACGGCAATGGTAAAGTTTTCGCCGAAGCAGCTTTTAGTAAGTCAGATGTCAATCTATTTTCAAAGGAAGGCAATGCAGATAACAACGGAAGTGCCTTGCAAATCGGCTACCGCAATGGCGGCGAAAAAATCAAACGGGGAACTTTGCAGGATGCCGAATGGAACGCCGAACTGTCGCTGACCCGCACCGATGCCAACTTTCGCCCGATAGACCGCTTCCGCTATATTGAATTTGACCGCGATTGGTCGGTAGAAGATGTATCGCTGGGTATTGTTTCCATCCCTGCCGATGATTATCTCTGGCAGGCTTCGAGCGGCTTGCGCAAAGGCGGGTGCTATGTGCAGGCAAAACACTTGCGCCGTCTGCGAGGCAATCAGGCCAACGGCTTTCAGCAATGGGCGGAAGCAGGCTATCTCTGGCGCAAATGGCAGCTGCAAACAACGAGCTTCCTCATGCAAAACCACTTTGAGCGCAATGGCAGCGCTTTCCGCTCTGAATGGCAGCGCTTTACTGCCGACGTATCGCATCTGGGCAATCAAATTGTGCTCGGTTATCAGTTCAGCACCGACCGCAACGCTGTGCGCAATGCAGCACGCGACAGCATTGTTTCCACAGCAATGAATTTTTACGAACACAAAGCCTATGTACGCAATGCCGACAGCGCCAAATTTCAACTCAACGGCTCTTATGCGTTTCGTGAAGATTTTTTACCACTGGCAGGTATGCTGCAACGTGGCACGCGAGCACATACCGCCAACCTGAACTGGCAAAAACGCACAGATTTACAATGGTTTCATGTACTGCTGACCTATCGCAATCTGGAAAATCTGACCAATGGCGGCAATCTTCCCCAAAATGAAGAAACCCTGATGGGGCGTTTGGACTGGCACACCAACCTGTGGCAGCGGGCTATTCGCAGCGAGCTAACCCTTGCCAATAACAGCGGGCGCGAACTGCGGCGCGAATTTGTTTTTTTGCAAGTTAATAACGGGTTGGGCACACACACATGGCGCGATGATAACGGGGACGGTGTTCAGCAACTCAATGAGTTTTACCTTGCCATCAATCCCGACGAACGAAACTATATCAAATTTTTTACACCTACCGACGAATACATTCCTGCTTATGCCAACAGTTTGAGTTGGCGGCTAAATGCGGGCTTTCCCAAAGCATGGAGTAAAGCCAAAGGCATCCGCCAATGGCTGGCAAAATTCAGCAATGTGAGTGCGTGGACTATCAACCGCCGCCTGACTGACCGCCGCCTGACTGACCGATGGTTGCCTTTTGCATCAGTGGCAGACAGTGCGCTGCTTTCTACGCAAGAAGCCCTGCGCAGCACGCTGTTTTTCAACCGCACCGACCCCACATGGGGCAGCGACCTTGCTTTGGTGAAAATGCGTCAGAAGCAATTGCTGACCAATGGCTTCGAAGGTCGCAACCTGACTGAGTGGCAGTTGAGGCTGCGCCGCAATTTTGGCTCAGGTTTCAATGTGCGGATTCAATTGGGCAGTAGCCGGAACGCCAACGCTTCCGACTTTATGCCCAACCGCAACTATACCATTGCTACGCGGCAGTTCAAACCTGAAATTGCTTGGCAGACATCACCCAAAGTGCGGCTTTCGGGCGCATATGTTTATCAGCAAAAAGATGCAGGCAGCGAACAAGACAATGCACGATTCAACGAAGTGTTGGCAGAAATGCGCTGGGCACAGGAAAGTAAGCGCAACATTCAGGTACGAATCAGGCTGGCAAACATTCGCTACGGCGGTGAAATCAACACTCCGCTGGGTTATGAACTGCTGGAAGCCCTGCAACCCGGCACTAATCTGAACTGGTCGGTGAACTGGCAACAGCGGCTGGGCAATGGCCTGCAACTCTCCATGCAATACGAAGGGCGCAGTTCACCAGGGCAAACTGTCGTCCACATCGGACGAGTGCAGGTTACGGCGCTGTTTTAAAAAAACAGGGATAGGGCAGCCCCTATTCTGCAAAATGTCATTCTTCTTCCTGATTGCCCGCTATGGTCGGTACGGTAATATTACTGCCAAAGGTAATAGCATTGATGAACAGGCGGTTAGAGCCGTACCAAATGCCTCTGAAATTCGGGTTGTCGGTGAAGAGTACCACGCGCCCCGCTCCTTCGCTGCTTACGATAATGGCAGGTGCATTTTGCATTTTTTTCAGATTTGAGGCTGACAAATAGCCGCCAATCAGTGGATTAGCCGTGTACTGCCCTACAATTGAATAAGGATTCTCCGAAGGTTTGAGGAAGGTCATCCCATTGCGGAAAACCGATACCTTGCGGCTGTGGAAGCCAAAACCGATGGGGTGGGTAGTATCCACGTCCATTTCCAGAATAATGCCACCTATGGATTTTGCCCCTTCTATGTACACCGCGTTGTCAAAATCATAGCGAACGGATTTGGGATTTTTCACTGTATCGGCAGGCATGAGTTTTTCTTTGGTCAAACCGTTTTTAACCGCCCACTCAACGGCTGATTTTTGCGCAATGAGCGTTCCGCCGTTTTGTATCCACATTTTCAGTCGGTCGGTGAAGCTCTTGTCAAGGTTGTAAGTACCGTTTACCATGATGACAGTGTTATAGCGGTTCAGGTTCACGCGGTTCAGGTTGCTGATTTCTACTTTGCTGACGGGCATCTCTAGGCGCCTGTCAAGCAAGTGCCAAACTTCGCCCGCTTCGTAGGGACTTACGCCTTGCCCGACAATCATCAGCACTTCGGGTTTTTTCAGGGTGCGAATGTAGTTGCTGCCCAAGTCTATGCCCTCGATGCTTCTGCCGCTGCTGATGCCCTGAATGGCGATTTTTGCCTTTGCCTGTACTTTTTTGAGCAAGTTAAACAGCGAATCGGCACCGATTTTTTGCTGCTGAACGGGTAGGAAAACAGTTCCGTAGCCGAAGTTTTCGGTTTTTCCGTTGATGTTCATGCTGAACGGACGGAAGGCAGATTGCACCACCGCGCCACCGTTTAACAGATGATAAACCGCTTGCGCCGCGTTGTAGTCCGTCCAACGGATGAGATAGCCGTAAGGTGCTTTTTCAACGGCAGGCGGTGCGGCAACTTTCGGGGCGGTTACTCTTGCGCCTTTGGCAACCGCCGTTCTGATTTCGCCATAGGGCAGATTAAATGCGTGTACCATTGACCAAGACGAAGCGTCGTAAAACAAACTGTCGGCATAAGGAATGGATTTTTCAAACAGCGAACGCACCATGATGTAGTTTACCTGCTCGGTCGGGACGATGTAGGCACTGCCTTTCTCAAAGCGATTGCCGCCCAGATTGAGCGGAGTTTCCACTTCGTACACCTCTACTTGGTGTTGCAAACACAAATTGACAAAGGCATTGGTGCGCGTCGGGTCGCCTGCATCGCCGAATACGTAGCCTTTAATCGGGCTGCGGGCTGCCTGCTCGCGGCTGACGCGGAAAAAGTCGCGGCGCATGTTGAGCAATTCGCTGCGCTCGGCTTGTGCTGCCCGCAAAGTCGCCAAAGCGGAAAGGAACTGATTGCGAATGGTGAAAGCGAAGGTGATTTCGCCGGTCGGGGTTTCCTGCACGTGCCCGCGTGAACTTGCCTGCTCAAAGAGGAAGCCCGCGCCGCCATAGAAGTTGATGTAACTGGAACCATAGCCCGGGTAGAGTTTGTCAAACACTTCGCGGGTAAAATACTGCGACCCGATGCCGTTCATGGCTTGCTCAAAATACTTGCTGAATTTGGGGTAAACTTGTTTGTAAAGGCGGTCGGGAACGATGGGGTTGTCGCTGCTCGGTTTGCCCGGGTCGAAGTAGAAGGTGCTGTTTGTGCCCATTTCATGGTGGTCAACAAATACATAAGGTCGCCATTTGTGGATGAATCGGGCGCGTGCCTGTGCCTCGGGGTGCACCAGCAAGAACCAATCGCGGTTGGGGTCAAACCAATAGTGGTTCATCCTGCCGCCGGGCCATACTTCGGTATGCTCTCTGTCTAACGGGTCGGCTACGGGGGGGCTTGCCTTGTGCATGTTCACCCATGTATTGAATCGGTCGCGCCCGTCGGGGTTTTGCACCGGCTCAATAATGATGACCATGTTATCGAGCCAATTTTTCACTTCCTCGCTTTCCGAAGCCAGCAGGTAGTAGGCAGTAAGCAAGGTGCTTTCGCCGCCCGATGCTTCGTTGCCGTGTACGTTGGCAGCCATTTGCACCACTAAGGGCTCGTTGTCATAGTCGGTAGAGGTGTTGCGCTGCAAGTGCTTTTGGCGGATGTCTTCCAAACGGCTGTGGTTGGCAGGCGAAGTAATTATCAAAGCTACCAGCGGGCGGTGCTCGTAGGTTTGCCCGAATACCTCAAAAGTTGCCTTGTCGGAAAGCCGCGCCAGTTCCTGAAAATAGGCAACAATGCGGTCGTAGCGCGTGTGATGGCTGCCTATGGGGTAGCCCAAAAATTGCTCGGGCGTAGGGATGGCGGGGTTCATCTGCCCGCTGTTGGGGTAGTAGTAATTGGCTTGTGCCCGTGCGCCTGCTGCAAACATGAGCAGGCTTAAAAACATGAGAAGAAATCGTTTCATATGCAAACAAAATCAAAATCGGTTAGCGACAAGCAATATCGGAAAAAGCCGTTAATTTCGGCTGCCGCTTAGCTGTACATGTTGCCTTTTATCTTCCATTTGCTTGCAGTGCCGCCGCTGCTTTATTGGCTGACGAAAAAGTTGCGTTCGCAGCCGTTGGGCGGCATTTTTTTGCCGGGGCTGCTGCTCAAAATAGCGGCAGGGTGGGCAGTGATTGTTGTGTTTGAGTGCTATTACGGCGGCGGCGATGTGGTGCATACTTTCAGGCAAAGCTTGTTGCTGCGCGAAATCCTGAATGATTCGCCGTTGCGATTTTGGCAATTCCCCTACGATATGCCGCAGGGCGATTTTTACTACCTCTACGGCTTCCCTGACCTTACCCCGTCTTTTATTTTCATCTGTAAAACAACGGCATTGGTAAGTTTGGCGGCAGGCGAAAATATTTGGCTCATCAGCGCTTGGTTTTCGGCTTTTGCCTTTGCAGGCTTCTGGCTGCTTGGTAATGAACTGTGCCGCCGCAACGAAAATCTGAAAGTCCCTGTCATAATTGCCTTTTTTCTTGTGCCTTCGGTGGTTTTTTGGTCGGCGGGGCTGCTGAAAGAAACGCTTCTCTGGGGGGCTATGGGGCTGCTCTTTTGGGCGGTGCTGCGGTTGGCAGCGTTTCTTCGCAATGCTGCTAAACCTGCTCAATCCACAAAACCCGACAGATTTGGAAAACCTGTCGGGTTGGGTATGCTATGCTTATTCCTCATACTTGCCGCATGGATTCTCTTTGAGGTCAAATATTACATTTTCGCCGCTGCCATGCTTGCCGTTGCGGTTTATGGGCTGCTTCAATGGCAAAAACGGCTTTGGCTTACACTAATTGCCGCTATCATTATCCTGCCGCTGCTACTGTGGGCTATCGGGCAGTTGCACCCTAACCTTTCGCCCGATGCGCTGGCAACGGCGGTACATCGCAACTATGAGCGCATGGTGGCCATCAGCGATGCGGACAATCTGATTTGGTTAGACTTGCAGCCCGATTTCATCAGCCTTATCGGGCAATTGCCTTTTGCGCTGAAAGCCGCTTTGTTTGCGCCCATGCCTTGGGACGGCGGAAATTTGCTGCGCAAACTGACAGGTATGGAAAATTTGTTGCTGCTGTTGCTGATACCGGGTATTCGTTTGCACCTTCGCGGCAATCAGCATATTGCCGAACTCATTGCAGTAGCCGTTTTTACGGCGACTTTGGCAGCCATGCTAGCGCTCAGCTCGCCCAATATCGGTGCATTGGCGCGCTACAAAGTCAGCTATCTGCCCTTGTTCTGGCTAATAGTTTGTTCGGGCAACCGTTTTTTGCGAACTTTGTTCTTTCAAAAACTTAAAGCACCTTTTTAAGGTTTATTTACTAACCTTTGCAGGAATGCAGGCAAAAACATTGTCATGAACGCAACTCCGAACGATTCTATCCGCTTGGATTCTATTGAAGAGGCCATTGAGGCCATCCGCCATGGCGAAGTCATCATTGTGGTAGATGATGAAGACCGCGAAAATGAAGGCGACTTGGTTTGTGCCGCCGAGCTGATTACCCCCGAAACGGTCAATTTTATGCTTTCCTCGCGAGGGATGCTTTGTTGTACACTTACCGAAGAACGCTGCGAGCAATTGGGTTTAGACCTGATGGTCGGCAAAAATACTGACATGCACCAGACGGCTTTTACCGTTACGGTGGACTTGAAAGGACACGGCGTAACAACGGGCATTTCGGCAACCGACCGTGCTAAAACGATAAAAGCACTCACCGATAGCGAATCTAAACCGTCAGATTTTCGTCGTCCGGGGCATATTTTCCCGCTGAAAGCCCTCAACGGCGGGGTGCTGCGTCGTGCAGGGCATACCGAAGCAAGCGTTGATTTGGCGCGCTTGGCCGGGCTGTATCCTGCCGGAGCAATTATTGAAGTGCTGAATGAAGACGGCGAACCTGCTCGCTTGCCCGAATTGCGTCGCTTTGCTGATGAAAAAGGGCTCAAATTAGTAGCCATTAAAGACCTGATTTCGTATCGCTTGAAAAAGGAATCGCTGATTGTGATGGAGGAGCGCGTGCACATGCCTACCGAATACGGCGATTTTGAGTTGGCTGCCTACCGCCAAACCAATACAGGCGATATTCACATGGCACTTGTGAAAGGCACTTGGGACAAAGACGAGCCTATACTGGTGCGAGTACATTCTTCCTGTGTTACGGGTGATATTTTCGGCTCTTGCCGTTGCGACTGCGGCAAACAGCTGCAAGGTGCTATGCAGATGGTAGAACAGGCCGGCAAAGGCGTAGTGCTCTACATGAATCAGGAAGGGCGCGGCATCGGATTAGTGAATAAGTTGAGAGCCTACAAATTGCAGGAACAGGGAAGAGATACCGTAGAAGCCAACTTAGAGCTTGGCTTTCCGATGGATGCCCGCGACTATGGCGTAGGTGCACAAATTCTCCGCGATTTAGGCGTAAGTAAAATTAGGCTCATTTCCAACAATCCGAAAAAACGTGCGGGATTGTTGGGCTACGGGCTGGAAATTGTAGAAAGCGTGCCTATTCAATTTCCGCCTAATCCGCACAATGCTAAGTACTTACGCACGAAGCGCGACAAAATGGGGCACAAAATTTCTATCGACTAAATTTTATTTATACAAATTCTGGTCTATTTGCAGCGGACGATTGATGCGCTCTTCGAGCGAAATGAATGTCTCCGTCCGCTCTATTCCTCTGACTTTCTGAATTTTTTCGTACAGCACCTCGCGCAGGTGGTTTGTATCGCGGCAAGTGAGCTTGGCAAAAATGCTGTACGCACCTGTGGTATAATTCAAGGTCAGAATTTCGGGGATTTTTGCCAATTCATTACAAACGGTTTCATACATCGAGCTTTTTTGCAGATAAATCCCCAGAAAAGCGGTGATGTCATACCCCAGTTTGCTGAAATCGATAATGAGCGATGCCCCCCGAACAATACCCATCTTTTCCAACTTTTTCATCCGGACGTGTACTGTGCCGCCGGACACACAAACTTTATCGGCAATTTCGGTGTATGGTGTTTTGGCATCCTTCATTAACTCAGATAATATCTTGATGTCGATATTATCAATTTCTAAATTTTTGTCGTTCATAGCGCACCTAAAAAACGATTTTTTCAATAAAACATATTAAATATTACGATTTCACGAAATTTAAAGAAACTTTGTTACAAAGTTTGCAATATTAAGATTGTTTATTGTAATTTTGCTACATCAAAACAATCACAATGTAGGGTGATGAAACTGGCAGCCATGCCCTCCTGTCTCGGGGGTGGGGATTTCAGGATAAAGCCTCAAGAGTGTGAAACAAGCATTTGCTTCACTTTCTTATGTGCCTAACAGCCCCGTGAAGGTTCGACTCCTTCCCCTACAGCAAAATAAAAGTGCTTTAAAATCCCGATAACTCGGGGCAAAATAATTCAAAAGTTTTTAATGTAAATGCTTTTCATTAAAAACTTTACAATGTAGGGTGATGAAACCGGCAGCCATGCCCTCCTGTCTCGGGGGTGGGGATTTCAGGATAAAGCCTACAGAGAGAATGAATCAATCAATCGCTTGCTTCATTCTCTTTGTAGATGCCTAACAACCCCGTGAAGGTTCGACTCCTTCCCCTACAGCCAAGCATGTGTTTATTTTATGTGTTGTTTATTGGTTAAGGTTTAAAGGAGACGCGCTATGCGCGTCTTCTTTATTTTAATAGTTAATCAGGTGAATGATTATTTGATGCGTTTTTTTCTGTCAGAACGTTCCAAGCAATTAACTTTGACAGTGTAAACTAAACCTTTTTAACCATGATACTACATAGATTCTTCGGTTGTACATCAGTACTGCTGATAGCCTCCGCGCTGTTGGGTGCTTGCGGCGATGGCGGTAAAGCTGCCCGCGAAAAAGCCCGTCAAGATTCTGCCCGGATTGCCGATTCTATTGCTCGCTTGGAAGCAGAAGCTAAACGCGTGCAGGATTCTGTCAATGCGCTGCCTAAAACCATTGCCCAAACCGCACAACTCCGCTCGGAACTGAACAAGTTGGTAGCTGCTCTCCAAATGGCAGAGTTGGCTGGTATGCTGGAAGTAGAAAGCAGCACGAATTATACTGTTTTTGCCCCTACCGATTCGGCGCTGACAGTTGCTAAAATTGATGAGTTGATGCAGCCTGCCAATAAAGCTCGTTTGCAAAATTTATTAAAGCTGCATATTGTAGAAAATGCACTCCCGCTCGCAAACTTGAAAGATGGCCAAAAACTGAAAACAATGGCAGGTTACGATGTTGTCGTATCGGTTAAAAACGGTAAAGTAATGATAGATAAGGCAACAGTTGTACAACCTGATATTAAAGCGAGCAACGGCGTCATACATATCATCAACGGCACGCTGAAGCCTAAGATGGTATTGCAGTAAGTTGCACATACCTACTCGGCCGATACAGGCAATTACAGACTTGTATCGGCTGTTACAATTGCGCACAAATTTTTTTAATCATTGCGGGCCCTTCATAAACAAAGCCTGTATAGACCTGCACAAGGTCGGCACCCGCAGCGAGTTTCTCCCGCACATCTTCGGCAGTAAAAATGCCGCCTACCCCTATGATAACAAAGCGTTTATTGCTTTTTTGTGCCAAATAGCGAATAACCTCCGTTGAACGGCTGCGAACAGGTTTGCCGCTCAATCCGCCGTTGCCAATGGCTGCCAAGGTATCTGCGGAGGTTTGCAGTCCTTCTCGGCTAATGGTAGTATTGGTAGCAATGACACCTGCCAATCGGGTGGCTGTAACAATTGCTACAATATCGTCTAATTGCTGTTTGGTTAGGTCGGGTGCTATTTTGAGCAGAATGGGTTTGGGCTGGGGCTTTTGTTGGTTGCGAGCCTGCAAAGTCTGCAAAAGTGCAGTAAGCGGCTCTTTTTCTTGCAATTGCCGCAATCCGGGCGTATTAGGCGAGCTCACATTGACTACGAAATAATTTACGTAGTCGAAGAGTGCCTCAAAGCAGACAAGGTAATCGTTAAGTGCCTCTTCGTTGGGCGTATTCTTGTTTTTGCCTATGTTACCTCCGATAATTAAGTTGGTTTGCCGCTTTCTGAGCCGTTCTACAGCAGCAGCCACGCCTTCATTATTAAATCCCATGCGATTAATCAAACCGCTGTCCTGCGGCAAACGAAACAGGCGGGGCTGTGGGTTACCACTTTGCGGGCGCGGGGTCAGTGTACCGATTTCAATAAACCCGAACCCAAAACATGCCAACTCATCAATCAGGCGAGCATCTTTGTCAAAACCGGCGGCCAGCCCTATCGGATTGGGGAAAGTAAGCCCCATCAGTTCTTTTTGTAAACCCTTCTGTTGCGGTGCAAACAATAAGCGCGTGATAACCTTTGCCCATGGCAACGACAACAGCAACTTTATTATGCCGAATGTGAAATGATGCGCTTTTTCGGCATCCATCAGAAAAAGCAGGGGGCGGATGAAAGAACGATACAGCAAGGCAATCAGATTTAGTTTGCCAAAATTACCGCAAACCGGAGGATTTCGGCACGATTTTATTACTTTCGGGCTTCCGAAAATTTGTCATAACTATTGAACCCATGCAAAAGTATTTGTGGATATTATTCATCGGTATCTTATCGCTTGGCGGTACTACTTCGTGTAAAAGCAAGAAAAAATTAGCCGATCAACAGGCAAAAGAGGCAAAATCAAAGCAGATAGCACAAGCAAAAGCCGATTTGCAAGCCTTGCTGAACGACGATGGTAAGTCTATAGAAGAACGTGAGCAGGCACTGAACCGCATCAAAGCGCAAAATATAGATGACACCGAGGTGCAGGCGCTAATTCGTCAGCTGGAACAAAAGTTAGCCAATGAGAAAGCCGAGCGTACCCGCCGTACAGAGGAAGAACGCCGCATGCGCGAAGAAGAAGAGCAACGCAAAAATGAAATTGCCAAAGTTGCACCCACTATTCAGGAATATTTCCGCGATATTGTAGGCTCCGGCAACACGGCCGCTGCCAATAATCGCATTCAGGAAGCATTAAATATGTTTGTTTCGCCCGATGCGCCCGTACTGATTATCATTGGCACATTCAACGGCGAAAAAGACTATGACCGCCCGACTACTATCAGCAAGTACCTGAATTACTTGAAAGACCAGAAAAAAGCACCGCATAAAATTGTCAATGTAAAAAGAAATGCGGCAGGTAAAATTGAGGAAATGGAGCTTGAAAAGCAGTGAGCAAATGATTGTCAGGCAAATTAGCAAGAAAAGCGGCATTTCGTAATTCGGGATTTAGAGTGAAAAATCAGAGAAAAGTTGTATTGTCCGCAATAGTCTGCGTGCCTTTTTAGTAAAAAATCGTCTGTTTACTTATTCAACAAGAAAGCCACCCCTAAGTTCGGCAGGGTGGCTTTCTTGTATTGTTTTCAGCAAGGCTATTGACCGAAAGCAAAGCCCAAGGCAACACCAAATCGGAAGGAGAAATACCCAAAGTTGGTCAGGAAAAAATCATCTTCGGTAGCACCATTTTTGCCCGCAAATGAGGTTGCATTAAAAGAAGGGCCGCCAAACAGCTCGAGGCTAACCTGATTTTTGAATAACCACTGGTTGCCCACGCATACACCGCCGCCGAAAGAACTGTAAGTAGCCGAAATGCTGGTATCGTCTTTATCGGACAGGTTGAGATTCTGGTAGCGTACGAAAGGAGCTATAAAAAATCCGGCAGGCGCTTGTTTGCTTTCGGAAAGGTAAAAGCGATATTCGGGCGTAATGCCTATCCCGCGAAACTGTGTGCCTGCAAAGGAAGCACCTGTATAGAAAAAGCCTAATTGGAGACTGCTTTTGTCGTTGAGTATGCGCTCGTAGAAGAATGAGCCGGTGCGCACCACAGGGCTTAATAAATTGACCTTAATGAGGTTTTTGGGTGTTTCGGCAGTGTCGCTTTGCGCTACTGCCTGCATGGTGATGCCCGCAAAAAGCAGGCAGAAGAAAAGTTTGCAGTTTTTCATGGAAGTAAAGTTTAACATCAGATAGTTTGCTTAACGTATAATTTATAATTATGGTTGTTGGGTTGCATCTGTCTTTTGCCAAAGTTCCCGCAGACGGGCTGTGATATGGGCTGCGTCAATGCCGCAGTAATCGTACTGCTGAGCAGGCTCTCCGTGCGGAATAAACTCATCGGGAAGCCCCAGCCTGATAACAGGTAGGTTCAGTTGATGGCCGGCCAGCCACTCCAACACTGCCGAGCCGAAACCGCCAGCGAGGATGCCGTCTTCTACTGTCAGAATGGCGCAATGTGTGGCTGCCATCGCAAGCAGTTCTTCGTCTAAGGGTTTAACAAAGCGCATATCGTAATGGCTGATGCGGATGCCTTCTTCGGCAAGTGCAATTGCTGCCTGTTGTACGAAGTTTCCCGTATGGCCAATGCTCAGTACGGCTATTCGTTCGCCACGCATCAATATTCTTCCTTTACCGACAGGAATTTTTTGGAAAGGTTGCCGCCACTCTTGCAAAACACCGTGCCCGCGCGGATAGCGAATGGCAAAAGGTTGTTGTATATCGGAAAGTTGTGCGGTGTAGAGCAGTTGGCGCAGTTCTGCCTCATCCATCGGGGCGGCTATTAGCAGCTCAGGAATGCAGCGCAGAGAGGCTATATCAAATGCGCCCTGATGAGTGGCACCGTCTGCCCCTACCAAGCCGGCGCGGTCGAGGCAAAAAATTACTTTCAGTTTTTGCAAACAAACATCGTGAATGATTTGGTCGTAGGCACGCTGGGCAAAAGTTGCGTAGAGGTTGCAATAAGGAATCATGCCTTGTGCAGCCATACCTGCAGCAAAAGTAACAGCGTGCTGTTCGGCAATACCCACATCGAACGTCCGTTCCGGAAAAACATCCATTAGCCGCCGCATGGATGAGCCGGAAAGCATGGCAGGTGTAATGCCGACTATGCGCGGATTGCAGGCAGCCAGTTCTGTAAGCGTTTCCCCGAAAACATCCTGATATTTGGCAGGTTGAAAACTTGGTTTTATGCTGATAATTTCACCTGTATGCTTATCGAATTTGCCGGGCGAGTGCCAAAAGGTTTGGTTTTGCTCGGCCTGCTCCAGCCCCTTGCCTTTGATGGTTCGGCAATGAAGCAAGCGAAGCCCCTGTTGTGCTTTTAGCGCTGTTAATTGGTGTACCAATGCAATTACATCGTGGCCGTCGGCAATGCCGTAATAAGGAATGTTGAGCGATTGGAAAAAATTAGTCAGTGCTGTCGGGCGTTGTTTAGGCCATTGCTGCATTTGCTCGTGCAGTGCGCCTATGTTTGGGTCAATCGAGATGCCGTTGTCATTGACAATCACCAACAGATTTACTTGCCGTTGGCTACTGCTTGCGGCGTGATTGAGTGCTTCAAAGGCCATTCCGGCAGTCAGCCCTCCGTCGCCGATAACGGCTACATGGGTGCGGGTATAGTTGCCGGCCAGCCGCGAAGCATTGGCCATGCCCAAGGCTGCCGAAACCGATGTAGAGGAATGACCTGTTCCGAAGGCATCAAACACGCTTTCTGCGCGAACGGGGAAGCCTGCAATGCCGCCCCATTTCCGATTGGTGGCAAATGCCTTGCGTCTGCCGGTCAGAATTTTATGACCGTAAGCCTGATGCCCTACGTCCCAAATGAGCACCTCATCGGGTGTTTGGAGCACATAGTGGAGCGCCACGGTCAGTTCCACCGTACCCAGACTTGCTCCCAGATGCCCTCCCGAACGCGAAACATGGTCTATGATAAACTGCCGCAGTTCGTGGCATATTTGTGGCAATTGCTCAACGGGGAGTTGGCGCAAATCGGCAGGGGTTTCTATACGTGCGAGCAACGGGAATTCTGTGGCAGTTTGCATCGGGCAAAGTTACTCGGATTTGACCATTTTAGTGAACACGGCAGACACTGGAAGGCGCATTACTGCTGCTTACAACAGAGTCAGCATAATGCGGAAAACTGTTCCTACGCCGAGTTGGCTTTCTACGCCAATGGTCCCCCCGAGCGATTCTACCTGAGTTTTAACCAAATACAAGCCAAGTCCTTTGCCTTCGGTGTGGGTGTGCATCCGTTGGTACAGACCGAATATTTTGTAGGTATCGGTGTTGGCAAGGTCTATTCCCAGTCCGTTGTCTGCAACGGTCAGGCAGCAAAAATCGCCTACTTGGTCAGATGAAACCACAATATGCGGGGTGCGGTTTTCGGCGTGGTATTTAATCGCATTGGATACCAAGTTGTGCAAAATACTGTGCATGTAGCCTCTGACCGTGTAGAGTATGGGATGTAAGGTAAAATCGTACTGAATACTTGCCTGTGTAGCCGCAATATTGGCTTCCAAACCAATTAGTACCTGCCGCATGATTTCCTCCAAATCAACTTTTTCTTTTAATGCATCTAGGCTTTGGCGGGTAGAAATAATCATGTTCAGGTCTTTGATGACTTGGTCGAGATTGGCTGCCGATTTTTGCAGGTTCTTCAATATCTCCATATTGAACCGGTCATCTAACCGATTGACATTAAAAATGCTAATCAGCCCCAGTATTTGGGTAATAGGCGAGCGGATATTGTGAGAAACGATGTAGGAAAATTGTTGAAGGTCTTTGTTGTGGCTGTTGAGGCCTTTAATGGTAGCTTGAAGGTCGCGGGTGCGCTCTTTGACCATCTGTTCTAAATTGGCGGCTTGGGCGGCTATTTGTTTGTTCTGTTCTTGCAACAACCTGTTTTTCAAATCAATTTTATATTGGCTGCGTTTCAAGTCAAGGTTTGCGCGCCTGCGCTTCCGATTAAGGCGTATCAGGAAGAACAATAGTGGTATGACCACCGCCGCAAACAACAGGCTGCCCATAAGCAAATAGTTGCGCTCCTTTTCCACTGCCTCGGCTTTTTTCTGCATCAATTTCTCATGTACTTGCTGAATAGCCTGTGCATTTATGATGCGCACTTGTTCTAATTTCTTTTGCGAACCGTAAGTGTTGAGCGAATCTCCTAAGTATTTGTAGGTTTCCAAAAATTGTAGTGCGGTTGAGGCATTGCCCAATGATTTGGCATACAGATACCGAAAACGCAAGTAGGCAAGTTGAGCTTCGGCACTTATAGCAGTAGCATCGGTCAGTTTTGCTGCTTGTTGCAGCAGTTCCGCCGCTTTTTGCTTGTTGCCTATGCTAAGATAGGTTTCGGCAGCGTGCAGTTATCAATAACGGCACGGCTGGTATCCCGATATTCTAAGGCAGAAAGATAGCTTGCTTCTAACAGGGGAATGGCTTCGCGGTATTTCTGTTGTTTAAAATACACCTTCCCGATATTTCCCTTAGCCGTTACTGCCCACTGCGACATGTTATAACGGGCGGCAAGCGTGGCAGCATGTTCAAAATAGCCCACAGCCACATCGTCGTAGTGTTCCTGAAAGTGATAAATATGCCCTATTCGGTTATAGGCATGCAGGGTATGGGTGATATTATAGCGCGTATCTTTTTGCAAAAAGTCGTCTAAAAAAAACTCTTGCTCGGTCGTAGTCGTTTACATTAAAATACAAATTGCCAATCTGATAATTCATTACATTGGCAAGCGTATGATTTCTTAGCTGCCGGTAGATGATAAGTGCCTTGGTTTTACAGTGCAGCGCCGAGTCGTAGCGATTCTGTTTGTTGTAAATGTCGGACAGTATGCGAAATGATGATGCTTTACGGTTATCATCCCCTATTTTTGCAGCCCATCGGAGGGCAAGATGTGCATAGAGGATAGCTTCCGAAAACTCTTGCTGCCGATAGGCACACATGGCCAATAAATGGCTCTTGGCAAAATTTTCAACTACCAACTTAGAGCCGTAATAGCTGGCATTGGCTTTGTACGGCAAGCGTTCAAGCGTTGGGGCAGAGAGGGTATCATAGTCGCCGCCGGAAGCAATCAGTTTTTGATAGCCTGCTATCGGATATATTGTATTATCCTCTTGCCCCATCAAGGGGTGAGCAAAAAGCCAACTTGCTATCAGTAAAAAAGATGTAAAAAGCCTATACATGCCTCAAAAAATGTGCCTTATACAAAAATAAGACTAATAAGGAAACCGTAAAGGGATATGATTAAAATACAGGTGAAAAAACTTGCCACAATGACAGGCCATGCTGATAGCCTCTATGCGCTTGCTCCTGCCGCTGCTCCCGATTGTTTTTACTCGGCAGGTAATGACGGTTTGGTTGTACTATGGGATAAAAACAAGCCTGAACAGGGGCAACTCATCGCCAGGGTATCCGGAACAGTATATGCCCTTTGCCCCCTTCTCAAGGAGCAAGCACTTGTGGTAGGGCAAAACAATCAAGGGGTGTACCGCATCCAAACAGACACGCGACGGGTTTCAGCCTCAGCCGCCGTTACTTCGGCTGCCATCTTTGATATAGCCTCCCAAAACAATTGGCTGTATGTCGCCGCAGGCAGTGGCGAGTTAATTGTGCTGACTGCCGACTGTCTGCAAACAATTGGCAAATGGCAAATTTGCGACAAAAGCCTGCGTTGTTTAGCCCTACATGCCTCCTTGCCGCATTTGGCAATTGGTACAAGCAACCACCATATCTACATTATCGACCACCGAACCATGCAGCCCATAGCAAAGTTAGCAGGGCACACCAACTCCGTTTTTTCGCTTACCTACTCGCCTTGTGGGCGTTACTTGCTCAGCGGCAGCCGCGATGCACATTTGCGCATATGGGACACAGCAGCTGGCTATGCACTGCAACAAAGCATTGTTGCGCATATGTACACCATTAATCATATAGCATACAGTCCCAACGGCAAGTGGTTTATTACTTGCAGCAAAGACAAATCCATTAAACTTTGGGAGGCCGCCACCTTTACCTTACGGAAGGTGATTGACCGCGCCCGACATGCCGGCCACGGCACTTCAGTAAATAAATTGCTTTGGCTCAACAACAACCAATTTGTGGCTGCTTCCGACGACCGAACGCTGTCTATTTGGGAGTTTACTATGGAAAACTCAATCAATTTTTAACAAAAATAAGACTGTTGTTGGATTTTTATTGGTTTTCTCTAATTTGCAACTGCTATATTGTGTCATCATGTAAAATATTAGTTGTTCAAGTACATTACAGGCTGACGGCAGGCAGCCCCTTTTATGAAAGTTACATCGTTAGACATTCGCAAAAAATCCTTTGAAAAAGTAGCCTTTGGCGGTTACAGTAAAGAGGAAGTTCATTCTTTTCTGAATGCGCTGTCGCAGGCATGGGAGGAAATCGGCTATCGCAATCAGGATTTGGAAGCCAAGCTTGCCAATGCTATGTCAGAACTGAACCGCCTCAAAGATATAGAGGCTTCACTTTTCAGGCATCTGAACAAGTTGGAAGACAGTAACAATGCGCTGCGGGAGAATGCTAAGCGCGAAGCAGACCTATTGATGTATGAAACCCGCATCAAAGCCAATCAGATATTAGAAGAGGCCCGTTTGAAAGCCCGCGCCATGATTAAAGAGGCAAACCAGCGCACCCATCAGTCCCTTTCGGAAATGCGCGAGGAACTCCGCAAGTTAGACTACACCTGTCGCTTGTTGGAAAAACAACGCGATACATTACTCCACGAAATGCGGCAACTGATTACCGACACTCAACACAGAATAGACCAAGTGGAAGCCTTCAAGCGAACGGTCATCTACGAAGAAGAAATCTGCAAGGCTAACGAGCTGATGCGACAACAAAACATGCAGGCGCGGCAGGATTTAAAGGAAATAGACGACTATCTGCAACAAAAGAAACCATCTGCATCAACCGCAATGCCGCCGCCCGTACATCAGGGGTCGGAAAAACAAGTCGTATCTTCTAACAATGAAGATGCGGAATGGTCGTTTTTTGATTCGCTGTAATTACAGGATGTATTGATGCAGCAATTTGGGTGTGCGAGCCAAATCAATCAGTATTTCGGATTTCACAGTTTCAAAAAAATCGGCGAAAAACCATTCATTTGCAGCAATTTATGTTGCTTACTTGATTACGCTTAAAATTTGCCGAATCACTTACCGAAGAAACAACTCATCATTTCATCATTTAACCAAACTTACCGACATTTCCATGCCTTCTGTTGATACTATATCTCTCAAAGGGCTTGTTTTTTTTGCTTACCACGGCTACTATCCCGAAGAGCGCAAAATTGGCAATCGGTACGGGGTAGATATTGTTGTGCGCACCGATTTAAGCCGTGCCGCCATCAACGACCGTTTGGCCGATACCATTAACTACGAAACCCTCTACGCCATCGCGAAAGAGGAAATGGGAAAACCTGCGCAGTTGCTGGAAAACTTAGGCGAGCGCATCGTACAACAGATTTTTAGCCGATTCGGTACAGCTTCCCATGTAAAAATCGTTATTCGCAAATACAATCCGCCAATCGGCGGCATTTGCCATGCCGCCGAAATAGTTCTGCGGAGAAAGCGTAAGGAATCAATACCGGGCGTATCTTAGTGCGTACTAAAACTATAATCTACATCCATGGCAGCCCGAATTGCTATTTTCCCCGGCTCATTTGACCCTTTTACCCGAGGGCATGAAGATATTGTGCGTCGCGGCAGTCACTTTTTTGACCACATCATCATCGGCATTGGTCATAACAGCCAAAAGCAACGCTTTTTCCCCTTAGAATTGATGATGGATTGCATCCGCGAAACTTTCGCTGATACGCCGAATGTTTCAGTGGAATCCTTTCAAGGGCTTACTGCCCTGTTTGCCCGGCAAAAAGGCGCACAGTTTCTTCTCCGCGGATTGCGCAACACCACCGACTTTGAGTATGAAAACTCCATTGCACAAGTCAATAAGCAGGTCGTAACAGGTTTGGAAACCGTATTGCTCATTACTTCGCCGCATCTGGCTTATATCAGCTCTACCATCGTGCGCGATATCTACCGCTATGGACAGAATGTAGATGCCTACCTCCCTTATTCATTGGAGGCCGTAAAGGCTAAGTATGGGCATTGATTACAATTTCGGAGTTCGGATTGGGGATTTCGGATGTAACAAGTCAGCCCAAAAACATGTCATCCATCCGCCCGAAATACTTACTCTGCAAAAGCCTGCTGTAAACTCAACCACTGAAAAGATAACTCGCAGATATTCAGGATTTTGACCGATAAAAAAAGCGCCGACAGGCATTTGCTTGTCGGTGCTTCAAACATACAGCCATCACTTCTAAGAGGTTCCTTACAGCGTTCCGCGGAGCATCTGCTCGCGCTCGATGGCCTCAAACAAGGCTTTGAAATTGCCTTTGCCGAACGATTTAGCCCCTTTGCGCTGAATAATTTCAAAAAACATGGTGGGGCGCGGCTCTACCGGACGGGTGAAAATCTGCAACAAGTAGCCCTCTTCGTCGCGGTCAATCAGGATACCCAACTCTTTCAATGGCAGCAGGTCTTCGTCTATTTCGCCCACGCGCTCCAAAACAGTGTCGTAGTAAGTGGCCGGCACACGCAAGAACTCAACACCGCGGTTGCGCAACTGTGTAACCGTTTCAATAATGTTATCAGTTGCTACGGCTATGTGTTGTACGCCCGCTCCGCCGTAAAAATCCAAGTATTCTTCTACCTGTGATTTCTTCTTGCCTTCCGCAGGTTCATTAATCGGGAATTTGATGCGGCCATTGCCATTGCTCATCACCTTGCTCATCAGGGCGGTATATTCCGTAGAAATGTCCTTGTCGTCAAAAGACACCAGTTGCGAAAAACCCATTACGCGGGCGTAAAAATCAACCCACTTGTTCATTTCGTTCCAGCCTACGTTGCCTACCATGTGGTCAACATATTTCAAACCCACGTCCGCAGGGCGGTAAGCAGGGTTCCACGCGCGGAAGCCGGGCAGGAAGGAGCCGTTGTAGCGGTTGCGCTCTACGAATATGTGAACAGTTTCGCCGTAGGTGTAAATACCCGAACGAACTACTTTGCCAAATTCATCCTCTTCGGTTGTAGGCTTCATGTAAGGCTTAGCACCGCGGCTCACGGTTTCGTTGAAAGCAGAAACCGCATCGTCCACCCAGAGGGCAACTACTTTTACGCCGTCGCCGTGCAGGTCAATGTGGCGACCGATTTCAGTGCCCCCTTTCAGCGGCGAGGTGAGCACAAGGCGAATTTTGCCTTGCTGCAATACATAGCTCTCGCGGTCTTTCAGGCCGGTTTCCAAACCGGCATAGGCAAGCGGTTGAAAACCGAAAGCACTTTGATAGTAATGAGCAGCCTGTTTGCAGTTGCCAACATACAATTCTACATAGTCTGTGCCATTAATGGGCAGAAAGTCGGTAGTTTGGGCTACTTCCGGTGCTTGCATCTCGAGTGTTTTCATATTATTATTCCTGTTAGGTGAGTAAAATCTGATTAATGAAACAAAGCTACGAAAAAAAAGTTGCTTTACTAATTATTATCATGCAAAAGATTCAAAATATAGCTCGAATGAACTCAAATAGTTTCGGCAGGGTTTTAGGAACATAGTGTGGTAAGAGCAGGTGCGCAGCAAGCACGATAGTTTAGCCTTTATTTTGCCCTATTGCAAGAAAAAGTGTATCTTCGCATGGCTGAAGCACATTCTTTTGCAAAAAGCGATGTGATAAAGTTTAAGTTTTTATACAAATTAATTTGACGATGAAGAAAGGCCGTTCTCCTTGGGAACGGCTTTTTATTTTTTTCTGTGCCAAAACATGGATTTTTTGAAACAATTAATTAACTTGCCAATAATTGCTTTACTAAATAATAACACTACAATGATAGAGAAGCAGGACTATAGCCGCTATACCGATGAAGACAGACAGGTGTGGCAATTATTGTTTGACCGACAAATGGCATTGTTGCCGGGGCTTGCTTCGAGTGCCTATATGGAAGGGATTACCAAAGTAGGTTTCCGACGCGACAGAATCCCTCATTTTGATGAAGTAAACGAAGCACTCGCCAAACACACAGGCTGGCAATTGGTAGTAGTTCCCGGCCTGATTGATAACAAACCGTTTTTCGAGCTGTTGCTGAACAAAAAGTTTCCGGCAACTACTTGGTTTCGCAAACTTGCCGAGTTGGATTATTTGGAAGAGCCTGACATGTTTCACGATGTATTCGGGCATGTGCCGTTGCTTACCAATCAGGACTTTTGCAACTTTTTGAGTGGCCTGAGCAACATCGCACTGGAATACATTGACAACGAGTGGGCGATAGAACTCATATCAAGGTTGTATTGGTACACAGTAGAGTTTGGCCTGATTAACGATGCCGAAGAAGGATTGCGTATCTATGGAGCAGGTATTTTGTCTTCCGGCGGCGAGTCTGTTTATTGCCTTGGCGAGCAACCGCAGCGCGTACCGTTCAATGTGGAAGATATTATCAACACACCTTACATTAAAGACAAGTTTCAGGAAAAATATTTTGTGATTGACTCTTACCGCCAACTCTACGACTCATTAGCCGAAGTGGCAAGAGTTATCAAAAAGTATATAAGTGTAAGCATGGCATAATTGCCGCATAAAAAAAGCTACTGATGAAGCGTTTATGACTTGCTCAACCCGTTGGTACATTATTCGCCGACGGGTTTTTTATACGCTCTCACCCACTTTCTTTTTACTGGTACTTCTGGTTTTCTATGTGGTTTTACGCACATCGTGAAGCAAATTCCCCTTTTTGTCGTTGGATTGGGCGGTTCTTGATTTTAGAAAACGGGTCAGTATGATGGCAGAGATAATGCCGCCGGTTACAAGCAGGTTGTCATTATACCCTTGAAGCAACAGCGCAGCAATGATAAATGCAAGATTGAAGGCTAAAATTATAGTAGTAGCTACGGCATGAGAGAAGTTCATACCAATGAGCAGATGGTGAATGTGGTTGCGGTCGGGGGTAAAGGGCGAAACCCCCGATGCTACTCGTAGGGTAAATACGCGGATGGTATCGAACAGCGGAAAGGCCAACAGGCAGGAAGCAAACATAATCGGGCTGGTAAAATAGTGTGCAGCCGTTTCCGGAAGACGGGCATTATCTCCCAAGAATTTAATGGTTACGGCAGCAGCCATAAAACCAAGTAGCAGCGAGCCGCAGTCGCCCATAAATATTTTGGATTGATAATTAAAAATCAGAAAGGCAAGCGTGCTGCCAATAATGCTGAAGCAAAGAGCCGCAGTGGACATATCGCCGTTGATGTAGAACCAAGACCCGTACGTGCCGAATACCAAAATTGCAATAGAACCCGCCAATCCGTTGATGCCGTCAATCAGATTGAAAGCATTGGTAATAACCACGATGGTAAAAATACTTATCGGATAACTGATGTAAATCGGCAGTTCGCCGATGCCCAGCAGTCCATGCAAGGAGTTGAGGCGAATATCACCAAAGAAAATAATGATGAAAGCGCCTACAATTTCTGCTAATAGTTTGATGCTTGGCCGCAAAGGCAGGAAATCATCGCGGAAGCCGATAATCAAGATGCCTGTGGTGGCAGCGAGCAACGGCAGATTGAATAATTCGCTGCGCCAGAAAGACCAAAGCAACAGGGTGATAATCAGGCCAATAAAAATAGCCAATCCGCCAAAGCGGGGAATTTGCTGCGAGTGTACTTTGCGCTCGTTGGGCAGGTCGTGGATTTTATAGCTGTGCGCTACCTTGATTATCTCAGGCATCAATACCAGCGAAATGGTAAATGCAAGTAGGGCACAGCAGACAAGTTCTTCTATCATAGTGGAAAGGTAGCCAAAACATAAACAGCAATTTTATTGCCGTTTATTAAATGCTTCATAAACAGAACGGGGAATCGGGCTGTTTTGTATGAGTGTTTGCGAATAATTCATTTTACCCCAATTGAAGTAACCTTTTCGCCACACATAGCCCAGCCCAACTGCCAGAATAAATATGAACAAAAAAATTTCAATACTCACAAAAGTTGCCCATGCGGTTGAAGCGGCAGCCTGTGACCGAAAGGCTGCCACTGCCCATGGAAAAAGGAACAATAGTTCGGCCTCGAACAATAAGAAAACAAGTGCAATAATGTAAAAACGGCTGTTAAAAAGCCCGTGTGCGCTGCCGACAGGCTCCTCGCCACACTCATAGGCGGTCAGTTTATTGGCATCGGGGCGATGGGGGCGCAGCAAACGCCATACGCCAAAAGTGATTGATATAAAAACCAAACTGCCGACAATAAAGAACAGCGTCGGAACGAGCAAATCCATGTGCAAAGATAGGTAAAGAAGTAGATTTGCACTGTAAGGATAGGAAACAAAGCCTAAATTTGTGGTATGGGAAGGACGAAAAAAGTTGACCTACTGTTGGAGCGGGTGCATATCGAAGAAATGACTAGCGAGGGCAAAGGGCTTGCCCGCCATAATGGGGTTGTGGTTTTTGTGGAGGGGGCTGTCATAGGCGATGTAGCTGACGTTCAGGTATATCTGCAAAAGAAAAACTTTATGGAAGCCCGCCTTGCCAACTTGGTTGTACCTTCTCCGAAACGTCGCGAGCCGCACTGTGCACATTTTGGTTATTGCGGCGGATGTCGCTTCCAGCACCTGACCTACGAGGCGCAATTGCAGTGGAAGCAAAAACATGTGCATGATTGCATCGAGCGGATAGGTAAGGTATTTATACCCGAGCATCGCACGATTCTGCCTTCGACACAAATTACGCACTATCGGAACAAATTGCAGTTTTCTTTTTCCAATAAGCGCTGGTTTCCGCGTGAGATGCTGGCAGAAGCCCCACACATGGAGCAAAATGCGGTCGGGTTTCATGTGCCCAATCACTTTGACAAGGTTATTGACATTGAGACCTGTTACCATCAGGCCGAGCCTTCTAATGCTATTCGCAACGAGCTAAAAGCCTTTGCTCTAAAAAATGGCTATACTTTTTTTGACATTTGGCTGCAAAAGGGCTTTTTGCGAAACTTAACCGTGCGCAATACAACGCTGGGGCAATGGATGGTTATTTTGCAGTTCTACGACAATCTGCCCGAACAGATTGAGGCTACCATGCAGTTTATTGCCAACCGATTTCCGGAAATTACTTCCCTGTTCTACGTGGTCAATCAGAAAGGAAATGATACATTTGACGACCTTGAACTCACCTTATATAAGGGTGTCCCTTACATAGAGGAGCAAATGGAGCATATGCGTTTCCGAATTGGCCCCAAGTCGTTTTTTCAGACCAATAGCCGTCAAGCGATAGAACTCTATAAGGCAACCCGTGCTCTTGCTGGGCTGACAGGTGAGGAAATAGTGTATGACCTCTACACTGGCACCGGAACAATCGCTTGCTTTGTTGCCAATCGGGCCAAAAAAGTAGTTGGTATTGAATATGTAGAAGCAGCCGTTCAGGATGCTTGGTTGAATGCTTCGTTGAATCAGGTAGATAATGCCTCGTTCTTTGCAGGCGATATGGCACAAGTGTTCAACGATGTCTTTATGGCGCAGCATGGTGTTCCTGATGTTATCATTACAGACCCGCCCCGTGCGGGCATGCACGAGTTAGTGGTGCAGGCCATTAACAACAGCAATGCCAAAAGGGTGGTTTACGTAAGTTGCAACCCCTCTACGCAGGCACGCGATTTGGCACTGATGGCAGAAAAATACGTACCTTTAATTTCTCAGCCTGTTGATATGTTTCCGCAAACTACACATGTAGAAAATATTGTTTTATTAGAGCGTCGCGACCTTGTAGAACAGCGGCTACAAATCGAATATAGTACCAACAACAACCACTACCTATGAAGTTTTTCTTTCGTTTAGGAGTTATCATCATTATCCTGTGGCAAGTTGCGGGTTGTCAATCAACCGCTGACTATAACAAAAAACTTTCAAATCCGGAGTTCTTACATCGTTCGGTGCAAGAACTGAGCGAAGTAATCGTGCACGATATTTTTTCGCCGCCTGTTGCTTCCCGCATTTATGCGTATGCGTCTATCGCAGCCTATGAAACAATGGCGTTGAGCAACCCCGAATATCGCAGCATGGTCGGACAACTCAACGATTTGCGACCCATTGCAAGGATAGATACTTCCCGTTCATACTCTGTGCCTTTGGCAACTGTGCATGCTTTCTTGACCGTAGGGAAAAAGCTCATCTTTTCTGAAAAAAAAATAGAAGATTTTCAGGAAAAGCTGTATGCCGAGATGAAAGCGACAGGTATTCCCAATGAAGATTTCCAGCAATCCATGGCAGTTGGGCAAACTGTGGCCGACCACATTATGGCATGGGCAGCCAAAGACCGCTATCAAGAGACACGCAGCGCACCCAAATTTACTGTTACGGCCTCTCCCGGTCGTTGGATTCCTACACCGCCTGCCTACATGGATGCCATAGAACCTCATTGGAATCAGATTCGCCCTTTTACACTGACAAGCGCCGACCAGTTTGCTCCGCCTCCTGCAACACCTTTCAGCACAGACACTGCAAGTCTTTTTTATAAAGAGGCTTATGAAGTTTATCAAATAAGTAAAAATATCACCGACGAAGAGAAAGAAATTGCCGACTTTTGGGATTGTAACCCTTACAAAGTCAATTTACAGGGGCACGTAATGTATGCTACCAAAAAAATTACTCCCGGTGGGCACTGGATGAGCATTACAGGTATTGTCAGCCGCACGGCAAAAGATGATTTTAACAAAGCTGTCGAAACTTATGCTTGGGTGGCTATCGGACTGGCCGATGGGTTTATCAGTTGTTGGGATGAGAAATTCCGCAGTAATGTTGTTCGCCCCGAAACTTATATCAATGAGTACATTGACAAAGCATGGATTCCACTGCTGCAAACACCCCCTTTCCCCGAATATACCAGTGGCCATAGTGTAGTTTCGGGTGTTGCAGGCGAAATTCTCACTCACTTGTATGGAGAGCCTTTTTCCTATCAAGACAGCACCGAGGTGCGTTATGGCCTGCCTATACGCAGTTATACATCCTTTCGTCAGGCTGCCAACGAAGCATCCGTTAGTCGGATATATGGAGGTATTCATTATGCACCCGCTGTCAGAAATGGCTTGGAGCAAGGTAAACAAATTGCCGCACATATTATCAAAACTCTGAAAACGCGGGAGAAGCCCCAACCTTAGCGATGGAAAGAAAGTATTATGAGGAGTATTATACCCTTGAGCGCACCAACTGGTGGTTCAAGGTGCGTAACCACATTTTGATGGAGCAGGTGGCAACCATAGCCAATGGCAGAACTGATTTGAAGATTCTCAACATTGGTGCAGGAACGGGGCGCACAACCGAGCTTTTACAGGCTTTTGGTCAGGTTACTTCTGTTGAATACGATGCTTACTGCGTGGCTTTTACCCGCGATAAGTTGCCGTTTGAGATACAGGAAGGCTCTATTTTGGAACTGCAATTCCCCGACCATTCATTTGATTTGGTATGTGCCTTTGATGTGATAGAGCACGTGGAAGATGATGGGCTGGCAGTGCGCGAAATGAAGCGCGTATGCCGCAAGGGGGGTAGTGTGATTGTCAGTGTGCCGGCTTTTCAGTTTTTGTGGAGTCATCACGATGTCATTAATCATCACCATCGCCGCTACACTATGACCGGTTTAAAGCAATTGTTTAGTAGCAATCATGCGAACGGGAAGCCCCATGGAGGTATTGTTTACACAACCTATTTTAACTCCCTACTCTTTCTGCCCATTGCTACTTTTCGTCTGATAGCCAAATGGTTGCCCAAAAAACTCATTCGCAAAGGTACGGGAGCCGACAATCACGTAGTTCCCGAAGGCAGCCCCGTCAATCGGCTTTTGGAATCCCTCTTTGGTATTGAACGCCCCTTGCTGCGCGGCGGCCTGCGTTTTCCTTTCGGTGTTTCTGCAATGCTGGTGTATCGGATGTGATGAAGTGAGTGGCAAATCAATAAATAAGCCATATCAATAGGTTGCACACGATACCTAACTTTAACTAAATTTTATAGACAACGGCTGATTTTTTTCAGCTTATTTCTGCATGAATCTGTGTTTTTACCAAAGTGTATTTGTGTGCTTGAGTATAATTGGTCAAATTAACTGCACATTAGGTAAAAGCTACCACAAGCGTACAAACACAGAAAAATATCAAGTTATCTTATAGTGCCATTCCCAACTTTTAAAAACCATGCTGCGCCCCCGACTGAGTACAGCCGATTACATCAACGGCATCCGAGAAGGCAATCGATTTGTATTGAGCCGTGCCATCACACTAATAGAAAGCCGACTGCCCGCCGACCGCGAACAAGCCGATGCCGTCATCCAAACACTGCTTCCAGAAAGTGGGAAGTCTATCCGCATAGGAATTACCGGCGTGCCGGGGGTTGGCAAAAGCACGTTTATTGAACGATTCGGCATGTTAGTTACAGATTATGGCAAAAAATTGGCAGTGTTGGCAATAGACCCCAGCAGCCCCGTAACGGGGGGCAGCATCATGGGCGATAAAACCCGCATGGAACAGCTCAGCCACAACCCGATGGCATACATTCGTCCTTCGCCTGCAGGTACTTCATTGGGAGGGGTAAGTCGCAAAACCCGCGAAACCATGCTGCTTTGTGAGGCAGCAGGTTTTGAAGTGATTTTTGTAGAAACTGTCGGCGTAGGGCAGTCCGAAACTGCCGTACACAGCATGACTGATTTTTTCCTGCTTCTCATGCTGGCAGGAGCAGGCGATGAATTGCAGGGTATCAAAAAAGGCATCATGGAAATGGCCGATGCGGTTGCCATCAATAAAGCCGACGGCGACAATATTAAACGGGCTAAGATGGCACAGGCAGAGTACCGCAATGCTATGCATTTTTTTCCACCCAAACCTTATGGCTGGCAACCCAAAGTACTGACCTGTTCCGCATTAGAAGGCATCGGATTGGAAGAAATCTGGCAAATGATACAAGACTATCGCCGTCTAACAGAAAGCAATGGCTGGTGGGAGCGCAAGCGGATGCAGCAACAAGAAGCATGGCTCAAAGAATTGATTGCCGAACAATTACTGGAAAATTTTTATGGGAATACGATGGTAAAAACGGCTTTGCAAGATAAATTAGCTGCTATTCAGGCAGGCAAGCAGCACGTACCGCATGCAGTTTCCGATTTGATGAATTTGTACAGCGAAGCACAAAAACATTCCTAAATTTGTGCATCTTACTCTTTGTGAACATCAACCTTTTACGCTCTTTTTAATCCGTCCTTTTACCGATGTTTATTCCCTTTTATGAAAATTTCTGTACGCACAATTGTTCTTATTCTTTTTCTTGCTGCTATCGCTATGGGCATTGCTTGGCGCTTAGAGTGGTTTAGTTCTGACGAAAAAAAGGCAAATAGGGCAGTGGGCAGCCCCGCAGGTAATAAAGAAGCCCCTCCGCAAGTCATTAAGGCATATGTAGTCAAAGGCGAAGTACTGGAAGAAAAAATCAGTTCGGTTGGCTCTATCATTGCCAACGAAGAAGTGGATTTGAAGTGCGAAACATCAGGTAAAATCACGAACGTGCAATTTCAGGAAGGCAGTATGGTCAGCAAAGGGCAATTGCTTTTGCAACTGAACGATGACGAATTGCAAGCCGAGTTGAAACGCGCTATGATTCAAAAAGATTTGCTTGAGAAGAAAAAAGCACGCGATGAAAAATTATTACAACGACAAGGTATCAGCCAAGAAGAGTTTGAGTCGCTGACTGCACAACTGGATGCACAAAACGCAACTATTGAAGCCATTAAATCGCAAATTGCCAAAACACGTTTGCTTGCACCTTTCAGCGGACAAATCGGTTTGCGTTATGTCAGCGAAGGTACTTATGTTACGCCTACGGTACGCATTGCCAACCTGATAGACCTCAGTAGTGTGAAGGTGGACTTCGCCATCCCCGAGAAATACATGGGAGTGGTGAAAAAAGGTATGAAAATTATATTTACTGTTGCAGGCGGCACCAAAGAATACACAGGCATGGTGTATGCCATTGAGCCAAAAGTAGAGGCTGCCACCCGCACCATTCAAATTCGCGCCGTTTGCGACAACCGCGACCGCGAAATTCTGCCCGGTGCTTTTGCTTCGGTCAAAATTGTGTTGAACAGGATAGAAAATGCGCTTTTAGTACCCACACAAGCCATTATTCCTGAAATGGATGCCAAAAAAGTTTTCCTTGTAAAAGACGGCAAAGCCACCCTTACAATGGTTAAAACAGGCATCCGCACCGAATCCAAAATACAGATATTGGAAGGCCTTTCTGTGGGTGATACCGTTATCACAGCCGGTTTGCTGCAAATCAAACCAGGGGTAGCCGTGAAGCCTACGGAGGTAGAGTAAGTGTACTGGCAACAAAAAAATCCTGACAGACTTCAACCTGTCAGGATTTTTTTGTTATAACTTAGCCGTTTTATTGCATCCCTAACTCATTCATAATGAAACGCCAGAAATGGTCTTGCCGGGCAATGGCTTGTTCGGTGCTTTTGCCGCTGCCGTGTCCGCTGTCGTAGTCCATGTAGAGCATGAAAGGACTTACCTGTCCGACGTTATTCTGCACGGCTGCCACAAACTTTTTAGCGTGCAGCGGGTCAACGCGGGTGTCGTTTTCGCCTGCCGTTACCATCGTTGTGGGCATATTTACCCCCGTGCGGATGTTGTGGTAAGGCGAATATTGCAAGATGTTGTAAAAATCGTCTGCCTTGTCGGGGTCGCCGTACTCAGGAATCCAGTAGCGGGCAATCAGGAACTTGTGGAAACGCACCATGTCCAGCAGCGGAACGGCACAAACTGCCGCTTTGAAAAGGTCAGGACGCTGCGTGAGCATCGCGCCAATCAGTAAGCCGCCGTTGCTGCCGCCGTAAACCGCTAATTTTTCGCGCTGTGTATATTTTTCGGCAATCAGATATTCGGCTGCGGCAATAAAATCGTCAAAGCAGTTTTGCTTTTTGTTTAACATCCCGTCTAAATGCCACTGTTCGCCGTACTCATCGCCCCCGCGGATGCCTGCAATGGCATAGACCCCGCCGCGATTGATAAAGGAAGCATTCAAGCCCACAAAACTTGGCGAAATACCGATTTGGAAGCCGCCGTAGCCGTAGAGCAGCGTCGGATTTTGTCCGTTCAACTCAATGCCTTTCTTGTGGATAACGAACAGGGGAACTTTTGTGCCGTCTTTGGATGGATAGAATACAATTTTGCCTTCAATCTGTTCGGTATTCACGGGCACTTTCGCCTGAAAGAACAGTTCCCACTTTTGCAGGTCTTTGACGTTGCTTTTGAAAATTTTGGTCGTGCCGGTGAAGGTGCTGAGTGTCATAAACACCGTGCCGCTTTCGCGGTGCATGTAGAGCGAAGAAACGTTGCCAAATTCGGGCGTTTCAATTTTTCGGATGAAATTGCCCTGCATGTCGTACAGCATGGCAGAGGTGATGACATCCTTCTTTTCCAAGACGGCAATTTTATCATCCAGCACTTCAAAACCACTGATAACTACGTCTTTGCGCTCAGGAATGAGTGGTTTCCATTGCTCAAATTTCGGGTTGGCTTTGTCCGCCACCATGATTTTGCGGTTGGGTGCTTCGTGGTTGGTGTAAAAGTAAATTTTATCGCCAATTGCGTCGGGTCTTGCCTGATACTTGCGGCTGCTGTAAATCTCTACGGCAGCATCTTCCGTTCCTGCCTTGCGCATTTTGAGTGAGTGCGTAGCATAAAAATCACCTTCGGAAATGAAGGTTTGGTCAGAGTAGCGCGTGTCGTAAACGCCGGCAAAGTTTTTGGCATCGGCAGGCGCAATGAGGAACTTATCGGTGCTGCGGTCTGCGCCAAGTTTGTGCAGGTAGGTTTTCAGCGGGATTTGCTTTTCCAGCATTTCCTTTGTTCCTACGGTGATGTAGGCGTGCTTGCCGTCTTTGGTGAAGCTGAACCCGCGCAGCCCTTCAATCGGTTTGTAGAGTTGCTTGCCCGTTTTGGTGTCAATGATGTAATAGGTGCTGATTTCCGCACCTTTGCTTTGCAAACCGACGCCCGCAATGGCGGCATTTTCGGTATAGGCGATGCCCGTAATGGAAGATTTGCCCGAAGGGTCAATCTTTTCGGGGTCAAAAAGTAAAATATTTTTACCATTGATGCGTGTGTAAAACTTGCTTTGCTTTTCGCCTTGTTTTTTGATGGTCAGAAATTGGCGGTCGGCAACCAATGTGGGCGCGCTTTCAATGTCGCGGTTGATGTAGGCGGCAATTTCCTCTTTCAATCCTGCAATCGGTGGGCAATGCTTGTCCAAATATTCCAGCGTTGCATCGTGCTGGCTGCGCGTCCAACTCACTACTTCGGGCTTGGTTTTATCTTCCAACCATTCGTAAGGGTCGGTCAGCAGCGTGCCGTGCAGGTTGTGCGTAACGGGTTGCGACTGCGTGGCAGGCGGTATAAACTTTTTCTGTGGGGCTTGTGCGTGTAGCATGGTTATCATGGCTGAGGCGCAAAGTAAAGCCACCGGAAATTTTGTTTTCATACGCATGTACAAGATGTGTGTAGTTTCAAAGGTACGTTATTTAGTAATTTTCATCCTAAATCTCCTTATTTTGCTCTATGCAAACGCTATTATGGGCAATTTTACCGCTGGCAGGGGCAGTGATAACTTGGCTGCTGCCTCTCAACAGGGGCAAAACCGTTTCGGCATGGGCTACGCTTGCCGCTTTGGGCGGTTGTGCTTATGCCTATGCCGTGCAGGACTTTTCCGATGCCGTCCGTTGGCAATGGGCTTCGCAAATCGCTTTCCGCTGGGCAGCCGATGCCAAAGCCCTTGCCATGCTTCTGATGGTAAACTTCGTATCGCTTGCCGTGCAGGTTTATTCGTGGGGCTACATGCGGCACGAACCCCGCCAACGCGACTACTTCGCACTGCTGGGGCTGTTTACCTTTGCCATGAACATGCTCATTATCAGTGCCGATTTGCTGTCGCTGTTCTTTTTCTGGGAAATCGTCGGGTTTTGCAGTTGGGCACTGATTGGCTTTTGGCGCGAAAAAGCCCTTGCGGGCATGGCTGCCAACAAAGCTTTCCTTATCAACCGCTTGGCAGATTTGGGTTTTCTGGCAGCATTGGGCGGCATGTGGGCTGCTTATGGTTCGTTTGACCTGACGATGCTCAACAGCCCTTCCCAAGCCACCGTTTGGCACCCACTGATTGGCGGCGGCTTACTGCTGGCAGCAATGGGTAAATCGGCACAATTCCCCTTTTCGGTGTGGCTGCCCGATGCCATGCAAGGTCCGACACCTGTTTCCGCCCTGATGCACGCCGCCACGATGGTAGTTGCGGGCGTATTCCTGCTCATGCGCGTTTTTCCCGTTTTGGGTGCTGATATTCAGATGCTTGCCTTGTGGATTGGCAGCTTTACCGCCCTGCCGGGCGCAGCGGCAGCCGCCACGCAATACGACCTGAAACGCATTTTAGCCTATTCCACCATTTCGCAGTTGGGGCTGATGCTGGCGGCTGTGGGCGCGGGCAACCCCGATGCGGCATTTCTGCACCTGCTCACGCACGGCTTTTACAAAGCGGCGTTGTTCCTTTGTGCGGGTGTCATCATCCACACGGCACACACGCAAGACATCCGCCAAATGGGCGGCATGATGCAGCTCAAACCGCTGTTTATCCTCTTCACTTTGGCAGGTGCAGGGCTGGCAGGCGTACCGCTCACGGCGGGTTTTTTGTCCAAAGAAACGGTTTTGGAAAGCCTGTGGCACAGAGGCGGCATTTCGGGTGTGAGTTGTTTTTTGATGTTGCTGCTCACCTCATTGGGAACGGCATTTTACACTGCCCGCATGTGGTTTTTGGTTTTCTATTCCCGCAAGCGAAATTCGGTTGATTATCAAGCCGTTAAAACTTCAACAGGCGAATATGCGGCAATCGTGGCGCTTGCCGTTTTCATTCCGTTTATTGCTTTCTCACTTTCGCCGCTGCATTGGCTTGAAAGTCTGCTGACCTTCCGCATAGCCCTACCGCAAGAATCTGCGCCGCTGTGGTTGCTTATTGTTTCCCTTGCGTTGCTGGCGGGCGGTGCGGCTTTTGCATGGCGGATTTACTGCTGCCGCATCAATGCCCTGCAACAAGAGGCTGATTTAGCAGAACTGCCCGCATGGCGCACGGCATACAATTTTTTATATTTGGATACGATTTACTACCGCCTATGGCAGCATACGGAAACAGCCTTTGCCCGATTTTTAGCATGGAAACACCAAACGGCAACCCATCAACCGCCAAAAGTGTGGACGGAAGGCAGTAAGTATCTTACTTTCACCGCTATTGGCAAGTGGTTGGAGCATCGCAGCCTGCCTGCATTGGTGGCGGCAAGTCGGCGCGTGGCGGCTTGGGAGCAAACCTTTTTAGACCGCCCGATAGACCTGCTGGCAAAAACGGCGATTGTGGTCGGGCATGTGCAGGCATGGCTGGACCGCGTGGCAGTGGATGGTATCATTCGCGGCATTTATCAAACAATCGGCAGCATGGGCAAACGCATCCGAACCTTACAAAGCGGCAAAGTGCAGAGCTATTACCTCATGGCGCTGCTGTTTTTGCTCTTGCTGCTGGCGGTGCTGCTCACGTCTTGCGAGCCTGTCAATCGCGATGGGGAGGAGGCAACCGCACCGCAGCGGGCAGAAGTCGCCCCGCCGCCCGACCTTGCTTCGGCAGTGAAAGATTTTACAAAAAACCGCGCCGTTTTATTGGCACAAGTCGGCAAATTGGCGCAAGAAGCCGACAGCACCCTGCAAACGCTGCCGTCTGCCACCAATACAGACAATGAGCCTTCGGCAGCAGACGATACGTCCGTGAACAATGCGCCCGCCAGCAGTCCCGAAAGTTTTAAAAGCCCGCTGGAACAGAAAGTAGAGGCTTGGGAGCGCGAATGGGAAGAAATTTTGATGCGCTACGAGCAAATGCGAACTTCGTTTCGCACTATGGCAAACTCACGCGACTACTATTTTGAGCAAATGAACAACCAAACGGCACAAATTTCCGACAGCCGCTTGCGCCGTGCCGAGTTTAAGCGCAACAGCCGGGCGTTGGCAAATTTCAACCGCAACTATCGGCAGTGGTATCGCGAAATGGGCGAGGTTCAGCGGCGACTCTATCGCGGGCGCGACATCCGCCTACTGATGCGCACTGCCGTCATCCGCGAACAGTTTGATGCCGAAGCATTGGGCAATGTGCGCAAATACATCACCGAAACGCGCAACCTTTTGCAGCAAACCGATTCGTTGCTGCGCGCCGGCAACACTCTTGCCACAGGCGAAATCAACTGAAAACCGCCCCGTGCAGGAAAAACTTTTGATTTTTATACCGCATAACGCTAACTTTACGAAGTAACCAAATACACTTGGTCATTTTTATGCAGCAATCGCGCTTTCATTCAGTTATTCTTTTTGCCGCTTTTTGGCTACTCACCTTCAACGCATCTTTTGCGCAGCAAGATTTTACCGTTACCGGTAAAGTACTTGATATGCAAGGTAAACCTGTGGCAGGTGCAAAGGTATCCATAGAAAGGAGCGCTTTTACCGATACGGATGAAAACGGTTACTTTTCTATTACGTTATCTAAGCCAATTGACCAACAGGCAAAAGATGTACGTGTATTACGCAGGCATATGCGAATAAAAGATATTCGCTATTTAGCCAATGCCCGCGATTTCAGAATTCAGATGCAAGATGCCCCCGGTTTTTTTCAGGGACAAGTACTTTCGGCTGAAGGAGAGCCTCAAAGTGCTGCAGAAGTGTTTATCAAAGCAGGAGACAAGTCGGAGACTGTAGCTACCGATGCCCAAGGATTTTTCTTTACTCACCTGCCCAACGATATCCCGCTTACCAAAGAAATCTCATTTACAGTAAACAACAACCGCATTGCACCTGATAAAATTACGATTTTCCAGAATGCCGGTTTTGTCATTCTGAGTACGCCTAAACAAAAGCCAGCCCCAAGCAACAAAGAAACTGCGGACGTTAAAAAAGACGTTATCAGCGTAACTATCTACGATGAGAGCTACTTGCCCATTCCTAACCTGAAACTTCAGGTAGATGGCGTAACTTACATCACCGATAATGAGGGCAAATTCGTTATCAAATCTTTGCAAATAGATGTCAGCCGCTTTAATGTGGAGGGTTATGAAATCGCCAAGTTTGATTTTGATGCAGAAGGCAACTACGTATTCATTGTAGTAAAGTCGGAAGGGTCGCGCACAACGCCTTTGATTCCGATACGCGAAAGCCTTGATTCTACAATTATAGATTACCGCAATGATTTTTATAGCATCATTAACGAGCTGGAACTGCGCAAGCAAATACTTGCTGAAAAAAGCAACCAAATCCGCAGTGAAATGGAGCGCGTGGCAGAAAAGCTCAATAATCAGCCCGATGTTACTCCTACGCAGCGCGAAAACCTCAAAAAGTACCTGAAAAATTTGGAATTGGCACTCATAGAAAACGACATAGCCTATGAAAATGCCCAGCAAAAATCGCAAGAACTGATAGAACGACTGAAATCTACCATTCTTGAGAAAGACGACAAGATTACCACTGTTGAAAGCCAGAAGCAAGTCACCATTCAGATTTTGTACATAGTCGCATTTATTGCATTTATTCTGCTTTTGGCAATCATTTTCGGCTATCAGGCTTTGCGTAAGATTAATCAGCAAAAACAGAAAATAGAACGGCAGCGCGATGAGATTACGCAGGCTTACAACAATATTAAAACGCTAAGCGCAATTGGTCAGAAAATCACCTCTACGCTTGATTTCAAAACACTGATTTCAACCATTAACAGCAATGTTGTTTCATTATTAGATGCCTCTGTTTTTGGCGTAGGCGTTTTCAATGAGGCAGAACAAAAAATAGAATTCATGGACTTTGTGGCTAATGGCAAGCAGCAGTCATACCATTTTGAACCCATGAGCAATGTCAATAATTTTTCTGTTTGGTGTCTAAAAAACAGAAAAGAGGTGGTTATCAACAATTTAGCAGTAGATTATGCCAAATATATCAATCCTCCTAACTATCAGGTAACGGATGATATGCCAAAGTCTTTGCTGTATTTGCCGCTCATTCGCGAAAACAGAGCCATAGGTGTTATCACAGTGCAGAGTACGAAGACCAATGCTTACACGGATATAGACCTGAAAGTATTGAGTACATTGGCATCTTACATATCCATTGCCTTAGACAATTCCAACGCCTATGAAATTATTCGCCGCAAGAATAAGGACATCACCGACAGCATTCGCTATGCGCAAACTATTCAGGAAGCAATGCTGCCTAGTCAGGCGCAAATGAAGGAAGTTTTTGGTGAACACTTCGTTATTTATCGTCCGAAAGACATTGTATCAGGCGACTTTTATTGGTTAGACCGGCTGAAAAGTGATGGTGAAGAGAGTGTTTCACCCCTATCAGCCATGTCCAACTTTGACAATAAAGTATTTTTCGCAACCATAGACTGTACCGGACATGGTGTGCCCGGTGGCTTTATGACACTGATTGCCAATCAGTTATTAAATGAGATTGTCAGTACGCGCAAAATTCATGACCCTGCCATGATTATAGAGATGATGGACCGTAAAATCCGCAGCATTCTCAAACAGCAGGAAAAGGTTAATGACGACGGTATGGATATTTGCTTGACCATGATGGAAAGGCAGAAAGATGGCAGAATGCGCATAATTTATGCCGGTGCGCGTCGTCCACTGTATTTCTTTGTAGCCAAAGAAAATAAACTTTATACCCTCAAAGGCGACCGCGCTTCTTTGGGAGGGCCTCAACGCAAGGATACTAACTACAATCGCTATGAGTTGGTGCTCAACAAAGGCGACATGATTTACATGCTTACCGATGGTTTCGCCGACCAAAACAATCCCGACAAGCAAAAGTTTGGCACTAAGAACCTGTGCGACATGCTGGAACTGCACGCTACTAAACCAGCAGACCAGCAAAAAAGTCTTATAGAAGCCAGCTTAGATGCGCATATGAACGGCGCAGAGCAGCGCGATGATATTACAGTAATAGGCATTCGCATCTAAAACGATGTTCCCTCCGCTTTTAAAGCCCGGTGACACCATCGGGCTCATTAGTCCTGCCGGTTCATTATATGAAGAAGCCCCTTATCGGCAGGCCATACACTTATGGCAATCGCTTGGTTTTCAGGTCAAATGTGGCAGGCATTGGCAAGCTAAATGGGGTTATTTAGCCGGTACGGATGAGCAGCGCTTAGTCGATTTACATACTATGTTCGCCGACCCTGAAGTAAAAGCCATTATTGCTTTTCGCGGAGGATGGGGTTCTGCCCGCCTGTTGCCACATATCAACTTTGACCTGATAGCCGCTAATCCCAAAATTTTTATGGGATATAGCGATATTACAACCCTGCTACTTGCTATTTACGCACGAACAGGATTGATTACTTGGCACGGAGCCGTAGCCCGCGATTTAGGCGATGACTTTACTTTAAGCCGTCTGCATACCTTATTATATCAATCATCTGCCACAACTACTACCGTTCTACAAAGCTGTAATATGCTGCAAGCCGATAATGAGTTGATAGTAATAAAAGAAGGCGTTGTTTCCGGCAAACTTTTAGGAGGCAATCTCACAGTGCTGTGTTCACTTATCGGCAGCAAATACTTGCCTTCTTGGGAGGGTGCTATTTTATTTTTGGAAGATGTCGGTGAAGCAACTTACCGCATTGACCGTCTCTTTTGCCAATTGAAACTGGCAGGAATTTTGGACAAGGTTGCCGGAATTGTCTTGGGGGCTTTTACGCATTGTCCAGAGGGCAAAGGCGATTACAGCCGTTCGTTAGAGGATATATTCCGCGACTATATTATGCCGTTGGGTATTCCTGCATTTGCCGGCGCACAATTTGGACATATTCCGCAAAAGGTATTACTACCGGTAGGTGCTGATGTGCTTATCAATGCTGCTCAGGGAAGCATCTCTCTTATTTGATTGTAAGAAAGCAGAAAACTTACATATTTGCCATTGCTGATTTATTTACAGTCAATCTGTTGAAAATTGTATTTATTCAATATTTAAATAATTTAAATCATTAAATAAAAAAAGAAAATTTTTTGGAGGCTGTTTTTATATATATTTGTAATATCTAAACTAAATATGACATACCATTATGAAACTTAACGGCACGATAAATTCAGCCCGCAAGTATGTGGTAGTGATTAGCGGAGAGGCCACATCAGCTGCTGGAACGCGTTTGAGAGGTAGTTGCGTAGGTGTGGGTAGTGGTAGAGAGGCAGCACTTGCAGAGGCCAAACAAAATTTGGCACAACGCCTTCCTCAGTGGTCAGAATATGTAAATAGCTATTCTATTGTAGAAGAGAAAGAACTCTTTGGCTAAAAGCCCGAAGCGATGTCTTCCAAACGCAGCGTCATTCTGCTGATGCGTTCTTCCAAACTCTCTGACGATATTTGTTCGCGAAGTCTGTCCACTAAAATAGGGAAAGCAAAAGGCGTAGGATTTTTTGGTCGTTTCAATACGATTTTTTGATGCCTGATTAGTTGCAACGCCTCTTTCAACCGCTTAAAGTCTAACTGTATATTCACTACTTCGTTGTATGCCTGTTGCACCAGCAGGTTGTCGGGTTCATATTCTTCCAGCACATCGAACAGCAGCTTAGATGATGCCTGCAAGTGCTTGAAGGTGAGGTTTTTGCCCGAGTAGGCCTGAAAAATCAGCCCGCCGATGACCCCGATGTCGCGAAATTTGCGCCGTGCCATTTCGGTTTGGTTCATGCCTGCGCGGATGTCTTCTTGCAGGTTTTCGGCGGTGAACAAATCTTCTGCTAAGGCATCTTCCACGTCGAAAGGTTGGTCGGAAAGCAGTTCAAAGCCGTAGTCATTCATGGCAATGGAAAAGGTAATCGGTTGGCGCACCGTCAGGCGGTAGGCAATTACTGCCGCCAGCACTTCATGTACCCAACGACCCTCAAACGGATAGACAAACAGGTGGTAGCCTTCCTGCGTTTGCAGGTATTCAATGAGCAATTCATCGGGACGCGGAACAAGTGACCAGCGCTGTTGCAATTCCAGCACGGGGCGGATGGTTTGCATTTCTATTTCGCGGCTTTGTTCCCAGCCCTGCATTTTTTCGCGCAAAAGTGCTGATAGTGAGGAAGAAAGCGGCACGCGCCCGCCACCCCAGCGCGGCATTTGTCCCGTTTTTTTGTTGCTTTTGCGCACCTGCGCCACCATGTCTTTCAGGCGCACAAAGGCAAGGCTTCTGCCCGCAAACCAAAACGTATCGCCCTCTTTGAGCCGCGAAATGAACGATTCTTCTACCGTGCCGATGAAGCTGCCGCCGACATACTGCACCCTGATAACGGGGTCGCTGACGATGGTGCCGATGCTGAGGCGGTGCAACATGGCAATCCGACGGCTGCGGACTTTGTAAACGCCCTGCTCATCGGGTTCTACTTTTTTGAACTCATCGTATTGTGCCAATCCCGCGCCGCCCGTGGTGATGAACGACAGCGCCCATGTCCATGCTTCTTTGCTCAATTGGCGGAAAGCGTGCGTAGCGGTAACTTCATCCCATAAATCATCGGGGCGGAAGCCGTCGGAAACCGCCAGCGTAACCATGTATTGCACCAACACGTCGTAGCAATTTTGCAGCGGCGGGCGCGGCTCTACTATCTCATGGCGGACGGCATGGCGCAGGGCGCAGCCTTCTATCAGTTCCAGCGAATGAGTCGGCAGGAAGTAGATGCGGCTCACATCGCCCGGGCGGTGTCCGCTTCTGCCTGCCCGTTGGATGAACCTGCCCGCACCTTTGGGACTACCCACCTGAATAACGGTATCCACGGGGCGAAAATCTACGCCCAAATCCAAACTTGACGTACAAACAACCGCTTTCAGCTTTTCGGCGTGCAGGGCTTCCTCTACCCACGTGCGGATTTCGTTGTCCAACGACCCGTGGTGCATGGCAATCAGCCCCGCCAATTCGGGGGCGGCTTCCAGCAGTTTTTGATACCAAATTTCGGTTTGGCTGCGCGTGTTGGTAAACAGAAGCGTGGTTTTGCTTTGCTCAATAATCGGCAGCACCTTGTGCAACAGGTTGATGCCCAAATGCCCTGCCCAAGGGAATTTTTCCACCGTATCGGGCAGGATGGAAATCACTTCAATGGCTTTTTTGATATTTGCCCGAATGATACAAGGCTCAAAATCAGGCTGTTGCTTTCTCAACGGAAACGTGAGCGTTTCGGCAGCTTCTTGCAGGTTGCCGATGGTTGCCGAAATGCCCCACACGCGGGCTTGGGGTTGCAACCGCAACAGGTGTGCAACGGCTAATTCCATTTGCACGCCGCGCTTTGTGCCCATCAGTTCGTGCCATTCGTCTATGATAATGGCTTTCAGGTCGCTGAAAAATGCCGCATGGTCTTTGGTTGCAAAAAACAGATGCAGACTTTCGGGCGTGGTAACCATGCATTCAGGCGCATTTTTGCGCTGCTTTTGGCGTTCGGCTGATGTGGTGTCGCCTGTGCGCAGCACCACCCGCCAAGGGATTTGCATTTCGTCGCAGGCGCGCTGCATTGCCTGCTGTAAGTCTTTGGAAAGTGCCCGCAGCGGCGTAATCCACAACACTTGCAAACGTCCGGGCGGTTTGGCATCAGCCCCTACGCTGCCGCCTTGGTGCAAATATTGGGCAAGGCAGGGCAACCACAGCGCATAGGTTTTGCCGCTGCCCGTCGGTGCATTGAGCAAACCCGACCGCCCCGTCAAAAACGCATCCATACAAGCCTGCTGAAAAGGCTGTATCTGCCAATCTTTGGCAGCAAACCAGCGGGCAATATGCGGGTGTAGGGGTGGGTTCATGTGTTGAAGTTAAGTAGATGAGCAAAATGAATCCTTCTTGTTGTTTAAAGCGCTGTTAGCACCTGCGAAGGCTAACAGGATGCGTACAGTTAGCGGATTTAGTTCATTTTAAACTGTTCACGTACTTGTTAGCAACTGAAAAAATAAAAAAAGTTTCAAACGCCTCAGCAGTTTGAAACTTTTTAAATCCTATGTTTCAACGAGTTTTACTTCGCGGAATCGGTTTTAGTACCCTCTTCGGCAGGTGTGGAAGGTGTTAGCAAACCGGGTACAGGTGTATTGGGAGGAACAGGAACGGTTTTTTGCTTGCCTTTTGCTGCCTCTATGTTGGGGCTGTTGAGTTCTGTCGTGCGCTCAAAGGTAATGTTAGCCAGCAGAGAGAGCACCATAATAGTACCTGCAAAAAACCATGTAACACGCTCCAGAAAATCGGTGGTACGCTTGGCTCCCATAATTTGTGTAGCGGCAGATGCTCCCAGATTGCCAGCTAAGCCGCTGCCTTTGGAGTTTTGTGCCATTACTGCCAAAATCAGTAACACGGCTATAATTAGAATCAGAACGATGATTAACTGTGTCATTATCTTGTTATTATGCGCGATTAAGCTCCTCAATCTGAGTTGCAAAGTAAGTACTTTTCTCCGGATATTTCAAAGCAAGGCGCTTATAAATGCTAATTGCCTTATCTTTTTTGCCTTGCTGCACATAAATTCGGGCTAAATATTCGGAAATATTGTCGTCATTTTCTTGAACACTTTTGCTGGAAAGGTCTTCTTGTTCAGTTATGCTTTCCAATTTGCTGCGGTCAATGGTAATGGTCGGTTCTTTTTTGATAAATTCTTCAATGATATCCCAAGCGTTAGGGTTTGTCATAGCAGGTACGGTTTCAGTAGATAGGGTTATTGCCGGAGCAGATTCTTCTGTAAGGCTGTCAAAAAAACTTAAATCGTCGGTAACAGGTGGCTCACCTGTGGTTGTAGGGTTTGCAAACGGCGAATTTTTTGCGGTAAGCGCTTCTGAACTTGTTTCAAAGGCTTTTGTTTGCTCGGCGTACCATTGGGCTTCGGCCTCGTGTCGTTCCGCATAGCTTACTGCAAAATCGCCATTTTCCGCAGGTTCACCCAAAACGGTAATTTCGCTATTGTCGGTTGCCGATTTGTTCCATGCGGTTTGCCAAGCGGCTTCTTCTTGTTGCTGTTGCTGCAAGGCTTTTTCATCGGCATCGCTGAGTTGTTGCCAATCGGGCAGCAGGTTTTCATCCCACACTTGCGGCATTCCTTCACCTTGGTAGTAGGCTTTTTCTGCATCTAAACGCGCAGTGTAAGGCTCTAGTACGTATTCCGATGTATCGGTCATCTCTGTTTCAAGCGGCTGTGCGGGAGTAAATGAAGACGCAGGCGTTGAGGTGCTGATAGGGCTTACAATTTCATCTAAGACATCCAGCACCAAATCATCTTCCCATGCATCTTCATCATCGCCCAAAGGAGGTAGGATGTCATCGTTATGGTAAATAGTCGGCTCATAGGCAACGGGCGGGGCTGTTTCTCCCAGTACTTCTTTCCGCAATTGCTCATATTCATTGTCGTGAATGAGCGCATCTGTGTCAAAATCCGGTAACTCGGGCAGCGCATCTTCCAAAGGCTCGGGAGTTATGGCGGATGTTTCCCATGTAAATTTCTCGACGACAGGCGGCTCTTCCGTTTGGCTGCTTTCTGCCGCAGGCAATTCCCAAGCGGTTGTCAGGGCTTCATCACGTGCAACAGTTTCCTGTTCTGTCGGGAAAAAAGAAGCAACAGTTTCCTGACTGAGGCTGCTCTGTTCATCGGGAGGCTCGACAACGATGGCCTGTTCCAATATTTCAGAGGAGTGCATCACGCTGATTTTGTCAAACAGATTGACCTCCTCGGCAGTAAAGTCTATGGATAAAGTAGCCAAATCTTCATCTGCGGTATGAAATTCTTTATGGATGACTTGCTTGAGCCGTGCGCGGTCGGGTGCATACAAAGCCGCTTTGCTAATATGCGCCATTTTTCCGGTAGCCTGTGCCAGCCGCCAGTGAAAAGTTGCACAATAGGGATAAACCTTCACTAATTGTGCGAGCATATCGGCAGAAACAGGCATGATACCTTCTCCCGAATAGCGTATCAATTGGATAAATTGTTCTCTGTCAATCATAGCAGATGAAGCATCACAAATTCAAAGTTAAAAATTTGTTGCAAAGCGCTCACCAATTAGCCACCGATTTATTGAAAATATCCAATATGATTTGGTCAAAGATGCGACCGATGAGGTCTTGTTCTACCTCAGAAAGGTTCTGATTTTGAGGGAAATCTTCAAAAAAAGTAAACTCTTGGTCAAAGTTCAGGCTTTCATCGGCTGTATTTTCATAATTGACCTTTACTTTAATGGTTAGCCGTTGCAGGGCTGCCAATTGCTGAAAATCAACTCCGCCCGATTGTACCGAACCTGCCGAAGGGGCAACCGGTGTTACTTCGTATCCGGTGATGGTACCGCTGAACCGCAGGTCGCCGTTGCTGTTCACTAATCGCAGGCGTGTATTGCGCATAAAATACTCGCGCAGCGATTCGGTAAATTGCAGTGAAAGGTTAGCAGGCCCCGCAGGAACGTCGGCATAGAACAACTCTATCTGGATGGTCTGGATTTTCGGGTCTAAGTTGATGCCCGAAAAAGTAAATCCCGGTGCTTTGGCGCAGCCGCTAAACAGGCAAAGTGCTGCTAAAAAGGGTATGATAAGGATGTTTTTTTTCATGTTTTTTGATAGAAACCCAACAGGTTTTCAAAACCTTTCGGGTGGGGTTGCATAATAACAGTTACTCTTCATCTATGCCGTACTGTTTAATCTTGCGGTACAGCGTGCGCTCGGAAATGCCCAAGTCCTGTGCGGCATATTTGCGCTTGTGATTGTTTTTGATTAATGCCTTGATAATCATTTCCTTTTCCTTCTTTTCCAACGACAGGCTGTTCTCCTCTTCCTGATGTATTTCGTGCGGCACATCTTCAATGCCTACAAACTCATACTCATCTTCTTTGTGAGGGGCAGTGGTTTTGCCGGCAGGGTTGCTTGTAATTACCACCGGTGCAATTTTGGTTTCCGCGGGTTCGTGGCGGAAAGGTGCATTAACGGCTTCATTGGTTTCCGTAGCTATGTCTAAATTGCCGAACAGCCGTTGATTTTGTTGCAAAAGGCTTTTTTCGTTGGCAATATCGCCTTGCAGCAGCCCTAAGACTACCTTTTTCAGGTCGGTAATGTCGCGGCGCAAATCAAAGAGGACTTTGTAGAGCAAATCGCGTTCGGAAAGTTGCTCGTCGCGTTGGTCGCCCATAACGGCAGGCAACAAAGAAGCGGATTTGGGCGCATTATTAACAGGCGGCAGGTATTTTGCCAGCGTGGCGGCGTTAATATCGCGGTTGGTTTCCAAAAGCGACACTTGCTCGGCGATGTTTTTCAACTGCCGTATGTTACCCGGGAAAGGATAGTTCAACAGCAATTGTTTCGCGCCTTCGTCCAGCGTTACGGGCTTGACGCGGTAGCGCTCGGCAAAGTCGGTAGCAAACTTGCGGAACAGCAACTCAATATCGTTGCCGCGTTCGCGCAGGGGTGGAATGTAAATCGGAACGGTATTGAGTCGGTAGTACAAGTCCAGCCGGAATTTACCCTGCTCGGCAGCTTTGAGCAAGTCCACGTTGGTGGCAGCCACCACACGCACGTTGGTTTTCTGCACTTTGGACGAACCCACTTTAATAAATTCGCCGTTTTCCAACACGCGCAGCAGTCTTGCCTGTGTTCCAAGGGGCATTTCGCCAATTTCGTCCAAGAAAATCGTGCCGCCGTCGGTAACTTCAAAATAGCCTTTGCGGGCTTCGGTTGCGCCCGTGAAAGAGCCTTTTTCATGCCCGAACAGTTCGGAATCTATCGTCCCTTCGGGGATAGCGCCGCAGTTGATGGCGATGAAATTGTTGTGCTTCCGCGCACTCAGGTTATGAATAATTTTGGAAAAAGATTCCTTGCCGCTGCCGCTTTCACCAGTAATGAGTACGGTGAGGTCAGTAGTGGCTACTTGCATAGCCACCTGAATGGCATGGTTCAGTGCGGGCGAATTGCCTATGATGCCGAAGCGTTGTTTGATGCTTTGTATATCGTTCATTCCTGAAAAATGCTTTTGAGGGGGATAGAAAATCCCTGAATAACCTTTGCGTGTAAAACTCCTTCTTCGTTGAGTTTGAGATGCAGGCGAAAAACTCCGTCGCCAAGCAGGTATTGTTCTACTGTTCGCTCATCGGGGTCTATCAGCCAGTATTCCTGCACTCCGTGCGCGGCATAATCTTGCATTTTAATGCCTCTGTCGCGCTCCCTAGTAGTTTCTGAAAGAATTTCCACGACGAAATCCGGTGGTGGAAACACACTTTGGCGGGTTTCAAATGCCGCCGCACGTTCCTGTTCCAGAAGCACGCATCCGGTTCGTAGTCGTTGCGCGTACAGCGAATCATCACCTTTTCGTAGCCAACCTTGCCTAAGTGGTTGTCATACACATAGGGCAGCATGTAGCGCATGAGTTGTGTACTTGCCATCCAATGCCTGCCATATACGGGTGAGTGATACATGATTTCTTCCCCGTTGATAAACTCTGCCTTAACCGTACCATCTACTGTCTCCCAGAAGCGATGGCGACGCTCCTGTTCCAACTGCCATTGGCGGTTGAGCTCCTCCAGCAGCCGTCCCATATCGGGCGAGTTAAGGATGGGCTGCAGTATGACGGATGTATTTGACATGCCTTTTGATTTTGATGCAGTATCAATCCTGTAAAATCTCGCCCAGCGCAACTTGCCAATCGGGCAGCAGCGGCGTGGTGATGATGTCCTCATCAGTGTAAATTTTGGCAAGTTCAAATTTGCCTTGTGCATTCAAAACAAACCGTTGCAGCAAACTTTCATATGGAAACACCACCCAATATTCCTGTACGCCGTTTTCTTCGTACAGTTCGTACTTGATTTTCATTTCCTTTTTGCTGTTGCCCGGCGAAAGGATTTCAATGATAAGTTCAGGCGCACCGATGCACCCGCGCTCATCTAACTTGCTTTCGTCACAAATCAAGCAAAGGTCGGGCTGCACGACCGTGTAAATGTCTCTATCGCTTTGCTTGGATTTTTTACTATCCAATAGTCGAACATCAAAAGGCGCAAAATATAAATTACAAAATTTTTGATGCTGCTTTAAATAGCTGCCTATTTTCAAGTGCATTTCGCCTAAAATCGCCTGATGCTTTCTGTTTGGCGCAGGCGACATTTTGAAAATCTTGCCTTTGATTAACTCCACCCGCTCGCCGAATTGCCACAACAGGTAGTCGGCATAAGCGTAGGTTTTGTTCAAATCCAATTGCGATAGGTCGGTGATGATATTGGCGTTCATGGCTTGAAGATTTTCGTTTTTACAGACCTGACAGGTCTTTAAGACCTGTCGGGTCTTAAGTTCTTTCCGTTTTTATTACACCACCTCGCCCAGCAGCGTAGCCGCCGTAGCCGAATGTACCAACACGTTTACGTACTGTCCTTTTTGGTAGCTGCCACGCGGGAATACCACCACTTTGTTGGCGGTGTTTCTGCCTTGCAGGAAGTCTGCCGAACGTTTGGATTCGCCTTCAATCAACACGCGGTGGATTTTGCCTACGTCGCGTTGGTTGCGTTCGTACGAAAGGTCGCGTTGCAGGGCAATGATTTCGTTCAGGCGGCGTTTTTTCACCTCCAACGGGATATCGTCTTTGTACTTGCGGGCTGCCAACGTGCCCGGCCGCTCGGAATAGTAGAACATGTAGGAAAAGTCGTATTTGGCGTATTGCATCAGACTTAACGTATCTTGGTGTTCCTCTTCGGTTTCGGTGCAGAAGCCGGCAATCATATCCGAACTGATGCCGCAGTCTTCGCCCAAAATGCGGCGGATGGCATCAATGCGCCCGATGTACCACTCGCGGTCGTAGGTGCGGTTCATCAGTTCCAGCACGCGGCTGTTACCGCTTTGTACGGGTAGGTGGATGTATTTGCAGATGTTGTCGTATTTGGCCATGGTGTGCAGTACCTTGTCGGTCATGTCTTTGGGGTGACTGGTGCTGAAACGCACGCGCAGGTCAGGGTGGATGAGTGCCACCATTTCCAACAGGTCGGCGAAGTCCACTACGGGTTTACCTTCGGCTTCGGCGCGGTCGGTTTCCTTCTTGTTGGCTTCGCCTGCCCACTTGTAGCTGTCCACGTTTTGCCCCAGCAGCGTTACCTCGCGGTAGCCTCTGTTGAACAGGTCTTGCGCTTCGGCAACGATGCTTTGCGGGTCGCGGCTGCGTTCGCGGCCACGGGTAAACGGTACCACGCAGAAGCTGCACATATTGTCGCAACCGCGCATGATGGAAATAAATGCCGTTACTCCGTTGCTCTCCAAGCGGACGGGGGTAATGTCGGCGTAGGTTTCCTCGCGGCTAAGCAGTACGTTCACCGCACGAGTGCCGCCGTCCACTACACCCACCAAACGCGGCAGGTCGCGGTAAGCATCGGGGCCTACTACCAAATCCACGATTTTTTCTTCTTCCAGCAACTTGGCTTTCAGGCGTTCTGCCATGCAGCCCAGCACACCGATGGTCATTTCGGGGTTGCGCTTTTTAAAGCTGTTCAGCTCGCCCAAACGGTGGCGGATGGTTTGCTCGGCTTTGTCGCGGATGGCGCAGGTATTCAGCAGTACCAAGTCTGCCTCTTCGGGGCGTGAGGTAGTGCCAAAGCCGTGCTCCTGCATGATGCTCGCCACAATTTCGCTGTCCGAAAAGTTCATCTGGCAGCCGTAGCTTTCTATGTAGAGTTTCCGCTGCCCTGCCAGCGCATTTTCCGCCGTCGTGCGGACTTCACCCGAAGGGCGGTATTCGTGGCTTTGGGTATGCTCGTTTACCTGTTCTAAAATCTCAATATCGGTAATCAGTCCCTGTTGCATGGATAGAAGTGGGATTAAGAAGAATCAACCACAAAATTAGCGGCTTTGCAGGATAGTTTATGACATTTTGGCAGAAAAATGTGTTGCAATGTCTAATAAACATTCCGATGCTTATCATTCATAGTAGAGGATTTACAAACCATTTGCTATGGATATAGACAGTAAAAGCACGTACCGTTCCCAATATTATCAACTCTTGCTAAACATCAGTCTGCACAGTTCGGGGTCTTTGCCGAATTTCCAGATGAGACCATCTATATAATAATGGTACAGCACAATCATTGTAAAAGGTACGAAAACCCACATTGCCCACTCTACGCGCAGCAAGCCGTAAATTTCAATCACGCCAACCACAAGGCCGTAAAGCAAGCCTACGCCCAACATTTTAAACGCAATGTGGCGGATATTGGGGAAGCGGCGCTTTTCGTAGTGTATCATCCATCCGCAGTATTGTACGTCGTGAAAGGCTGTTTCCAGTGCTTCGGCTACCAGAAAGGGCGTAGCGGTAGCAAAAAACACAAAATAGTGTGTTGTCAGGGCGGCGGCAAGGAGCAGCAGTTTGGGCAGATTCAGCGGCTTGCCCTGCATTAGTTTCCATACCTGCCTGCCGACAAATAGCACCAAAAAGCCCAAAAACAGCCCCTAAGTAATTTCGGTAATCTCATAAGGAAGGTTGAAAAAGTGGGCTGTGAGTTCGCGGTAAATTACAATTGGCTCTTTGATGTCGGTATAGTCATTAAAAAAAACAGGCAAAAGTGCCGCTGTAAAACAGGCCGTAATCCATCCAATCATCAATTCTTCCGTGTCGTTGTTCAGGCTTTTGTAGGCGCGAATGAAGCCGTAGTGCTGTCGGATAATATGCCAAGTGCCGAAAATAGAGGCTAAAACAATCAGTTCGCTTTCCCAACCCGGTGCAGTAATCAGAAAACCTACGGCGATGAACAGCCCCAACCCCCATGTGTACAAAAAGCGACGACAGTTAAACTCCTGCGTATCTAAGTGGGTGCGTGCAAACATCTGGAAGATGTGGGGGGCAAAAAAAGCGGTAAACACAAAATAGGTAATCAGGATATTGTCGCCTTGCAACACCCAACCGATTTGGTCGGCTGTAAGGTACAAACCAAAAAAGCCCATGTAAATAGGCAGGAGCTTATGAGGAAGGTCAAATCATACGCGGACTGACAATCCAGCGAGTGGTTGCGGTCGTTGATTCTATGTGAAAATTTAGGAAACATATTTTGATTTTTGGGCTAAATTACAGCACTTTATACAACTTAATTAATCGCATGAAACACAAACACTTGCTTTGGATGGGGCTTACCTGCCTTGCATTGACAGGCCATGCACAAGCTCAAACATCGTATCAAAGCTATGAACAACGCAGTTCAAGACTAAGAACATTAGCTTCAGCCAACAGTTCGCTGGCATCTGTAAAATCAATTGGAAAGAGCCGCGGACAACGCGACATCTGGTTACTTACGCTCAGCAAAGGCGATGCTGCCAAAAAACCGGCACTGCTCATAGTGGCAGGTTTGGAAGGTGCACACCTTGCCGGAACGGAAACAGCCATTCAGATGGCAGAAAAGATGCTGGCCAATGCCGGCAAAGATTCCATTGCCAAATTGTTGGAAACAAAAGCAATTTACATCATCCCTTCCGCTAACCCTGACGCGCAGGAGCAGTGGGTTGCCAAGCCCCGCTATGCGCGCAGCGAAAACGGGCTGGATTATGACAATGACCGCGATGGCCGCCTGAACGAAGACCCTTTTGAAGACCTTAACGGCGATGGGCTGATTACCATGGTACGTGTGGAAGACCCGACAGGCACATTCATTGTGTCCAAAGATGACCCGCGCGTGCTGGTAAAGGCTGACCCTGTCAAAGGCGAAAGGGGTAAGTACATCCTCATCACCGAAGGGATAGACAACGACCGCGACGGCAAATTCAACGAAGACGGTCCGGGTGGCGTTCATATAGACAAAAACTTTACTTTCGACTACCCGATTTTCGTAGATGGTTCGGGCGATTATGCGGCTTCCGAGCCTGAGGTGCGTGCCATTTCCGATTTCCTGTACGGCTCTCCGAACATTTTCGCGGTGCTGACCTTCGGCCCGAACAATAACCTGAGCGAAGCACCTAAGTTTGACCAGTCTAAAGTAGCACGCCGCATTCTTACAGGCCCTACCCAAAAAGATGCTTCGGCTATGGAGCAGGTTTCCAAACTCTACAATTCGTTGGGTTTGAAAGATGCGCCTGCCATGCCGCAAACCAAAGGCAACTTTTCGCAAACAGCTTATTTTCACGCAGGTCGTTTCAGCTTTACCACACCCGGTTGGTGGGCTCCCAAAGTAGAAGCAGCCAAAGACACTACCAAAAAAGCCGATGCGGGCGCAGTTGCCACAACTCCTGCCGGCGGTGGCAGTGCAGGTGCTGCGGCAGCCGGTGCGGATAACGACGACGTGCGCTTCCTCAAATGGGCAGACCGCGAAAAACTCACGGATGTGTTCGTAGATTGGAAAGAAATCAAACATCCTGATTTCCCAGACAAAAAAGCCGAAGTGGGTGGCATTGCACCTTATGCAAAATTGAACCCTCCTGTAAATTACCTGAACGAAACAGCCGAAAAGCACTTGAAATTTATTGCAGGATTAGGTATGCAAATGCCTGATGTTCAGATTGTAAACGTTAGAACCGAATCGTTGGGCAACGGCCTGAACCGCATTACGCTGCAAGTGGTAAACAAAGGTTTGCTGCCTACCTATGCCGATATAGGCGACCGTGTGCGCTGGGTGAAGAAGGTAAAAACAGAACTGTTCTTAGGCAATGGTCAAAGCATTGTTTCAGGCCGTAAAATTATTCTCCGCAATGCACTGGCTGCCGGTGAAGCAGAAGAATACACTTGGTTGATTTCAGGAACAGGCAAGCTAACCATTCAGGCAGGATGCCCTACGGCAGGTGTAGTTTCTACCGAAGTAACGCTCAAATAACCAATGCAGGGTTTAAATCATTCATACCGTTTGACAAATTAAAAAGAGACCAATGTTGAAGAAAATATTCTCCGCAGCCCTTTTGTGTATTGGCGTACAGATGGCTGCCTTTTCACAAACCGACCCCGACTTGACAGGGATGCGCGCGTTGGGCACGCCCGCTAATCCAAAAGTAAAATGGGCATGGAACTACTACATGGACTATGCCGGCATTATGAAACTTTCGCAGGAATTGGTGAAGGCTTATCCTAATCTGGTAAAGATTGAGAACATCGGGAAGTCCACACAAGGCCGCGACATGATTGTGCTGGCCATCACCGACTACAAAAAAGGCAATGCCGACCGCAAACCGGGGTTCTGGATTGACGGCGGCATTCACGCCAACGAGTTGCAGGGTACGCAGTTTGCCATGTACACCGCATGGTATCTGGCCGAGAGCTTCGGTAAAGTGGAGTTTATCACCGAAATGCTGCAAGACCGCATTTTCTACATCCTGCCCACGCTCAGCCCCGATGCAAGAGAACAGTTCCTGTTTAAGCCCAACACTGCCAATTCATCCCGTTCAGGTCTGGTTGCCTTAGACGACGACGGCGACGGCTATGTTGATGAAGACGGCTATGACGACTTAGACGGCGACGGCGAAATTACTATGATGCGCCGCAAGTCGCCCACAGGCCGCTGGAAAGAAGACCCGAACTATCCCGCTCGCATGATTCCTGCAAAAGCCGACGAGCCGGGCGAGTATGAGCTATTGGGCATTGAAGGTATTGACAACGACGGCGACGGTCGCGTAAACGAAGACCTGCCCGGTACTTACGACCCTAACCGCGACTGGGGCTGGGGCTGGCAACCGGACTATGTGCAAAACGGCGCATTCTACTACCCCGGCACACTGATTGAAACCCGCAATGTGAAAAACTTCATCTACAACCATCGCAATATTGCAGGTGCACAGAGCTATCACAACTTTGGCGGTATGTTCTTGCGTGGACCCGGTGCTGAGGAAGACCAAGGGTTTTACACACAATCCGATGTTGCCGTTTATGACCTGATTGGCAAGCAGGGCGAAAAAATGATTCCGGGCTATAACTATTACGTGCTCTGGAAAGATTTGTACACCGTTTACGGTGGTGAGATTGACTGGCTGGCGCTGGCGAGAGGTATTTTTACTTTCTCTAACGAAATCAACACTTCTTACCGCCTATTCAATAAAAAATCTACGGAAGGGCGATTTCAAAACGACGAGTTCAATGAGTTTGATAAATACCTGCTTTTTGGTGATGCGTATGTAAAATGGAAGCCTTACAAGCATCCGCAATACGGCGATATTGAAATCGGCGGCAGTAAGAAAAATAACGTTCGCAATACGCCGGGCTTCATGTTGGAAGAAGAAGGCCACCGCAATATGGCCTTCACACTGTTGCACGCCTACCATATGCCAAAAATTGAGATTGCCGAGATTAAATCTAAAAAACTGCCCGGAGGTTTAACAGAGGTTACAGCTACCATTATTAACACTCGTGCCATTCCTACGCACTCTTCGCATGATGTACGCTACAAAATTGAGCGCCCCGACTATGTTACGTTGAAAAATGCGCAGGTTATCAGCGGCATGATTGTGGACGATGCAGACCTCAACCTGACTCGCGAACAGAAGTTCAACCCGCAAACCATTGAAGTGCCCAATATCCCCGGTACACTAACCGGCACAGGCGGCGGTAGTAATTATGCCGTTAAGGTGCGCTGGATTGTGCGCGGTTCTGCCGATAAATACACCGTAGAAGTGGACAGCATGAAAGGTGGCGTAATAAGCAAAACTGAGTAATCTTGCTCTGAACAATGGAATTTAAAAGGCCGCCCGTTTTCGGGTGGCTTTTTATTTTTATTGCAAAACGGCTGACAAAAAATGCAGTTTGCGAGTTCTTGGCGATGCCAATCGGATGGCTTGCATGTTTAAACAAAACCAATTCGCAGGAGTAGGAGAGGGCATGGCGTGCCCTGTCTCTGCTGTATTGTCTGTATAAAATAACGTCAATTGGATTGGTAATAGATTCGTGCGCAACCTTGAATCAAATTGGAACTTTCCCAAAATTGCATCTCGTTGTACGTTTAATCCCCGCAGCCGGAGTCGCCATCATCAGAACTGCCGCCAAAGCCATTATCAAAAGAACTATCAAAGTCAAAACCATCGGTCATGTAAAGTAAGTCGTTGTTGTTGTCCGATGTTCTTTCGCGCTCAAACAAACGGCTTAACTCATCATCTAATAGTACGAGCAAATGGTGGTTAATGGCCTCGGTGAGGAATAAGTTGCCGTGCAGCAGTTGCAGCAGTTTTTTTGCAGTTGCCTTGTCCATATAATAGAGGTCAGGCAACAGGTGGGTCAGTTCCTGTAATTCGGTGGCAGCATAGGTTCGTTTCAGCGCTCCTTCTTCGGTATATTTGACCTTATCCATCAGCCTTTCCCAAAACCCACGTTCAAAAGCTGTAAGCAGTTGCGGAGTTTTCATCACCTGTTGCCGCAGATAAGCAGGGTTTGCTGCCTTCCCGTGCGCTAACTTAATCAGGTTAGCTAATAAAATTTCCCGATTGGGTTCGCGTGAAAAATAACCGGTGTAAATCTCCTCATGTGCAAACGGGCGATAGTCGGCATAGTGCTTACCCCGCTGTACGTACAGATTTACCGTCGGTGCTTCATCATGTCCTGCGGCAGGTATGGGCTTAATGGCAAGCACTTTTTTCAGCAGCAAGTCCATCAGTGTCAGTTTGAGCATTCGCTTAAAGTCTGCTTCTTTACCGTGCAGCAATACGAGCGATTCTGCAGGCGTTAGTGAGGACAGCATTTTGAAATTTACGAGCGCGGGCGCCATAATCGTTTCAATTGGTTTTTGAGGAGCAACCACCAATGCTTTTTAGGGATGATAAAATGCGTATCGGCATTGACTTTTATAAAGTTAATCAAACGAAAACGAATTTCGGCAGGCGGCCAAATATCTTTGGGCGGAGCATGGCCGAATGTTATTTGGTAGCTTGTCAGTGTGTAATTGTACCAATCGTTGAATTTGCTGCGCTCGGTGCTGCCGCCGCGTGTAGGGCTGTGATGTAGAGGTTTTCGGAGAATTTGCCCGCAAAGCTCGTCCCGGTAGCTGCGTGTATAGAGCAGGTGCAAATGCCAAACTTGGTCTACTTCATCGGAGGGTGTTACCGGACGGGGCAGCGTGGCTGCCAATAACAGGAATTTCTTGTACTCGTCCACTGCGCGAAGGGCAAAATCAAGTGTCCATCCGTTGCCACGTGCCAGTCGCGCAGAAAATGGCAAGGACGATTTTACATCGTCCATCTCAAAATATTTGAGCTTTTGCCACAACTCTGCCTGTTCCGGTGTCATTATCTGCTGTTTTAGAACGCTGAATACGCAAGTTTTGCCAAAAATCTCAACTTTTCTGCCTGCTGTTTTGCTACAATTCCTTCGCCTAATTGCTGCCTCAACTGTTCAAATGCTTTAAAACGGTCGCCGCTTTGTCTTTGCCGATGAGCTGGGCAAGTTCTTCAAAAGGCATGGCAGCGATTTTTTTTACCGAACGGTATTTGGCAAGCAGTTTTTCGGCGGTTTGCTTGCCAATGCCGGGGATGCTTTCCAAGCGGCTCACAATGCTTTTGCGGCTGCGCTGGTCGCGGTGAAAGGTGATGGCGAAGCGGTGCGCCTCGTCGCGAATGCGTTGCAAGAGCATCAACCCTTCCGATTTTTTGTTAATCAGCAGTGGTAACTCGTCTTCAGGGTAAAAAATTTCTTCTAAACGCTTGGCAATTCCCACAATAGGTACAAGCCCGTAGATGCCCAAGTCTTTCAAGGCTTGGCAGGCTGCACTCAACTGCCCTTTGCCGCCGTCAATCACGATGAGGTCGGGTAGGGTTTTGTGGTCGTCCAGCAGGCGGCGGTAGCGGCGCGTTACAATTTCGTACATAGAGGCAAAGTCGTTCGGACCTTCTACGGTTTTAATGTTGAAATGCCGATAATCTTTCTTGGAAGGTTTGCCGCCTTTAAAACACACCATTGCAGCCACGGAGTTTGTTCCCTGCAAGTTAGAATTGTCAAAACATTCAATGTGCACCGGCACGTTGGGCAGGTTCAAATCGGCTTTGAGGCGTTCAAGTACGCGCTTACTTTGTTCTTTTTGTTCGCTGTTGCGCTGCATTTTTTCCTTGCGGTAGAACATGGCGTTTTTGTAGCTCAATTCCACCAATTTTTTTAGGTCGCCGATTTTAGGCACCATCACCTCAAAGCCTTCAAAATCAATATCGGGCATAACGTTGGTAATCACGCGGGGTGCTTCGGAACAGAACTGCTGCCGAAACTCTACAATCATGGATGAGAGGATGTCCGTTTCGCTTTCGTCCAACTTCTTTTTCAGATGCACGGTTTTGGTTTGGATGATACAGCCGTGCTCAATGTGAAGGTAGTTGAGGTAGGCGTATTTTTCGTCGGTCGTAATGGCGACTACGTCCAAATCGGAGATATCGGGATTGACCACCAGCGATTTGCTTTGAAATTTTTCCAGCGCTTCCAATTTTTCCTTGAAAACCTGCGCCTCTTCAAATGCCAACTTGCCTGCGGCTTCCATCATCTGTTCGCGAAAGTAGTTGCGCACAATGCCTAACTTGCCTTTCAGAATATTGATAACCTGCGCCATGTCGGCATCGTAATCGGCGGCGGTTTGTAGCCCTTCGCAAGGACCTTTGCAGTTTTTGATGTGGTATTCCAAACAAACTTTAAACTTTTTGCGGGCGATGTTTTCGGGCGTAAGGGCATATTTGCATGTACGAATGGTGTAGAGGCGGCGTACTAATTCCAACACGGTTTTCATGGCCTTTACGCTTGCATAAGGTCCGAAATACGTGCCGCGCCCTTCTATGCGCTTCCGCGTCGGAATCAGGCGCGGGAATGGTTCGTTGGTAATGCACAGATAGGGATAGGTTTTGTCGTCGCGCAGCAGGATGTTGTAGCGCGGCTGGTGCTGCTTGATAAGATTGTTTTCCAATAACAACGCATCAAATTCCGAATTGACGACGGTGTATTCTATGCGGCAAATTTCTCTTACCAATTGTCGGGTTTTGCGGCTTTTGTCGTTAGATTTGACAAAATAGCTGCTGACCCTGTTTTTCAGATTTTTTGCCTTGCCTACGTAAATCAATTCATCCGCTGCGTTGTAGTAGCGATAGACCCCTGGTGCGGGCGGCAAGTTGCGGATGCTTTCAATCAGTTCGCTGCGTTCTTCCTGTTCCTGCATATGCAAATTTAGCTCACTGCCAATTCATTCACCCCAAAAATTGCCACCGTTCGCCTGCCCCAAGCCGCCGTTGGCAAGTTTTAAAAGCATGGTATTTTTCGTTTTTCTACCTTCGGTAGTGTACGATTGTTGATTGACATCAACGGCATCGTCGGTAAATCTGAAAGTGAAATGACTGAACTTGCCTCCGAACAATTAGTGATTGCCGGTTGGGTCAGTATTGCGGCGTATGCCCTGCTGATTCTGTTTTTTGTGGTGCGCGGCGCACGTAAAATCACCAACCTTTCCGACTATGCGGTGGGCAGCGTGTTGTTTTCACCCGTAGCGGTGGGGCTTTCGCTGGCTGCCTCTATGACCTCTGCCGCCACGTTTATCATCAACCCGGGTTTTGTGGCTTTCTACGGCATCAGCGGCATCCTTTCTATGGCGGTGATGTTGCCGCTGGGGGCGCTGGTTTCGTTGGTTGTTCTCACCAAAGGTTTTCGCAAGGTGGGCATGAGCGTAAAGGCACTCACCATGGCGCAATGGATTGGCACGCGCTACGGCAGCCCTGCTTTTGCCATGTTTTTTGCCCTGCTGTCGCTGTTGCTGCTCACCTTTATCGTGCTGATTTGCGTGGGGCTGACCAAAGTCATTTCGCAAACGCTGAACCTGCCCGAACTGCCCGTGCTGATTGGCATCGTGGTTTTCATTTTCGGTTACATGATGTTTGGCGGTGCTAATTCTATGGTCTATACCAATATGATTCAGGCACTGCTGATGATTGTTGTAGCGGTTGTGTTGCTTACTTCGGGCTATGAGCATTTTTCGGCAGGCGTGAAGGGCTTCATGGACAAGCTCACGGCAATTGACCCGCTGCTCACCGCGCCGCTGAACCCGCAATCTTACCTGTTCCGCGATTGGTTTGAGGTGGCATTTTGCCAATTGGTGGTAGGCGTGGCAATTGTTTGTCAGCCGCACATCATTACGCGCTCGCTGTTGCTCAAAGACGACAAAGACGTAAACCGCTACTTGCTGACAGGTATTGTTGTGGAAATCCTGTTTTTCTTCGTCGTATTTGCGGGCTTGTATGTGCGCCTCCGCTTCCCCGATTTGACCATAAACGGTCAGGCAATTCCATTAGACGGCATACTTTCCGCCTACGTGGTGAGTGAATTTCCTGTTTATGTGGGGCTGATTGTGGTACTGGGGCTGATTTCCGCCGGGCTTTCCACGCTGGAAGGCTTGATTCAGTCGCTTTCTACGTCTATCAGCAGCGATTTGCTCAAACCGCTGGCGGGCAAGTGGCTCATCCGTGATGAACAAAATCCCAAAGGGTTGATTCCCGCTATTTTGCTGAACCGCTTAGTGATT
>CALHUI010000013.1 GCA_938039675.1 uncultured Cytophagales bacterium
GAAAATGCCTTTGGGGTCCCAAGTTTGTTTGACCTCGCGGAACATTTCGTAGCAGCGCTGCCCGACCATTTGGGCGATGAACTCGCCGCGCAAGCGTCCGTCGCCGTGTTCGCCCGAAAGCGAACCGTTGTATTTTTTGACTAAAGTGGCAATTTCCTGTGCAATTGTCTTAAATAATCGGTTGCCTTCTTCGGTTTTCAGGTTAATAATCGGGCGCAAGTGCAGTTCGCCTGAACCTGCATGAGCGTAGTGGACACTGTAAAGCCCGTATTTTTTCAAAATGGCATTAAATTCTTGAATATAGGCAGGTAAATCATCAACAGCTACGGCTGTATCTTCAATAACGGCAACAGCTTTTTCATCACCGGGAATGTTGCCAAGCAATCCTAAACCCGCTTTGCGAAGTGCCCAAACTTTTTTTACATCTGCACCGCTGACAATTGGATAATGATATCCTAATCCGTGTGTCTGCAAATCTATGATTAGTTGATTGGCAGCTTGGTAAACTTCTTCTGCTGTATCTTTGGCGAACTCTACCACTAAAATGGCTTGCGGGTCGCCTTGTACAAAGAAGCGATTTTGTCGCTGCTCAATATTGGCTTTGGTACACTCTAATATATAATGGTCTATCAGTTCGCTGGCGCTGGGGCGATGCTTTACGGCGATAATATTGGCACGAAGCGACTCATCTATGCTATTGCAATGCACGCAAACCAACCCGACTTTTTCGGGTGGTCGCCGTACAAGATTCAGCTTGATTTCGGTGATAAACGCTAGGGTACCTTCTGAACCGGCAATGAGTTTGCAAAAATTAAACGGCGGCGGAGCAGCTGCTTTTTGAGCATAGGGGCCAAACGTACGGTACTGTTCCGCCGTGCTGAACGGTTCGGTTTCCAGCAATATATCTAGTGCATAGCCTGTGTTGCGTCGCTCAATAATGGCTTTGGGGAAGTTGTCGCGAATCTGCTTTTGATTCTCGGTGTTTGATAGCAGCTCCCTGATTTGCCGATAGATAGACGCTTCTAAAGGACTTGCGGCGTTGTCGTTGTTACACTTTGCCTGAAATTCGTTGAGGCTTAATTCTTTAAAAATCACTTCGCTGCCATCGGCAAGTAACGCCTTTATTTCCAGCAGATGTTCGCGTGTGCTGCCGTACACGATAGAATTTGAGCCACAGGAATTGTTACCGACCATGCCGCCAATCATGGCGCGGTTGGCAGTGGAAGTTTCGGGGCCGAAAAACAATCCGTAGGGCTGCAAGGCCATGTTGAGCTCGTCTCTAACAACACCGGGCTGCACGCGTACCCATTTTTCGGTTGTATTAATTTCAAGGATTTTGTTAAAATATTTAGAAACGTCCACAACGATACCTTTACCGACTACTTGCCCTGCCAACGAAGTGCCGGCGGTGCGCGGAATTAGCGATGTGTTAAAATCATTGGCAAATTGAATGAGGCGTCTTAGGTCGTCAACGGTTTTGGGTAGGGCAATTGCCAAGGGCATTTCGCGGTAGGCAGAGGCATCGGTTGCATACAGTATGCGCGCGGCGCTATCGGTGAATAAATCTCCCTGCAACTGTTTTTTCAACCGCTCAAGGGCATTAATCATGCGTAAAAGTGGTTAGTGTTATAGATTTTCAGCTCTAAATTAGCATGTTTTTCATAGTTTTGATATGATTTACTATGCTGCCAATAAAAACAGGGCAAAACATAGGTTATGCGTATTTCTGAACAGACTATACGTCGCATAAAAGAAACGGCTGCCATTGAGGATGTTGTCGGCGATTTTGTTTCGCTGAAACGCAAAGGGATGAATTTATGGGCATGTTGTCCGTTTCATGATGAAAAAACGCCATCTTTTTCGGTATCTCCTGCCAAAGGAATTTACAAGTGCTTCGGTTGCGGTGCTGCGGGCGACTCGGTCAAGTTTATAATGGATATTGAGGGGTTGAGCTACCCCGAAGCTCTGCGCTATTTGGCAAAAAAATACAACATTGAAATTGAGGAGGAATATCTACCAAATGAGACCTACGAAGAAGCGCGTACACAGCGCGAATCTATGCTCATTATGTTGAATTTTGCTAAAAATTTCTTTAAAAATCAACTTTTGCAATCGGAAGAAGGGCAGGCCATCGGCTTGAGCTATTTCAAAGAACGCGGCATCAATTCCCAAAGCATTGCCACCTTTGAATTGGGTTACAGCCTCAACGATTGGCACGCTTTGGAGCAGGCAGCCCTGAAACAGCAATTTAGTGCCGAATTGCTTGAAAAAACGGGGTTGGTGGTTGTTAAGGAAAACGAAGGCAAGACACGGCGTTACGACCGTTTCCGCGGGCGGGTGATGTTCCCTATCCACAATTTGGCGGGCAGAGTGATTGCTTTCGGGGCACGCAGGCTCAAAGCCGATGATAAGCCGAAATATCTCAACTCTCCTGAAATTGAGGGGGTTTACCTGAAAAGTGAGGTACTGTACGGCATTTTTCAGGCCAAACAAGCCATCCGACAGGCAGATAATTGCTACCTTACCGAGGGCTACATGGATGTAATTGCCATGCATCAGGCGGGCATCGCCAATGTGGTGGCTTCGTCAGGTACTTCGCTTACCGAAGGGCAAATCAAGCTCATCAAACGCTTTACGGACAATGTAACCGTTCTTTACGATGGCGACGCAGCAGGTATTAAAGCATCGCTGCGCGGCATTGATATGTTGCTGGCGCAAGGGATGAATGTTCGGGCGGTGGTGTTCCCTACCGGCGAAGACCCCGACAGTTTTATTAAAAAACAGGGCAGTGCCGCATTTAAAAATTTTTTACAAGAGCAAGTAACGGATTTTATCCGATTCAAGGTGCAAACTTTGCTTGCATACACTGCCGATGAACCAGTCAAAAAGTCAGAAGCTGTTCGCGAAATTGTCAATAGTATTGCCAAAGTGCCTGATGCTATCAAACGTGAAATGTTTGTGAAGCAATGCGCCGCACTGTTGCAAGTAAGTGTAGAAGTACTGACTGCAGAATTGGGTCAGACGCTCTGGAAAGCCGCTCAACAAGAGCAACGCCAACGAGAGCGCGAACAGCAGCGCAGCAATTGGCAGCAAATAACTTCTAAGGAGTCACCACATTCGATAGATAAACATTTGCTGCTACTGCCCGATGAACCGTATGACATGCCTCCGGATGAGGTATTGCCTCCACCGGAGGAGTTTATCGGAGGAACTGCCGTTTTTCAAAAAAGTGTTTCCGAAATTGTTAGTCGCCACGAGCAGGAAAGCATCCGCCTGCTGCTCAAATACGGTCAGTATTACTTAGAAGATGACCTCAAACTGTGGCAATATTTACTACATGAAATTGATGATATAGAGTTTCATACGCCGCTGTATCGCCGAGCCTTGGAAATGTACAAAGATGCGGTGATGCAAGGAGAAGAGCCTGATATACAGTATTTTATTAGCTATGCTACGCCTGATATTACGGAAATGGTGGTCAATATTACCGAAAATCGCTACGAAGCAAGCCCTAACTGGGAGTTGATGCACGATATTTATGTGCCCAAGGAAACCGACAAGTTGCCGCTTGCCGTGTACGAAAATATTTTGCGTTTGAAAAAGGAATTTATAGAAAAGCTGGAATCGGAAACATTTGCGGAAATCAAACGCGCCGAAAAGGCAAATGATGAAGCACAGGTGGTCATACAGTTACGTTCATATAGCCAATTGGCCAAACAACGCGTAGCAATTGCAAAAGAATTGGGTAATGTGGTATCGGCACGCAGGGCTTTATAATACCGGAAAAGACCGAACAAGCAAGCAGATTCGAGCGTTTTTTCATTTTACGGCTAAGAACGCAGAGGCTTTATCGCAGGTCACGCGAATAAAGATTGTCAAAATTACGTAAAACTTAGCGGTCAAAGGTCTGATAGTGCTTTAAATTGCTCAGTTACCTACACCCGAGGCAACCATTTCACTTCTTCCACGCCCAGTTCCTGCGCCATTTTGCGGGAAAGCACAAAAAGATAATCGGAGAGGCGGTTCAGATAGGGGACAATCATGGGGTGTACTTCTGTCTGTTCGGCAAGTGCAATTACCAGACGCTCGGTGCGGCGGCAAACAGTGCGTGCCACGTGGCAAAACGACACGGAGGTATGCCCACCCGGCAGTATAAAATGGCGCAAGGGGGGCAGCTCGGCATCCATTTCGTCCATTGCCTTTTCCAGTCGCTCGATATCCTCATTTTTCAGGTCAGGGATTACTTTTTTCTGTTGCTCTGGTTCGGCAGCCAGATTAGAACCAATGGTAAACAACCTGTCTTGCACCTCTTTGAGCAGTGCACGACGTGCTTCATCCATATTTAGGTCGCGCACAAGACCGATGTAGCAGTTGAGTTCATCAACTGTTCCGTAGGTATCGATGCGCAAGTCTGCCTTAGATACGCGCGTGCCTCCAATTAGTGAGGTTTGTCCTTTATCGCCTGTTTTGGTGTAGATTTTCATTTCCCTTTTGCAGCCAAAGCCATTTTCATTTCGGTAGGATTGGTAATATCGGTGTTTTTAACATCGGACTCAATCAGTCCGTCGCGCAGGCGCACGATGCGGTGTGCATAACGCGCAATATCGTCTTCGTGCGTTACAACAATAATTGTATTGCCTTTTTTATGCAGTTGGTCAAACAATTCCATGATTTCGTAGGAAGTGCGTGTGTCCAAGTTGCCGGTCGGTTCGTCGGCCAGAATGATACTGGGGTTATTAACCAATGCACGGGCTACGGCCACGCGTTGCCGCTGCCCGCCCGAAAGTTCGTTAGGTTTGTGTTTGGCGCGGTCGCCCAGCCCCACGCTGACGAGTGCCTGCATGGCTCTTTCTTCGCGCTCCGCTTTGCTGTATCCTGCATAAACCAAAGGCAAAGCTACGTTTTCTAATGCGGTAGAGCGGGGGAGGAGGTTAAAGGTCTGAAATACAAAACCGATTTCGCGATTGCGGATGTCGGCAAGTTCATCCTCTGTCATGTTGCTAACGTCTTTGCCCGCCAGAATGTAGGTGCCGCTGCTGGGCGTATCCAAACAACCGATAATATTCATCAGCGTGGACTTTCCGGAGCCTGAGGAGCCCATAAAGGCAACGTGCTCTCCGCGATTGATAGTGATGGTAATGGATTTGAGAGCATGTATGATTTCGCTGCCCATGATGTAGCGTTTGGAAATTTGGTCGGTTCTGATGACTTCTTGCGCCATGCGTAATTTTTTGAATATCTTAGCTGCAAATTAATACAAATCTACGACAGATGAGAGTCGCAATATTTTTCGGGGGGCCTTCACGCGAGCGTGAAATTTCTTTTGCAGGTGGAAAAACCGTATTCAACAATTTAGACCGTACACTTTTTGAGCCTGTTCCTGTTTTTGTGGACAGTTTAGGCAATTTTATTCTGACCAATAAGCAAATATTTGAGTATCAAAAAATCAGAGATTTTTATCCGCCCGCTTCCGTAATTAGCAGGAACGCAAAAAAAAGTACAAAGTTTAAGGTTTACGCCGAGTCGTTGGGGTGGCTTTCCGACAATCATTTCATAGAAATGACCAATGCAATAGGCCAACCTATTCTGCCGCAAGATTTTAAAAAGCATTTTGATTTTGTATTCCTTGCCATGCACGGCGCGCCCGGCGAAGACGGCAGTTTGCAAGGCTTGCTGGAATGGTACGGTGTTCCCTATTCAGCCCCCGGCATTTTTGGCTCGGCTGCGGGAATAGATAAAACCCTGCAAAACGAGCTGATTAAGCGCATTACAGGTGTTGAAAAGCAGCAGATGACTATCAGAAAGGCTACATGGGATACAGAAAACCACGGCGAACTTTTTGAGCGTGTCAAAGCAATTTTAGGGCTGCCTTTTGTGGTGAAAGCACCGCATGGAGGCTCTTCTATAGGTGTAGCCATTGTGAAGGAAGACAGCGAAGAGGCTTTTGTAAAGGCAGTGGAGCAATGCCTGTTCCGCCTGACTCTGACCAAAGCCCAATGGAAGGCTATGAATCAGCAGGCAAAAGAAAACTATCTGCAAAAAATTGCCAATGTGGAAGAAAGCATTGGTTTTCCGTTGGTATTTGAGGCTGATTCTATGGTTGATAAAGGCGCTATTGTATATGTGCATCCGCAGGATTTGCTCGATAAATTGGAAGATTATTTTTCTTATTCCGACACCAACGCCATTCTGACCTCCATTCACGGTGAATCCTCCGTGCTGATAGAAGAATTTATCAATGGGAAAGAATTTTCATGCGGCGTTATTCAGGATGAGGAAGACCGCCCGATAGCCTTACCGCCCACAGGCATAGAACCTGCCGTAGAAACATATGATTTTCAGGCAAAATATGTGAGCAGTTCAACCCGCAAGAGTATTCCAGTCAATGTTCCGATGGAACAACTGCACGAAATCCACCGTCAGATTAAGGCTGTTGCCGAGGCTTTGCGTTTTGGCGTATGCGCCCGCATTGACGGTTTTGTTAAAGCCGACGGCACGGTTTCGCTGCACGACCCGAATACCATTCCCGGTATGTCGCCTACTTCGTTGCTTTTCAAGCAGATGGTAGAAATAGGGCTGAATCCTACCCAAACGCTGACTTACCTCATTCGCGCTTCGCTGCAAGACCGCGTCAAAACAGGTAAAAATACTTGGCAAATGGAGCAGATGCTTGCCAATTTAGACCGAATGATAGACAAGGAAGTAGGGCGTTTGTCGGAAAAACCGCGCGTGGCAATACTCTTTGGTAGTGTGCTGAATCGTTTGGATGAGTCGCTGGCACTTGCACAACGTACCTACTCACAAATTGCTGCTGAGGGTAAATATTTCCCCGTGCCTGTTTTATTGACTGGCAGCCCAATCAATCATGTACTACATCAATTACCTGTCAATTTCCTTTACAAGGAAAGCATAGAGGCCATCAAAGAAAGCCTTTATGCCGAAAAACATCCCTTCATTGTAGAATGTATCAGGCAGGTAGAATCCATTACAACCAAATACACCGGCTATTTTGACCAAACGGTGCGCCATTTGTCCTATGAAGACCTCGCTCATACGGTAAAGCGCGTTTACATAGCCGTAACGGACATGCCATCAACCGATGAATACTCCGTCCAACATTTTCTTCAATCCGTCGGTCTGGAGTGGATTGAGGCACACTGACAGTTTGTAATTGCATTTTGGCATTATTTTTTTGCTCATTCTAGGCGACAGTAGATATATGTTCTCATAGATATTGCCCGAACCATTCAAGTTTGACTTTCTGCGTTGTTAAACCCCTGTTGACCTATGAAACCCCTTTGCATAATTGTAACATATTGGCTCATATTGTTTGCCAACCTTTCTTACTCTTACGCACAATTGCCCAAAAAGGGTAGGCCCAATATGGCTGCCTACAAGGCAGAAATAAGTCGTGCCAAAAAGGGCGATATAGCAGCTATGCTCACCGTAGCGGCGGCCTATCGCGGCGATATGCTCACCGAGGATGCTTTCAAAGATTACAAAAGTGCCGTAAAATGGTATCAGAAGGCATTATTGAGCAAGCCTACGGCAGAACAACAGTTTGAAATCAAGTTCAATCTGTTTAAACTGTATTTTACAGGCGGCTATGGTATTCAGCCCGATATGTCAATGGCTAAGTTGTACCATACTGAAGCAGTTGCGTTAAATCCATTCCCAATCATTAGCGACTACATGCCCAACTTGTACCTGAAAGATTTCTTTGCACTGTATGAGAAAGCGCAAACAGGCGACACTAACGCTGCTCTGCGTGCCGGCATGATGAGTTATCGCTACAAAATACATTACCCGACAGCAATACAAATGCTTAATCGTGCAGCAGCTGAGCCTGATGCAGCCTATCTGGCCAACCGCTATGAGGCCGAACTCCTTAAATTTCGTCAAACAGGCAATACCACGCTTGACCGGGCCTCGCTGTTCGATATTTTGCACCGCTATGCACAACAGGGCAGTATGCTGGCAAAAACCGAATTAGCCTACGAAGCCCTAAAACCCTCACAATATTCGCGGCAACGCCTGAAGCCTGAGGAAGCGGCAGCACTTTTTGACGCAATAGAGCAACAGTGGCAAACAGATTATGCCAAAGAAATGCAGTTGAAAGCCTTGTGCCTATTGGTAAAATATCAGACCGGCAATGACAAAATTATGACGCTGCGCCGCTTGTCTGCCATCAAAACCAATCTGCCAAGCGAAGAACTGCGCTTTGCCGAGCCTGCTTGGAACGAGCTGCAAAGATTTGAGCAAAAAGCAGCTACCGTTGAGGGTTTGGCAGAACTTCAACAAACCTATGGTTTGAGCGGCTTTAAGATAGACATAGGCGAATGGCAAGCTCATTTTAAAGGAGAGATAAAATCATTGCTGGCCTTCAAAGCAGAGTTAGAGAAACCCATTGTTCGTCGGTTGATAGGTGATGCCAATGCCAACGCCTGTTTGGAGCAACTCCAAAAGAAAACAGCTAATGTTTTAAGAGAAGCCTCCAATCCGCGTCGCGCCATTGCTTTCTACGAAGAACTTCGGCGCAACAATTGGCTGCAAAGCATTACGCCTTCGTTGCAGGATGCTGTTCAGGCCAAATTTGCCGCATTGGGCATAGACAGCACCAACATGATGTTTTTCTATGCGCAAGGCATCATTGAAGACACTAAATTTAACAACATCAATGAAGGGCGATTATTTATCGGCAACTTGCTCAATACACTGCCCAAACCATTAGCCATTCCGCGCAATACCTCGAAGGCAGAACGCTTGCGGATAGAAGAAGCGAACCGTAAAATTGCAACCGAGCAAGCCCGCCTGACCAATTTTGCCAAGTTGAAAATCATTCGGGATATAATCGGCGAATCGCCCGGTGTCGAGCAAATAGAACGCGCCAAACCGATGCTGCTGTATGACCCTTGGCTGCAACCCGAAGGCGAAAAAATGTTTTTCCACTACACTTCGGACAGCCCCAACTGGTTTTCCGGCGATGTGAAAAGAGGCAACGTTTTGTACTACTACAAAGTAACGCGCATAGGCACGAGCAATCGTTTTCGCCTTGAAATTCAGGCAGTTGCCAACGATAAATCCAACTTAGTATTCAACAGTATCGTAAGAACCAATCTTTCGTCGGACGGTATTTTTGAGGTAGATATACTCGGTTCGCGCATGACGGGCTATGCGTGGAACATCAGCGAAAATGATTACTTGACCTGTATTTTCAGGCAGAATCAGCAAACCTTAGATTTGCAACCATTCGGCTACATTAACCGCTGCTTAGACCGCAACCACGGATATCATCACGACTTTCCCCGCCAAAAAGTCAATCCCAACGATTTTTCGGAGCGCAACGCTATACGTTCGGCTGTTCGCGCATTCATTTTAGAGTATCACAGTGCATTAAAACCTATTTAAATTGCTGTCCTATTAAACTTTAATTTCTCCAAAATGCAGATTTTTAATCTGTTTATGTACTCGTGAAAGTCCGAAAATTTTTTATTTTTCAATCACGATAAAGTAATTACGGCAAAAGTTATAGTCCAAGTTATCGGCTCAGGAAGATGATATAGATAGAAAGCGGATAATGCTAAGTTATACCGTTGTTTGGAGTAGCATTTGAGTGAGGGTTATAAGCCTTAATATTTTTTAGTACAAATACTTTCTATCCTGTCAGCAGACGGTATGGAAATCAAAAGCGGCGGTTTGACCATTTATGTGGACTGGGGCAATGGAGATTGTAATAAGAAAATCTTCATCACTGTGGAGAATATCACCATTGAGCGCACAATGCCATAGTATTAGGTGTGTATAAAAAAGCAAAAATCCCGACAAGTTGTTCAAACCTGTTGGGGTTTTTGTTGTATGCGGTCTTGTACTTGGCAATCGGATATGCTCTTTGTTCCAAGTGTTAGGCCAATACTTTTTTGTGTGCTTTCAGCATTTTGATTACTTTTTCCACCATTACTTTTGAGCCGACAATGAACGGACAACGTTGGTTCATTTCGGTTGGTACTATTTCCAAAATGCGTTGTTCGCCGTCAGTAGCAATGCCGCCCGCTTGTTCTACCAGAAAAGCCAGTGCATTACATTCAAACATCAGACGCAGTTTGCCTTTAGGTGCTTTTTGGGTGGCAGGATAAAGGAAAATACCTCCTTTGAGCAGGTTGCGGTGCACATCGGCCACCAATGCGCCCACGTAGCGTGCCGAAAACTTGTTTCGACGGCAATGCTCAATAAAATCCTGAATACCTTGTGGGAAATCGTACAAATTGCCTTCGTTGTAAGAGAATATTTTACCGTCATCCTGACTGCGCATGTTTGGATGCGATAAAATAAATTCACCGATAGAAAAGTCATAGGTAAATCCGTTTACTCCGTGCCCTGTGGTATATACCAACATATTGGAAGAACCGTAAATAATATATCCTGCTGCTACTTGTTCCGTACCTTTTTGCAGCACATCTTCTATCGTCGGTGGAGTTCCGATAGGGCTTTTACGAAGATACACCGAAAAAATAGTTCCCAGTGGCATGTTTACGTCAATATTAGACGAACCATCCAATGGGTCTATGGCAACAACATACTTAGCATTGTGGTTGCCCGTATCAATCATTTCTTCTTCTTCTTCGGAAATGATGGCACAAACCTCACCACCGCGGGTCAGGGCACGAACAAAGCGCACATTGGCAACTACGTCCAGTTTTTGTTGGTCTTCGCCTGAAGAGTTTTGCTCACCGGCAGGTCCTTCTATACCAATCAGACCGGAGTTCATAATGGTTTTGTTCACAACTTTGGCTGCCAGCCCAATGTCGCGCAGTAACTGTGAAAGTTCACCTTTCGCATAGGGAAAATCTGACTGGCGCTGTGCTATAAAACGATCTAGTGTAATCCCGATAGAAGACACATACTTTTGCACATCCGCATTCATAAAACAATTGTTTAAGGTTGAGCATGCTGTTTAATTCATTTGTAAAAATAAGAAAATTGCTGTAACAATTAAAAATTATAGACCACAGTTCTTTTAATATCTGGATGCAGACTGAGCGCAACAGGACAAGTATTGGCAGCATTTATCAGCATGGTGCGGTGTTTTTCACTTAGTTGGCTGTTAGGAAGTTCAAAAGTGATTTTAATTTCACCGATGCGGCGCGGGTTGTCCTCCATAATTTTTTCTATTTCACAGGTCATTCCGCTGAGGTCTATCTGCTCGCGGTTGGCCAAAATGCCCATAATAGTCATTTTGCAGCTTGCCAGTGCGGCACAAACAAGGTCGGTCGGCGAGAAGGATTCTCCCTTTCCGTGGTTATCCGTTGGTGCATCGGTAATGATTCGAGTACTTGATTTAATGTGGATAGACTCTGTACGCAAGTCTCCCAGATAAGTATTTTTAAAATGTGCCATCTTTGCATTAATTTAGCTCAAAAATAGAGGATTTGCTTTGAAAAAATATTTTGCCTTAGCCTTATTAACACTGCTTGGGGGTATCTTGTACGCACAAGACATTGCCTTAGAAGAAGATCCGCCTTACAACCGCCAAACAGGCTACGGACTTAACCTGAATAGTAATGCCGGCTTAATTGGCGGCGGTATGATTAAACACACACGCAGTATTAATAACAAAATGTATCACTTGTTCTATCTGGATGTGGTTAATGTGCGTCATCCGAAAGAACAGCGTGCGCAGAGCCGTCTCAGTGGCGAATCGTTTATCCCCGGCAAGCAAAACTATTTGTTGCTGGTACGTCCGCAATACGGGCGCGAACTTATTCTGTTCCGTCGTGCTGCCGAGCAGGGGGTGCAGGTAGCCGCATCGTTTTCCGCAGGCCCCACCCTTGCCATCATTGCTCCTTATCTAATTGAATATCGCTTTGGTTCGGGTAACATCAGGCTAGAGCAGTATGACCCTGACCGCCATCCTTCGTTTGACCAAGTGGTGCGCACTTCGCGCTTTGGGGAAAGTCTTTCACAAAGTACGTTCGGATTTGGGGGGGCGGTGCGCAGTGCGATAGCCTTTGAGTTCGGTAATTTCCGAACTAACGTAACGGGTGTAGAGGCAGGCTTGACGGCCGATTTTCTGGCACAACGCGTCATCATGATGCCTTTGGCCGAAAATAAGCAAAATTACTTTTCTATTTTTGTTAATATTTATTACGGAAGCAGAAATTAATGGTGGCATTTCTGCGCTGTTTGTTTGCTTGATACTGACAAAAACCTGACGGGCTTTTCAAACTTGTCAGGTTTAAATATTTTATTTTCAGGAATTTATGTGCGAATTTTACACCAATCACTTGCACTTCTGCATAATCACAAGCCCATATTAGGCAAGATTGCTCGCGGCTATACCGTACAGATTTTGATAGCTTTTTCCAACGATACTAACTTATCCTGATTTTTGGGGATAAACTCCTGACCAACCAAACCTTTGTAGCCCGTTTCCGCTATGGCACGCATAATAGCAGGGTAGTTGAGTTCTTGGGTGTCATCAATTTCATTGCGTCCGGGTACGCCAGCCGTATGATAGTGTGCAATATATTGGTGATTTTCACGAATGGTGCGGATAACATCTCCCTCCATAATTTGCATGTGGTAGATATCGTAGAGCAGTTTAAAATTTTCCGAACCGACCATTTTACAAAGTTCCACGCCCCATGCGGTGTGGTCGCACATGTAGTCTTTGTGGTCAATTTTACTGTTGAGCAATTCCATTACAAGTGTTACCTTGTATTTTTCTGCCAACGGAATCAGTTTTTTCAATCCTGCCGCACAGTTTTTTAATCCCTGTTCATCGTTCATTCCGTTGCGGTTGCCCGAAAAGCAAATGAGATTGGTCATGCCTGCTTTTGCTGTTTCGGGAATCAGCAGGTCGGCGTACAGTTTCATCAGTCCTTCATGGTTGCGCGGGTCATTCCATCCTTTGGTTATGCCAAACCCATCGCGGATGGCAGACACCATGCCGCAGGTCAGCCTGTGTTTTTTGAGCAGCGGCAATTCTTCTATGTTGAGCAACTCAACCGATTCGATGCCAAATCGTTTGGCGGCGATGCAAAGTTCGTCTAAACTGAGGTCGCTGTAGCACCAGCGTGAAACCGAGTGGCGGATTTGTCCTGAAAGAGGGCTTCCCAGTACAGTTTCTGTTTTCTCCATGCGATTGGCAAGCGCATCGGCAGCCAGTGTCACTGCGCCTGCTGCCATCAGTTTGAGAGCGTTTCTTCTGTGTGTCATATGGTATTTGCTTACTTGTTGGTTTCCAATGTAACGCCTGCCTGCAAACTTCGCATGTTGATACCTAAGCGTTTGGCATCGGTGTTGCCCCATGTATAGGCGATGGCTTCGGGCTTGCCGTCTTCGTAGATGGCCAATTTAAGAACGTTCAGGTCTTTGCCGTACACCACCTCCGACAGTTCCAGCCAGTATTTCGTCGGTTCGCCTTTTTCAGTAACAAAGCGCACCTTTTCGCCTTGGTTGTGTAGGCGCAGATTGCGCATGGTGAAGTATTCATTTTGTTGGAGGGGATTCTGTACTACCATCCATGCAGAGTAGTAAATAGCGCGTTTTAGCTTATGCGGAATTTTTCCTTTGTGCCCGAATACATAGTTGCCATCCTCATCTTCCGCCTCATCGCGAATCCAGATTTCATTGCGGGTGAGTTTCAGGCTGTCGGTGATGTAGATGCGTTTGCCGGTGCGTTTAGACACTACATTGCAGGCCTTAGGCTTCATGTAACCAATAAAGTGGTCGCCGTTGCGTTTCCAAAATACACCGCAGCCCGGCGTGGTGATGAGTTGTTCGGGGCTCAGATTGCGGAGTTTTTCGGGTTGCAGGTGCGCATCATAATAAAGGCTGTCCACAGGAAAACTGTAAATGTCTAAGCGAATAGCTTTTTCGGCTGCATCAATGCCAAAGCTGTACAGGCGTTGCCGATATATTTTCTTAGGGTTGCTGTCCATGTATTGTTTTACATAGAATACATGCTTACCAAACGCGGGCACTTGCACCGGTGCAAAAATAGAGTGAATGTGTTCATGCATCAGGTCAGGCTTTACCGAGTCGCGTTTTTCCATCCATACTTGTTGGAAGTTGTCAAACTCGCCTGTAAACCAAACCATCATTGTGTCTAACTCTTGTTGAAGAGAAGGCTTCATTTTTTGTGCAACTGCCTGTAAAACAGTCATTGAGCCAAGCAAGGCAACCATCAGTTTTTTCAGTTTCATAAGTGGAGGAAATGGATTTGAAACAAATTTATGAAAATTTAGTGCCTTCATAGTGAAAATTGTTAATGAGGTTAATTAATTTAGAGCATAGTACATTAAAGTTGCACTTAAACTTTATGAACATGGAAAAACTTAAACACTATTTGATTGTGGCGCTATTGCTATCATTGCCGCAATGGCTGTGGGCGCAATCAGGAACAATCACCGGTAAAATCACCAATGCGGCAGACAATGAACCGCTGGTGGGCGCAACTGTGCAGGTAAGAGGAACTACCATCGGCACAGCAACTGATATTGCGGGGCAATATCGCTTGGCAGGAGTGCCTGCGGGCAAATCTGTAACACTTGTGATTCGCAGTATCGGTTTTAAAGAAAAAGAAGTTGCTGTTAGTGTAGCAGCCAACGAAACCAAGACCTTTGACTTTAGCTTGGAAAGTACCGACTTGTATTTGGAAGACATCGTCGTAACAGGTTTGGCGATACAAACCAAACAAAAAGAACTGGGTACTTCGCGCGCCAATGTGGGCAGCAAAACGCTGGAAGAGTTGCCTATTCCTACGGTAGAAGATGCACTGATAGGCCGCTTGGCAGGTGTGGAAACCTATTCTACCGACGGAACGCCCGGAGGTGGTTTCCGCTTTCGTATTCGTGGGGGAAACTCCATTATCGGGGCATCGGAGCCGCTGGTAATTGTGGATGGCATCTTCTTGGACAACTCCAACCGAAACGTTACCACAGGTGCCAATGCGGTGAATGGCACGGGCTCTGCTTCGTTCGGTATGAACAACGGCACTCGTGCACTAGCTGCCATTAACCCCGAAGATATTGAAAGCATTGAGGTGTTGAAAGGTGCGGCGGCAGCTTCGCTGTACGGTTCGCGGGCTTCATCAGGTGTAATCGTTATCAAAACCAAAAGTGGCGGCGGTGGTCAGCCTACGTTTGAATACAGTTTGGATGCAGGCCTTACCGAAGTGCACCGCGGCGTATTGAACTATAAGAAAGACTGGACACAGGAGCAGGTGCGCACATGGGCGAACTTGGTAAACGAAGCGCAGACCGGTGCTGCAATTGCCCGACGCTATACAGCCGCAGAGATAGACCAATTTGTGCAACAAAGCGGATTAGGCAATGACTGGATGACAGCAGCTTTCCGTCAAGGTTCTTTCAATCGACATACCTTTCGCGTATCGGGTGGCGACAATAAATTGAGCTATTATGCATCTGCAAGTACGCAAAACAACATCGGCCATCAGAAAGGTACCGAATTTAGTGCCAATGGTTTCCGTGTGAGCGTTACTTCGCGCCCTACCAACAAGTTTGAGGTTCGTGTAAATGCCGATTACTCTGCTGACAAACGCAAACAACTGCCAGGTGGTGCACCGGGTTTCTTCATTGTTAATGCTTGGGGGCGAAACTCCAACGCTATGCCTTTTATGAATTTAGAGCAGGTGCGCAATCCCTCGCAAGTAGCACGAACAGATTTAGGTATTGCATCGCCCGATGCATATACAACCCTACGTCGCGAAAATGACATCCAGCGTGTGATTGGCAGCGTAAATGCTAAGTACAACATCACCCAGAACTTTGTTGTAGATGCCAACCTAGGGATAGACAACAGCACGATTGACGGAAAAATGATTTATCCTTTCGGCTTGGTGAGCCTCTTCCCGACAGGTCGCTTGGACGTAGATAAAGAAGTGCTGCGTCAAACAACCTTTACGCTGGGGATAAATCATGCATGGGAAATCAACAAAGACCTTTATATAAAATCGGCTGCGGGTTTGCAATATGACGAAAACCTACGTACCTACTTGTATGCCCGTTTTCAGAACCGCGTACCGACTGTTGATGAGCGTTTCTTAGGCGGCTATCAAACCTTCAATGTAGGTTCTAACTTTGAACTGAGAACACCCGTCAATACGTTAGGTATCTATTTCAACGAAACAATTGGATTCAAAGACAAACTTTTTGTCAATTTGGGCGGACGATTTGACCGCGGCACAGCTTTCCGTGAGCAATTCTTCTTCTATCCTCGTGCTTCCGTAAGCTACAGCATCAAAGACAATATCCGTGCTCGCGCTGCCATAGGTACATCAGGAACGCAGCCGCCGCCTTTCTTTATTAATCCTACTTTTGGTTTGGATGCAGGGGGCTACAACGGTGCATCTACTATCAATTACTTAACACCGGGTAATCCTAACTTAAAACCGGAAACACAAATTGAAACCGAAGTGGGTATAGACGGTTCGTTGTTGAAAGGTCGTTTAAATTTTGAGATTACGTTTTACAACAAGCAATTCCGCGACTTGCTGCTTAACTCAGGTGTAAATCCGGCCAATAACCGCGGCTTTACCGAAAACCTGATTAACGTTGGTGAGATGTATAACAGAGGATTTGAGTTTTCGCTCAATGGCGATATTGTGCGCATCAAAGATTTGATATGGAACATAGGCTTCACAGGAACAACCTTAGAAAATAAAGTTACCAGCTTGAATATTGCCGCACAGCCCGGACAAATTCCACAAGTAGTAGGCGGGTTGTTAAGCGTTGCTCGTATTAAGGAAGGCTATCCTCTAAGTGGCCTTTGGACACCTTCCTTCACAGGTCAGGATATTTACTTAGGTTCGCCTTTTGCCCGCTTTGATTTTAATATCAACACACAAGTGGACTACAAAGGGCTGTTTGCCCGCATATTGTTTGGCGGTAAGAGCGGTCTTAAACGCTTCAACGGTACGGCCCGCGATTTAGCTGCACCCGGTACGCGCATGCACGAAGATTTCTGGGACACTCCGGCGGCACAACTTACCGCAAGTGCTGCTAATGGAGGCGTGCTAAATGATTTCAGTCGTTGGGTACAAGATGCCAGCTTCACCAAATTGCGCTTCCTAACCATTGGTTACAACATGCCCAAAGCCATGTTGAGCCAATTGCCCGGAGGTTTTGTCAAGAAGCTCAGCCTTTCTCTGACAGGCGCTAACCTATTGACTTTTAGCAAATATAAAGGCGGCTATGATATAGAATCCGAAACTTCGGGTGCGGGTCAGCAGAATGCTTGGGTACGCGGCATTGACTTTTGGGAAGCCGGTATTCCGCGCAGTTACACATTGTCTCTTAATGTCGGATTTTAATCCGTTAAACACATTTGACAACTATGAAAACCATTCATAAAAAAATCATTATACCTGTATTGGGGCTTGGTATTGCCCTGACAGGTTGCGACAAGCTCAAGGTGATAGACAATCCGGTAGCTATTACCCCCCAAAATGCTACTGCAGCCAACGGTACGGTGGCCTTAGTTGCCAACGCATTGAAAAACGGTTTTGAAGCACATCAACAGATTTGCTGGTCTGCTTCTTTGATTGGCAGAGAGGAACTGCGGGCTACGGGGGCAGCCGGCCAGTTTATTTTTGCTAACCGCATTGAGGCAGAAGGAGTAGTAGCAGCCGATAATTCGCAAAATTCTACCAATGCGCGCCGTGCCTACACTGCACATGCGTTAGTAGCAGAGGCGCTGAATGCTATTCCAAAAAATACGTTCAGCACCAACCCGCAACAAGATGCTAAAGCCAAAGCACTGCTTACTGCCAATGCAAAAGTGATAGAAGGCTTAATGTATCTGGATTTTGCCAAATTCTATGAGCAAACACCAGAGCCCGGAACAAGCAATTTGCTTTCGCCCGAAGAAGCAAAAACCCGTGCCATTGCTGCTTTGCAGGCTGCTAAACAGCAATTTCAGGCATACAGCGCCAATACAGCGGCCGACCCTTCGGTAGGTGGCTCACCTGTTACCACAGGATTGTTAGTGAATACTAACCGTTCAGGCGAAAAACTTTGCGATTCGCTGATTGGTATGTTACATTTTGATACAGGCACACGCAACCAAGCCGCTGCTTTTCTGCAAAACGGTTATACAGCTGCCGATGCCGCTACTCAGGCAGGCTTTCGCGTCATCAACGCGCTCACAGGCCCCGGCTTATATCCGCCTGCGGTAAACTATATCTCTTTTCGTGTGAATGATTACAGCGACAGCTTTGTTGCCAACCGTATTCCGGGGGATGTTAATCGCAGAGGTGCTCCCGTCAATTGGTTTGACCCTGCCTTGGCTATTGAAACACGAATTAACTACTTCTTTCCCGTTCCTCCCGGCCCGGGCGCTATCACACCGGTTGTTTTGTACCCACTAATCAGTTGGCAGGAAGTGGCATTGATGCTTGCCGAATTGGGTCAGGCAGACCGCGCTACTACGGTATTCAACGTAGTGCGTAGCTGGGGAATGCCCGATGCACAAGCACGCACCATAGCCGATAACCCGACGGAGTTTCCTCTATCGCGTATAGCGCGTTACGAATACGTGGGTCGTGGCCGTCGCTGGAGTCAAGTCAATGCCGAGCGCCCTAATACCTATCGCCGCTGGCCGCTCAGCTTTGAGTTCTTATTGCGATAGTCGGCTGATTTGATTTGCAAAAAATCCTGTCAGGTATTGCCGCCCGACAGGATTTTTATTTTGCGATAGTTACATCAATAAGGCCGCAATTTGCTATTGCCAATAGCAGCGGTAATTTTCAATACGTTCTGCCAGACGGTTTTCCATAGCCTGATTAACGCCGCGCAGGGTTTCCAAAATATATACAGCTTCTTCGTAGTAGGATTTGATTTGTTGCACATTCCATTGTGGGAGAGGCTGGCGTAAATTGTTGCAACGGTCGGCCATTTTCAGAATGTTGATTTCAGGCTGTTTCAGTGCCAAAATGCGGCTTAGGCTATCGGGCATTTGTTGTTCGTTGGGCAAAGCCGCGTTTTTGGTCAGGGCAGAAACTCCCATAGCTATCCGACGGCCAAACTGCTCTTCAATGCTTTCCAACGAAACAGAGGTATCTTCTACCACATCGTGCAGCAACCCGCAGCAAATCAGCAGGTCATAATCTAAACTGCTGTCTGTGAGTGCGGCACGGAGTGCCTCCATTACTACACCTGTTACATGTTCCAAATAGGGTCTTTCCAAGCCCTGTATGGTTTGGTTTGCATGGGCTTCACTCGCCAGCGTAAGTGCTTTTAAAATAAGTTCGGACTGCCACATGTTATTGTTTTTTGTCTTTTTTGCTGTCTTCTTTTGCCTGAGTAATGGCATCACCGTCTTTCAGCGTTTTAGAAACAACAAGGAAAGGCCCGGACACAATCTCATCGCCTTCTTTCAATCCCGATATGATTTCTATATTCTCAAAATCGCTGATGCCTGTTTTTACCTCCACCATTTTGGCTTTGCCATCTGCATTGACAAATACAACTTCGCGGATGACTTCCTTGATAGTTGATTTTTTAGCGTCGCGGCTTGCTTGCAGTGTATTGGGGTCGTTGTCCGATGCGTTGGTGCTTGCACTCGCTTCTTTTTTTTCGGCACGCGTTGTTACCGATGCAAGTGGTACGGCAAGTACGCTGTTTTTGCGGTCGGTGATAATTTCAACGTTAGCCGTCATGCCCGGGCGAAACGGTTCTTCACCTTTGCGTTCTTTAATGAGTTGTTCGTAGGAACTGCGCAATATGCGGATGCGCACCTCAAACTCAGTGATGGCATCCAATGATTGTCCCGGTGTTTCTTTGGCGCTGTTGGCAATTTTAGTTACAATACCTGCAAACTTTATTCCCTTAAAGGAGTACGAATCTACCTCAACAATTACCGAGTCGCCTTTACTGACACGTATGATGTCATTTTCGTTTACATCTACCCGCACTTCCATCGTGTTGAGGTCTGCAATGCGCAGCAGTTCGGTACCGGCCATTTGGGAAGTACCCACTACGCGCTCACCTTTCTCAATGCTTAGTTTGGAAACAATACCGCTCATGGGTGCGGTAATAGTTGTAAATGAAAGGTTTTCAGTGGCCTCTTTCACTTGGGCTTCGGCACTCAGAACGGTAAATCGGGCAGCTTCTACGCTTTGCTCTGCTGATTTGAGGTCTGCTTGTGCCACTTCGTAGTTAGCAACAGCTGTTTCCAGTTCCGAATCGGAGACGGCTTTTTGGGCGTGCAGAACTTTGGTGCGGTCTAACTCCTGTTTGCGGCGGATGAGTTGCGCCTTGGCCTGCTCTACCCGCGCTTTTGCTTGTGAAAGATTTGCCCGTTGGGTATTGAGATTTGCCTGAACGCGGTCTAATACTGAACGGAGATTATCCGGTTTAATTTTCACCAAAACCTGACCAACCGTTACCGAGTCGCCTTCTTTAACGAGCACATCAATAACTTCACCTGAAACCAAAGGTGATATTTTAACTTCGGTTTCAGGTTGTACTTTGCCTGATGCACTTATTTTTTCGATAATATCGGTTCTTTTCGCTTTGGTTAGAATGACTTCAATTGGCTTCTCTTTGCCAATCCAGCCTTGGCGGCGGGCAATTGTTGCAAATATGAGTATCACAAGTACAATGCCGCCGATGATATAAAGTCGGCTATTATTTCGCTTCGCCATCTTTTAATTGGAAATGGTAGGTTTTTGATTAGAGTTTCAGTTCTTTTCCAGCATAAAAATCAAGGATTTTCAAGCGGAAAATATAGTCAAATTTGGAGCGCACCAAGTCAGACTGGGCAATATTGAGGTTGTTTCTCGCCAGCGCATAGTCCAACGAATTGGCGGCACCGGCCGCAAAACGCTGGTCTACTACCCGAAATGATTCTTCCAACGATTTTACGCGGGTTTTATTGGCGATAAATTGCTTTTGAGCGGCTTTGGCATCGGCATAGGCTTGTTCAATGGTTTGGCGCAATTGGTTGCGTACAACCTGCGATTGCAGTACGCTGCGGTTGTACTGTATCTTAGCGTTGGCAATACCCGCACGCACTTGATAGCGGTTGAAAATAGGGATTTGTACCTGAAAACCGATACTGTTGCGGAAGTTGTTTTGCAGTTGCTCAAAGTAAGGCGTGCGTTCACTACTTATTACTCTGTTTTGTATGGTTGAAACGGTTTGCGTAGGGTTGTCGGTCAGAAAACCAATAACAGTTGCTACCGGCATACCGAAAGTATTGGTGCGTGTTTGGCTGGATGTACCCGACAGTAAAGAACCAAAGATGGATAGCGTAGGCATAGCATTACTTCTTGCCAAGTCTATACCGTAGCGCGCAACTTCAATGTTTTTATCCGCACTCATCACGTTGGGCTGTGTTCCCTGTGCAATGGCAAAAATTTCTGCCGCCGGCATAATCACATCCGATACCTCGGGGTCGGGTAGGGTAGGCACTACCACTTCAAAAGGTGTCTCAACAGGCAATTGCAGAAGCAATTTGAGTCTGACAATGGCAATATCTAAGTTGTTTTCTGCAATGGTGATGCGGTTTTCATCATTGGCTTTTTGCGAAATTACATCATACTGACTGGCTTCGGCCAAAGAACCCGCTTTAATGAGATTCATGGTTCGTGTCAGTTGCTCTTCGGTATTGGCTAGCTGCGTACGTGCCACTTCGAGCAGTTCTTTGTTGAACAGTATTTGCAGGTAAGCACTTATAATATTCAGTATCAGGTCATTTTTGGCTTGCGCCACGTCTAAGCGACTGGCTTCCAGCGCAGCAGCGTTTTGCTTAATGGTATTGTTCAGGCGAAAGCCATTGAAAACGGTAACGCTCGTATTTAGACCTGCGTTGAAGTTGGCAACTGATTGGTTGGTAAACTGGTTGGTAAAGAAGTCAATAGAACGGCCTTGATTCCATTGCTGATTGACATTCAGGTTGAGGTTGGGAAGGCGTGCCATTTTTGACTGTAACAGCGCCACCTCATTGGCCTCAATGTTTAGCAAAGATACTTTCAGTTGGAGATTGTTCTCTACTGCATAGTTGATACAACGTTGTAAATCCCATCGGTTGTCTTGTGCTTCGGCGATAAGAGAGGTACAGAAGAAATAGAGAGTGGCAGCCGTCAGGCGCATGAAAGTGTACATTTTTTCCGGTAACATTTTTTAAAAAAAGTGTAAAAATAATACAATCATAGATACGGTACTTTCGCTTCTATGAATCTGAGATAGGAAAAAGTTACTAAGCCCAAAAAGTCAAGTGAGGTAAAATTGAGACGCTTTGCAAATTAAACCCAAAGTCAGGATACGTTAAAACCCTGCGAAATGTTTTATGGTTAATGTATCGGCATGAGCACATTAACTTTTTTGACCCAAGGCAGGCTGCGAATGTAGTCTATGGTAAGTGCACGCGGCTGCGAATCTATTTCTACAAAATGACATGCCATATCATTTTTGCCTTTGCGCGAAACCGACATGGTGGCAATATTGCAGTCCTCGTTGGCTAAAATGCTGGCAATGAATGCAATCGTTCCTTTTACATCATCTGCCAGAATAATTAGCGTATGCAGCATTGCGCTCAAATTGGCAACAAAGCCATTAACTTCTTCAATGCCGATAATGCCGCCGCCTTTGCTGATGCCTATCAGTTCTAACGATTCACCGTTGTGCCAAAGGTTAAGTTTAATAGTATTGGGGTGAAATGTGGAAGCATTGCCCACGGTTTTAAAGGAGTATTGTAAGCCTTGTGCCTCTGCATATTGGAACGAATCGCGGATGCGGATGTCGTCTGTCGGAAAATCCAGCAATCCGGCTATGATGGCACGGTCGCTGCCGTGCCCTTCATAGGTGCGGGCGAATGAGTTGTAAAAAGTAATTTCGGCTTTTTCGGGAATATGTCCCAGAATATTAGTGGCAGCGCGCCCGATGCGCACTACCCCTGCCGTATGGGAACTGGAAGGCCCAATCATAACAGGGCCTATCATATCAAAAATACTGCTGCGTTCGGCCATGTGTTGTTGGTTTTTTTCAAAGGCAAATATCAGATTTTGCCAATTGAATTAAATTTTTATCCCATATTCTTTCAGGGTTTCGCGGGCAACTACATACTTGTGTACTTCGTCCGGCCCGTCATAGATGCGTGCGCCGCGCTCGTGGCGATACCAGAACGACAACAGGGTGTCTTCCGTAATCCCTAGCGCGCCGTGCGTCTGAATGGCTCTGTCCACTACCTGCATTAGTACGTTGGCGACAAAAAATTTGATAGTAGAAATTTCTACGCGCATAGCATGTGTACCCTTTTGGTCTATGCCTATAGCCGTATGCAAGACCATCAAGCGAGCAGCGTTAATCTGTGCCCGCGATTCGGCTATCCAGTGTTGTACAATTTGCTTGGAGGCAATGGGGGTGTTTTCCGACAGTTCGCGGTGGGCAGCATAGCGGCACATTAACTCAAAGGCGCGCTCGCAAATGCCAATCCAGCGCATACAGTGGTGAATCCGTCCGGGGCCTAATCGCTCCTGAGCCAGCTTGAAACCTTCACCTTCGTTGCCTATCAGATTCTCGGCAGGTACGGTGCAGTTTTCATAGCGAACTTCGCTGTGGCTCATGTAGCCGCTGCCTGCTTCACCCATAATCGGAATGCGGCGCACATGTACAAATCCCGGGGTTTCCAACGGCACAATAATCATGCTTGCCCGTGTATGGGGGGGGGCTTCGGGGTTGGTAACTGCCATTACTACGGCAAACGCCGCCCCGTCTGCCGATGAGGTAAACCATTTATGACCGTTGATAACATAATTGTGGCCAACTTTTTCGGCAGTGGTTGCCATCCGCACGGGGTTCGAGCCTGCAAACTCCGGCTCGGTCATGGAAAAACAGGAGCGTATGCGGCCTTCCATCAGCGGATGCAGGTAACGCTCTTTCAATGCAGGAGAGGCATATTTGTGCAGCAACTCCATATTGCCTATATCGGGCGCTTGACAATTGAAAGCATAGTGCCCCAGCGGCGAAGTACCCAATATCTCGCTAACTTGCCCGAACTCGGTCAGGTTGAGGCCTATGCCGCCTTCTTCTTCCGACAAATGCGGAGCCCACAGGCCTGCTGCCTTTACTTTCTGACGCAGCGCCGCCAATTCGTTTTGCTCTAATGCTATGTATGGACGTGTAAGAAACAACTCTTCCAAGGGGTAAACCTCTTCGCGCATAAATTCACGCAGGCGCGGCAACAGTTTTTGCAGTTTGGGGGTGATGAATAAGTCGGACATAAAACAATTTCAGAATAGCCTAAAACTAATGCTTAACGGCAAAAAATCCTAAGCGATTAACAAATAACAGCAGCAAGGCCAGTAAACGGTCTGCGATGCCAATTTTAGATATTTTTTGCAGTAACTCATAAAATCCTTGCAAATTGGTGAAATCTCTTTGGCGCAGGCACAGCCGCATCTGATAGCGCACCATACGGGCTAAGGCTGCATCTTCCGATGGATTGCGGTTGAGTGCAGCTGCTTTGCAGCATACCTGCAAAGTACTGTAACGGTATGGACTAAATCCTTTCCGATACATTTTGTTGCTGTGCGAGCCACTGACTTTCCGCTTAATAATTGTAATATTGTCCACAAACAGGTAGTGCCACTCGCGCGCAGAGCGCACCCAAAAGTCATAGTCTTCATAGGTTAGACTTTCGTCGTAGCCGCCGAGCCGTTGTAAGACCTCATTGCGTATCATCATGGCAGGCGTACAGACACAGTGGCGATGCAGCAAATCCGCATAGATATCACCCGAAGGCACTTGCTCGGCAAGTTGCCCTTTTGCGTTGCGTTTGTAAAACGTTTGCAAAGGTTGGGCATCTTCATTGGCCATCCATGCATCAGAAAAGGCAATTCCCACATGCTGGGGGGCATTTTGAAAAGCCGCTACCAGACCTGCTACATGCCCGGGAAGCAATAAATCATCCGCAGCGTGGTCTATGATAAAATCACCCGTTGCCATTTGCCATGCAAGATTAAAAGCCTTGCAATTGCCTATATTTTTCGGCAAGAACAGTGTTTTAACCGCTATTTCTGCCGGAATTTGCGGCAATATCTCACGGATTTTGGCAACGGAATCGTCGGTACTGCCATCATCTGCTATAATCAGCTCTATCGGGCGGTAGGTTTGAGCTACTATCGAACGGAGCGCGTCCTGTACGTATGGTGCTTGATTATGGCAAAGGCAGATTAGTGAAACTTTGGGCAAATTATCATACATTTGTTTTTTGACTAACTGCTGAAAAATAAACATTTTATGCAATCTGTAACCGAATCGCAGTCGCATTACGACCACCTCGAGCAAATGAGCATCCACGATTTGCTCGTAAATATCAATAATGAAGATAAAACTGTTCCTTTGGCGGTAGAGAAAGCCATTCCGCAGTTGGAAGCACTCATCGGTGCCATTGTAGCCCGTATGAAACAGGGAGGCAGATTGTTCTATATTGGTGCGGGCACGAGCGGTCGGTTAGGAATTGTGGATGCATCCGAATGTCCGCCAACCTATGGGGTAGAACACGGCCTTGTGGTCGGGCTGATTGCCGGAGGAGATGCTGCCATCCGCAAAGCTGTAGAGTTTGCCGAAGACGATTTTGAGCAGGCATGGAAAGACATCGGCGAGTATCTGCCCAACGAATTGGATACAGTAGTTGGTATTGCCGCATCGGGGCGCACGCCTTATGTAATCGGTGGATTGAAAACTGCCCGTGCAAACGGTCTGCTGACCGGCTGTATTGTTTGCAATCCGGGTTCGCCTGTTGCTGCCGAGGTCGAGTTTCCCGTAGAAATCATTGTAGGCCCCGAGTTTGTAACAGGCAGCACGCGCATGAAAAGCGGTACTGCCCAAAAGTTGGCGCTCAACATGATTTCAACTACTGTGATGATTCAATTAGGCAGGGTAAGAGGTAACAAAATGGTAGATATGCAACTAAGCAACCTTAAATTGTTGGATAGAGGCACGCGAATGGTTATGAATCAACTCAATATTACCTACGAGGAAGCATCGGAGTTGCTCAAAAAATACGGCAGTGTGCGCCGAGCAGTAGATAATTATCAAGCCGGTTGATTGTCAAATTTTGCGTAATGTTTTTTCTTTTCTTCCAAAACTTTAATCAATTGATTAACAATGCTCACTAATTTTTGATACAATTCGTTTATTTCTTGTTGCGAAGCGCCTTTAGTCATTTGTTGCTGTAAGTTCGCTTGTGCTTCCAGCAGGAAAGATGCTTCTAACGTATTAATCATTGAACGCACCTTGTGATTTAAAAAACGATAAGCACCTACATCTCTGGCAGCTACGACTGGTGATAGATGCACCAGATAATCCTTCAACTCTCCAATGTACATGCCCAAGAGGTCATGTGCAAAGGCACTGTCATTCATAGTAACCTTATCAAAGGTAGTAAACGAGACGTTCATTACAGTTCAATTTTATCACTCTAAATTATAACGAAAGTTTGATTAAATCCATATAACGGATACAGAAAAAATGTTTCACTAATTTTGCATTTCTAACTATTGTCATGAAAACCCTGCTCGACCTTGTACTACCTCCCGAAATAGCTTTTGATAATCAGGCTTTTGCGGAACATGTTACCGGAAAAGGGCAATGGCAGCAGGCAATGGCTGAGGGCAAAGTTACTATACGCATGTTGCGCCGCTCGATTGATGCCCGTGCCAAAAAAGTGAAAGTTAATGTAAGCGTCGCAGTTTATGTAGACGAACTTCCCGAACCGCTGATAACATACCGCAAGGACTATCCGAACGTAAGCCATGCACCGCAGGCAATTATTGTAGGAGCAGGGCCTGCCGGCATGTTTGCCGCCTTGCGATTGATAGAATTGGGCGTTAAACCAATTGTGATAGAGCGCGGCAGCGATGTGAGAGCCCGCCGCCGCGATTTGGCAGCCATCAACAAAGACCATGTGGTCAATCCCGAATCGAACTATTGCTTTGGCGAAGGTGGGGCAGGTACTTACTCCGACGGAAAACTTTACACGCGCTCCAAAAAAAGAGGCGATTTTCGCCGTATTTTGGAAATATTTGTGGCACACGGAGCTGCCTCCGAAATTTTGGTAGATGCGCATCCGCACATTGGCACTAATAAACTGCCTGCCATTGTTACCAATATACGCGAAAGTATTTTGCAAGCAGGCGGCGAAGTGCATTTTAATACGAAAGTTACCGACTTTGTGATTGCAAACGGCCGAATGAAAGGGGTTTGGCTGCATGAGGGCAGTATAGTAGAAGGCATTGGCGTTATTCTGGCAACAGGACATTCGGCACGCGATATTTTTCATCTGCTCAAAAACAGGCAAGTGCTGATTGAGTCCAAGCCATTCGCATTGGGTGTGCGCATAGAGCATCCGCAATCGTTGATAGATAGCTGCCGGTATCACTGCGAAACCCGCGGCGATTTTCTGCCTGCTGCTTCCTATTCGTTAGTCAGCCAGATTGCCTACAAAGGCAAAGAAAAAGGCGTTTTTTCGTTTTGTATGTGCCCGGGCGGCTTCATTGTTCCGGCAGCAACTGCGCCGGGCGAGGTGGTTGTAAATGGCATGTCGCCTTCCCGTCGTAATTCCCGCTTTGCCAACTCCGGTATTGTGGTGGCCATCGATGAGGAAGATTTAGCTCCCTATGCACAATACGGCGAACTGGCAGGCATGATGTTTCAGAGCGAGATAGAACAACGCGCGTGTAGGATAGCCGGAGGCAGGCAAACAGCTCCCGCCCAACGCATGGCAGATTTTGTAAACCGCAAAGTTTCTACTTCACTGCCGGAGTGCTCCTATCAGCCGGGGCTTACTTCGGTCGCCATGGATGAGGTGCTGCCCGTGCAGATTACCCATCGCCTGCGCGAAGGATTCAAAGATTTTGGTAAAAAAATGAAAGGCTACCTGACCAACGAAGCCCAGATTGTAGGCGTTGAAAGCCGCACATCGTCTCCTGTGCGTATCCCTCGCGACCGGGAAACGCTGGAACATCCGCAAATTGCGGGGCTGTTTCCTTGCGGCGAAGGAGCGGGCTATGCAGGGGGAATAGCTTCTGCGGCTATGGACGGCGAACGCTGCGCCGAGATGTTGGCTGCCCGCTATGCAACGCCCCGATAGTTTGGGCTAAATTACGGCAAAGTACAACCCTCATGTATTGACACTTTCACCAAAAAATAGTTATTTGCAGCAATACAACAGAAAAACCGGCTATGATATACAAAGCGCTTGCATTGCAAACCACTTGTCATACGGTAAACAGTTTACAGACACGTGAGGAAGTTATTGCGCATATTCGGCGCGAAATACAGCGCATCGGTGAGCAAATACGCGCTTCCATCGGCTTTATCGGCAAAGATACCAAGCTGGTTGTGCTGCCCGAGTACTTTTTGACGGGCTTCCCGATGGGAGAGAGTATAGAAAACTGGTTGTACAAGGCTTGCATAGCCCCCGACGGCCAAGAGTACGAATGGTTGGGACAACTTGCGCAGGACAACAATATTTACCTAAGCGGGAATGCGTATGAAATCGACCGGCACTTCCCCAATCTGTATTTTCAGTGCAGTTTTATTATTGCACCTTCGGGCGATGTGGTGTTGCGATATCGCCGCCTGAATTCCATGTTTGCGCCCACGCCGCACGATGTATGGGAAAAATATCTTGACATATACGGCCTGCAAGGCGTGTTTCCTGTCGTAAAAACCGACATCGGGAATCTGGCTTGTATTGCTTCCGAGGAAATTTTATATCCTGAAATTGCACGCTGCTTGGCAATGCGCGGTGCGGAGATTTTTTTGCACAATACTTCGGAGGTCGGCAGCCCGCTGCTGACGCAAAAAAACGTGGCAAAATTGGCACGTGCCATTGAGAACATGGCTTACGTTGTTTCTGCAAACTCGGCAGGAATGGGCGGTACTCCCATACCCTTTGCTTCTACCGATGGAGTATCAAAAATTATTAACTACAACGGCCTTGTGCTTGCTGAGGCAGGTTACGGTGAAAGCATGGTTGCAAATGCCGATATTGACCTGAACGCTCTGCGATATTTCCGCCACCGACCTGCCATGGGCAACCTGTTGGCTCGGCAACGGTTCGAGCTTTATGCGCAAAGCTATGCCGAGCATAGTTTTTATCCGCCTAATACACTGCTTGTTCAAGACCCCGACCGTCAGCATTTTATACGCACCCAACTGTCGGTAATTGAACGACTTGACAAACTGGGTGTTTTTCAGCCTAACTGAGGCTGCAACTTGCCTACCGAAATCAGCGACAATTTGTCATTAAATCATTCGATAGTGCAATGAGGTATGAAAATTGTGTATTTTAGCACAGAAGGAGATGTGATTATGACGCATACAGACTTGTTTAGCAAACCAAAAATGACATTCCGTTTAATCTATTTGGGATTTCCGGTATATGAAGCCAACAGTCACGAGTTGTGTATGCAAGTAGCTACCTATTGTGGTTACAACCAGTTCTTTATATTGGCATATCGCAACGGGCAGCATGTGAGCAGCATGGGGTACATAGCCGAACAGATTCCCCGATAGGCTGCCACGTGCTTATTATTGTCCTGATTAAATAATGGACTACCAGCATTTATCCGACGAGGAATTACTCAAAAAATCAGCTCAATACGACCGACAGGCATTTCACGTTATCTACACGCGTTATGCCCGTCGGTTGTTTGATTTTGCCTGTCGAAAGGTTGTGTCGGAGGTGGCCGAGGAAATTGTGCAGGATATTTTCATTCGCTTGTGGCAAAAGCCCGATACCGCTATTGATAACTTATCAGCCTATTTGTTTGCAGCCGTTCGCTATGGCTGGCTGAACCATTTCAGAGAAGAACTCATCAAAGAAAAATTTATAGCCTACAGCCTGCAACAATCTCAAAATGAGTGTTTGCAGGATGAAAATCTCATAGAAGAGTTGCAGCAGGTCGTTGAGCAGGCTATGGCGACACTGCCCGAAAAAACCCGGGTTGTTTTTCATCTGAGCCGTTTCGAGGGTTTGTCGCACAAAGAAATTGCCCAACAACTGTCATTGAGCGAGAAATCAGTAGAATATCATATTTCGCAGGCACTCAAACAATTGCGCGTCTCTCTTCGTCCTTTTTTACAGGCTGTTTTGCTGGCAATAGGGCTATACTGATGTGCTTGGTGCTACTTTTCAAACGGAATAAAAATCATTTGTCCGCTACTGATTTTTTGATTGAATTGCTTGATAAGCACCGAGTCTGCCAAGTTGCGGTAATACAGGCGTGCGATAGACGTGGCAGTTTCTTTCGGTCGCACCAAATGCACCCCTTTGACAGGCACAATGTACCAGTTTTCACCGTCGGCCTCGCTGACCTTAATAGATTTGGAGTTTGATATGTTAAATTTTTCTGCTACTTTGCTGATGGTGTAGGTGTTGTCAAAGTCTTTAAAAAGGCCGTACATGCGAAATCCGTTGCTTACCAGCGGGTCATAGCGATTGTTACGGAAGTACTGTTTTTGCAGTGAATCGTAGCGAAGGGCTTCCTGCATTTTCCATGATTTGCCGCCCAGTACCATTTTAAGGCTGTCATAGCGAAATTCTATGGCCTTTTTTTCTTCTATCCACTGCGACTTATTGACAAGAAATAAAAAAATGATGGTCAGTGTAAACAGCATGACAACAATGGTTGTAGTCAGGCGTTCCAACGAAAACTCTCCGCTATTCATTTTCAGGGGTTTCTTAGTAAGAAACTATCTACATATCGGTTAAAAATTTCGGGGTGCTCCATCATGGGTGCATGTCCGCAGCAGTCAATAAAGCGCAGTTCCGTATTAGGTATCAATTCATCAAACTCATGTGCCACGTTGGGCGGGGTGATGGTATCGTTAAGCCCCCAGATGAGCAAGGTAGGGGCTTTAATGTTCCCGAGTTCTTTGGCGAGGTTGTTCCGCTGCGCCGATTTGGCAATAGCCACCATGCGCATACACTTGGGGATGCTTTTGGTAACGTCAAAAACTTCATCAACCAGCTCTTTTGTAGCTACGCGTGGGTTGTAGAAAGTATATTCTACGCGTTCTTTTACAAACTCATAGTTGCCGCGTTTGGGATAGGAGCCGCCCATGGCATTTTCAAACAGCCCCGAGCTGCCCGTAAGGATGATGCGTTTAACGGCAGAGGGGTTTTTCAGGGCAAAAATCAGTGCAATATGGCCGCCAAGGGAGTTGCCTAAAAGTGTCAGTTTGCCTAGCGGAACTTCCTTCACAAAGTCGGCGAAAAAGGCTGTAAGTCCTTCAAGTCCTGCATTGGTGAGGGGCATGTCGTAGATGGGCAGCATAGGAATTACTACCCGGTAGCGATTGGAAAAGTGGGCAACTACGTGTTCCCAATTGCTGAGTGCACCAAACAGCCCGTGTAGCAGGAGCATGGTTTCTCCTTTGCCTTCGTCAATATAGCAGAAGTCTTTTACCCGATGTATCTGATATTGCATAGCGTACAGTGTGAACGGTTTGGCAAAATAATCAGTTGATTTTAGAACGCCATAGGGCGATTGATTTTTCTATCTCCTGCTTGTATAAAAAATTGCTGCCGCTTTCTACAATTCCTAAGCGAAGTGCTTCTTCTGCCGAAACGATAGCTTCTTTGAAGTTGCCTTGTAGGGCTGCATAATCAGCTTTTAACCAGTGTGGGAAAAAGCTGTTGGGTTTGAGTGCCAAGGCTCTATCTATCCATTGCTTCGCCTCGCCAAGCCTTATGTTGTTGCGCAGACAGTACTCTGCCGAATTGGCATAAACTATCCAATTATCGCCTGCCGTTTTGATGGCTTCCGTGATATTTTTATTGACTTTTTCATCCACTTCTACGCGAATGGGAACGCTGACGGAGATTTTTTCCCACGTCATCACCAGCAAGGCTGTTGTTCGGGTGATATTTTCAATACTTATGCTGAATGTTTCTGTGAAAGGTACTTTGCGGCGGCGTGCCTTAATGGAAAGTACGTTGTCTTCGGGGCGGAAGCCGGTAGTGCCCCATGAACGAGAATTTTTATTGAGAATCACATCCCACTCGCCTCTTTTGTGAGGGATGGTGTAGAGGGCGTAGCTGCCTGCCGCTATTCGCAAATCATTGAGCCATACATCGTCCAAAAAGGTGATAACGGTGGCTTCGTTGGCACCTGTGCGCCATGTAACGTCGTAGGGGACAAGTTTCCCCCATATCTTTCTGCCTTTAACGCTCGGACGGCTGTACTGGATACTGATTTTGGTAAGACCGACTATTTGGCTATATTCACACTTGGGACTGGCAAGTGGAAGATTTTGTGCGTACAGCACGAGATTGCTTATGCAAAAAATAGTGGCCAATGCCCATTTTACAAACTTGTATTGCATCATAAAAGCAAAATTAGCGATAAAAAGTGTATCGCTAATTTTGTTTGCAGGCTACTAAATCGCAAGAATGATACTTGCTTTTACAATACCTGTTTCGTTGCCGTATTCGTCTTTGAAACGCACGTAAACCGTTTTTTCACCATTTTCGCCGGTGAGTTTCCATTTAACGGTTTCTCTGAAAGGCTCCCAGCGTGCACCGACAAAGTTAAGGTGGTTGCTAATCATCATAAACAATGCCCCTTTGGCAGAGAGTTTTAACTCTACAAACTTGTCTGGGTCTTCGGCATATTTAGCGCCGCCGTTAATAACTACGCTGCAATCTTCGGGCGGCATGTTGTCTAAAATGATGTCGTCGGAAGCTACGCTCGATTCGTTTTGTGCTTGGTCGCGAAACTTGACATAAATGGTGCGTACGCCTTGTTTTTGCGAATCGAATTTCCATTCCATCGTGGTCTTATAGGGTTGCCACTCGGCATCGGAAAAGTCGCTTTTTTCACTGACTTTCATATCGTTGGCTCCTCGGGCAAAAATGGCAAGCGATACTTTCCCGTTGATATCGGTGGTGAATTTCTGGTCGCCGTTGATGATGATGCGCGGGTCAACGGGAGGGACGGCATCCACAAAAATCTCCGCAGAGGCAACGGCTGATTCATTGCCAGCCTCATCCCTAAATTTGACAAATACTTTGCGCAGCCCGTCGCCGGGTTCTAATTTCCAATTAGGCAAAGCGGTGCGATAGATTTGCCAGCGTGCATCTTTAAAAGTGGATACATTGCTAATCATCATATACTTAGCTTCTTCGGCCTGAAGTTCTAAGCTGACCAATCTTTCGGGGTTGTTTACAAAACCGCCCTCTGCATTGATGGCAATTTTCGGATTTTTGGGCGGCGTGCGGTCTAACGTGATGGTAGCTTCTATGGGAGCGGTTACGTTGCCGTATTTGTCTTTCAGTTTTACATATACCTTTTTTTCACCTTCATCGTTCCCCAGATTGATTTGCCCGTAATCACTTTGAAATTCTTTCCATTCTGCACCGTCTAGGTTGGGGGAACGGCTCACCATCATTTGGCGGGCACCTGCTGCTTCGATTTTGAGCGTAACGATACCACTCTGGGTGTACTTGTTGCCACCGTCCAGAAGTACGCGCACATTTTCTAACTGAGAGGCTTCCTGTGCCAACAGAGCAAGGGAGGTTGTCAGAAAAAAACAGCAAAAAAACAAAGCTTTTTGTACCATCGGATTATCTATTGGGGTCTGCAATCATCGTTTACAGATATATAACGCATCTTTGTGCTATAAATTTTACTTTTTATTCATCTCTGCGTTAATGTCTGCAATCTTTTTCAGAGTTGCCTGATAAGCAGGGCTTTGCTCGCCTTGCAGTTTACGCTGATTGTCTAACACGCTTCTGTACAGGCGCATGGCCTCCGGATAGTTTTTGCGCAAGGCTGCCAAATCTGCCAGTTTGAGCGTGCTAAGGGTATATTCGAGGCTGCCTCTGCCGTAATAGTTGGCATTTATGAGGTTGGCCTGTTTCAGGAGGGGTTCGGCTGCCTCGAGCTTATTTTGCACAATCAGGAAATTTGCGTAGTTAGCAAGAGATGCACTATAATCAGGGTGTTTATCGGTAAGGTTTTTCTTGCGCAATTCAATGCTGAGCTTCAACAAGGAGTCCGTTTTGGCAAAATCGGGGATGGCCAAGTGGTAAAAGGCAAGCGAATCTATGGCTTTGGCATATTGCACCTGTTTGTCATTCAGTTTTTTGGCTTGTTCGGCTACTTCCAGCAGGGTAGCTTCTGTTTGGGCTTGATTGCCTGTTTGCTTGTACATTGCGGCCAGTTGTGCTATTTGCTCTACGCAAATTGCCTCATGCTCAGGTGTTTTCTTGTTGGCTTTGCTGATTTCAATAGCTTTTTTAAGGTTGTTTTGCGCTTCGTTGGCTTTACCGATGTGCCATTCTGCAACTGCCAATTGTGCAAGGGCAGAGGCATATTCCATGCTTTGCTCAGTATAGGCAGATTTAACGGCATCGGCTTTTTGCTGACTCATTGCTGCAACAGCCGCATATTCGCCCATCTCTGCATAATTTTTAATGACTTTGTCAAGTTCTTCCGTGAGTTTGCCTGCGTTGTTTGTTTGTACATGGCTGATATACTCATTGCCGTATTGGATGCTCTCTTGTGGTTTGTTGAGCAGCTTATAGCCTATGTGCAACTGATAGTAGGCGGTATAGTATTGTGCAGGCGGAATCTGCTGGGCTTTGCTCAGGTCAATCCATTTCAGGTAGAACTCGTTGGCTTTTTCGTATTTTTTCAGGCGGAAGTAAACGTCTGCTGTCTCACTTGCCATTTCTGCCATTCGCGGGTTTTTATTGCCGAGCAATTTGATGCCTTGTTCGTAGGCAGGGACATATTGTGCTTCTGCCTTGTCTAAGCGATTGGTCAGTCGGAGCAATCGGGCATATTCGTGTTGAGTAATAATAAAGTCGGCAGTTTGGTCTTGTTTCAACGACTTTTGTAATGACAGCGATTGCGTGAAATAGTTCTCTGCATTGGGGTATTCCTTGGTTTGTACGTAACTAACGGCAGTCAAGAATTGCAACCGTGCAAACTCTTGGGTACGTTCTTCGCGCAGGTCTTTTTTTACGTTGAGGATGGTTAGGTAACAGGAGCGCTCTTTTTTAGCTTCGTTGATGCCTTTGTAGGCTTCTGCAAGTGCGTAGAGGGTTTTAACGTAGTTGGGATGTTGCGTTTTGAACTCCTGCTCGGCATTCGGCAGGGCGCGCTCTAAGGCTGAAACAGCCATTTTATAATCTTTTTTTGCGAGTGCTTGCTGCCCTTGCATGAACAAGGTTTCCCAATTTTGAGCCATCAGGGACTGGCTAATGAAGAACATACTGACTGCGAGCCAATAGAAAATTGTACGAGTTTGCGTCATTTTGTGCTATTGGGTTGGTTAGACGAAAACTCTTAGGGCAATTTTGTTACCAAAAATACTGCTGCTCACAGAAAATTTAATCTAGCAGGCGCGGCCCTTCGGCATTGATGGGCGAAACGTAGCAGTCCGTAGCGATATTAACCTCTGCAAAAGCGGCAGTAATGGCATCTGCGATGCGCCGTCCTGTTTCGTGCGAAGTACTGAGGGCAAATATGGAAGGGCCTGAACCCGAGATGCTGCAACCCAAAGCCCCGGCCTCCATGGCTGCTTTTTTTACCTGCGCAAAATTAGGTATCAGCAGCGCGCGCAGAGGCTCTACAATCTGGTCGTGCAGCGAGCGGCCAATCAGCGCATAGTCCGACAGGAGCAGCCCTGCCACCAAACCGCCCACATTGCCCCACTGTATAATGGCATCTTTAAGCGTTACGGATTTGCGGAGAATACTGCGGGCATCTTCCGTGCGGATTTCTATGTGCGGGTGCACAACGGTAGCCACCAAGTCGGGCGGGGTGTTGAGTTTGATAACGTCCAGCGGGTCATAGCTGCGCACAAGAGTAAAACCGCCCAACAAAGACGGTGCTACGTTATCCGCATGGGCAGCACCACAGGCAAGTCGCTCGGCCTCCATGGCAAAGGGCAGCATTTCCAAACGGGTCAGGGGTTGCCCCATCAGTTCGTTGATGGCAAAAAGGGCTGCCACGGCGCTTGCCGCACTGGAACCCAGACCACTGCCAAGCGGCATTTTCTTATGTAACTCTATGGCAATCCCCGTTTTTTGCCCAATATGCTGCAAAAAAGCATCCACTACCACACCGGCCGTGTTTTTAGAAGCATCGCGGCTGAGTTTGCCACCGTCTCCTGTAATCAGTACAATTTCCGTTTTATCGTTGTTGGTTTTGCGCATCACTATTTCGTCGCCGGGCTCGTAGAGGGCAAAACCAAGCACATCGAACCCGCAGGCAACGTTGGCAACCGTTGCAGGCGCATACACACGTACAGAATCTCGTAACATAGTTCGCTTAAAATGCCAAAGATAAACGGATTTGACTATTCGTATTCCTGATTTTCAAAGCGGCGCACTTTTCTTTCCTGCTTGCTGAACGGAATGCGCATGCGCAAGGAAATATTGTGCAGGTTGATGTTGTTGTTTCGCTGTTCGCCGATGATGAAGTTATAACCGTAAGCCAGATGCAGGGAGTAGCCCTTAGGCAGCAACTGCTTAGCAGTGAAGCCCAGCGAGGGGCGAAATGCAACATATATGTGTTTAGTGTCGTTATATGCACCTATGGCTCCGCCAAAGAGGAATCGCTTGTCTTCTATCCATCCGTGTGCCGCTAATCCGTAAATATTATTCCACGGGGCTAACTCCACATGTGCGCCGTAGGAGTACAGCAGGCTGTTCCAAAGTGTCAGCTCGCCTCGTGCAATGCCCAACTCGGCAAATCCGGCGCGGAAGTACTGTGCACCCGCAATAACTGACCAAGTTTCTAGCAGGCTGAACTCGGGGCGCGAATCTACAAAGGTGGCATCATCGGCGCGGCATTTATTGAAGGTTTGTACAAAAGCATCCTTGTTTTTGGCAAAGTCGGTAATGGCGAGGCTGTCTGCGGTCAGATGGTTGATTTTTGCCAGCATTAACTTTGCCCCCGAAGGTTTTTTGAAAAGAACCGTAGAATCGTCCACAATTTGCCAAGTACCTGCTTTGCGAAGATTGGAAGAAAGAAAAGTGCCGTTGGGCATTACTTCCAGAAATTCATTGGCGCAGTCGTGTACACGCAAAATAGTATCTGCCCCCAATGAGCTTTGTACGATGTAAAGTGCCAATGCCCAGCGCTTGCCAGGCAATAGTTCGTTGATTTTCTGTTTGTTAATTTGAGCATATGTGCTCAAATTAACTATTGTAAGCACAACTGCTGCTGTCAGGCGAACGAGGTTTTTCATACGGGGAAATTTTCAGGAAGACATTTTTTCCAACAGTTCTATTAGGGCATCGCGTTTGCGGGTGGCCAGCGGAAGTTCCGAATTGTCTTTCATGATTACGCTGCCGCCGTCTTTTTTGCCGATGCGTTGTAAATAGTGTAAGTTAATCAGGTGCGACTGATGGCAACGGAAGAAAAAGTGTTCTTCCAATAGGCGCTCGTAATCTTTTAATGTTTTGGAAACGATGATTTTACGCTGGTCGGCCAAACAAAACAAGGTGTAGTTGTTGGCGGCTTCCAAGCGAATGATATCGCTGATAGCTACCAGATGTATATTTTCCGCATCTTTCAAAACAATTTTGCGTGGCTCATTGCTGAGGCTTTGGATATTGCCCATCAGTGCGGTCAGTTGTACTTGCACATCACTCAATCGCTTATTTTCCGATGCGCGCCGTAAGGCGGTTGTCAATTCACTGATATCAACAGGCTTCAACAAATAGTCAATCGCACTAAACTTAAACGCCTGAATAGCAAACGATTGATGGGCAGTAGTGAAAATTACCTGAAAATCAACGGGCTGTATTTTTTGTAAAAGTTCAAACCCTGTGCCATCTTGCATTTCAATATCGAGCAGCAATACATCCGGTCTTGTCTCCCAAATCAGACTAATTCCTGACGATACACTGTCTGCCTCGCCTACCAACTGCATGGCAGATGCACAATCGGCCAAGAGTTGTTTCAAATAGCTTCGGTGGTGAGTCTCGTCGTCTATGATGGCAATTTTCATAGTGGTTATGTGTGCTGTGCGTAGTTTAGCGATTACTGAATACAGTAGCCAAAAAGTATTCCAATGGCTAAATTGCACTAAAAAAAAACGATATGAAACAGTTAAACCGGATAATCTTTTGCTTTTGGATACTTTTCACGAGTGCTGCCCTGCAAGCGCAACAGCTCGCAATTGACAGTTTGCAACAGCTTGCAACGTCCCTTGCCGACACCGATACCGCAAAAATACCAACGCTGATTGCACTGGCTTCTCTGCAAACCGAACAAGGAAATTACAGAGCGGCCATTATCAATTGTAAAGAGGCTTATCGGCTTGCCAAAGAACAGAATCGAGTATTGAGCACGGCAGATGCTGCCATGCGACTTGGCTCGCTCCTTGGCGACCAGTCGCAGCACAAGGAGGCGTTGGATTACTTGCAGGAGTCTGCCCGTTTGTATGAAAAACTCAACGAGCGCAAGGGAACAGCCCGTGCCCTGAACAACATAGCCGCCGTTTATCAGGATATAAAAGACTATAAACAAGCAATTAACTACATGTTCAGGGCACTGAAAATCATGGAAAAATTGCAGGAGCCTTTTTCGATAGCCATCATCACAGGTAATATTGGCAACCTTTACAACCTGCTGGGACAACCCGATAAAGCACTTGTTCACACGGAACGCTCGCTTGCCCTGCATCGGCAATTGGGCAATAAGCTCGGTGAGGCCTATGCGCTGAATTTTTTGGGTGGTGTTTATGAGAAAATGAATAAAACATCGCAGGCACTCAAATATTACTTGGAAGCATTGGAGATTGAGAAAGCCTTGGGCAATCGCTACCTGATGGTGTTTTCCTACAACAATATTGGTGAAAAGTACATGGAAAGCGGCAACTATGCACTGGCCGAGAAGTATTTGGAAGACGGCATCAAAGAAGCCATGCAAATTGGTGCGGTGCGTGAGCTGGCACGACTTTACAATACATATGCCATGTTGGATTCTATCCGTCAAGACTTTCGCTCTGCCTTCAGCCGGCACAGGTTGCACAAACAATATTCCGACAGTGTTTTTAATACCGAACGCAGCAAACAAGTGGCAGAGTTGCAGGCAGCCTTTGATTTGGAAGTGAAAGAAAACGAAATTCAATCATTAGAACAGGAAGCAGCCATTAGACAACTGGCGTTAGACCGTCGGAACGCATTGCTGGCAGGCAGCATCATTATTGCCGCATTGCTGATTACAGTGGTTTACATTTTTCTGAACAACAAGCAGTTGCGAACCCGTTACGACCTTTTGCTTGCGCAGCAGCGTTGGCGACGGGCGCAAATGAATCCGCACTTTTTCTTTAATGCGCTGGCTGCCGTGCAGGATGTACTGGTAAAAGATGAACCGAAAAAAGCAGTAAATTATATCGTCAAATTTTCGCGACTGATGCGGCAAACGCTTGAACAGTCGGAAAAAGAGTTTACCACGCTAGATGATGAAATAGTCATGGTAACAAATTATTTAGACCTGCAAAAGCTCCGTTTTGACAATAAATTTGACTATGTAATTGAGTGCGATGGCAATTTAGAGACCGAAGAATTGCTGATTCCTGTGATGATGTTTCAACCTGTGGTTGAAAACGCAGTAGAACACGGCTTAAAAAATGTACAAGAAAACGGTCTGCTTCGCATCAATTTTACCTTGAAGGATGACCAACTCATCGTTGTTGTTGAAGACAATGGGGTAGGCAGAGAAGAGGCCGCAAAATCCAAATTAGCGCGTAGGCATGTATCCATGTCCTCACAGATTTTAGAAAGTCGTTTGGAACTGTTGCAAGAACAATCCGGTTACAGAGCCGAAGTGCGAATAGAAGATAAAACTGCACCTGAAAGCGGCATCAAAGCAACTTTTTTTCTTCCAATTAAATACCGGTAGGGAGTTAGTAGCCTTTGTCTGCCAGTCCTAACCCAAACAGGGCAAAATCGTAGCGCACGGGGTCTTGCTTGTTGAACTTGCGCAAATTGGCAGTGAGTTCAAGCGCTGCCTGCCAGTCGCTTTGGGTGCGTTTGAGCAGCCCTAACCTATGCGCAACACGTTTCACATGGACATCCAGCGGGCAAACCAACTGTGCGGGACTGATTCGGTGCCAGCAACCAAAATCTACGCCCGCATCGTCGCAGCGCACCATCCATCGAAGGAACATATTCAGCCGTTTGCATGCCGATTTTCGCTCGGGCGTAGCAATGTGCTTGCGGGTGCGTGCAGGGGCATCTTCTAAGCTGAAGAACAGGCGTTGAAAGTGAATCAAACCGTTTTCTACGGTCAAATCGTGCGGGTTGATGCCATCGCTGAAGGCTGTTTCCAAACTTTCGTTGCGCTCGTAGTACCACCGCAAAAAGTAGATAAAATACAGCAAATCGGTGCCGTTAAATGTACGATGCACAAAGTCTTGCAGTGGAATCAGGTCGTCAGGTTGGTGGTGTAAAACAAAGCGATAAGGTTCGTCGCCCATCAGTGCGATAATTTTTTCTGTACTGCGGATGATGGTTTGGCGCTGTCCCCATGCTAGCACAGCGGCAAACAAGCCCACTATTTCTTTGTCCTGCAATTGCGCAAAGCGATGTGGCAGTTGAATCGGGTCATTGGCTATAAATTCGGGGCGGTTATAACGGGCTGCCTGCTCTTCTAGCAGCGCCTGTAAATCTTTTTTGTGCATTTTAAAAACTAAGGAATCGCCATGAATTTATGTGTTTGCAGCGAAACTTGCCATTGCGGATGCGCTTTTACATAGTCCACAATCAGCGGCATCATTTGTGCTGATTTGTCCCACTCGGGTTGCAGCAACAGTCGGCAGTCGGCAGGGACAACAGCTGCGAACTTTTCGGCAAAGTCAAAATCGCTTTTATTGTAAACAATCACTTTCAGCTCGTTGGCGTAGGCATAAATTTCAGGATTGGGCGCCATAAATTTTTTGGGTGAAAAACAAACCCAGTCCCATGTTCCCGAAAAAGGATGCGCACCCGATGTTTCAATGTGCGTGCGGAATCCGGCGGTTTTGAGTGCACTTGTCAGGCCGTTCAGGTTGTGCATCAGCGGTTCGCCGCCTGTAATGATTGCTATACGGGCAGGGTGCTGCAAAGCCTGTGCGACAATATCGGCAACGCCAACGCGGGGGTGCGCATTCACATCCCACGATTCTTTCACATCACACCATACACAGCCTACGTCGCAGCCACCTAAACGAATAAAATAAGCCGCATGTCCTTGCCAATGGCCTTCTCCTTGTATTGTATAGAATGCTTCCATTACAGGCAGCATCTCCTGTTGCGTTGATTCCATACCGCAAATTTACGGTGTAAATTGCTTGCTCTTGCGAGGCAGACTCTTATTTTGGTAGCGCGGTCGTCAGTAAGGCAAATATATACAAAAAACTGATGCGTATCGGAGTATATTGGATTTAAATAACTGTTTTCCAGCGATTTATATAAATTTCGCAAATTGTTTGCGCTTTTGAATGCTATGGAACTTGTGAGTTTTTTGTAGCTTATGCGCAGTTTTCATCCTTAATCAACGGTGATTTTGCATAAAAAAACAAAGCTACCTGTTTTAAAGGCAGCTTTGTTTCGAGGCTTGGGGAAAATTAATCGGCAATTTCCATATGGGGATATTTGCCTTTGATTTTGCTTTTGCCCATAACTCGCATAACCATTTGTACGTCTTGTTCGCGAATTTCTACGAACGAAAACTTATCAAATACCTCAATACTGCCGATATTTTTTCCATTAATGCCTGTTTCGTTGGCAATAGCACCTAAAATATCGCCTTTGCTAATCTTTTCATTGCGTCCTAAACCAACAAACAAGCGAATCATTTTATCATTGCCGGCGCGCTGATAGCCTCCGCGACCGCTTTCCTCACGGCGACCGTAGCTGCTGCTGCGTTCAATTCTGCCGTTACCGCGTCCATCGCGGCGGCTGTTATCGCTGAAACCGTCCCCTCTTCCAAATCGGGATGCTTGTTGCGAAGAACGGTCGGTAATAATGTCCAATTCGCCAAACGGACGGTTAATTTCGCCGGCTGCCATTTTTGCAAGTGCTGCCGCGAGGTCTTCTGCCGAATAACCTTCTGCCACTAATTGGTTAATAAGTGCTGAAAAGTTTTCTAAACCGCCTTCGGCTACTGCCGCTTTTACTTTTCCTGCAAAGCGTTCGCGACGCAATTGTACAATTTCCTGCGGCATCGGAATTTCGCATTTTTCCACACGCGACTTGGTAAATCGCTCAATTTCACGCAGTTTACCCAATTCGCGGGGTGTGATAAAGCTGAAAGAAATTCCTGTTTTACCGGCACGTCCTGTTCGGCCGATGCGATGTACGTATTGCTCAATATCGTTAGGAATATCGTAGTTAAATACGGCATCCACATCGTTTACGTCTATGCCGCGGGCAGCTACGTCGGTAGCCACCAAAATGTGCGTAATGCCGTTGCGGAATCGCGACATAACACTGGTGCGCTGGTTTTGGCTCATATCGCCGTGCAGACCTTCTGCCTGAACGCCTTTTATGTGCAGCTCTGCCACTAATTCATCTACCATGCGTTTAGTGTTACAGAATGTAATGGCCAACTTAACATCGTATTTTTCAATGAGTCGCGCCATCAGTTCTACCTTCTGATTGCTCTTTACGGTGAAATAGTACTGAGCAATGGAAGAGGCGGTCAGCGTAGTGCGTTCAATTTTTACGTGTGCAGGCTCATGGAGAAACTTCTTGGTGAGTTCCAGAATGGGCTTAGGCATAGTTGCCGAAAACAGCATGGTTTGTCTGTCTTTGGGCAAGCCGCCGAGTATTTTTTCCATGTCTTCCAAGAAACCCATGTTAAGCATCTCGTCGGCTTCATCCAAAACAGCAATGCGAATGGCATCGGTTTTCAACGTGCCTCTTTCCAAGTGGTCTATCACGCGACCGGGCGTACCGATAACCACCTGTGCGCCGCGCTTCAACTCGCGCAGTTGCCGCTCGTAGCTGTCGCCGCCATAGATAGCCACAACGTTCAGGTTAGGTTCGTATTTGGCAATTTTCTTGATTTCTTCGGCAATTTGTGCAGCCAGTTCGCGGGTAGGGCACAGCACTAAGGCCTGTGTTTCTCGGCTGTTGGAGTCAATTGCTTCTACAATCGGAATGCCGAAGGCTGCTGTTTTGCCTGTGCCGGTTTGAGCTTGTCCGAGTATGTCAAGTCCTTGTATAGCAAGAGGGATAGCTTGTGATTGAATGGGAGTGGCAAGCGTGAAACCCATATCGGCAATAGCTTGCAAAGTTCCACTTGACAGCGGAAGAGAATCAAATGTTACTTGTTCCATGAAATGGTTAGTAATTTCCAAAAATTAGTTCAAACAAAACCCCGCCTTAGAGATAATATCATAGGCTTTGCCGACACACGAATATTCGGATAAGGGATGTTTGGTGGAAAAATGGATGAACCATTGCAAACAAGCAAAGCGCGAAACATTATCAATTTAAGGAACGATTTTGACAGCGCAAAGATAAGCAATATTTTTGGAATAAAAAAACTGTTCGCTGAAAAAGCGAACAGGTAAGTTTTAATAGGTTTGAGTTGTAGTCAATGCGGATTACTGAGCGGCGGGAGCAGCAGTAGAGTCAGCGGCAGTAGAGTCAGCGGCAGTAGCCGGAGCTTCTACAGCAGTAGTGTCAGTAGTTGTAACTTCTTCGGTTTTAGCACCACCGCAGGCAGCGAAGAAACCAAATACAGATACTAGGATGAATAATTTCAGAGCTTTCATTGTGTGTAAATTTTTTTGGGTTTTGAAAAGTTTCAACTCTGGCGCTTAATACCAAAAGCAGGCAAAAGGTAACCCTTAATTCTTAAAAAGTTTTAAAATTTTTTTTGAGGTTCTGACTATCAATGTGTTAGCTTACCTGTGAGCCGCTGATAACCGTATCATTGGGGCCTACGAGTACTAATCTGCCGTCGCGGTCTTGTGCGCTGAGAATCATTCCTTGGCTAACGATGCCGCGCATTTCGCGAGGTGCGAGATTAGCCAACAGCAGTACTTGTTTGCCGACCAGCGATTCGGGCTCAAAATACTCGGCAATGCCGCTAATTACCGTGCGTTGGTCTATGCCGGTGTCTAAGGTCAGTTGCAATAGTTTTTTTGCTTTGGGTACTTTTTCGCAGGCAAGCACAGTTGCTACGCGGATATCAAGTTTGGCAAAGTCCTCATAGGTGATTTGTTCCTTCAAAGGTGCGGCCGGTGCCTGTATCAGTTTGGTTTTCTCCAATTTCTGAATTTGTTGCTCTATTTGTGCGTCTTCAATTTTTTGGAAAAGCAGCTGCGGCTGTGCCAACTGATGGCCTGCTTGCAGAATAAGCGGTTCATCCCAGCAGTAGACAGTTTGCGGCATTTGCAATAACCGGAACATTTTGGCTGCCGTCGTTGGTAAATAAGGCTGCATACAAACGGCCAAATGTGACGTCATTACCACGCAGTTGTTGAGGATTTCGGCCGTTTTTTGGGGCTCGCTGCCAAATTTTTTCCATGGTTCGCTGTCGGTGAGGTATTTATTGCCGGCACGTGCCAAATCCATCACTGCATTTAAGCCGTTTTTAAATTTATAGCTGCTGAGGCTTTTTTGTAAAACATCGTAAGTTTCAACCGTTGCTTGGCGGAGGGTTTCATCGGTAAAGTCAATAATACCGCTGCCTTGCAGTTTTCCCTCAAAATATTTGTGCATCAGCACCCACACGCGATTGACAAAGTTACCGAGCACTGCTACTAACTCGTTGTTTACGCGTGCCTGATAATCACGCCATGTAAATTCGCTGTCGCCGTTTTCGGGGCTGATGGATGTGAGCACGTAGCGCAGCTCGTCGGTGCGGTTAGGGAATCTGTCCATGTATTCATCCAGCCAGACCGCCCAGTTGCGAGAAGTGCTGATTTTATCGCCTTCCAGATTGAGAAATTCATTGGCGGGTACGTCGGTAGGCAGAATAAATTCGCCGTGTGCTTTCAGCAAAATCGGGAAGATGATGCAGTGGAAAACAATATTATCTTTACCGATAAAATGTACCAGTTTGGTATCAGGGCTTTTCCAGTAGTCTTCCCAATTTTTTCCGTTGTTTTTTGCCCATTCTTTGGTGGCGGAGATGTAACCGATAGGAGCATCTAACCATACATAAAGCACCTTGCCTGCGGCTTCGGGCAGGGGAACGGGTACGCCCCAGTCTAAGTCACGGGTCATGGAACGGGATTGTAAGCCCTGTTCTATCCATGCTTTGCACTGCCCGTAAACATTGGGCTTCCATTGGTTTTGTTTCTCATTAATAATCCACTCGCGCAGCCATGGTTCAAATTGGTGCATAGGCAAGTACCAGTGTTTGGTATTGCGCAGCACGGGTGTTGTACCTGTCAGCGTAGAAATAGGATTTTTCAACTCTAAGGGGCTAAGGCTGCTGCCGCATTTTTCGCACTGGTCGCCATAGGCTTGGGGGTTGCCACACTTGGGGCAAGTACCCATAATGTAGCGGTCGGCCAAAAATTGCTGTGCTTTTTGGTCATAATATTGTTCAGTTTCTTGCACTTCAAACAGACCTTGTTCATACAGTTTGAGGAAAAAAGCCTGTGAAGTTTCTGTGTGAATGGGTTCGGATGTACGATGATAAATGTCAAAACTGATACCGAATCGTTCAAATGTGTTTTTGTTGATAGAATGGTACTTATCAATGATTTGGCGTGGAGTGATGCCTTCTTTTTTGGCACGGATAGTAATGGCTGCTCCGTACTCATCACTTCCGCATACAAACACCACATCTTCGCGGTTCAAGCGCAGATAGCGCACATAGGTATCTGCGGGCAGGTATGCGCCCGCAATGTGGCCAATATGCAAAGGGCCGTTTGCATAAGGCAAAGCGGCGGTAACGGTATGTCGTTTAAATGAAGTCATGTTCAGGAAAAAAATACACGCAAAAGAACTCAATTGAGGCGTTCTTTCAAAGCTGAAAGGAAATCGCGCACCTGCTGCAATTCGCGGATGAGGTCGGCAATTTGTGTTACAAGGATTATGCCGGCAGATGTGGGCTTGTTATTTTGCAGTGCATCTTTAGCCCCTTGCAGCGTGTAGCCTTCTACCTTTACCAAATGATAAATCTTTTGGATGTTCTCAATTTCGGTTTTGGTATATTGGCGAATACCGTTGCGCGTTTTGCGAGGTTTGATACTGTCAAACTGTGTTTCCCAAAAGCGGATTTTGGAAGGGGTAACACCAAACATTTGCGCCACTTCGCCAATGCTGTAATACCGCTTTTCTATTTCATCCGATTTATGTTTCATAGGGAAAGCACAGTTTTTGCAGATAAGTTGCTCAATATGAGGTTAAAAGTACATCTTTTTGTGCGAAGTATTCAAGTAATACTTTTATTTTTTTGCTTATTGGCATCATTATCAGCTATTTCCTCTCCAAAGAGCTTTTCTGCTGTTGCCTATTTTTATTTTGGAGAAGCCGAACGAACGGCATACGGTCATTTGTTGAATCTCTACTTTTCATCTGCACGCGCTGCCTTTGAGCTTATACCGGAAAATAATTTGGTACGTCCGTATTTGGAGAATTGGGCAGATGTATTAGAAATGATTGGCAATCAGGATAAGCAATTGTATATCAATAAGTTTCACTTGCGTGAGCAACGATTGCTGCTGATTGAGCAAAGTCATAAAAAATCGCCTTTCTACCTGTTTTTGCAAGCCGAAATCCGTTTGCAGTGGGCTTTGGCACAGGCTGTTTTTGATGAACCGCTGACGGCCGCATGGAACATCCGAAAAGCTTTTCAATTATTGGAAACCAACAGCCGTCTATATCCCGATTTTGAGGGCAACAAGAAGTCACTGGGTGTTTTGCAAGTGCTTTTTGGGGCTGTGCCTGCGCAGTATGAGTGGCTATTGTCGCTCTGGGGGCTTTCAGGCGATGTATCCAAAGGTTTTCAGATGCTATCGGAAGTGGCGGCGGGTAATTCGGCCTATGCCATCGAAGCCCAATTATGGCAAGTATGGCTAAAAACACAATTGGGCGATGAAACAGGAGACTATGCTTTGTCTGGTCTAAATCATGGCAAATGGATTGTTGCTGCGGCGTTTCGTAAGGCCGGTAAGGGTGAAAAGGCGCTACAATTCCTCTCCGATTTGCCTGCCGATGCACCTTCGCTACTGTGTTGGGAGAAGGCTACCGCATTGTTGAACAGTGGCAACTATCGAGAAGCGTTGGAATGGTTGGCTTTATTTGAGCAAAAGCACAGAGGAGCAGATTTGCTCAAAGATGCACAGTTGAAACGCTTTTGGTGCTATCTTTTGCTAAACCGCGATGCGGAGGCAATGGCGGCATTGAGCAAAATTGCTGCCACAGGTCGCACGCAAACCGAAGCGGATAAAAATGCCGCCTATTTTGCAGCACAGCGGCCACTTCCCGACAAGCGGCTGATACAAGCTCGTTTGCTGACGGACGGCGGCTACTTCGAGCGCTCTATGAATATCATTCAAAAAATTGATATTCAGGCACTTGATAAAATTAGTCGCTGCGAATGGTACTACCGCAAGGCACGCAATGCGCATCGCTTGAATCATTTGACCGAAGCCCTTTTGCACTATGAACAATGCCTTACAGAGGCTGGAGGAGCAGTATGGTATTTTCTGCCGAATGCAGCCTTGCAGGCAGGCATCATTTACCGCGATTACAAGAAGGATGCAAAAAAAGCCCGCTATTATTTCAATCGGGCTTTGGATTATCGACAGCATCCTTACAAGGCAAGCATTGACCGCAAGGCAAAAGCTGCTTTGAAAGGGCTGCCGCATTAGCAAAGGTTTATTTCTTTGGTTCAAACAATCCCTGTGCGCGGTCTGGATAGTCGGTAATGATGCCATCTACGCCCATTTGCGCCAGTTTTTTCATGGTGTCAAAATCATTGACTGTCCAAGGGATGATTTTAATGCCCTCTTTTTTGCCGTACTCAATCAGCGAAGATGTTACCAGTAGGTGATAGGGGCTGTAAACATCGGGTTTAAAGCCCAATTCTTTGATGGCGTTTTCATAGAACGGGTTCTTGGCAACCAGCAATGCAATAGTAATTTTATCGTCCATTTTTTTCAGTGCCTGCAAAGTGCGCACGTCAAACGACTGTATGCAGGTGCGCTCTGCAATGCCTTTTTCTTTGATAATCCGATAAACCAATTCCATAAACTCCTGTGGCTCAGGATGGTAAATATTATCGCTTTCGGGTTCTATTTTGGTTTCTATGTTATAGCGCGGTGCGGGCAGTCCTTTTTCACGGGCATATTTTTCTGTAGCATCTATCAAAGCGGAGAGGAGGGGCTTGAATGCAACCATTTTCTGCTGTTCGGGGTAGTCTGGGTTGCTCATGCTGCCACAGTCGCAGCGGGCAATGCTGTCATAGCTCATCTGGTAGAGGTTGTAATTTTTCTCTTCCGATTCTTTAATGGTTTCCCCTTGTGCGTTTTTGCAGATTTTGTGGTTCAGGAAGGGTTCGTGCGAAACTACCACTTTTTTGTCTTTGCTGATAACTACGTCCAACTCAAGCGTATTGACGCCGTAGTCTAATGCTTTGAGCATAGATGGAATCGTATTTTCGGGCACAAGTCCGCGCGCGCCGCGGTGTCCCTGTAAGTCAAATTGTTCGCGAGGTTTCTGCATATCAGGCGATTGACACTGGGTAAGTAGTGGCAAGCCTGTGAGAAGAAGTATGCCGAAAATCAAACATTTCATGGTTGTTGTTATTTAAGGTCGGTAAAAATACCGTTTCGGGCTTTAGCAAAAGAAATGGGTACGCAGATTTAGCAGGAAATTAACATGCGGTTGTGCCTGCAAGTATGTTCTATAAAAAAATGTTTAAGAAAGTGCGCAAAAACTTAAACAAATGTGTGTACAAATTATTTTTATAATAGAATGAAAAAATAACTGCTTAATTATTCAACCATTAATTATTTACTGCTATGTTTAACTCACCGATACTACTCGATGCTACGCTCCGCGCCGGAGACTACATCGGATTCACATTCTTTACAGGCTACATGTCTATGTTAGCCGCTTCTATTTTCTTCATCATAGAGCGGGGAACAGTATCCGACAAATGGAAGACATCTTTACTGGTTTCAGCATTAATTACTTTTATTGCGGCTGTTCACTACTTCTATATGAGGGGTGTATGGCTGGAAACAGCAACATCGCCTACGCAATTTCGGTACATTGACTGGACGCTAACCGTTCCGTTGATGTGTATTGAATACTATCTCATTTTAAAACCTGCCGGTGCAAAATCCGGTATGCTTGTACGACTAATTCTGGGTTCTCTGGTGATGCTGGTAGCCGGTTATATTGGGGAAGCGGTGGTTATTGAGCAAAATGTGCTTTGGGGTATTATTTCTACGCTCGGTTGGGCACTGATTATCTATGAAATTTACGTAGGTGAAGCTGCGAAAGTAGCTGCTGCAAGCAACAATCCCGTTGTGCAGAAAGGTTACAATGTGTTGCGTTGGTTTACGCTGGTAGGTTGGGCAATCTATCCCATCGGTTACATGATGCTGCCCGGTAATTTGCTGCACGGGTTAGTGGAAGGCTATGACCCCACAAAATCTTCACCCGTAGACCTTGCCTACAATATTGCAGATGCCGTGAACAAAATCGGCTTTGGTTTGGTAATTTATACCATTGCCAAAGGGGCTACTGCGGAAGAAAAGGCACTCGCACGCGCGTAGGTTAGAACTTGCTAATAGTTAGAGTCTTTTATTTTTGATGATTTCTGCTGAAAATGAGCAACTGTACTGTGGTTGCTCATTTTTGTGCAGACTTGGCAGGTTGAGCAACTGAAAACGCACGACATCAACATGCAGATAGAAATGCTTTTACAGAAAAGATGCGCTCCGCAACTACTCAATTGCTTATTGCCAAAATTGAAGCCACTTTTCGCTCGCCTGTTTTGTCGGAAGGGCGATTGATTACCTTGCCTTTCACGACCATTGTGCTGGAGCCGCCTCCATCCAAATTAACGGCATAACGGGCATTTAATCCCAGAAAAATTTCAGCCAATTCGGTGAAAGTAGCGCCCTCGCTGTATCCGGGTTGCCTGCCGTCCACTACCAAAAGGAGCAGCCTGCCTTTGCGGTCTAAACCAACCGCCGCGCGTGGGTTAGTATTGGCAATTTGTGTAAACCACTCCTCGCTGTCAGTAATGAATATTTTACCTTGCCACACTAACATTGGGCCTCCGCCCATTATTTCGGGTGCTTGCCACTTGTAAGGGACAGTGGGAAAAAACCGTGTAGGCGGATTTTGTTGCAAAGGCTTGACAGTGAAGGGGTTGGGTTTGTTATATGCCCACGTGTTGCCGCTGCTGTCCGTAAAAGTCCATGCAAAATTTACTCGCTTGCCCGCAAAACCTACTGCACTGCGGGTCGGGTACAAAGCGCAAATGATGCCTGTGCTGTCTTTGCGGAAAACGGGTAATACATGCCCTGTCAGCAGTTGCCCGTGATGCACTAACAGGCTTACGGAGCTAAGTCCATTGCGGGCAGTATCAGGCTTGAAAGTAAAATAGCCACCGTTGATAGCTACTAAACTGTTGCATTGCCGTGCAAGTTCGGATGTGCACAAAAGTCCTTTACCTGCCGCCGCCGGTATAGTCTCAATGCGTAAACGCTTGTTTTTCAGGTTAATAACAGCCAAGTAAGCAGCTATTTTTTTGCCATTGGGCAGTGTACCTTCAAACTTTCGGAGGCAGATAGATTTACCCGTTTGCAATGTGTGGTTTAGGCTGTCCATATCTTGCCATGCCAATCGGTATTGTGCATATGCAGGAAAGCAACAATGCAGGCTAAACAGTAAAACAGCCCAACCAATGTGCAGCACACTGTTGGTCGGGCATATTTTGTTTATTGCAAAGCCCTTAAATATTAATCGGTACTTTTTTGAGAATGGTATCAATAACTTCACGGCTTGTAATTCCTTCTGCCTCAGCTTCGTAGTTCAGAATGATGCGATGATTCAATACATCAAAGGCTACTTCTTTGATGTCCTCGGGTAGCACGAAGTCGCGCTCCTCAAAGAATGCGACGGCTTTGGCGGCGCGGTTCAGGTTGATGCTGGCGCGCGGCGATACGCCGTACTGAATGTAATTGGCCATATCACCCAGATTGTATTCTTTGGGTTTACGGGTAGCAAAAACCAGCTCTACGATGTATTTCTCTAATGATTCGGAGATAGTTACGCAATTGATGGCATCGCGAATTTGGAAAATCTCCTGTTTGCTGAGTACTGCATTAACAGTTGGCTGGAAAGACATATTGCTCATGCGGCGCATAACCTCCAGTTCAGAATCCTTGTCTAAATAGCTGACAAAAATTTTAAGCATGAAGCGGTCTAACTGTGCCTCGGGCAGGGGATACGTTCCTTCTTGTTCAACCGGGTTTTGTGTAGCAAGAACCAAAAAGGGTTTGTCGAGCGGGTATGTGGTTTCTCCGATTGTTACTTGCTTTTCTTGCATGGCTTCCAGCAAGGCTGCTTGCACTTTGGCAGGCGAGCGGTTCACTTCGTCGGCCAAAATCATATTGGCAAAAATAGGCCCTTTTTTGACCTCAAATTCACTGGTGCGCTGGTTGTAAATCATCGTACCGACCAAATCGGAGGGCAACAGGTCAGGCGTGAACTGAATGCGTTGAAAATTGAGGTGTAAAACTTGTGCAAGAGTATTGACAGTCAGTGTTTTAGCCAACCCGGGTACACCTTCGAGCAAAATATGCCCGTTGGTAAACAGTCCGATGAGCAGGCGATTAATCATGTAGCGTTGTCCTACAACAACTTTGTTTACTTCTTCATAAACTTGCCTGATTTTAGCCTGCATTTCAGCATTTGTCATGGGCGCGACCATAGTTTGATGGAATATCTGATAAGGCTTGCAAATTACTTCTTTTTTTTGGGCAAATGTACCGCTGCCAACATGCAGCGCGCACTGCCGCCGCCGTTAGCCTCGATGGTGTAGAGCGGTGCGAAAACCGGGCGTGCATATTTGCCAATTTGCATCAGTTGGGTCTGGTGCAGGGAGCGATAGGCTTGGTCGGACATGATGAGCAGTTTCTCCCCTTTGTTGTTGTGTACTTCCAGCATGTTGCCTGCAAATTGGTTCATCTGCAAAAAGCTGATTTCGATAATTTCTTTACCCGAATCAATAATTTCTTTGACAACCCTTTCGCGTTCCCCTTCGGGGATGGACTCTAGGCAAATCACCACGTAGTTTGTGCCTATGCACATCATTACGTTGGTGTGGTAAATATCTTTACCTTTTTCGTCTCTTGCATGGAAAGATACAATTCGGAAGCCTGTTTTTTTGGCGAAGTCGGCCAAAACTTCGGCATCGGTACGGGGCGAAAAACAGGCATAGCAAATTTTATTGTCATAGTCAAAAATCATGCTGCCTGTTCCTTCCAAAAATTTATTGTCGGCTTCGTAATGCGAAAGGTCTATTTCCTCCCGAATGTCAAATTCATCTCTGAGAATCCCTAAAATGCTTCTACGGCGTTCCCAGCGGCGGTTTTCTGCCTGCATAGGATAAAATATAACGGTTCCGTCTTCGTGGAAAGTTATCCAGTTGTTGGGGAAAATGGCATCGGGTTTTATCGGCTCGGGTGTATCGTAAACAACGATTACGTTCACGCCGTTTTGTTTCAATATGTCCACGAACCCGTCAAATTCCCGTAAAGCGAGCAGGTGAATGTTTTCGGTAGCTTTTTTGGCTACTTCGGGGTTTTGGAACGCATTAGACCCTGCCGTTTGCGGATTGAATCCGAAGTGGGCAGGGCGTACCATCATCACTGTATCGGAAGTTTGCATTTCACATTTTCAATTGATGCGGCTAAGTTAGTATTTCAAATGCTAATTTTTCAAACTTGTATGATGCGGGTGCACAACATCTTTTATCGCTATGGCAATGTAGAAGTGCTTCGGGGCGTGGGGTTTTCCATCGCAGAGGGAGAAATTCACGGTTTGGTAGGCATGAATGGCACTGGTAAAACAACGCTTTTACAACTGATTAGCGGGCTTTTAAAAATGCAGCAGGGTGAATGCACCCTTAACGGATGCCGCATGATGCAAAAGGATGTTGCTTTTTTGCCTACACACAATTATTTATACAAATCCATTACGGGGTATGAGTACCTCTCTCTGTTTGCTGCCCAGAATCCACAGGCAGACTTTGAGATATTGAATCGCATTTTCAAGCTGCCGCTCAGCCGTTTGGTAGATGAGTATTCAACGGGTATGCGCAAAAAACTGGCTTTTATGGGGCTGATGGCACTCAATCGTCCCGTATTTGTACTCGATGAGCCTTTCAACGGAGTAGATTTGGAGGGTTCGCTGGCTTTTCAGCAGGCAATACGGTTTTTAGCTGCTCAGGGTAAACACATATTGATTACTTCGCATATTTTTGAAAGCCTCACCGCAGTTTGCCACCACATCCATCACCTCAACAATGGGCTGATGAACGGCAGTTATGACCGTTCTGCATTTTTCCAACTGCAACACCTGCTCCGGCATACCTTCGAGCAAGACCACAGCAACGACTGGCAGCAATTTTTTGGCTGATAACACCCTGTTATCAATTCATCAATTATTTATCATCTCGTGCTTCCACACTGTTCTTGCCCGAATCAACTCTTTGCCCGAGTCTGCCAATGTTAAGTTGTGGCGAAACTGCGGCTGCCCATCAGACTCTTGCTCGGCGTTGCCCTTGATGCGGTCGCCGAGGTTGCTTTCCATGCGGAACATAATATCCAACTCTTTGAGCCGGTGAGTGGCCAGAAAATCAGCGGGGAGCGTTTCTGCCAACCACTGAAAATAGTACATGTTATTGGTATGACGATTGTTGTCTATGTGATGCCAACCTACCTGAAAATCAGCGGTATAAGTAGGGCTTTCTATACTGCCGATTCTCCCCGCCGCACGCGGCAGCGGGGTTTCTTCTGCTACGGGAAATTCACGGATAAAGTCGGGTACGGCAATCATCTGTCGCCTTTCCAAGTTAATTACAGGCCAAGATGTAGTAGCTTGGGCAAGCATGTTGCCCTTGGCATCCATCACCCGGTAGTCGCGGTAGCAATAGTACTTATCCATACCCGAGGGAAAGGTGAGTACCTGAATTTCTTCGCGTAGTTGCGGACGGTCGAAACATTCTATGCGCATACGTGCCAGCACCCACGAAAGCCCACGCTCCTGCAAAACTTGTGAGGAGAACCCAAGATTATGAGCATTCCAATTGGCGGCTTCCTGTAAAAAATTAGCCAAAGCAGGTAAGGTTAGGTAATTGAACATATCTACTTCATTGGCACGAATGATAAATTTTTCAATGTGTGGCGGTGTAGTGCGGTTCGGCATGGCTAAAAAAAACAAGGTTAGCAAATTACTGCATGTTGCAAAAAAATGATTTATATTTATAAAGTCATCAAAAGAATTTAGCTCTATGGAATCGATTGAAGAATTTTCATTTATCAATGATGTATTTTGACAAAGTGGAATAATGATGAGCTATTGGAAAGAAGGGAACGAAGAAATAACGGAAGCCGACATTAGGCACAACATAGCACAGGCAGCGGATTTGATACAAACATATCGCCCGAAGTATTTTTTGGCCGATGATTCAAACAGGCAATTCATCTATGAAGCACGTATACAGAAGTGGGTAGCTCAAACGCTTGCATCTGCTTGTTTGTCTATTGGATTGAAAAAATATGCTTTGATATTTCCTCACGGATTGATGGCAAAGTTGTCAACCGAGCTGACAGTGGATGCAGCAGGTGTGATACCGTCGTCAACGTTAATTAAATATTTTGACAATAGGCAAGATGCCTTGGATTGGTTCAAACAATAAAAGTTTTTTGCTGCAAAAATGCTTTATCCTGCAAAATTGTACTTGCAGCTCTAAGGAATAAACGGCATTTATAAATTTTGCATAACTTCAATGAAAACAACCAAATGGAATAAAGAAACTGACATACTTCAGGTTTTATTTTTTATTGCCGGTGCAGTTAATTTACTGGCGCACTCGCTTGCGCAGCCGCTGCTGGTGCAATTTTCCAAACCCTTAATTATGCCCTTGCTCGCTGCTTTTTTCTATTTCAATGTTATGGGTAAAAAAGCACCTGCTACGGCCATTTACGGCATGATTGCAGCGTTTATTTTATCTTTTATTGGGGATGTGGCACTGATGCCGGAAGGGTATTTTACTCTTGGACTGGGTGCATTTTTGCTGGCTCATGTGAGCTATATTTTTGTTTTCACCTATCTGCAAAAATTCCATTTGTCACTGGGTAGCATCGTACTTAAACCGGTGGTGTTGCTGCTTTTTGCTGCAGGCATCGGTATGTATATCGTTTTAACACCCTACTTGGGTGCTATGCGCACGCCTGTGGGTATGTACGTTGCCGTTATTGTGGTAATGGCCGTTTCTGCTTATCTGCTGACGCAACGCGTGGCAGCACTGACCTTCATTGGGGCAGTTCTGTTTATGATTTCCGATAGTTATCTGGCTTTCAACAAGTTCTATGCCCCTCTTCCGCTATCGGGTGTGGTGGTGATGAGTACTTATATTGCCGCGCAGTGGTGTATTGCCAAAGGAGTCAGCAGTTATTTCCATGATTGAGGCGCTTCGGCAACAATGGCTGACCGAACTGCAAAATGCAGCTGATGAGGCTACGCTATCGGCTTTATTTGAACGGCTGTGCAGTGCCTATCAGGAAAAAAGGCGTGCTTACCACAACTTACATCACATAGCGGCAGTGTTGTCGCTTGCGCAGCAGCATCGCACTGACTTACATGATTTTACGGCAGTGTTTTTAGCCATTTGGTTTCATGATGTTGTTTATAATCCATACAGGAAAGACAATGAAGAAGCCAGTGCAGCGTTTGCCCGCAAAGAGTTGCAGCATTGGCACATGACCGATAAGATAAAGAATAAAGTAGTGCACTACATTTTGGCCACTAAGCATCATCGGGCAACCGATGACAATGATTTGCAGTGGTTGCTGGATTTTGACTTGGCCATTCTTTGCTGTCCGCCACAGCAATATGAAATCTATACGCAACAAATTCGCCAAGAATATAGCATATACCCCGATTTTATTTACAATGCAGGCAGAAAAAAAGCATTGGCAGCTTTTCTGGAACGACCTGCTATTTACGGCAAACTCGGCGACCGTGCCGAACAACAGGCACGATTAAATATTACACTGGAAATCAGTCGCTTGTAGTAATTAGACAAAAAACAGATTCAAGCGGAGAACACAGATTAGGATGTTTTGCGCATAAATTCGTGTAAGTCGTGTTATTTGTGTTCAAAAAATGAATATAAGAAATTCTTATTTACTTTTTGACGAGTTCTTTCAGGTAAATCCCAATCAGTCATCCGGTAACTATCGTTCCGACGGCTTGGGACTTACTTTTGCAAACCGGCATGGAAGTGCAGGGCGGCACTATTGATGTGGAAAGCAAACTAAGCCAAGGAACAACGTTTTTTCTGACATTTGTTGCAAAGGATAATGCCCGTGAAGAATCTCCAATAGCTGTTATACCAAAAAGAATTGACAACCTGATTTTTTTATCTGTAAATAAACAAACTTATCTACAGCTTTTTGTTGAAAAGTTATATCAGAAAGAGTTGTATGAACTGGGAGAAATCAGACAAATATTAGCGACCATTGACGCAGAATACTCGTCGCAGGTTGCTTTTGGGGTACATCAAATGCAAGATGCAGTTATTCAATATTATGAAGGGGACTATGCAAACCCGGCTTTCTTTGGTAGCACAAATGCCTGCTAAAAAGACAGCATAAGCTAAGCTAAAGCGGTTTTGTAGCTTTGCATATGCAACTCAACCTGTGGATTCAATCAACATCTTTTACCACATTAATAAATAATTGTGGAGAATGATTCTGCTTATGACGATTTTTTGACCACATCTCTTTCTCTTCTTTTTAATCAAATGCGTATCCTTTACGCCAATAACGGTATGGCGGCACTGACTGAAAGTACTTGCCAAATAGTAGCCTGACCTGATTATCACCGACTGGGATATGCCGCAGCTCAATGGTATTGAACTAATTAAAAAAATATGAGAGTAAGCGGAATTAGCAGATATTCCCATCATTATGGTTACAGCTTTTCAGCAAGCACAGGGGCCGAAGCATTTGAGCACGGAATAAATGAAGGCGATGATGTATAATGATTTATTGCGCTTGTGCGTTCGGATGGCTGCATTAGCCTTACTGATGCTGATTGCCTTACCTGTACAGGCGCAAGTCAATATGCAGGTTGCTGTTGTTGGCGGACAAGCAAGCGGCAAAACCTCCGACTGGGTAGGTCAATTCCGCAAAAACCGCGTATTGGTAACTATTATCAACCCTACTATTAACACTTATGAAATTGCGTTCCGTACCAACGTACCCTATGTGGACGAAATGATTATCAACCAGACGCAGTGGATATGGGGAGCAGCCTACGAATTACCCCGCACCGAAGGCAGGTATGTGTAGAATGTGCAAGCCTTAGACGAAGAGGACAAGCCCATCGGTGAACCCGAAGGCCGCGCCGCGCCTTTCCTGTTCAGCATAGCGCCGCTCACCGCTGCCGACAAACAGAAAAAAGAGGAAGAATTGCTTGCCGAAAAGCCCTTGGAACAGGGTAAAATTCGCTTTGCAGGTATGGTAAAAGACCTTGTTACCAAGCCCAAACTCATCCCCGATGCTACCGTAGCTATTGTCTATGCTACATCGGAAGTGAAGTACCGCACCGTAACGGAAACCTACACCGAAACAGTGCTGAGCAGGCGGGTGAATGAAAGCATTACACTTACGGCTTTCAATATGAATGTACAAATAGCACGCCTGCGCCGCGAAGGACGGGTCATTACGGGGCAACGACTCTCAGCAGGCAGGCTAATTGTTGATTATTATTACATGACCCCACCTATAACTGCGCAAAAAACGCAGCAGGTACAAGTTCCTTACACCGAAAAAAATCCAAAAACAGCAGAAGTTACGACCGACGGGTCAGGTAAATTCTCTATTGACATAGAAGATGGACAGGTTATCAGCGTAACAGCAAAGGCCAAAGGCTATTTTGACGGCAAAGCAGAGCAAATCAACGTGCAAGTACCCGCAGGCGCTTCCGTGATTAGCGGCTATTCCTATTATTTTATCGCCGCTCATGGCAAGCGTCAAAGGAAAAATTACAGACAGGAACTCGGGCGATGCCATTGCAGGTGTAAAAGTAGCCGTTTATACGCAGAAAGATATGGATGCGCTTTTGTACGAAACTGGGTGCATTGCTGGTATTATTAATAGTAGCAAAAGTAGCGTTTTCAATACGTGAGTCGGCGGTATTGCTTGCCTGTGAACCGGCAATCGGAGTACCGCCAATACCGCTTCCCAACAGGGCATACTCTTGCGAACCGCCCACTAATGAACCTTTGTGGGTGATAGAGACCGTATAGCTGCGCCCGGGAATGGGAGTAAAAACAACTGGACGCTGCAATAACCACGCTGGAAGGGCCGTTATAAAAGTTTACAATAGAAGCATTGGCTACTACTAATACATTCTTGGAGTTGGAAGAAGTTGTTAAAACATTATAGCCTGTACCAAAAGCAGGATTTGTACCATACAGTGCCGTTACTACCCGCTGATTTTACCATCAGATAGTTAGGTGCTGCATTGGCAATCTCATCCCATACTTGGGCTGTTACGCTGTATGCACCGCGAAATGCTTCTGTAACACCCGTACCAACAGCGTTTACACCGTAAGAGTGTTGTGAAATTACCAGACCACTTGCCGCAGCAGCAGCCATTTCGGCAGCATCGTTGGTTACGTCGTAGGAAAGAATTTGTGCGGCACGCGCCATCCCTCTGGCTTCGGGGACAACGCCTGTGGCAGCCAACGTTCCGGCTACGTGTGTAGCATGATTTGAACCTCTACCTCCGGGCAATGCTGCACCATCCGTGATGGTTACGCACCCGTTCAGTTCTTGGTGAGTAACAAAGTAATGCTACTTATTGCGAGTGATTGATTTTAAAACAGTTGTAGTATTGGTATAAGGAGGCAGGTGTCCTGAAAAAAGCACAAGTTTGTTCATCGGCAGACAATTTTTGGCAAACTTAACCCAGTGCTACATCGAGCGTCATCATCACAACAAAACCGGAGATAAAACCCAACGTTGCAATATCGGTATTTTTATCCAATTGTGTTTCGGGTATTACCTCTTCTACAACTACGAAAATCATGGCACCGGCGGCAAAGGAGAGCGCATAGGGGAGGATGGGAGTAAAAAATGCTACGGCAAATGCACCCAGCACGCCTGCCACAGGCTCTACAAGTGCCGAAAATTGTCCGTAAAGGAAACTTTTAATGCGGCTCATGCCCATGCGCCGCAGCGGTATAGCCACTGCTATCCCTTCGGGAAAATTTTGCAAACCAATACCGATGGCAAGCGTAACTGCCCCTGAAACAGTTGCCTCATGAATACCTGCTGCCACCCCGCCGAAAAGTACCCCAACTGCCAGCCCTTCGGGAATATTATGCAGCGTGATGGCCAATACGAGCAGTGTTGTGTGCTGCCACGGTGATTTGATGCCTTCCATTTCTTTAAAGTTGATGTGCAAATGGGGCAGCAGTTTATCCAACATGAACAAAAACAGCGCACCTGAAATAAAACCTATGGCAGCAGGCATAACTTTCAATAGTTTGCTGCTGCCTTCGCTCATGGCTATGGCGGGCGCAAGTAAACTCCAAAAACTGGCAGCAATCATCACTCCGCCCGTAAAGCCCAGCATTCCATCCAGTACGGTGCGGTTTATTTTGCGAAAGAAAAATACCAACGAAGCCCCTGCGGCCGTTACCAGCCAAGTAAAACATGTGGCCAAAAAAGCAGCCATTACAGGAGGCATTTGCGCAAGGTAAGCGACAATATTGTCAATCATGTTTTGTAACCGATTTGCCTGCAAATGTAGCAAACCCTAACGCATTTACGGGCAATATGTCCAGCCTTTGACAATAGATTAGCTGATAGTCTGCTTTTTCTCCGAAAAGTTGCTATATTGCCAGTAAACAAACACGACTGAAATGGGTATTTTCAATTTCCTCAGCAAGCAGTTTATTGATATCATAGAGTGGCTGGATGATAGCCGCGACACACTCGTTTGGCGGTTTGACCATGCCAATAACGAAATTAAATACGGTGCAAAGCTGATTGTGCGCGAATCGCAGGCTGCGTTGTTTATTAACGAGGGACAGCTTGCCGATGTGTATGGCCCCGGAACGCATACACTCGTCACACAAAATATGCCCATCCTGAGCACATTGAAAGGTTGGAAATACGGTTTTGAAAGTCCTTTCAAAGCCGAGGTGTATTTCGTGAATACTAAAGTTTTTGCTAATTGGAAGTGGGGGACAAAAAATCCCATTACAATGCGCGACCCCGAAATCGGGCCTGTGCGTTTGCGTGCTTTTGGCACTTATTCCATTCGGGTAAGCGACCCTGCCAAGTTTGTGAAGGAATTAGTAGGTACTAACGGTCAGTTTCGCGCCGAAGACGTTGCCGACAACCTCCGCAACATGATTGTTACGCGCTTTACCGATATTATCGGCGAAGCAAAAATTCCTGTATTGGATATGGCGGGCAACGTTAATGAGCTTTCCAACTACATCAAGGAAAAAATCGCCCACGACTTTGATACTTACGGCGTGGAGGTGGTTAAGGTGTTGGTTGAAAATATTTCCCTGCCGCCGGAAGTAGAGGCTATGCTGGACAAACGCAGCAGTATGGGAATTTTGGGCAACTTAGACCAGTACACAAAGTTTCAGGCAGCCAATGCTATTGAAAAGGCAGCCGATAATCCTTCGGGAGGCATGGGTACAGGTATGGGCGTTGGCATGGGATTTGGCTTAGGCAATCAGATGATGAATAATATGGTCGGCAACACGGCTGCTCCGAATCCACCGCCGGTGCCCCCGACACCGCCCCCTGTGCAGTTTTTCGTGGCTGTAAATGGTCAGCAGCAAGGGCCTTTTAATATGAACCAACTCACGCAAATGGCAACCAATGGGCAGCTCACTCGTGAGTCGTTGGTTTGGATGCAAGGCATGAGCGGATGGACACAGGCCGGACAGGTACAGGCGCTGAATAGCGTATTTGCCCCTATGCCGCCACCTCTTCCGCCTATGTAATCTATACAAAAAATCCCGAGTTTATTAGAATCTTTCGGGATTTTTTGTGTGAATAGATTTAGTCCTTGTAAATTTAGGTAGCATTTTGCCAAAGTAAATTACGTGATTTTTTTCAGCCAGTCCTTGGCTTCTGCCATACTATTAAAATATTTGACCTTTACTATTTTGGCATTATCTATAACAGACTCGATGGAAAGTCGGCCGAAAATATCCTTTGGAAGCACAATGGCATTATGTCGGAGACCCGCCTTTACAGCCCGTTTCGCCCAATCGTTATTAGACCAGTCTTGGTCTTCTACCGATATTACCTCACTGTTGCTTGTATTCCCTAACAGTTTGGATGTATTATATTTTTTCAGCAAGTCAATAACTCTATCGAGCAGCCCTCGATATATATGGCTCTCTAAATAGCCTTTCAATTCAATACATACACAATCGACTTGTTCATCATAAAATACATCGGCACCGGCGTTGCTAAAACTGATATCCGGTACTTGATTTCTGCCATCGGGGTCCATAGAACAAATAGTATTAGAAATAAAACATGTTAGTTCTGTATAAGTTTTAACGCAATACAAGCCAAATAAGTTCTATTTTGTGGAAGAAATTATTTTCCCTGTTGGAGCTGAGCAATTTCTTCCAGATTTTTAGGCGGCGCAAGCCATAGCTTAGCCTCGTTGCGGATATGCGAGCGGATTGGTTCAGGAATTTTATCAAAACTATCTACCCGATAACAGACTAACTGAATAATTCCTTTTTTGCCCTGTCCGAAGAAGGGTGGCAAATCGCCGTAGCGCACCCAACTCAACTGGTAGCGATGTTGCAACTTAGTTTTTTTAGGGAAATAGTAAAAGTCGTAGTTTTCGTAGGCTTCATATTTGCCGCGGGGCGTGTCCCAATCTAAAAAAACAGGTGAGGTAAATACATAGCTATCCCCTATTTGGCGGGCAAGGGTTTTATACCCCGGTCCCATTTTGGTAATCCGCTCGCCGCTGCCCTGCTCTACATAAGTGGCTATTTTATCCCCTTGTAATACGTAAGTAATTTTCTGATAGGGATACTCAATATGCGTTACCTTTTGCCCGTTGTACTCTTTGAGTACTTGGTTGGTTTGAGCATCGGTATAAACGAAAATTTTGCGATTTAGCTGAATTACACTGTCCTTGCTGACCGGAATCAGGTTAGCTGCGTCTATCCCTTCCATGCGGCTGAGCAACTTGCCATCGGGGTATGAATAAACCTCGCCGTAGCAATACCAATACACGGGCTTTTTGCCATCGCCAACGCGCATTTCAATAAACTTGTTAAAAATGTCCTGATTGAACGTAATGTTTTGTGCAAATGTGCAGAGGCATACTATTGCACTTGCAAAGAAAGAAAAGCTGATTTTTTTCATCTTTTTTACGATTAATATGGTGATTATGGATTTATTTGCCGAGTATTTGCACTACTTCGCCGACTGCACGTTCCGCAGATTGGGCGGCTCCTTCTATACCGGTATATGTGAAGCAGGTGTGTTCGCCGGCAAAGCAAATACTGCCTGCCGATTTTGCCAATTGCGGCACCCAGCGGCTGATTTGTCCGGGTGCGTATTGGTGATAAGCACCTCCGTTAAACGGATGATTGCCCCATGAATTGACATACAAGATTTCCAAGTTACCGGCAGATGCAGGGCGTATTTTTTTCATTTCGTCAAGCACAAATTTTTTAGCATCTTCGCCGGACAGTTTGTCAAAATTTATGGCTTCATTGCCAACCATCCATGCTGTAAGGCGTTCTACTTTGCCATTTTCATCATGGATTGCAAAAATTCGCCCCAGCGGGCTATCCGTCCACATAGCAGGCGGCATTTTATCTTGTTCCCAAAATGCCTCTGTTGGGCGCATGTGTACCTGCGAAATGGGAATATAGGGCATGTTCAGGATTGCTTCACGCTGTAAATCCGGTAATTGTACTTCCATAGCAATTTTTCGCAAGGCAGTAAATGGCAGTGTACAAATAACAGCCCGCGCGGTGTATTTACTTTTATCTTTGCAATAAACCTCTACGCGGCCTTTCTTTTGGACGATTCTGGTAATAACTTTTCCCGTTTCGGGTGCTTGTTTGAGGCGCGCTGCTATGGCTTCGGGGAGTCTGCTGCTGCCGCCTGCTATGCGCAAGGTGGTTGTACTGCCGCCAATGGTGCGCAGGCTAAGGCTTCTCAGCACGTGCAGAGCCGAGGTCTGATTGACATCGTGGATGTTGGCATTAACATTAATCAGTCGGATGGCTTCATCGGATGCTCCTTTTTGGCGTAAAAAATCAGCATAAGGAATGTCTAAATGTTTAAAGTTGCCGATATACCATTCTTCCAACTGCTTAAATGGAATATTTTTCATTGTATAATGGCTTTCTAACATGGCAGGGAGTATATTTTTTTCCGCTGCTGCCAATAAATTATTCTCTGCTGTTGCCCATTCTTGTGTGCTAATGAGTTTTCCTCTGACAAAAAGTGCTGTTTCACGTGCTTGCGGAGGGGCGGGAGGATGCGCAATGATAGGCACTCCGACTTTTTCTGCCAGTGATAAAATAGATTTATAGCCATTGCCGACTTCTACGCCACCAACTTCGGGTTTGCCCGGCACATTGTCTAAGGTAAACAATCGCCCGCCAACGCGATTGGTCGCTTCCAATACCTTTACGGAATAGCCTTTTTCTTGCAGTTGCAAAGCGGCATACAGGCCTGAAATGCCGCCGCCAAGTACGAGTACATCTGTACGGGTGTCTGCTGCCCAGTTGCCGACAAAGTCGGGAACAAAAAGCAACGATGCGCTTGCAGTGCCTAATTGGCGGATAAATTTACGCCTTCCGCCGTGATTAGATGGATTAATGTTACTCATAGTGCAGGTTCAAATTTTTTTAGGTCAGTTTCTACCAATCGGTTAATAAGTTCTTTTCCTTCGGGTGAAATAATGATGAATCGCGCGGATGCTTTTACAGGCCCAATGCCTTTGGCGAAATAATAAACATTGATACTTTTTGCCTGTCGACCATCGGCGAAAGTCCAATGAGTATTGAAATCAACGCGCATACATTGTCGGTAAATTTGTCCGCTGCTAACAGTAACATCTTCAAACCCGAGTATTTTTTGGTTAAGCGTGAATGTGCCTTCGGTTATGCGTCCATCGGTTTCATGTTTGCGGTAAGGTGTGGTTATGTACAACGAATCGCCACGGCGCACTTGGCCGGCAAACCAATAGAACGGTTTTTCAAAAACTACTTTGGAGCGGTCGTTGAAAATTTCGCCCAGATAGAGCAGACCTTTGCGTTTATCGAACATCAGCACTTTGGCAGCATTGGTAGCGTCGTAATGCCAGACCGTATTTTCTGTTTCGCCTTTTTCTATGCGTGAAATATAATCCGGTTTGTCAGGCGGAGCCGTATATATCCAGCGCGTGCCGGGTTGGGAGGGATAATAATCGGCTATGCGAACCTTTTGGGCAGTGGTCTCCGATGCAAGTAACAGTAACAGACAGTAAGAAAGCAAACGGTGCATTTTCGTATCTTCCTCATTTTAGGAAAGATACGAATGAATTTTTTAAAAAAAAGTTAATGAGCTTAATTATTTTTAAGCCAATCCCTACAAAATTTGGCTCTGTCGAGGTTTAAGTCTTATCCGTGCGATACTCTATTTTCTTTTACCGGAGTTTTGCTCTTGGCATAAGTGGGGCAGGTTTTGTAGGCGCACGATGCCATAAGAGTTACGGCTAACAGAGCGCAGGCAATCCATCCTTTGGTTTTCATAAGCGTAATTTTTGAGAGTGTACGTTCAAATATAGTTCCAAATTCAATACAAAAGCAAGTTGCACCCGCGAAAGTCGCTATTGTCATAACGGCCTAATACGCGAAATGTTGTATCGGACAGTTGCTGTCCGATGTCTTGCGTTTCTATGAAGCAACACGAATCAATATTGGCGAGGTCAATAATGTTAATGCCTCCTGTGGCACGTTCGGCCGGAGCAAAAGGGTCGTTCAAGTCGCGCAGCAGGATGCGTACTTGTGGCGGCGTTTGAAAAACATCCGAATTGATAGCATAACACTGCGATAGCATTTCTGTCATGCCGTATTCTGAGTGCACCTGACAGCCGAAAGCACGGCGGAGGGTTTCATGTACTTCCTGCCGAATCATTTCGCGGCGGCGACCCTTCATGCCGCCTGTTTCCATCACAATCAAATCGGGCAGGAGCATAGGGTATTGCTCGGCAAAATCGAGCAGTGCATAAGTTACGCCCAGCAGAATGTTTTTTTTTCCTTGCGAACAAGTTTCTTGCAGGCTCTGTGCCAGTTCGTTGAAATTATGCAGAAAAAAACCCGAAGGTTGAGCCGTGCTTTTCATAAAATCTTTTGCCATAAATACCAGCGAGGAGTTGCCCTTTTCCAAATAAGACGGCAGCAGGGCAAACAAGTGATAGTCGGCAAGGTTGCCGTAGAAATATTCAAAAATGCGGCGTGCATTAGTACTGTAAAAAGCTGCATCGGCAACATAGTGCCGGCTGTTAATGCTGCCCGTTGTGCCGCTGCTTTCAAAAATCACTTCGGCCTCTTTTGCGGTACTGCTTATGCGGTGGTATTTGAAAAAGCTGATAGGCATAAAAGGTATCTGCCTGATTGTCCGAATGTTAGCTATGTCTGTCTTTAATGCGGCAAGGTAGGCCGAATAGGTGTTGCAATGCACGGCTTGATAGCGAAACGCCTGCAAAGCCATTTCGTTAAAATTGTTTGCGTTAATATGTTGTAAACTTGTTTTAAATCTTTGCGTAAATTGCATCAGTAAACTTTCTGTTAAACCCAAAAATACTCCATGCTGTTAAGAAATGCCTTAATTGCTTGTTTTTACTGCTTAGTGACGCTAACAGCCTGCTTTCGGGAGCCTAATTATTCAGTCGTGCCGGAAATAGCGTTTCAGAATATAGTAGTAAGCCCCAGCCGATTCCCGCAGACAGATTCTATCGCTATTTTTATCACCTACAAAGATGGCGACGGCGACTTAGGCCTTGGCGACCAAGACATCAATCCGCCATTCAATATTACCAATCCGGACGGTACACCTAATCGGTTTTATTACAATTACCTCATCAATGTTTTTAAAAAAGAGCGGGGCAGATTTGTTCCTGTCGTATTTTCCGACCCAAGCGTAACACTGAACGGTCGCTTCCCGCGCCTGAACAACTTGCCTACACGCACGGCAATTGAAGGCAGTCTGCGCTACGGGTTTAACTTTTTTTATGCATTTGCCGATGCTTATCGCCCCAGAGTGATGCGCGGCGATACGGTTCGCTTTGAGATACAATTGGCAGACAGACAGTTAAATCTGAGCAATATTGTACAAACCGATGAAATCGTTATAGGGCAGGTTAGATAAATATTCCAATTAAACACAGCCTTTAAGTTTGTATTTGTGCATTTTAATATTAGATTTGTCTAATATTAATCTTTAACTCTTTTTGTATTTACCCGTTATGGAAGACTTTAATAGGATTATAGAATCGCTGAGTGTTCGTTTTATTCGCTGCCGGCACTTGGATATTTTACATTCGGTTACAGTTAATAATGCCTACGACGTGGAAAATACCTTGATTGTTGTGGGGGAAGGCTCTACCGTAACACTTGAAACAACAGCGGAAACTGCATATGCAGGCGATATGTTGTTTATGCCTGCGGGCAAGGCTTGTCATCTTACCTTTGGTATGCGCGACCGCTCCATACAAATTGGTAATGAAGAGTTTATCCATAACAGGGAGCAATATTTCCGCAAACATGTGCCTACACAGGAGTTGAAAAACGGAACAAAACTTCAAAACTATTTTCATATTAATTTTGAAGCAAAAGTTTTTGACTCGGTCAGCTTCTTTACTTCATTAGACCTCCCGGCGTTTGTTATTAAAGGCAATAAACGGCTGTTGCAGATAACCGAAGAAATTGTGCGCGAAAGCGAAGCGGATTCGGTAGGGCGCGAGCGGGTTATACAACTGCAAACAGATTTGTTGGTGGTGGAAATCATCCGCTATATTTTAACTAATCACCGGTTTACCGAAAAACTGGCGACCAACAATACCTATTTCAGAGACCCGCGTCTTATTGACATCTTTACCTATATCAAGAATAATCTGAGCGGCGATTTGTCTAACCGCGTGCTGGCACGGGTGGCCAATGTTTCGGAAGACTATGTGGGGCAATATTTTAAAATGCTGACCGGCATTAATCCGCAGGATTACATTGAATACCAGCGAATGGAAATGGCCGTGAATTTGTTGCGTACCAGTAAGAAAAGTATTCGGGCGATTGGCAATGAGGTCGGCTATAAAGATACGGCCTATTTCTGTCGCCGCTTTAAAATGATGTTTGGTATTCCGGCAGGCAAAATGCGTCGTCGGGAAAGCCTTATGAACCTTTAAACAGGATGCGAAACAAAGATTTAGTAAAAAAAATATTCTTCTTGGCGATGGTGCTGGCAGGAATTTTTACGGCCTGCCAGTCTATCCGTCAGATGCGGAACTTCACTCAGTGTGCTTTCAGGCTGCAAGGGTTGAGCAAATTTACGGCAGCCGGTATTGACTTTTCGGAAAAGCGCGGTTTGACCGATTTTAACTTTACCGATGCGGCCAAACTGACAAGCGCTTTGGGAGGAAACAACCCTTTTGTTTTTAGTTTTTTGGCCAACGTAGAGGTAAAAAATCCAAATTCGGAGCCGGCAGCCGTCACCCGATTAGACTGGATTTTGGCCGTGGATGGAAAAGACGTTATTGACGGGGCGGTCAATACGCCCGTGCAAGTAGCACCCGATGGCGGGCTTGCTACCATGCCTGTGGCAGTCCATCTGGACTTGAAAAAGATATTTGCCAATGAAGGGCGCGACGCACTGTTGGGGTTTGCCTTTGACACAGCTACGAAAGGAAACAACAGTACGCGCGTTGCACTCAAAGTAAAGCCCTATATCAATATTGCCGGTTTTGCTATTCCCTACCCGGGCTACATTACGATAAAAAAAGATTTTTAGTCCTAAATCAAGGTTAGTTTCTTGTTGATTTCCATAGCCATCGCTTCTTGGCGAAGTTCCTTTTTCAGCGATTTAACGTATTCTATCACTTCGTCGAGGTGGCGGTTCATGTCGTTGTGGGTAACGTAGGTATAAACCACGTACACTGTTTCACCGACAAGTCCTGCCTGTTCGCTGTTCCAAACGCCTTCGGCTTGTTTGCTGGTTGCGCCGCCAAAGCGCTCGGCTAAAAAGTTCAACGTGCGCTCTACGTAAGGCTTGGCATCTATTGCTTTGTCCACGTCAATTGTGGTAGGAATGAAAATGCCGATGTTATTACTGCGTTCTAACCGGTCTATGAGCATTTCAAATATGTTTTGCAACACTGTCGGCACGGACAATTTTTCATGTTTGCCTATTTTAAGTGAAGGGAAGTCGGGAATAAACGGAATGTAGAAATCGCTTCCGGCATCGGCAGGGTAGTGCTGCAACTCCTCGCTGGTGCTGTTTACAAGGGTAAATATTTGCACCTCATCACGGCGGATATGCTTGCGCAGCATCTGCTGGGTATTTACTAACTGTGCATCTTTTACTTTATCGGGAGGAGTAAGCAAGATAATTTGCTTGACATAATCAAGCAGCATGACAATATCTTGGTCAAGACTGCCGTCCGCGTCTTCATCCAGCGATTCATTTAGCGTTATTACTACATTTTCATATTCGGTGATGATATTGTCAAGCATGAAAGTGGTTTTGACTACATCGGGGAGGGCGGGGTCGTCCAATGAAATGAGGAAATCGGAGCCATGCTTGCTTTTGTATAACTTGGTTCGTTTTTCAATACCCAAGTCGGCAATTAATTTTTGCGGAACGGGATACTCGGTGTAAACCGTGCGCGCGCTTGTCTTTTCTGCCAGACAGTTGGCGAGCATAACCCCGATGCTGGTGGCACCCTGACCCTCAAATACATTGATAATCAGTACCATTCTTGCTTTTGCAGAACGTGCCATGCGGCGGTTGGCATCTATTAAATAGCGCCCCAACATCTTCGCCAGCTCGATGGCAACAACAGGGTACCGGTGCAGCACTTCCATGAAATGTTCGCGCCTGATTACGTGCACATCTACGTCTGTGATGGCTCTTACTGTTGCCGAGCGCGGTTGATTTTCCAGTATCCCTACCTCGCCAAAAGTATTGCCGGGCATCAGATAGGCGAGCGTTTGCGTTTGGTGATTGGCTCCTATGCGTTGTACGGCTACAATGCCATTGGTAATTACATAAAGGCTGTCGCTTGGGTCGCCCTGCCACACAATGGTTTCGTCGGGAAAAAATTGCCGAAGTTTGGTTTTGGCCGCAATGCTTTGCAATACTTCTTTGGGCAATTGCTTAAATAGTGCAGACTGGCGCAGTGCTGAAATAGCGTGGTCGCTGATTTTCATGGGGTATTGGAATTACAGCAACTAAGTTAGCGTTTATAGGCCTGATTTTTGGCGGCATCTTACCAAACAGCACAAAAAAAACACCGATTACCCATCGTAACCGGTGCTTGTTGTCATTGATAGAAACTTTTACTTTGTTGTACCGATTGGTTCAACTCGAGATTTTTGGTCTGTGCCTTGTCGATAGCAAGCTACAAAAAACAGCATTGCTCCGATGCAGATGAGTAAGAGTAACTTTTTCATCGTATTTCCTAATCGTGTAGTTTGTCGGTAGATTAAAAAATGCCCCATGAAAGTAGTGTTTTTTTAGCAAAAAAACTATTTCTGCCTGAAAAACAAGCGGATAGGCACTCCTTCCAAACTGAAGCGTTCGCGCATTTTATTTTCCAGATAGCGTTGGTAAGACTCCTGAATATACTGGGGCAAATTGCAGTAAAATGCAAACGTGGGGCACTTTGCCGGGAACTGGGTGATGTATTTTATCTTCACAAACTTGCCTTTGATGGCCGGCGGCGGATAGTTTTCTATCTCTTTCAGCATTACCTCGTTCAGTTGAGAGGTAGGAATTTTTTTGAACTTGTTGTGATATACTTCCACAGCCTTTGCCATGGCCTGAAAAATGCGCTGTTTATTGATTACGGAGGTAAACAAAATAGGCATGTAGTCGATAGGCGCTAAACGCTTGCGAATGGAATCTTCTATTTGTTTAGCGGTTTTGCTGTCTTTTTCTACCATGTCCCATTTGTTAATCATCAATACGATACCTTTGTTATAGCGATGTGCCAATGAAATGATATTCACGTCTTGCGATTCCAGCCCTCGGGTAGCATCTACCATTACGATACATACGTCCGAATCTTCCAAAGCACGAATAGAGCGCAGGGTAGAATAAAACTCGATATTGTCCTTAATTTTAGATTTGCGGCGCAACCCTGCCGTATCGGTAATGATAAAGTCCTGTCCGAACAGCCGGTAGCGGGTGTCTATGCTGTCGCGGGTGGTGCCGGCAATATCGGTAACAATGCTGCGCTGCTGCCCCAGCAGTGCATTGAGGAAAGATGATTTGCCTACGTTGGGTCTTCCTAATATGGCAAAACGCGGCAACCCTGCATGCGGGTCTTCTTCTTGTTCCTCATCAAAATGTGAGGCAATGGCATCCAGCAAATCACCCGTTCCTGAACCATTGATGGCAGAAATAGGATAGATGTTGTCAAAGCCGAGTGCATAAAACTCACCCGCATAGTTCATCTTAGAGGGTGTATCGGCTTTATTGACAACAACATAAACAGGCTTTTTGCTGCGGCGAATGACGTTGGCAAAGTCCTTATCTAAATCGGTGAGGCCTGCATCCAAATCAACCATAAAAATGACCACGGAGGCTTCCTCAATGGCCAACTCTACCTGCTCGCGGATGGCATCCTCGAAAATGTCGTTTGAGCCGTGTACATAGCCACCCGTATCTATGACGGTAAAAAATTTATTGCCCCATTGTGCCTGGCCGTAGTGGCGGTCGCGTGTTACGCCGCTTTTGTTGTCCATAATGGCTTTTCTGGACTCAATCAGCCGATTAAAGAGGGTGGATTTGCCTACGTTTGGCCTGCCGGTTATGGCGACAATATTTGCCATAATTTTTCAATGATTGAACATGATAACAGCGGGCAGCCTTCTGCCGCTATCCGTAATAAACGGGCGCAAATTTAGGGCAAAAAAGTGGGATTGCCTAATATTGGCTGTCAAACCACCAGGGGGAGGCTATGGGCTGCTGTTTGATTAAAAATGCTTTTTGGCGCATGAATCGCTTAATGGCAGAAGGCCCCATGCGTGTGCCGCCAATCCCCGACATTTTAAACGAATTTTTCTCCCCTTCGTGCACCACGGCGGTCAGTGCGCAGTCGTTGATGCTGATGGCGCCGCCTTTAATGCGTCTGCCAATAGCCATTGCTTCTTCGTTTGTTCCTGCAAATACGGCTGCGCTTAGCCCGAAAACGGTGCTGTTTGCCTTTTCTATGGCATCTTCTATGCCATGAAACGGCATGACGGGCATAAGAGGCCCAAAGGTCTCTTCGCTCATTACCTTCATATCGGGGCTGACGTTGGTGAGAACGGTCGGGAAGCACCATCCGCCGCCATCAATGGTTTCTACATGTCCCGGGCCGGTCAGAATTTTTGCGCCTTTTTCGCGTGCATCGCGCAGGTGCTCGTTGATAATATCTATCTGCTTGTCGGAAATGATAGGCCCAATTTGTCCGCTGTCGTAGGTGGGGTACGCAAACCGCAATTGGTTGGTTTTCTGCACTAACATATCTACGAATTGGTCAAACACGCTGTCTTCCACATAGATACGTTCGATGGAAAGACAGGATTGCCCGGCGTTTACTACCGAACCCCACAGCAGGGAAGAGGTGGCATGGTCTAAGTCAGCCGTTGCCGTAACAATAGCGGGGTCTTTTCCGCCCAATTCCAAAAATACGGGTTTGAAATGACGGGCTGCCGATGCATACACCTTTAAACCGGTGGCTACACTGCCCGTAAAGCAAACAATATCGGTCAGTTCTACTAACTGCGCACCGGTTTGGCCTGCACCTTCTACATACACCAGTACATCGGCAAGTGCAGGTACTTGCGCAATAGATTCCATCAATGGTTTAATAAATCGAGGCGTTACTTCGCTTGGTTTTACTATGACCGCACAGCCTGCTAGCAATGCAGGGATGGTATCTATCAACGACAGCAACAGCGGGAAGTTCCATGGGCTGATTACGCCTGCCAATTGGTACGGTTCTAAGTCTTGTTCAATACTGATAAACGGAATACTGCTTTGTTTTTCAATCTTTTGACTCAAAAAATCAGTGGCAATGCCGCACCAGCGGTCAATGGAAGATGCGATTAACTGTGCTTCCAGTACTGATTCGGATTTGCGCCCTGTATCAACAGAAAGTGCTTCTATCAGTTGCGGCAGCATTGCCTGTGAAGCGGCTTTCCATTGTTGCAAGGCTGCTACTCTGCCGGCTACGCCAAGTGCTTGCCATTGCGGTTGTGCGGTGCGCATTCGTTGGCAAATAGCTGCTAATTCTGTTGCATCGGGTGGGTAGATGGTGTAATCGTATTGGCCGTTTCTGGGGTTGCGAACCGATAGCGTTTGGGTCATGGGATGTATGTCTTCAAAAATTTTTCTAAAAGTAGCTCAATGATGATTTATGTCATCATTAATTGGTAAAAACTATCCGTATTTTTGTATCAGTCATTGAGAGGACGAATAACCGATGGTGCCGGAAACAATTTTTTTAGCGTACAGTCATTTTTTAATGCACCAGAGCCCCACTACTTCTTGGTGGGGCTTTTTTTTAACCAAGAAACACTGCCGTTTGTTTTCTCTCTCGTGAAGTAAAATACAGGATTGGTGCAAATACTTGTGATTTGTAAGGGAATTTCTGCCGGAATATGTGGTTGCAGATATTCCTGCAACAGTTCGGTAGTACAAATTTCGCTTTCGTAGTGTCCGATGTCTGCAATAACGATTTTGCTGTCGGCATCAAAAAACTGGTGATACTTATAGTCGGCAGTAACGAAGAAGTCTGCTCCTGCTGCAATGGCGTTGTTTAGCAGAAAACTTCCCGAACCGCCACATACAGCCACTCGTCGCACGGGTTTTTCCAATAAGCGGGTATGACGGATACAGGGTGTTTGAAAAGATTCGTTCAACAGATTTAGGAACTGTACTTCGGTCATCTCCTGAGGCAAATCTCCCACCATACCGGCTCCTGTTTGGGGGTTTTCGTTGGCAAGCGGGTAAATGTCAAAGGCTACCTCTTCGTAGGGGTGGGCTTTGCGCATGGCTGTAATAATTCTGCTTTGTAAATAAGTAGGGAAAACAGCTTCTAATCGGTCTTCTTCTACGCGCTCCAATTGGTTGGCCTGCCCGATGAACGGATGGGCATTTTCGTTGGGTTTGAAAGTGCCTTCGCCGCGCAGGGTAAACGTGCAATGGCTGTAATTGCCGATTTGTCCTGCTCCTGCCGCCGCAATGGCCTCACGCACAACGTCTGTATGCGAAACGGGCACAAAAACAGACAGTTTTTGCAAAGTCTCGCGTTTGGGTGCTAAAATTTTCTGATTCAGCAATCCTATCTTATTGGCAATGCGATGATTCACGCCTTGCAACACATTGTCCAAGTTGGTATGAATGGCATAAATAGCAATATCGTGTTTAATTGCCTTGATAACAGTGCACTCGATGTAGTTGCGCCCGTTGAGTTTTTTCAATCCTGAAAATACAATCGGATGGTGCGTAACAATCAGGTTGCAGTTTTTACTAATGGCTTCCTCTACGACCTCTTCGGTAGCATCCAAACTGATGAGAATACCTGTCAGCAACTGGCTTTCGCTGCCGGTAATGAGCCCTGCATTGTCATAGGATTCTTGCAAAGCTGTCGGGGCAAGCGTGGCTAACAGTCGCGTAATATGTCCGATGGTAAACGATTGCATATGCTTCAAATATTTGCTGACATGAAAATTAGGTCATTTGCACATTTTTTTTCTGTTGTGCAGCAACCTTTTCGGCAAAAAGCTGCTCTATACAGTCAAACAAATCTTAGAAAAGCCATGAAAACCGTTTTTAAATATGCTGCCGCAGTCATCGTCATGCTGGCAGTTTTCGGACAAACGTTCGCAACCTTTGCACAAAGCAGCCTTTCACAGGCAGGTAAAATCTGGTATGATGACGGGTTTCTGTATGTGAATATTATCAACGAAGGTGTACTGATTATCAACAACTTTGACCCGAAAGCACCCAAGAAAGTAGGGTTTATCCAAATTCCGGGCAATGTGGATATAGCCGTTCGCGGAAATATTATGTATGCCAATTCTCATCAGGATTTAGTAGCGCTCGATATTTCCGATTTGAATGCCATCAGGGAACTGCGACGCATCCCTGCGGTTTTCACGCATCGTCCGCGCCCGGGTGCATGGGATGCCAACACAATTGCATGGCGAACAGGTAACGACCTGCAAAATATCATCCGCAATGCCTTTGGCAGATTTGGACTTGTCGGCGGCAATAACGGTATCGGCATAATGGGCAACACCTTTGGTGTAAACAGCAACCCGCTGGTAATGAGCGCCGCACCTACGGCAAAAGCGCCTGCCAACCGTCCGACAGGTGGCGGCAAAGGCGGCTCTATGGCCTGTTTCGTACTGATGGACGACTTTTTGTATGCCATTGATTCGCGCGATTTGTTGGTATTTTCCATCAGAAATGCGGCTTCCCCCGAGCTAATTGGTCAAAAAATACCTGTCAATAGCGATATTGAAACCCTTTTTGGCTATGAAAACCGCCTTTTTGTAGGTTCGCAATCAGGTATGTATATTTTCAATGCGACCGAACGCACCCGCCCGCAGTTGGAGGGAACGTATCGCCACGTGCGCAGTTGCGACCCTGTTGTCGTAGAAGGGCAATATGCATACGTAACCTTGCGCAACGGCAGCGATTGCGGCGGCAACGTGAACCAGTTAGATGTCATAGACATCAGCAACCCTTCGCGTCCGCAAAAAGTACGCACCTACCCCATGACCAATCCGCACGGTTTGGGTATTGACAACGGACTGCTGTTTATTTGCGACGGTCGCGACGGGCTGAAAGCCTTTGACGCAAGCAATCCGCGGGCAATCAAACAGATTGCACATTTCACCAACATTCAAACCTACGATGTCATTCCCAACAATCACCGCAAAATATTAATGATGGTAGGCGGCAATAAAATTACCCAATACGACTACCGCGACCCCTTCAAACTTGCCGAACTCAGTGTGCTCGATTTGAGCAGCACCTCTGATATTCAGGCAGTTAATCGCTAACGGTATTTTTTAGAACGAGCTTTCATCTTGCAGAGTACCGTGAAACTTTCCTGTAACAAATGTATGCAGGAAAGTTTTTGTTTTTTCCCAATCAATTTATAGTTTATGGCACAAAGTAACATTGAGGTAAGCCAATGATTTTTACCGACAAACTGAACACCAGCAATACCGTATCTAAGGGAAATATACTCATTGCAGAACCTTTTTTGCCGGATGGAAATTTTGAGCGGACGGTAGTACTTCTTTGCGAACATAGTGAAGAAAAAGGCTCTTTTGGTTTGATTTTGAACAAACCCACTTCACTTGCTGTGAACGAGGCAGTAGAAATGTTTGATATAGACCAAAAAATATACATAGGAGGCCCGGTTGAGCAAAATACTTTACACTTTATCCATACATTTTCCGACATCGAAGGAAGCCTTCCTGTTAAAGACGGCATTTACTGGGGCGGAGACATTGAGCAAATGAGTCATTACAGCAATCTGCGTCAGCTGAATCCTTCCAACTGTCGTTTTTTTGTAGGCTATAGTGGCTGGGCTGCTCGCCAGTTGGCAGGCGAAATCGAGCAAAACTCATGGATTATCTATCGCGAGTCCATTGAGGGACTTTTTACGTGGCCTACCGATAAAATGTGGCAGACCATATTAAAAAATATGGGAGGCAAGTACCGCGCTTATTCAAATTTTCCTGAAGACCCGCGTTTGAATTAAAGCGAAATTGCTACCTTTGCAAGGTATGCAGTCTCTTTAACTTAAGCATGATTGACCCAATCGAAAACCGTAACGAAGCCTCTGAGCTTAATCAACAAGAAGCATTAGCGCCAGTTCCTTCTCAGGAAGAACACTCCCTAACGTCCGATGAAATTTCTATCCATGACGAACATGCCTCTGAGGAGTATGAGCATGATTTGGATATGATGGGCGAACAGGACTTCTCACAATATACCAAAGAGCAGTTTGTAGAAGCTTCTGCGAAATTATTTGATGAAAATAATTTCAAAAAAGTTGATGAGATTCTCCGACTGATGAAAGTGGAAGTTGATCGCATCAACAAAGAAGAGCGTGAAGAAGCACTGCAAAAGTTTTTGGCAGAAGGTGGCGAGCAGGATGCTTTTGAGTTTAAATCTGATGCCCTGATTGACAAGTTTTATGCTAACTATAAGGCATTAAAAGATAGAAAGGCAAAGTATTACGATGAGCTGGAAAAACGTCGTCAAAAAAATTATGATGATAAAAATGCAATTTTACAACAAATTAAAGCATTAGTAGAAGGCGGCGATACAGGCAAAGGCAGCTTGGATAAGTTAAAAGAACTCCAACAAAAGTGGAAGGAAATAGGACCTGTGTCTCCTCAGCAAGCTGATGCCCTTTACAGCACTTATAATGCTCTTTTAGATCGTTTCTACAGCCAAAAGAGCATTGAGATAGAACTGATTGAGTTAGATCGTCGTAAAAACTTGGCTGCCAAGCAGGAAATTTGCGAGAGAGCCGAAGCTCTTGCCGCCAGTGATAATATCAATGCGGCTATATCTGTACTCAATAAACTGAAAGAGGAGTACAAGTCGGTAGGCCCTGTGCCCAAAGACCAGCAAGAGGCCATTTGGCAGCGCTTTAAGGTAGCTGCCGATGCTATCTATGAGCGCAAGCGCAAAGCCTCTGAAGAGATGCGCCGCACCTTGGAAGAAAACATGAAAGCAAAACAGGCGCTGTGCATAAAAATCGAGCCTTTTGCCGAATTCAACTCCGACCGCATTACCGAATGGAATGCCAAGACTAAAGAAATTATGGCGTTGCAGGCAGAGTGGGAAAAAATAGGCCCTGCGCCGAAAGAGGTGGCAAAAGATATCAACAAACAGTTTTGGAGCAACTTTAAGCAGTTTTTTGCAGCCAAAGGTCGGTTCTTTGACCGTTTAGAAAAAACACGCCAAGAAAACCTAAGCCAAAAAATAGAGTTGTGCCGTCAGGCAGAAGCACTAAAAGACAGCAACGAGTGGGAAGCTGTAACAGCTACATTAAAAAAACTGCAAGAGCAATGGAAAAAAATCGGTTCTGTGCCCGAATCGCAACGTGAAGCTGTCTATCAGCGGTTTAAGGCTGCCTGCGACTATTTCTTTGAGCGCAAGCGCAACAAATCTCAGGCCCGGGAAAAAGAGTTTGATACCAATCTGGCAAAGAAACGCGCCATTTGCGAACAGATAGAAGCCTTAGCAGCAGCTAAAGAAACCGACCTTGCCAAGTTGGAAGAGTTACATAAGTCATTCTTAGCCATTGGGTTCGTACCGCGCAATCAGGTGGAGAAAATAGCTGACCGTTTGGATAATGCTGTCACTTCTTTCCTGAAAAATTTGGATATGCCAGAAGAAGAACGTGAAAAAGTCAAGTTCCAACTGCAACTCCAATCCTTGGAAGGCAATCCTGATGTCGGAAGAATTATAGCCAAGCAGGAGCAGGCTCTTCGCAAAAAGATTGCGGCTATGGAAAACGATATTTCGCTGTGGAAAAACAATCTGGATTTCTTTGCCAATTCCAAAACAGCAGATAAACTGCGCCGCGATTTCCAAGTGAAGATAGATGCCGCCGAAAATCAGTTGGATAAACTGCGCTCACAACTTCGTGCCTTAGTAAGCACTGTGAATAAAAAATAAACAACAACCCTTTAATCAATCTGCAAGTGATGGATACTTTCTTGGCAGAAAATTTATTAGACACCATTCAGCGTAAAAATGCTCCTGATTTGTTTGAGCATCCGGACTTCTATGGCGTAGATGATTTGCTTACGCCCGAGCATCGCATGATTCGTCAAAGCATCCGCGATTTTGTGAAGCGTGAAATCAGCCCTATAATTGAAGATTGTGCACAACGCAATATATTTCCTTCATTTATTGTTCAAAAATTCGGCGAAATAGGTGCTTTCGGCCCTACAATTCCTGTGGAATATGGCGGCGGCGGCTTAGATTATATCTCCTACGGCATCATTATGCAAGAGATTGAGCGCGGCGATTCCGGTATGCGTTCTACGGCTTCCGTGCAAGGTTCGCTGGTGATGTACCCCATCTACAAATTCGGTAGCGAAGAGCAACGCAGAAAGTATTTGCCTAAGTTAGGTTCAGGCGAATATCTGGGTTGTTTCGGGCTGACTGAACCAGACCATGGTTCTAACCCTTCGGGCATGACTACCAACTTCAAAGATATGGGCGACCACTATCTGTTGAATGGTGCAAAAATGTGGATTAGCAATGCTCCCGAAGCCGATATTGCGGTGGTTTGGGCGAAAAACGAGCAAGGCAGAATTCATGGCCTGATTGTAGAACGCGGCATGGAAGGTTTCAGTACGCCCATTACACATGGCAAATGGAGTCTTCGCGCAAGTATTACGGGCGAGTTGGTTTTTGACAATGTAAAAGTGCCTAAGGAAAACCTGCTGCCCAATAAGAGCGGTTTAGGTGCACCTATGATGTGCCTTGACTCTGCACGCTACGGTATTGCATGGGGTGCTATTGGTGCTGCCATGGACTGCTACGAAACAGCGCGTCGTTATGCTATGGAGCGCATTCAGTTCGGTAAGCCAATTGCATCTTTTCAATTGGTGCAGAAAAAATTAGCAGAAATGCTTACCGAAATTACCAAAGCGCAGTTGGTGGCATGGCGACTGGGTGTGCTAATGAATCAAGGCAAGGCTACTACTGCTCAAATTTCATTGGCTAAGCGCAATAATGTGACAATGGCGCTGGAAGTAGCGCGCGAATCCCGTCAGATTTTGGGAGGCATGGGTATCACGGGCGAATACAGCATTATGCGCCACATGATGAATCTGGAATCTGTAGTTACCTATGAGGGTACGCACGATATTCACCTGCTCATTCTTGGTAAAGAAATTACCGGCATTCCTGCTTTTGCATAACGCAGGTTGCAGATATTTAAGTTAAACTTTATCCCTGAGGGCGTCAGTCCTTAGGGATTTTTCATACAAAAACAACGTGTTTTCAACTGTGGATTTCAGGGATACGGCTTATTGGAGCAATGCCGATGCCGGCAAGCGGAAAAAATTCTTGTTTTTCCGTGAGATGCTGCGCGTCTGTTTGCACCCTTCGCTGACCAATCGCCTGGCCGGTGATATTTTGCAGACTATGCAGGCAGCGTTGTATGACTTAGCAACTACACCTTTGTTTGCAGATGCGGCTGACATTCTGACAATGGGAAATATTGTGCCTGCATTGCCCAAAGCGATAAACGAACGCATAAAAGTTCCCTTTCCATGCAGTTTGTCGCAGGCACTTTTTGTAAATACTGTGCCTTGGCAGAGAGCAGATGCCGCACCTGAAATCGTCTGCACGTCGGTTCAGAACTATATACAAGTAGCGGCGCAATTGACCGCCACAGAGCAGCCCAACATCGGATTGGCTGATATAGCTGCCTCTCCGCTGTTTGTTTATGAACTCACGCAACCCGATTTGTTTCGTCCAATGACTGCCAATGAGGCAGTGGTGCGTCGGGTAGCTGCAAAAAAATATCCTGTAATTGTTGCAGCGCTGCCTTACAGGCATCATTTGCCGATAAGCACTTATAGTGGCAAAAATTTTTTAGTGGCGTGGTTGCAGGCTTTGGAACGCTTGCTGCTCCCCAAGGGGGCTATTTATTTGTCGGTAGGCAGCAACTTCCTTACAGGGCACAAATGGCAGTCTTTGCGAGAATATCTGGTGAATAATTTTGATAACATACGCGCTTATCGTTTACCTGAAGCTGATTACTTACTCATTATTGCTTTGCAACACGCAGGCAAGGTTCGCGAGTTTTTCACTAATGGGCAGCAGCCACCCGAGAAATTACTCATTAATGCCGAAAGCAATTGGTTGGCAGCGTCCGAACGCCCGTTTTTTGAAGGGATGCCGCTTTCGGAAGCACTGGATGTCAAGTTTCGGATAGTTAAATCTGACAATCAACTACTTATAAAATTTGATGAGTTTCCGGAAGATGTTTCGGCAGCGATTACGGATACCGCCCGCGAGTACCTGAAACAGCATTATAACTTTGAAGAACAGTACGAACAAGCGCGCGCCTTACTTGCTGAAACCGCACAAGAACTAATCGATACGGACGAGTTGCAGCAGTGCCGTGTACATCCTGAATTGGGGCAGGAGTTGCGCCGCTGGGTTCAATGGTCTGAAAGTAAAGACGCTTTACAGTTTATCAAAAAAATTGAAAAACCTGATTTTACATTGGCAAAGCAATTTGCAAGTATTGCGCGTTTATTCGGTGAAATTGAGCGAAAATTTGAGCGAATGGGGGAAAGGGCAGCATTGGATAAAGATAGTATGGCGATGCTTCGGCAGTGGTTTGAGCGGCAGGCGGCGGCTATTGCATCAATTAGTACCTTTTTCGATTGCCCCGATTTTGATGCGCCCTTGCGAAGCATCAGTAAAACCGACGTGTTTTACTATATTTTTGCCCTTGTACAATCTGAAGACTATTTAAGAAACTTTCGGCATGTGCTGCGCCACTCAGAGCCCCGCATATATGCAGCAGACGACTTTTGGACCTGGGTAGATGCAGGAGCCGAACAATGGAAACAATATCGCCAATCTATATGACAACAGAACAGGCACAAAAACGGATAGCAGAACTATCCGAAAAAATACATTACTACAACCACCGCTACTACCATGACAGCGTGTCGGAGATTAGCGACTATGAATTTGATAACTTGCTGGAAGAATTGGAGGCGTTGGAAAAACAATATCCTGAATTTGCTTTGCCCGATTCACCCACACAACGCGTAGGAGGCACCATAACAAAAGAATTTGTACAAGTCAGGCATAAATACCCGATGCTTTCGCTGAGCAATACATACAGCGAAGGTGAACTGATTGACTTTGACCAGCGTGTGCGAAAACTGCTTGGTAATCAGATATTTGAATATGTTTGTGAACTTAAATGGGATGGGGTTGCGCTGAGTATGACCTATCGGGACGGTTTGCTGGTACAGGGAGTTACGCGTGGCGACGGCGAGCAAGGGGATGATATTACGCCCAATATCAAAACCATACGCACTTTACCTCTGCGCGTTCAGGCAGACAAATTGCCAAAAGAATTTGAAGTGCGTGGCGAAGGATTTATGAGCAGAGAAGTTTTTGACAGCCTTAACGAAGAAATTGCCGAAGAGAACGAAAAGCGGGAAAAAGAAGGTAAAAAACTGTTGAATTATTTGGCAAATCCGCGCAATGCTGCATCGGGAACGCTGAAAATGCAGGATTCTGCCGTTGTTGCCAAACGCAGAATTAACGCATATATCTACGATTTACTTTGCGAAGAAAATCCTTTTGCCACACATACAGAATCATTGGATTATTTAAAAAAAATTGGTTTTCAAGTATCCCCGCATTACTGCAAGTGCAGCAATTTGGCAGAAGTTTTTGCATTTATAAAAGAATGGGCTACCAAGCGCGAACATTTGCCGGTAGATACGGACGGGGTTGTTATTAAAATTAATAGCTATGCTCAGCGAGAAGAGTTGGGTTTTACGGCCAAAAGTCCGCGATGGGCAATTGCCTATAAATACAAAGCCGAAAGTGCCGCAACCGAACTGCTTTCCATCAGCTATCAGGTAGGCCGCACAGGAGCGGTTACACCTGTTGCCAACTTGCGTCCCGTTAAGTTGGCAGGAACAACCGTCAAGCGGGCATCGCTGCACAATGCCAATGAAATTGCCCGTTTGGATTTGCACGAAGGAGATACCGTTTTCATTGAAAAAGGCGGTGAGATTATCCCAAAAATTACAGGGGTAGATATCGGCAAGCGCAAAACCGGTGCACAGCAAATACGTTTTATCAAAAACTGCCCCGAATGCAATACATCATTGGTGCGCAATCCTGGCGAAGCGGCTTTCTATTGCCCCAATGAAAAAGGCTGTCCGCCGCAATTAAAAGGCAAAATTGAACATTTCATTAGCAGAAAAGCCATGAATATTGACAGCATTGGCAGCAAAACCGTTGATTTGTTTTTTGAGAAAGGGATGATTCGCACACCTGCCGATTTGTACCAACTTAAGCAGGAAGATATTTTAGCATTGGAAGGTTTTAAGGAACTGTCTTCGCAAAACATTATAAATGGTATAGAAGCCTCTAAAAATCAACCTTTTAGCCGTGTGTTATTTGGCTTAGGCATTCGCTTTGTGGGCGAAACGGTTGCCGAAAAATTGGCAGACTATTTCAAGAATATAGATGCGCTGGCAGCAGCTAACAAGGAAACAATAATTAATGTTCCCGAGATTGGCGAAAAAATTGCCGATAGTATTCTGGCTTGGTTTGCCGATGCAGATAATCGCGCCTGTGTAGAACGCCTGCGGGCAGCCGGTGTGCAGTTGGCTACCTCCGGCGGTAGCGAGATGTTAAGCGATAAATTGGCCGGTAAAACCTTTGTCATTTCAGGCGTGTTCAAAAAATACGAACGTGAAGCACTTAAAGAGCTTATTAGCCGACACGGCGGCAAAAATGTTGGGTCAGTGTCTTCCAAAACCGATTTTTTGTTGGCTGGAGATGGTATGGGCCCTGCCAAATTGGAAAAAGCCGAAAAACTGGGCGTAAAAATTATTTCCGAGATAGAGTTTGAACAAATGATTGCCGACTAATGGAGTTTAAAGACTTGTTAGTAACGCCTATTTGCGGCACAATACTGTTCTTGCTTATGTATTCGTTGCGCAAGCAGATGGCGCCACCTCATTTGCGAAGTCCTTTCATTCCTGCGCTGTTGCTCAAGTTTGTAGGTGCTATTTCTCTTGGGCTGATTTATTTTTTCTACTATGGCGGTGGCGATACGGAATTGTACCATGTCTTGAGTCGTTACATTACCCGTAGCTTCTACGAAAATCCCGTTGCATTTTTCAAGTTGGTTTTCGGGCCGTTAGAATATGACCCTGAAACATTCCCCTATCTTGCAATGAATATGTTTTATTATCGCAAGGATGTAGACACCTATTTTCTGTTACGATTAGCAAGTGTTGCCAATTTATTGACAGGGAGTGTGTATTCTGCCACAGCCCTGATTTTTGCTACTTTCAGCTTTTTAGGCAATTGGGCTTTTTATCTGGCAATTGTGCATGTTTACCCGGCTTACCGTCGTGCGCTTGCATTAGCTATTTTATTTGTTCCTTCGATTATTTTTTGGGGGTCGGGTCTAATGAAAGACAGTGTAACCTTTGGCGGTATGGGGCTTGTGGTTTACGGGTTTTATTTTGGTATTATCCGCCGCGAAAAAATGGTTAGAAATCTGCTGATTGGCGGTTTAGGCTTGTTTTTAGTTGTTTCCATCAAAATTTACATTGTTTACTGCCTGATTCCCGCGCTCATGCTTTGGTGGTTTTTGCACTTTCGCGACAGCATGCGCTCGGGTTTTGCAAAAGCACTTTCTGTACCCTTTCTGGTTCTGATAAGCGGCACACTCGGTTTATTTGCAGTCCTCAAACTGACCAGTGATACAGCTTATAGTATTGATAATATTACTACCAAAGCAGAAGTTACAGCTAAATATCTTTACCAACAGGCAGAGGGACAAGGTTCTGCCTATGAAATCCCTGAATTTGACGGTTCTTTGGGCAGTTTGGTCAGTTATGCGCCCAAAGGAATTGCTGTTACACTATTCCGTCCCTTTTTATGGGAAGCCCGAAGCCCTGTACAACTCGTAGCAGCATTGGAGGCCACTGTTTTTATTTTTTTGACACTGCGCATTTTGTACAAAGTAGGTATTAAAAAAACCGTTAGTACTATATTAACAGAGTATTTTGTATTTGCTGCACTGGTGTTTTCCATTGGCTTTGCCTTTGCAGTGGGTGTAACATCGGGCAATTTTGGTACTTTAGTGCGCTATAAAATTCCTATGATGCCTTTTTACTTATCTGCTTTGATGATTATTTTAGAAAAAAACAAGAAAAGGAGACGAAATTTAGCCGAAAAGATGTTGAAATCATATGAAAAAGTCTCCTAAAATACTTTTTGCGGTCAATCATCGGCTTGGACGTTCACCCGGACAGCGATTTCGCTTTGAGCAATATTTGCAGGCTTTATCAGAGGCAGGTTTCAGCTATGACATTTCACCACTGCTGCCAACGCCGCAAGACGATGCTGTTTTCTATGCCGCAGGTAATTATATAGGTAAGCTGCGCATCATGCTGAATAGCTTGTGGATTCGGCTGTATGATTGGTGGCGCATCAAGCAATATGACATCGTCTTTTTATATCGCGAGGCACACTTTACACGCCTGACAATTTTTGAAAAGCTATTTAAGTGGTCAGGAGTAAAAATGATTGTTGATTTTGATGATGCCATATGGCTGCCGGTTGTTTCGGAAGGAAATAAAATGTTTACATGGTTAAAAAATGCAAGAAAAATTGATGAAATTATTCGCCGAAGCGATTTGGTTATCGTCGGAAATACTTATCTGGCCGACTATGCACGTCGGTTCAACCCATGTGTAGCGATTATTCCTACTACTTTGGACACCACAACTTTTTATCCGGAAAATCCGCGCTTTGCGCAAGCAAGAGCTATGTATAAAAAAAGCAATCAGGCAGTTGTCATCGGCTGGACAGGTAGTTTCAGCACAATTGAACATTTTGAGTACGGTATTCCGGCATTGCTCGAAATCAAAAAAAAATATGGTGAAAAGGTGCGTTTTAAGCTCATTGGCGATAGCCGCTACAAACATGCAGCCCTTAGCATACAAGGTGTGGCATGGCATCCTGATACAGAATTGGAAGAACTCGGTGAGATAGACATCGGTATTATGCCTTTGCCCGACAATGAGTGGACGCGCGGCAAATGTGGTTTCAAGGGGCTTACCTACATGAGCCTTGCCATCCCTGCCGTTCTTGCACCTGTGGGAATTAACAAAGATATCATTCGCGACGGCGAAAATGGATTTTTGGCAGCTACTACCGATGAATGGGTGGAAAAACTTTCATTACTGATAGAAAATGAAGCACTCAGGAAGCAAATTGGTGAAGCAGGTAAGCAAACAGTATGGGAATTTTATTCGCAAAAGTCGCAGAAAGAGCGTTACGTGCAGTTATTTGAGAACCTGCTGAGCCACCAATAAAATTATTGCCCGGCTATAAGAAAATTTGCCCGTTTTTTTATTATTAACTCTCGTCTATTTAAGCGATTATTTATCAAATTAATGTTTTACAAATGAAAAGAGTAGTACTTTTTAGCTTGTACACGCTATTTTTAGCGTTGGCTGCATTTGCACAGGACAGGCAAATCAGCGGAACTGTTA